>NZ_AEJF01000163.1 GCF_001028175.1 Caballeronia mineralivorans PML1(12)
GCGAGCGCGACGGTGCTGATCGTCGCCGCGCGCGACCTGTTGCTGACCGCCGCGCAGATGCCACCGCTAAAAGGGCCGCGCTTGCGCCAGGCCTTGCCCAACGTGGTCGAGGATCAGTTGATCCAGGACCCGCAGACCTGCCATATTGCCGTCGACCCGGTCGCGCTCGCGAGCGGCCGGCGCGTACTGGCGGTGATCGATCGCGGCTGGTTCCGCTTTGTGCTCGAGGCGTTTGCGAACAAGGGGCATCGGAACGTGAAGGCGGTGCCGGCCATGCGCTGCCTGCCGCGGCATGAAAGCGCCGCCGATATCCCCGATCCGTTTGTCGCCGGTGTGCTGGGCGATGTGCTCGCGACCGCGCCGGCGCTGCTGGGCGGCGATACGCTCCGGCCACCGGAGAGTGCCACCTCGCGTGTCGAGGTTGCGATTGCGCGGGGCGAGCACGCGGCGCTGGGCGAAGGTCTTGCGATTCCCGCCGATGCCGTGACGTCCACGCTCAACGCGCTGGCAGGCGCACAACCGATAACGCTATACGCCCTGCGCGACGTCCCCGGTGCCGAGCCGCGCCTGGCCTCGGCCCGCTCCGCCATTCCCGATGCACAGCCGCTGACGTTCGAAACCCTCGCACGCAACGCGCTCGCGAACCATTTCGACTTGTGCCAGTTCGAGTTCGCCGCGCAGCCGTGGCGGCTCGACCGCGCGACCATGCGGCGCTTGAGAGTGCCGGTGGCACTGCTGGCCGGGGCGCTCGTGGTATCGATGATCGGTGTCAACATCCAGTGGATGCAGCTCGCCCGGCAACGCGACGCGATCAATGCGCAGATGACCGAAACGCTCCTCAATACATTCCCGAAAACGACGGTCGTGCTCGATGCGCCGGACCAGATGTCGCGTCAGCTCGACCGCTTGCGGTTGGTTTCGGGACAACTGTCGCCATCCGATTTCCTTTCTCTCGCCGATGCCCTCGCTCGTGCGCTCGGCCCGATTCCGGTGAACGGCATCGCGGGGCTGGATTACCACGACAGGCGGCTCGAGGTGACCTTCAAGCCGGAAACCAAAGTGGATCCTGGCTTGCAGAGACGTTTGGCAGCGAATGGGCTGGCGGGCGCTATCGACAGCAATACCGGCAAGTGGTCCATCAGGAGCGCCCAATGAAACAGCTCATCATCGACACTTGGGGCGAGTTCTGGAACGCGCGTACCCAGCGTGAAAAAACCATCCTGATGTGGGGCTGTCTGGTAGCGGCGATCGCGCTGGTGTATCTGGTGCTGTGGGCGCCCGCGTATGAAGGCCGCGCCCGGCTGCGCAACACGCTGCCCGCCATGCAGCGCCAGCTCGCGCAGATGACCGCGCAAGCCAACGAGGCACGATCGCTGGCAGGCGGCGGGCAGGGCGTCACGCCGACCGGCGGCGCGTTGCGCGACGCGCTGGCGAAGTCTCTCGCCGATAACAACATGCCCCCTGCGCAAGTTCAGGTGGTCGGCTCGGCCGTGCAGATCCAGTTGAAGAACGCGTCGTTCCCGGCGTGGACGGTGTGGCTCGACGACGCTAGGAAGCAGTTCAAGGTGCAGGTGAGCGAGGCGCACATCACGGCGCTTAAACCCGACGGCCAGGTTGATCTGACGGCATCGCTGCAACCGGCCCAGGCGCAATGAACTACGGCTTGCGGCGGTTTCTCGCGGCCTGGCCATGGCTCGCGGTGGCGGTGGTATCGGTGCTCGTCACGCTGGCCGTCATGCTGCCCGCCGCGTGGATCGTGCCGCAATTCGCGAAGGCGACGGGCGGTCACGTGAATCTCGTCGATCCGGCCGGTTCGCTCTGGAAGGGCTCGGCCACGCTCATGCTCGCGACCGGTGGCGGTGCGGGCGGCGGCGATGGCGCGACGCTGCTGCCGGGACGGGTCGAGTGGCGCACGGCGTTCTGGCCATTGTTCAGCGGCCGCGCACGGATGGAGATGCGCCAAACGGATGCGATGCCTGACGCCGTTTTCGTCGATGCCGGTCTGTCCGGTTCGACCGTCTCGCCGGGCACGATCGCCGTGCCGGCAAGTCTGCTTACGGGTCTGGGCGCGCCGTTCAACACGCTGAACATGGATGGCAATGTCCGGCTGACATGGACCGAATTGCGCATGCTCGGGCACAACACGTATGGGCAGGTGATTGTGACGCTCGACGACATGGCGTCAAGCGTGTCGCGTGTGAAGCCGCTGGGGTCGTATCGCGTGGTGTTTCAGGCGGAAGGCCAGGCGGGCACGATCGAGCTGACGACATCGCGCGGACCGTTGCTGCTGAGCGGACAAGGGACGGTGTCGCAGGCATCGAGCGCGTTCAACGGCGTGGCGACGTCCGCGCCGGAGGCACGCGAGAATCTGGCGGGATTGTTGAACCTGCTCGGCAGGCACACGGGACCGGATACCGTCGAGCTGACCTTCGGCCGGTGAGCACGGCGGCCTTATTGCCGCTGGTTGCGGAGTCACCGAAGGCATTCCTGCCCGGCGCGTCTTATTCTTTCGCTGCGCCGCCGTTCGTTGCCGCAACGGTCGACGACGAACCCCGTGCGGGATTTAAAGCGGCGCTTGGCCCCTTCAAAACAACGCCACTCGCCGGAACCGGCGCGGCTGCACGGCCTGTTTCCTGATCGATTTGCGCGGTGTCCCAGCCGCCGCCGAGCGACTTGATCAATCCCACCGACGACACCATCCGCTGTCCCGCGATACTCGCCAGCTTCTGCTCGGCGGTGAACGCCGTAGCCTGCGCGGTGAGCACGCTGATGAATCCGACCGTGCCCGACTTGTACTGATTGGTCACGATGGCCAGCGCCTGCTGCGCCGACGCCACCGCCTGCTCCTGGACCACCACCTCGTTCGCCAGGATTCTCTGCGACGCCAGATTGTCCTCGACGTCCTGGAACGCGCTCAGTATCGTCTGCCGGTACGTTGCCACCGCCGAGTCATACGCCGCGCGCGCCGCTTCGGTCTGTGCGATCCGCAGGCCGCCATCGAAGATATTTGCCGCGAGACTCGGCCCGAGCGTCCAGAAGCGCGACGGCGCGCTCAGCAATTGCGACAGCACGGAGTTCTGAAAACCGCCGCTTGCCGAGAACGTCAGCGTGGGAAAAAACGCAGCGATCGTCACGCCGATCTGTTCGTTGGCCGCCGCCGCCTTGCGCTCGGCGGAAGCGACGTCAGGCCGTCGTTCGAGGATGGCTGAGGGCATTTCCAGCGGAACCTCGGGCGGCGTGGCGTCGAGCGGCGAAGAAGCGATGGAGAACGTCGACGCCGGCTCGCCGACCAGCGCGGCGATTGCGTGTTCGAATTGCGCGCGTGCGACGCCGTTATCGATGGCTGCCGCTTGCGCCGACAGCAATTGCGTTTGCGCCTGGATCACGTCCGAGCGCGCGGCCGTGCCTTGGGCGTACTGATTCTGCGTGAGTTGCAGCGTGCGCTGATAGGCGGCGACGGTATTGTCGAGGAGCCTTTGCTGCGCGTCCAGCGCGCGCAACTGGAAGTAAGTCTGCGCAAGCGTTCCCTGGGCCGAGAGCCGCGCGTTGGCGAGATCCGCCGCAGCACTTTGTTCGCCGGCCTTTTGCGCGCCGACCGTGCGGCTGACGGTGCCCCACAAATCGGGTTCCCACGATGCATTGAGGCCAAGGTCGAAGTTATTGCTGACCGAGCTGCCGCTCGTGCGGCTGGAGGAACCCGCCCGCGTGCCCGTTGCCGTTACGCCCAGTGTGGGGAAATACGACGCGCGTGCTTCGGCGACCAGTGCCCGCGCTTGCCGGTACACCGCGGCAAATTGAGCGATGGTCTGATTCGACGCATTCAGCCGCGTTTCGAGGTCATTGAGCTGCGGGTCGTTATAAATGGTCCACCAGTTCCCACGATCCACCCGGTCCGCGGGTTGCGCGACTTTCCAGCCTTCCGGCGCCTCTTTGTAAGCCGCGGGAATGGCGGCCTCGGGGCGTTTGTAGTTCGGACCAACGGCGCAACCTGCCAGCGCCAGCACGAGGACGATAGCGGATTTGCGAGGAAAGACGGGGATTCGGGTGAACGGCATCTGCTCTGGATTCCTGTCGGAGATTGCGCACGTCGACGCGCCGTGAAGCACCTCTTGCAACCGGTCCGAAATGGTAACTGAACCCGCATGAAGGGCGGGCGTTGGGCAGGCGTTAGGGTAACGGCTTGAAAGGAAGCTGAGTGTTACTCGCCGCGCGGATTCGGTTACGGGTCGTTACGCAAAGCATCAGGCGATGCGAAAACGTAGCGCGATGAACGGGCGGCACGGGCTTCAGGCGTCGCAGTGTTTCGGCGAGCGGAGCAGCGCGGTCTTGGCGGGTGCGGGGTCGGCGGCTTTGCGCGTGCGCCGGTTTTCGAACCACGCGGCGCCCAGCACGACAAACGATCCACCCGGCAGCAAGAACACAATCACGTACAGCGCCAGCTTCCAGGAGCTCAAATTCGGCGGCAGGACGTGCACTAAGGCGGCAGTTAGTGAGTGGCCGAAGCGTCGGCCGAGCAGGCGGGTGGTTTGGGCAGCGCGGTTCATCGGGTACATCCATTTACGCATCGAATGTTTCGATGCTTTCAGTCGGTCAGAACATGGTCTCGGGTGGCGCAGTCGCGCGTAACTCGTTGCTTAGAATAATATTGACTATGCAATCGTTTTTCAAGATGCGTTCTTGATCAAATTTTCGCGGTGTTGTTTTTAGGTCGTGATGGCGTGGAGACTGGGCGCGTGGACTTTCGTCGTCTGGCGGATCGGGTGTGTCGTTCTCGCTTTGGGTCTTTCGCGGCAGATGCTTTTCGCGTTTGGATCGGAGATGCCGTGGATGAGTGTCACGCGTTCTTCGAGCGCTTCGTGGCCGTTTTTCGCCGGGTAATGAAGGGAGTCTGTTACGGCTTGCAGCCATTGTTTCGCTGGAATAAAACAATGCCTATGCAAGTGTTTTAGCTATTGCACCGATAGTGCGGAGCCTGTCGATGCACTCAATAGTATGTAGCCGCCACATTTTCGCCATGGCCGGCAGTTTGCGCGTGTTGCGTGACATATTGCGTGACATGACAACGAAGGCCGCGTTTGCGGACGAAAGCGCACGAAAACGCGGCCTTCTACCATCAGCAATCCCGGCAAACTTATTCTGGCGTCAGGCTCTGGCCCGACTGACCCGGCTGATTCTGGAGCGTAGGCGGCATAGGCTGAACCGGCATGGCGGGCGGGATCGGTTTGGACGCTGGGGCAGGAGAAACCGGCGGCAAGGTGTTGCTCGATGCCGTCGCGCCAATCTGCGAAGGCCGGCCGCGCACGAACTGCTTGAAGTCCGCGCCGGCTTTCCACGGATTCGGCTCGCAGCCCAGCATGTTGTCGCAATGGGCGGCAAAACCGACCGTCGCCGTGCCTTCGTTGCTCGGGGTCTTCGTAATCTGGTACGCCAGCGCGCGTTTGCCGCCGGACGGGCCGTCGGTCTGGATGATCGAGTCGGTGACGGTCTGCAGCTTGTATTCGGAGTGGTTGATCACCCAGACCTGAGCACGCGCCCACCAGGCGTCACATTCGGCCTTGTTCGTGCACGTGAGCGGCGCGGTGGCCTGCTCCATGGTCTCGCCGGCGATCTGGCCGGTTGTCGAGCAGCCTGCCAGCAGGGCGATGGCGGCCACGATCGTACTCATCGCCGTCGCCGTGGCGAAACCCGTGCTTTTCAGCAGGTTTCTTCTCATTTTTCTTCCTCTCCTTGATGTGTGTCTGGGCCGGCCTGTCGCACCTGGCCAGTCGTCCATCGGTCCGGTTTAGCTGATGCGTCGCTAATTTCAGACCCGACACGCGTGCGAGCGTTTCCGCGCGTTGCGCACTGTTTCAAAACAAGTAAGGGTTGCCGCTGCTGACACGATGCGGCGAGGAAAAAGCTGCTGGTTTGGCAGAGCGTCAGCGCGAGAGCCGACGCCCTGCCGGATCACATTTCACACACTAATGCGGTTCAACGTGTAAGCGCGATATGCGCCGACGAATGCATCGAAGGAGCCCGATTCATCGCGTTCGATTCTTGCCTGATCATCCAGCGACTTTGCCGCAAGCGCCATCATTTCGCGCTCGGTTTCAGCGCTAAGCGGACGACGACGGAAGTAATCGGCGTGCTGTGTGCTGAGTTCCAGCGCGAATGTGTTGAAGCTTTGATGCCGCTCGCGCATGGTGTCGAGTACGCGTGCGGACGGCGTCAGCGAGACATCGGCGAGGCGCGCGCGCTGGGCCTTCAGGGCGGTCATGTGTTCATCGATACCATGCAGCGCGTCGAGCGCTTGCGCCACTGGCTCAATGGCGTCGAGCAATGAATCGGCCCAGCCGTGCATGGAGACTTCACGGCCATCGCGTGCCAGCGTCAGGCCCGGCTTGCGCCCTTGCTTCGTGATGCGCGCGAAGTTTTCGTTGGCCTCCTCGTTGGCGGCGCGCGGCAACAGCGGGCTGTCTTCAATCGCGCAATACAGCAAGTACGCGTCCATGAAGCGCGTGGTCTCAAGCGAGATTCCGGTCGGCTCGAACGGGTTGATATCGAGGCAACGTACTTCGATGTATTGCACGCCACGCGACGACAACGCATGCAACGGCCGCTCGCCGGGCTGCGTGATGCGCTTCGGCCGGATGGTCGAGTAGAACTCGTTCTCGATCTGCAGCACGTTCGTGTTGATCTGCACCCATTCGCCGTCGCGCTGCGTGCCCATGGCTTCATACGGCGGATACGGCTCGCTGACCGCTTTCGCGAGCACGTCGAGATAACCGTCGAGCGTGTCGTAGCTCGGCAGCAGCGCGGATTGCGCCGGATTGTTCGTATAGCCGAGATCGCTCATCCGCAGGCTGGTGGCGTACGGCAGATAACGCGTGGTGGCGTCGAAGGTCTCGAGCGTGTTCGGGCGGCCGCGCAGGAACTGCTCGTTGAGCGCAGGCGATGCGCCGAACAAATACATCAGCAGCCAGCTCGTGCGGCGGAAATTGCGGATCAGCGCGAAATATCGTTCGGACTGGAAATCGACGGCTGGCACGGCGCTGCGGTTATCGAGCGCGGCCCACGCGCGCCACACGTCTTCGTGCAGCGAATAGTTGTAGTGAATCCCGGCGATGCACTGCATGGTACGGCCGTATCGCAGCGACAAACCGCGCCGGTAGACATGCTTCAACATGCCGATATTCGATGTGCCATACCAGCCGATCGGGATGTCCTGATCGGCGGGAAGCATGCCGGGCATGGAGTCGTTCCAGAGCAGTTCATTGCCGAGATGAGCGTAGGAGAAGCGATGCAGATCGTCGAGTTGTTCAAGCGTGCGCGCGACGTCGTGCTCCGCTGGCGTAATCAGTTCGATCAGCGCTTCGGAGTAGTCCGTGGTGATGAGCGGATGCGTGAGCGCCGAGCCGAATGCGCGCGGATGTGGCGTGGTGGCGAGCGCGCCGTCGCGCGTCACGCGCAAGCTCTCCCGCTCGATGCCACGCAACCCCTGACGCAATGCAGCGCCGTTCGGGCCGGAGCTCAGCGCAGATAAGCGGCGCAGGAAAGCGCCGCTGGAGGGGGATGCGAAATTCGTATTTGCCATTGCTGCGACGTTTGCGATTGAGCGCCGAACCGAATGCGCCGAACCAGATTTTTTAGGTAGCGGGCACTTTAACATCTCAGTGTAAGACGTGCTTGAAGCCTTGCCGGATAAGGGTTTGCGCGAATTTCCGGGGTGTTTGAGCGGGCCTTCGGGCAGTAGGGTTTTTCGATGGGCGATGCGGGGTTGGCGGTTCGGCTGCGTAAGCACCGGTGTGAGGGGCGCTTAACGTCACCCGCCTTTCGCCGATCCAGCCCGATCCGCGATCTCGTTCCACACGTGCAGCGCGGCGTACGCCCGATAGGGCCGCCACGCCTCAGCGCGGGCGCGCAACGCCGCCGCTTTCGCCATCGACGGATCGCGCGCTATCAGCGCCTGCATCAGGATCAGGTCGGTGCCGGGCCACGCGTCGGCATCGCGTAATGCACGCATCGCGACGTATTCCACCGTCCATGGTCCGATACCCGGCATCGCCAGCAATGCGGCCCGCAGTTCGGCGCGATCGGCGTGCGGATCGTCAAGCGGCAGCGCGCCCGCGGCGACCTCACGCGCGAAACCCTGCAACGCGGCCACGCGTTTGCCCGGCATGCCGATCTTCTGCAGATCGACCGCGGCGAGTGCGGCGGGCGTGGGGAAACGCCAGGCCGTACCGGGATGAGGGTGATCGGTGAGCGGCGTGCCGGCGCGCTCGACGAGCCTTCCTACTATCGTCGATGCCGCCTTCACGCTGACCTGCTGGCCGACTATCGCGCGCACGACCAGCTCGAAGCCGGACCACGCGCCGGGTACGCGCAGACCCGGCACGGCGCGTGTGAGCGGCGCGAACCACGGATCGCGGCCGAGATGAGCGCAGATGGCGGGCGCGTCGGCCTGAAGATCGAACATGCGCGCCAGATGCTCGCCGATTGCTTTCGCGTGGCGGCTCGCCGCGCCTTCGAGCGTCGCGACGAGACAGGGTTTGGCCACGTGCCGCGTGACGCTGAGCGTGCCGGAGTCGCCAAGCCATTCGATTGCGCGACGATACGCACCATCCTCCACGGCTTCGACGCCGAGCGTGGCGCGCCCCGCGAAAAATCGCAGGACGCGGGGCCAATCGTAGGGTTCGACGTAGGGCAGCTCGAGCCGGGTGAGTTTGGCTTGGGGCAATTTATTAGGCGAGTTCGAAAGCAGAGGGGATCGGGCGCTCAGGATGCTAAAAGGACGCTAATAGGATGCTAATCGGCATCGTAGCGTTTCACGTAACGTCGATGCCGAACTAGCCCCATCAACTCAAAACCCCCGCACCGACGGCCTCGAGCGGCGCCTCCTCCCGATGCTCCTTTTCCGCCGATAACAACGCAACTTTGCGCGCGGTGCCCCACCGATACCCCGCCAGCGCGCCATCCTTATGCACCACGCGATGACACGGAATAGCGAGCGCCACCGGATTCGATGCACACGCATTCGCCACCGCCCGCACCGCGCGCGGTGAACCGAGCGTCTCGGCGATATCGGTATAACTGCGCGTCTGGCCGTACGGAATCCTCTGCAGGGCGTCCCAGACGCGCTGTTGAAATGCTGTCGCGCTGATATCGAGCGGGAGGTCGAAGTGCTCGCGCGTGCCGCGCAAATAGGCATCGATCTGCGCGATAAACGGCGCGAGCCGCTCCTTGTCCTCGATCCGTTTAGCCTCGGACAACTCCTGCGCCAGGTCCGCTTCCAGCGTGGCCGGGTCATCGCCGAAAGCGATCTTGCAGATGCCCTTGGCGGTCGCGGCGACCAGCACGATTCCGAGCGCCGTCTGCGCCGTCGCGTAATGCACGATCAACCCCGCTCCCTTGCGTCGATAAATCGACGGCGTCATCCCCAGTTCGGCGGGCGCAGCCTCATACATCCGCGATGTCGAACCGAAGCCGGCGTCGTGGGTAGCGCGCGTCACGTCATCGCCACGTTGAAGCGCGCCGCGCAGTGCATCGGCACGGCGAGCGGCCTGATATTGCCGCGGCGACACGCCGACAACACGCGAAAAGAGCCGCTGCAAATGAAACGGGCTGACATGCACGGCGTTGCTCAATTGCGCGAGGGTGAGGCGCTGTTGCGGATCGGCATCGAGCACTTTGCACGCCCGTTCGACGATCGCCAGCTCGCGCGACAAACTGCCCGGCTGACACCGCTTGCATGCCCGATATCCGGCGGATTCGGCTTGTTGCGGGGTATCGAAGAATTCGACGTTTTCACGGCGCGGCGGCCGCGACGCACACGATGGGCGGCAGAACACGCCTGTTGTGCGAACAGCGTAAAAGAACGTGCCGTCGGCGCTCGAATCGCGGCCGGACACGGCGTTCCAACGGGTTTCATCGCTGGAAAAAGTGGCGGTACTTTGTTCGGGTTTCATCACAATCCTCGGTTTGCGAAGGGTACGTGACTACTTTAGAGGTGTACGTCTATTGGTACGCGCCGGTTCTTGCTCTGTCATTTCGGTCCTTGGCGGTCCTTGGATGACGGGCATGTGAACACATAAACAAATGACGCACAGATGCGACACATCACCACCATAGGGGTTTTTACTACGATAAGTGTTGCAACGTACCAATCCACTGTGTAAGATCGGAACTGTCTCCTCCATGTCTCCTCCTGATATGGATTCAGCCCGCTCCGCAACGAGCGGGCTTTTTTTCGTCCGTAGGCTGTGTAGCCCTGTGTGGCGGGGCTGTTTCGCAACACGCGCTAAACTTTAAACTGGACTTTTGCGCGGATTTACTAGTCGCCATTACGCTAAAAAACCGGAGACACGCGATGCAAATACCCATCCGCGAGATTGATCACGTGGTGATTCGCTGCGCGAACCTTGATGCCATGGTCGATTTTTATAAGACGGTGCTGGGCTGCCCGGTGGAGAAGGAGCAGCGTGAGCTCGGACTCGTGCAGATGCGCGCGGGGCGCTCGCTGATCGATCTGCTGGCCGTGGGCGCGAAGATCGACCGGCCGGAAAGCGGCACGCCGGGCGCGGGAAATAACATGGATCACGTGTGCCTGCGCGTGGAACCGTTCGATGCCGCCGCGTTGCGCGCACATCTGCTTGAGAACGGCGTGCGCCTGGGGGAAGAGGCCCGTCGATACGGCGCCGAAGGCTTCGGCCCGTCGCTCTATTTCTTCGATCCGGAAGGCAATCTCATTGAACTGAAAGGCCCGCCGGACGCGCTGAGTGGCATCAGCGCGGCGTTCCCTTGAAAACGCTCCAGTCGATAGCGACCGGATCGACGCTCGCGCTACCGAGCGACGCCTCGCCGTCCTGCACCGTGCATTGAAGCCGCATCGTGCGTTCGGCCAGCGCGCCGAGCGCCGCGGCCACGCCGTCCGTGAGCGACCATACGGTCACGTTTTGCATCCGTTCGACCTTCGCCTTGACGCCCTGCCACCAGATCTCCGACGCCCGGCCGCCATAGGCGATCACGATCACCCGGTCCGCGCGTCCGCTCGCCTTCGCGATGCGCCGTTCCTCGGGCTGGCCGACTTCAATCCATGTTTCGATTTGTCCGGTCAGATCCTTCTGCCAGAGATCGGGTTCGTCGGTGTCGGACAGGCCCTTGGTGAATTCGAGGCGTTCGCTGGCGAATAATGCGAACGCGGCCACACGCACCATCATCCGGTCGTCGGTTTCGGACGGATGCCGGGCGATCGTCAGCGCGTGGTCGCCGTAGTAGTGCCGATCCATGTCGGCGATTTGCAGCTCAGCTTTGTAGATTGTGGATTTAAGGGCCATGCAACACCGGAGGGCCTTTTGAGAGGCCGGAAAAGGGGAATTTTGACGGATGTTCACGCGGCACCGCTACTCGCTGACGCATTCCCAATCACATTCGACGACGTTCGACGCGTGATGATACCGAACGCGTTCGTTCGTTGCGGGGAATCGCTTGGTGGAGGGTGTGGTTGGCTGGAAACCGGCGAAGCGATGGCGGCTCAGATGCGGGCTTAAGCCTGAATGTGCGAGCGCGCAGGATCGTCCTGGACGAAACGTGAAACCGACGCGGCGGAGGTAAATAAATCTCGCCGGGAGATAATCAAGCGATCAGATAATCGGCGGTTTTGCGCCGCCGTGATCCGTTGAAACCCTGATTCGTGTGCGAAAATTCACTGCTTAATAAATCGGTCGGCGGTCCACATGCCTTGTGTATCGCTGTTCGCCGCGTTCACAAATTCGACATCGTGTCCGACAACACGCAGTACGCGGAAATGAGCGTTTTCCGGTGTGGACAGGCATTGAAACCCGGTGAAGAACTCTTGCATTTTCTGTTGCTCGCCGGCTTGGGCGTGCTGATCGGCGGAATCGAATTTGTCCTTCGATAAACAGCCGTACGAATTAGGCATGAAACTGAACGTTTGCTGCGGCTGGATCACCTTGTCCTGGGCATGAACCGTGGTGATCGCGGCGAATAAGCCGATCATCGCGAAACCAGCAATGGCGTGCTTTTTCATCTATAGCCTCCATGCAACTATTTCTCGGGATTTAGCTATGTATTCAGTGACTAGTTATTAATCTGCAGCGTTTATCCTAGACGAGAATTTGCAAGAGGCAAGCACAACTTGTGTGCGTGCGCAACAAGACAGATTGTCGCAGATGGGTTTTCTGGATTAAGCGGCTTTAACAGCGCGGCACGCTAATAAAAATCGTCAATGATGCAGCGCAAACCAAAAAGGCAATAAAAGATGCCCGGTTCGCTGGAACCGGGCATTCAACCTCACGAATGAGGGGAGGAGACACTGAGATTACCGGGCCTGATCGCGGGTCAAAACCCGCTTAATTCTAAGCAGAAATTGTGCCGAACGCACAAACCCGATACATCAACGCAATTTCGCAGACGAAGTCGTTTCGAGTCAGACACGTGGTGCGTGCAACCGCTCTTTCGCGGCGGCGCCTACGCGCGTGGCTTCCAGTGTTTGCTTCCAGTGTTTTTTACGCGACGTCTTGTCAGAGGCGCATCTTCGTGGATTAATCGACGCTTCCCACAGGAGCTCTCATGACCCTCACTCAATGGCTGCCATTCGCGATCGCCTCCGCCATCCTCGTTGCCATTCCCGGACCGACAGTGTTGCTGGTCGTCTCGTACGCGCTCGGCCACGGCCGCAAATATGCGCTCGCCACAACCGCTGGCGTTGCGTTGGGCGACCTCACGTCGATGAGCGCCTCCATGCTCGGGCTTGGCGTATTGCTCGCGGCATCGGCGGAATTGTTCATGGTGTTGAAATGGGTGGGCGCGGCCTATCTCGTCTACCTGGGCATCAAGTTGTGGCGTGCGCCGGTGATGGATACCGACGCCGTCCAGGCCCCTACCGAATTGCGCACTGGGCGGATTGTCGCTCACGCGTACGCAGTGACCACGCTCAATCCGAAGAGCATTATTTTCTTCATCGCTTTCCTGCCGCAGTTCATTAATCCACATGTCGCGAGCATTTCGCAGATTGCGATCATGGAGGCAACGTTCGTTGGCCTGGCTGCGGCTAATGCGTTTGGATACGCGATGCTCGCATCGGTCGCGCGACGGGCGATTCGCCGGCCGGCCGTGCAGCGGACGGTGAATCGGACTGGCGGCGCGCTCTTGATGGGCGCGGGCGTATTTGCGGCCGCGTGGAAAAAGGCGGTGTAGGGCTTGGATGAGCGGCGCTTGCTTGGTTAGTTAGCGGCCTGAGGTTGACTCAGGCCGCTGCAGCGGCGCCATCCTGCGCGCGGCACACGACGCAAGATTTACGAACCAAGCCATCCTAGCCACGCGGCGGTTCGCCACAACCCGGCAATGATGATCACGGCCGCGATGGTGGCCAAAGCTATCTGTCTGCGGCAGCGAGTTGCCCGCTCGTCGTCGAGATCCTTCGGATTCGCCATTTTGGGCTCCTGCGCGGTTCCTCTTCTGGAATCGTACATCAAGGAGCGACCAATCCTTTCCAGCGTTACCCTGATGCCGACTGCCTGATGGCAAGACGATACAGGTATTGCTCGCCGATTCTGGCAAGCAATATTTTCGCCACGCAGACTTTCCCGGAAGGGGATATTCGGATATCGATATTGCCGACTGACCCCTGCACGCGTTTTTACTCTCAACGCTCAGGTGATGACGATTCCGGTGCAACCGTCATTAACCCGCGTATTTTTTGTCGTAACTGAATCACGTCTTCGCTGATGAAAGGCACCTGTTCCGTGTACGCGCAACGAATCACGTATGCGAGAACAGGTTCGATTTGACGCAGCAGTGCAGTGGCAGATTGCTCGGTTAAAGGGGGGGATATTTCTTGCACGATTAAGGCTCCTACATGAACGAACAGTGCTGATGCTCAATTATCAGCGAGACAGTAACGGCGGTTGCGTTGCAAGAAATTACCGTCGGTTATCGTGCGTTCTGTTGTTACATGTCGTTGCCAGGCGGTTCGGATAGGGCGCCTGGAAGCTGGTAAGGGTAAGAAATTGATGTCCGGTCCGGCGAGGACCTCAGAAGCATGGGCTGGACCTCTGTTGAATCGACCCTCACGTTCGAGTGTCTGGACGCTACCGATCCAGCCTACGTCCGACTCAACCTGCATGACATTGTGCCGAATGGTAATTCGGCACTGAACAGAAATACTTCTGGTCGTTGAGATCGGTAAATATCACTCGTGAGATATTGACGCATCTGAAAGCGATTAAGAATTTGAGCCGCGAAGGGCTTATCGTTTCCGGGAAAATTTAGGTCGCAATCAACTCGGAAGAGAAATCGATTGCACTTTTGTATTACCATAGGATAATAAAAGTATTGGCGCAGACGCGGGAGGCTTGCATGCCAACTCTACTCGATATGGATATCGAACATGTCCGGACCGCAGTGCTGCAATCGTGTAACGAGAATTACACCAACCCGCTTTTAACACCACCGTATTGGCGTCGACGGCTGGTCGAGATTATGCGGTTAAATCATTTGTCAAAAGCTCAGTTGAACCAGGTCGATGCGCTTCTCGCCGTTCTTGATCGCTTCGACTCCGAGCACGATCTGAGCGTCGCGTGACGCAGGAACACTTCGACCACGCGTCAGCAGGTCTCGGCTTGCTGGATTTCCACGCCATGGTGAATGTGTCACCAGTGATCGACTCAAGCAATTTCGCAGGGCCATAACTCGCGCGGGTTTCTCCGCCGCGTTCGCGAACTTCACGAATTTTCACGAGAACTTCCTACACCCACCGCGGTATTTCCCGGGGGCAACACGCGCCGCTCCAAGCTCACCTTGTCCCGCGAGTTGCGAAGTACCTCCCGGTCGGCCCCGCCGCGGATGAGCGTCTTTTGCCTGTCGACCTCTGCGTGTGATTCGAATCGCCTTGAGGTCGGGCGGCAAAAAAACACGCCCCGGGTTTGACGCCTTCCTCGACGATCTCAATCGCTTCGGTGCATTGCAGAGCACTAGGATTCAGTGCGAATTGACATTACAACATTCCAACATTTAATACATGTTCACTTTTCATGCCTTACGATTTGTTTGTAATAATTCGTTACATTTGGCGGGGATGTTGAATTCCTACGATGCCGCGCGAGTACTCCGGTCGCCACCAGCCGATCTGCCGGGCAATGAATTATGTAGGGGACACATCGAAAAATGCTAAACAGCACTCCGGCCTTGACTGCTCCTTTGACGCCTGCGGTCCAGCACTTGGTCGATGCGGCAGTTCATCGCAGTGTCTCGGACACGACAAAGAAAAATGGCTACATGCGCTGCGCCGACTACGCGATCGTCGGCGCACGCGTGCTTGCACTGCTGACACACCTAGCTTATCGGCCGATTGCAGGCGGCGAGGTGATGGATTTTGGCGGTCGCGATTTGTTTGTATTGTGTTCGCCCCGCGAGCGTCGCCGCAACGCAAAGCATCTCTCTCAACTATCCCGGTACCATTGCTGGATCGAGGCCGAGCATGCACAGGCTGACGGAGCATCGAGGACGGAGGTCATCGACTTCACGGTGCGGCACAATCATTTAGTCGCACGCGAGGTGGGGCGGCCATTCACACGCGCCGACCAGCGCTTCCTGTGGGTTTGGGAAGACGAGGATATTGTGGCGCCTGAGCTTCGTGACCATCCCGCATTCTCGAAGCAAGGTCCGCGTTGGCGATGGGAAGAACGCGACTGTACCAATCTGCTGCACGCGTATGAAAAGGAGCGACCGCACTATTTCAACCGTCAAGTTTCCCAAGCCTTGAATCTGTTGGCGGATCAAGTCGAAAATGGCGAACCGTTGATCCAATACTAAAGGCGCCGCCTGCGAAACATCCTACCTATAGACAGGGCAGAGGGGCACATCTGAGCACTCTGCTCGCCGTTGCCCCGCAAGCCAGTACGCTTTTTTAGACGTCCTTGGGCAGCGCACTACTTTCCAATACAAAACCGGCTGAAAATCACGCCCAAAAGATCGTCGGAACTAAATTCCCCGGTGATCGAATTCAGCTGATCTTGCGCGAGCCGTAACTCTTCGGCGAACAAATCGAGTGCTTGTGAATTCTGGTCCGCGTGATCAGCGGCGGTTGCGAGGTGCTCGCGTGCCGCACGCAACGCGATCAGATGCCGCTCGCGCGCCAAGTAAATGCTTTCGGCGCCCGCTTGCCAGCCGGCAATCTGCAGTAACTCGCTACGCAATAACGCGATGCCGTCGCCCGTTTTCGCCGATAAACGCACTTCACGCACGTCATCGCGGGCCATTTCCGCCGATGCCTGCACGCCCGCCAGATCCGTCTTGTTCAGCACACGCACGACCGGTACGCCCGCGGGGAAACGTGCGGCGATGGCGACATCGTCGGCACTCAATGCCTCGCGCGCATCGAGCAGATGGAGCACGACATCCGCGCGGCCGATTTCACCCCACGTCCGCTCGATACCGATCCGCTCCACCTCATCCTGCGTTTCGCGTAGTCCGGCGGTATCGATGACATGTAGCGGAATACCTTCGATCTGAATGGTCTGCGTGACCTTGTCGCGCGTGGTGCCGGCGATCGGCGTGACGATAGCGAGCTCCGCGCCGGCCAGCGCGTTCAGCAACGACGATTTGCCCACGTTCGGCTGCCCCGCGAGCACGACCGACAGGCCCTCGCGCAATAGCGCGCCCTGACGAGCATCGGCCAGCACCTTGTCCAGCCGTGCCCGGATGCGGGCGAGCTTGCCGCGGGCATCGGCGGCCTCCAGGAAATCGATCTCTTCCTCGGGGAAATCGAGCGTCGCCTCAACCAGCATGCGCAACGTGATCACGTCCTCGACGAGCACGTGGATTTCACGCGAAAAAGCGCCATCGAGTGAGCGGCCCGCCGAGCGTGCCGCTGCTTCGGTGCTCGCCTCGATCAAGTCGGCGACGGCTTCGGCCTGAGCCAAATCGAGCTTGTCGTTGAGGAAGGCGCGACGCGTGAATTCGCCCGGTTCGGCCAGCCGCAAACCGAACTCACGACCGGTATCGATCGCACGCTGTAACAGCAGTTGCAGCACGATCGGACCACCGTGTCCCTGCAACTCGAGCACGTGTTCGCCGGTGTAGGAATTCGGCGCGGGGAAATACATCGCGATACCGCGATCGAGCGCCTCGCCGCGCGCATCGATGAACGGCACGTAGCTCGCGTGCCGCGCTTCGAGCAACTGGCCGCACAGCGTGAGCATTGCGTGTTTCGCCGCTGCTTCGCCCGCCCGCCCGAACGACAGCCGGATCACGCCGATACCCCCGCGCCCTGGCGCAGTGGCAATCGCGACGATCGGATCGGAGTCGTTGTTGGACATGGTTTTTTCGAGCGAAACGCTAGTGAATTCGGCTGGCGGCATTGTAGCGCGGTGCTTTCGTTTCGCTGCGCCGCACGATGCGACAGGACGATTCTTAATTTATCTTATGTGGGATATGATGAATCGCAGGAGTGCCTGCTGAGCCGATCGTTTCATTGTGCGCAAATGTCGTCGCAATGAGGTTCACGCGTATTAATCGATCGATGCGGCATTCGCCTGTTCTTTTTCCTGAACACGCTAAAAATGAGGAAACGGCGCCACATCTGGCGTAGGCGGTTGACTCGGCCGCTGCGTTTGCCTCGCACCATCGCGACCTATGCCAACACCCCAAGAGAAAACCGATTTTTCGGATCGGCTCAAATTTTCGATGACGCGCGCGCCCGAGAAAATGCGCGGCGCAACCGACCTCGCTTTGCATTTCAATTTGCGATATCACGGCGAACCCGTGTCTGCGCAAACCACGCATAAGTGGCTGAGCGCGCGTTCGATTCCCACGGCCGACAAACTGGCGACGCTCGCCGAATGGTTCAAGGTCGAGCAGCACTGGCTGCATTACGGTCCGCCGCCAAGCGGGAATCCGCAAAACGCGCCGAAACCGATCGTGCATGACGAGAAGTATCCGGCGTCCGGGGAGACGATCGAACTGGCTTCGAAGATTGAAGCGCTTTCGCCGCATCACCGGTATTTGCTCGAGGAACTGGTTGACCAGTTTTATGGGGCGGGCGAGAAACGCTAACACGCGTATCCAAACGCGCTCACGCAACGGCATGATGACGGCGTTACCCCTTGAGTGGCCTTGGCTAGGCACGCAGCCTGAACTCGACAGCTTCTTCGCGGCGCGGCGCAATCAAGCCGAACTGGTGCGTCGTGTCAGCGCTCATGCATCTGGCAACTCAGGTAGTGTTGAGTTTGCGCCTTGCCATGAGCCGCTCACGCGCTGCAAGGCCGCGCTGCCGATGCGCTTCTGAGACCGGAGCGGTTGGCTGAGAGGGCTCTTGAATGTCGCCAGCCAGCTGAATCTGCCCCTTCCAATCCTCGAGCGCACGTGAGAGCTCCCAGCGCCATGCGAGGTCCTTGAGAAGCTCCGCGTCCAAAACACTGAAATCCACATCCTGCGGCGGCATCCGCATCGAGCTGCGGGGCGACAAAGCCAGATGCAGCCGGTGCAAAGCTGCCACCTCGGGTCTAACCACCGGACAGTGGCGCCCGGCTTGAAGCAGTAGGCGCGCCTCCTCTTGGGAGGATGGGAAGAATCGAGATGGCAGGGCATTGAACCGAAGGACCTGTCCGCCGCTGGTCTTGACCGAACCGACACGGGGAACGGAGTCGGGGCGTCGCGGCACCAAAGCCGTCACGATAGCTGGCGGGTTATTTAGAAAGCCACACTCTCCAAGCACCGATTCGAGTGAGACAACAGCGCCTTGTCGAATGTGCTGTGCAACTTCGGCTACTTCGACAGCAGGCCGACTGCGACGATTCAAGTAGAGCCCGCGACTCACCTTTTGCAGGGCACCCGCCTTCATCAGGCCGCCAATAGCACTGTGGACGGTATCGGCGTTGGCGCGCGGCCGTACGCGACGCACCAGTTGCGCCAGCTCTTCCGTGGTGCAGACGCGAGGTGCTTCGTTTGACTCGAGAAGTCCTAGGAGTTCGTATCTCCATTCGGTACGAGCAGGTGCGTCATTGAAACCTGCATCCATTGTAGTACCCTAATCACGACGTGCACCGACTACGAAACTATGTGAATAGTCCGTTAGTCACTCGAATGCATGATTAACATTCTATGTTGAAAAGCGGGCGCGGTCAGCTGTCGAAGGGAGAGCCGCACCCGCTTGCGATCTGCGGCGATTCGCGCCGACATGTACCGCCCGATGCATACGGCCGCGAAAGCCTCAAAGGGTAACTCCGCCAGAATGCCGTCACGGAAACAAAAACGCCCGGCATAAGCCGGGCGTTTTCAAACTGAACCACCAAAAACCTAAGCCTTTGCAACCTTCTTCTGTCCCATCATCCGCGTAATGTAATACTGCTGCGCGATGGAAAGGACGTTATTCACGACGTAATACAGCACCAGTCCTGACGGGAAGAAGAAGAACATGACCGAGAAAGCCAGCGGCATGAACATCATCATCTTGGCCTGAACCGGATCCGGCGGCGTAGGATTCAACCGCGTTTGCAGGAACATGGACACGGCCATCAGCACCGGCAAAATGTAGAACGGATCGGCCTGGGACAGGTCGTGAATCCACAAGACCCACGGCGCACCGCGCATTTCCACCGACGAGAGCAACACCCAATACAGCGAGATAAACACCGGAATCTGCACGACGACCGGCAAACACCCGCCGAACGGATTCACTTTCTCAGTTTTATAGAGCGCCATCAATTCCGCATTCATCTTCTGCGGATCGCCCTTATACCGTTCACGCAATTGCGTCATGCGCGGCGTGATGGTCTTCATACGCGCCATCGACTTGTAGCTTGCTGCCGACAGCGGGAAGAACACAGCCTTGATCAACAGCGTGAGCAGGATAATCGCCCAACCCCAGTTGCCGACATAGCTATGGATCTTCTCGAGCAGCCAGAACAGAGGCTTCGCGATGATCGTCACCATGCCGTAGTCCTTCACCAGCTCCAGACCCGGCGCGACGCCTTCGAGCATCCGCTCTTCCTCGGGACCGGCGAAGAGCCGTGCCTGCACGTCGACAGTCTGTCCCGGCGCGATGGTCTGCAACGGCTGCTGCACGCCCACGCGATACAGCGACGGATCGATTTTCTGCACGTAGATGTCGCGCTTCACGCCCTGCTGCGGAATCCACGCCGAGGCGAAGTAATGCTGCACCATCGCGATCCAGCCGTTATCGGCAGAGGGGGCGAACGTGGCCTTGTCCTTGTCGATATCGCTGAAATCGATCTTCTGGAAGTGATGCTGGTCCGTATAAACAGCCGGCCCGATAAACGTGTGCGAGAAACGCGGCGTTTCCACCGGCGTGTTGTCGCGCACGAGTTCCATATAGAGGCGCGGCGTGACCGGCGTGGTGCCGACGTTCTGCACCTTCGTGTCGACGTTGATCACATAGCTGCCGCGCGTGAACGTGTAGGTCTTGATGACCTTCACGCCACCCTTGACCGGCGATTCGAACGAGATCGACAGCGTCTTGCCGTCACCCATCGACGTCTGACTGCCCGGTACGAGCGTGAACACGTCGTTGTGGTTCGGGAAATCGCCACCGAGGAGGCCCGTGCGCGCGAGATACGTGTGAGTCGGGGTGTGATCGAAGAGCGTGATGTACAGATCCGGCTGCTTGCCGTCGCCTTCCTTCATGAGCGAAAGCTTCGACAGCGTTCCACCACGTGTATCGATCTGGCCGGAGTAGACGTCCGTGGAGAAATTCACGAGCTGGTCGGCGGCCGCGGGCGCGGGTGCGTTCGAGCCGGGCGCGACCGGTGCGCCGGGTACGCCAGGGGGTGGCCGGCAAATCGGCGGCTTGCGTGCCCGGCGTCGTGGTTCCCGGTGCAGCGGTGCCGACTGTCTTGGTCGGGACGGCGCTCGGGAAGAACATCGACGGGCGCCCATGGTCACGTTGCCAGTTGTCGAACAGCATGACAGCCGACATGAAAAAGATGACCCATAGGACGGTACGTTTGATATCCATGCGTTGTCTCAGTGTCGATCGAAGAGCGCGTTATTGGCGCCGTGGGGGTTTGAACTCACTGAATTTGCTGAATCCGGAGGATTTGGCGAATTCGATGAGCTCGGGGCAGAGTCGTCGACTGGGTCGGCCGCTGACGCGCCATCCTGCTGAACGCAGCCGGCGGCGCACGGAGGCACGGGGACCAGATCGATGCCGCCAGCCGAAAACGGATGGCAGCGGCACAGACGTTTTGCTGCGAGGAATGAGCCACGCGCGGCGCCATGATACTGGATTGCTTCGCGCGCGTAGTCAGAACACGATGGGTAAAAGCGGCACCGGTTGCCGAGCATGGGGCTCACCGCAACCTTGTAGAAGCGTAATAAGGCGATCAACGCCGTTTCTGCAATTCGTGCCGTCTGCATAGAATTCGCGCTCGGGTCGACGCCGGACAAGCCGGTGCGCGCCTGAAGCGGCTCATGAGCCCGCAGGCGCGGGTGGATCGTTGACGATAGTCGATGCACCCGGCTCCGCCATGCGCCGCGCGGCTTCGCGCACTGCACGGTCGAGCAGGCTGTCGATCTCCTCGCGAAACAACGTGCGCAGCGGCGGCGATTTCGCGCTCGGCATGGCCTTGCGGTCAATTTTCGCATGCAGCCGCAGCAAGATGTCCCAGCCGCCAAGCTCCGCGCGCCGAAGCCGGAAAGCTTCGCGCGCGAGCCGCTTTATCAGATTACGCGTGACTGCACGCGGCGCAAACTTCTTGCCGATAACCAACCCTAGCCGCGCCTCATTGCCGGTCGGCTTGCCGTAAAGAACGAAGTGCGGGGACCGGCGCCAAGGGCGCAAACGAAAAACGGATGAGTATTCATCCGTTTTCAGCAGCCTTGCGGCCTTGGGGAACGCGGCACGTGCTTGCAACTGACCGATTTCCTGTCCGGAGCTTGTCGTGCTGCGCACCTGGCCGTCGCACGCGTCTGGGCGAGTGCCGGGGTGCGCCGTCAACAGCGACCTTAAACTGCCAGGCGCTTGCGACCCTTCGCGCGACGTGCGTTGATCACCTTGCGGCCACCGGCCGTCTTCATGCGGACGCGAAAGCCGTGGGTGCGCTTGCGACGGGTGACGGAAGGTTGATAAGTGCGTTTCATGTTGGTCTCACTTGGGTAAAAACGGACCGCCGGCCAGACCTAAGCGACGTAAAAAGGCGACGCACCGGCCGTTGGTACAGGAATTCGGGTTTTGCGGAACCCGCTATTTAAACCGGTTTCCTATTGACCGTCAATAGGTTACGAGGCATGACGACTGGTTTACCGAGAAGTCCACAGGCATCATCGTTCGATACGCAACATGGTCCGTCCCTGTGGATAACTCGCTCCGAGCTTGCATTTGGCGTTAGAATCTCCCCTCAATCCGACCTAACCGCACGTTGTCCCGGTCCGCTGTGCCGCCTGCAAAGCCAGGCTGGACAAGGCTTCGGGGCACGCTTGCCCGCGCGCACCGGGCCTCGTCGCCAAGTGGCGGCGAGGGCGGCGGCAGGACTCGCGGTAAACCCTAACGACTGCATTCGATGAACGATTTTTGGCAACACTGTTCCGCATTGCTGGAGCGCGAACTTACGCCGCAGCAGTACGTCACATGGATTAAACCGCTGGCCCTGGTCGACTTCGATGCCGATGCGAGCACGCTGCGCATCGCCGCGCCCAACCGGTTCAAGCTCGACTGGGTGAAGAGCCAGTTTTCAGGCCGTATCGCGGATCTGGCGCGCGATTTCTGGCACGCGCCGGTCGATATCCAGTTTGTTCTTGACCCAAAAGCCACCGCACGCAAAGCGATGGGCGGCGTGGCTGCGCCGTCGGCTGCATCCACGCCGTCTGCATCCACGCCGTCTGGAGCGCCCGCTTCCCCGTCAATCCAGCGTCCGCTGGCCGAGCCCGCTGAACGAAGCAATGGCGGCCACGCGAACGCGAGCGCTCACATCAATGCGCTCGCCGCCGAAGCCGCGCAGCACGCGCAATCCTTGCAACACAACGACCAGGCCGATAACGGCGATCTCGACCTGCCGAGCCTTGACGCCAACGAAGCCGCCGCCGCGCGCCGGACATGGCGCCCGGGCGGCACGGTGTCGTCGAATGGGGAAAGCGATTCGGCTTACGAGCGCTCGAAGCTCAATCCCGTTCTCACCTTCGACAACTTCGTGACCGGCAAGGCGAATCAGCTCGCCCGCGCAGCCGCAATCCAGGTCGCCGATAACCCCGGCATTTCGTACAACCCGCTCTTCCTGTACGGCGGCGTGGGCCTGGGCAAGACGCACCTGATTCACGCTATCGGCAACCAGTTGCTGCAGGACAAGGCCGGCGCGCGCATTCGCTACATCCACGCGGAGCAATACGTGTCGGACGTGGTGAAGGCGTATCAACGCAAGGCCTTTGACGACTTCAAGCGCTACTACCACTCGCTCGACCTGCTGCTGATCGACGATATCCAGTTCTTCTCGGGCAAATCGCGTACGCAGGAAGAGTTTTTCTACGCGTTCGAGGCGCTGGTGGCGAACAAGGCGCAGGTCATCATCACGAGCGATACGTATCCGAAGGAGATTTCGGGTATCGACGACCGGCTGATTTCACGCTTCGACTCCGGCCTGACAGTCGCGATCGAGCCGCCGGAGCTGGAAATGCGCGTGGCCATCCTGATGCGCAAGGCGCAATCGGAAGGCGTGAGCTTGTCGGAGGATGTGGCGTTTTTTGTGGCGAAGCATCTGCGTTCGAATGTGCGTGAGCTCGAAGGCGCGCTGCGCAAGATCCTGGCTTTTTCCCGGTTCCACGGCCGCGAGATCTCCATCGAGCTGACCAAGGAAGCGCTGAAAGATCTGCTGACGGTGCAGAACCGGCAGATTTCGGTGGAAAACATCCAGAAGACGGCGGCGGACTTCTACAACATCAAGGTCGCCGACATGTATTCCAAGAAGCGCCCGGCGAACATCGCGCGGCCGCGTCAGATCGCGATGTATCTCGCGAAGGAACTCACGCAGAAAAGCCTGCCGGAAATCGGCGAATTGTTCGGTGGCCGCGACCACACGACGGTGCTGCACGCCGTGCGGAAAATCTCGGCCGAACGCGGCACGGACGCCCAGTTGAACCACGAACTGCACGTGCTCGAACAAACGCTGAAGGGGTAGCTCGCAAGGCTGTAAGTCAAGTTGAGTGCGGGCTTGCCGGCCTCGCGCAGCCGCGGGCGAACGCACTCAGAACGCGTTATCAGGATCGTGCCCGCGCAGGTTTGTGCGCTTGGCTGAAAAGCGCGAAAAAAGCGTCGAAAAATGGGCCTGTTTATTGACGAAATTGCCCCCATTTTCAGGGAGCGGTCAGGTTTTGAGGCACAATACGGGTTTGACCGTCCAGCGGCCTTGGGCGGCGTTTTGGCGTAAGCCTGGCACGTGCGGGCGGCGGGGGCCGCAAGCGCGTGACACGAGACCGTCCGAAGCTCATCAATGCGGTGGCAAACGCTTCTGAAAAAGCGGTGGCAAAAGCGGTGACAAACGCGGCGGACGGCCGTCACATCAACGAAGGAACTCTATGCAACTGGTCAAGACCGAACGAGATAATCTCCTAAGGCCGCTGCAAACCGTGAGCGGAATCGTCGAACGCCGTCATACGTTGCCGATCCTCGCCAATTTGCTGATCACCAAGACTGGCGCCGACGTGTCGTTCCTCTCGACCGATCTCGAACTTCAGATCACCACCCGCGCCGATTTCGGCACCGGCAGCGATCAGGTCGCCACCACCGTCGCCGCGCGCAAGCTGCTGGACATCCTGCGCGCCATGCCGCCGGGCGAAGTCTCGCTCGATCTCACCGACAAGAAGCTGACCGTGCGCTCCGGCAAGAGCCGCTTTGCGCTTCAGACGCTTGCTGCCGATGAGTTCCCGACCGTCAATCAGGCGACGGAATTCGGCGCGAGCCTCTCGGTTCCGCAAAAGACGTTCCGGCAATTGCTCGGCATGGTCCACTTCGCGATGGCGCAGCAGGACATCCGCTATTACCTGAACGGCATGCTGCTCGTGGTCGACGGCGACCAATTGATGGCGGTCGCAACCGACGGTCACCGGCTGGCGTTTTCATCGATGAAAATCGAAGGCTCGTTCCCGCGGCAGGAAGTCATCATCCCGCGCAAGACGATCCTGGAATTGCAGCGCTTGCTGGAAGATATCGACGACGCGCTCGTGATCGATATTGCGGCAAGCCAGGTCAAGTTCACGTTCGGCCAGGTCGAACTCGTGTCGAAGCTGGTGGAGGGCAAGTTCCCCGACTTCCAGCGCGTGATCCCGAAGTCGCACAAGAACACGTTCCTCATCGGCCGCGAAGAATTGCAGCGTTCGCTGCAGCGTGCCGCCATCCTGACGTCGGACAAGTTCAAGGGCGTGCGCTGCCTGATTGAGCCGGGCCAGTTGAAGATCATGTCGACCAACGCCGACCAGGAAGAAGCGCAGGAAGAGCTGGAAATCGCGTATCAGGGCGACAGCGTGGACATCGGTTTCAACGTCACGTATCTGCTCGACGTGCTCGCGAACCTGAAGATCGACATGCTGCAAGTGAGCCTCGGCGACGCTAGCTCAAGCGCCTTGATCACGATTCCCGAGAACGACGAATTCAAATATGTGGTGATGCCGATGCGCATCTGACGCGGCCAAAACTAAAAACTTTCCAAGGGGCGCATTGCCCCTTTGGCATTTTTAAGGTGTTTCGAAAAGTCTCATGCAGCGACCGCGCAGCAACCCCGCAGTGACCGCGTAGTGACCCAGTAGCAACCCAGTAGTGACGCAGAACCGGAAAAAAACCCATGACTGAAAACCCAATTTCGCAACCCGACAACGCTTATGGCGCATCCTCCATTCAGATCCTCGAGGGTCTGGAGGCGGTCCGCAAGAGGCCGGGTATGTATATCGGCGATACGTCGGATGGCACGGGTCTGCACCACCTCGTTTTCGAAGTGCTGGACAACTCCATCGACGAAGCGCTCGCCGGCCATTGCAACGACATCCACGTCACTATTCACGCCGATAACTCCATCTCCGTGACCGACAACGGCCGTGGTGTGCCCACGGGCCTGAAGCTCGACGACAAGCACGATCCGAAGCGCAGCGCCGCCGAGATCGTGATGACCGAGTTGCACGCCGGCGGCAAGTTCGACCAGAACAGCTACAAGGTGTCGGGCGGCTTGCACGGCGTGGGCGTGTCGTGCGTGAACGGCTTGTCCGAATGGCTGCGCCTCACCGTGCGCCGCGACGGCAAGAAGCACTTCATGGAGTTTCATCGCGGCGTGGTGCAGAACCGCGAACTCGTGACCGAAGACGGTATTACGTATTCGCCAATGCACGTTGTTGGAGACACCGAAAATCGCGGCACCGAAGTGCATTTCATGCCCGATATCACCATCTTCGGTAACGTGGAATTCCACTACGACATCCTCGCCAAGCGTATGCGCGAACTGTCGTTCCTGAATAACGGCGTGCGAATTCGCCTGACCGATCAGCGTGACGGCAAGGAAGACGATTTTGCGTTTATCGGCGGCGTGAAGGGCTTTGTCGAATACATCAACAAAGCGAAGCAAGTGCTGCATCCGAATGTGTTTCACGCGATTGGCGAGAAGGACAACGTCACGGTCGAAGTGGCCATGCAGTGGAACGACAGTTACAACGAAAGCGTGCTGTGCTTCACGAACAACATTCCGCAGCGCGATGGCGGCACGCACTTGACCGGCCTGCGCGCGGCCATGACGCGGGTGCTGAACAAGTACATCACAGATCACGATATCGCGAAGAAAGCGAAGATCGAGACGAGCGGCGACGACATGCGCGAAGGGTTGTCGTGCGTGCTGTCAGTGAAGGTGCCGGAGCCTAAATTCAGCTCGCAGACGAAGGACAAGCTGGTGTCGTCGGAAGTACGCGCGCCGGTTGAAGACGTGGTCGCCAAGGCGCTCGAGGAGTTTCTGCAGGAAACGCCGAACGACGCGAAGATCATTACGAACAAGATTATCGATGCAGCGCGGGCTCGCGACGCCGCTCGTAAAGCGCGTGAAATGACGCGGCGCAAGGGCGTGCTCGACGGCGTTGGTTTGCCGGGGAAGCTCGCCGATTGCCAGGAGAAGGATCCGGCGAAGTCGGAGATTTATATCGTCGAGGGCGACTCGGCAGGTGGCTCGGCGAAGCAAGGACGTGACCGGAAGTTCCAGGCCATTTTGCCGTTGCGCGGCAAGGTGCTGAACGTGGAGCGCGCGCGCTTTGACAAGCTGATTTCGTCGGAGCAGATCGTGACGCTGGTGACGGCGCTCGGGACCGGGCTCGGCAAGGACGATTACAACCTCGACAAGCTGCGCTACCACCGTATCATCATCATGACCGACGCGGACGTGGACGGTGCGCACATCCGTACGCTGTTGCTGACGTTCTTTTATCGGCAGATGCCGGAGATCGTGGAGCGCGGGTTTATTTATATCGCGCAACCGCCGCTTTATAAGATCAAGGCGGGCAAGGACGAGCGGTATCTCAAGGACACGCACGAGCTGAATCAGCATATGTTGAAGCTGGCATTGCAGGGTTCGGAGTTGATCCCGGCTGAAGGCGCGACACCGATTACGGGTGACGCGCTGGGTGAACTGGCGCGTGCGTATTTGCTCGCGCAGGCGGTGGTGGATCGCGTCAGCCGGTTCTACGACGTCAATGCGCTTGAAGCGGTGATGGACGGCATCGCGCTGGATTTGTCGACGGAGGAAGCGGCGGCGGCATCCGCAGCGGCTCTGCAAGCTGCGTTGCGGGCCGATCCGTTGAAGCCGGAAGTGACTGTCGAGCCGGCTTACGACCCAGTGCGCGAGATCCGGTCGCTGCATATCAATCGCCGGCATCACGGGAATGTGAAGGTTTCCGTTATCGATGAAGACTTTCAGCTGACCGCGGACTACAAGCAATTGCAGACGACCGCGAATACGTTCAAGGGTTTGATCGGGCCGGGTGCGTTGATCAAGCGCGGCGAACGGTCGATGGCGGTTACCGACTTCAAGAGCGCGATGAAGTGGTTGATCGCGGACGCGGAGCGCAACGTCAGCAAGCAGCGGTATAAGGGCTTGGGTGAAATGAACCCGTCTCAGTTGTGGGAAACCACGATGGACCCGACGGTGCGGCGGTTGTTGCGGGTTCAGATCGAAGATGCGATTGCAGCCGATGGCATCTTTACGACGCTGATGGGTGATGACGTTGAACCGCGTCGCGCGTTTATTGAATCGAATGCGCTAAGAGCGGGGAATATTGACGTTTGAGACTTGTCGGATGCCACAAAAAGTGAAAAATTTGCCAAGTTCGGATCACCGAAACGCCCGGCTTATCCGGGCGTTTTTTCTGATGGATGGCAATGTTCGAAACGGCCAGGAAGACTTGTCGGGAAACGGAATTCGTTGGACTAGCGCGCAATTAGCTAGACTCGAAAGAACGGAATTGATTGGACTGCCGGGAAAGCGCGGAAATCGAAGGGCTGCCGCGCGGCGCAAGTGGCACCCGGCAACTTGCCGATGCGGCTTCCATTCAGAAAGGGCGAGAGGCGCTTCACGACCCTGTAAAGGGACCGTCGATTTTCTCGATAGCGGACGGTCGCGGACAACCGCCCGGATCGTTGATCAAGCGCCAGAACCTACGCTGTGGGATAGATGGGTCGTTCAGCCTTGATCAAGGAAAAAAGACGAACGTCGTGAAATGCGTCTTTCCAGTACCCCCACTGTCGCATGATGCCTTCCTCTATAAATCCCAAGCTGCGCAGAAGCCCTATAGACGCGTGGTTGTCGAGGTCGGTCGTTGCCTGAATTCGATTGATGTCCCAGCGATCGTAGGCATGGTCGACAGTTGAGCTAAGAGCTTCGCGCATGAGACCTTGTCCCCCAAAGCGTCTCTCCAACTCGAAACCGATGCTCGCCGACCGGAAGGCCCAATTGATGGCGAGTCCGCAGGTACCAATAAGGCACATCTTGCCGGCAAACGGCAGGCTTGCTCAATCATGAGTAACTCATCCTCCATCCTATCCAGAACGAAGAACGTATGGCGTCTGGCTGTGCGACGAAACCTTCGGCAAGGATGGAATGTGAGGTGTTCGAGCAAGCAATACCAACCATGTTTCAGGGGACTGGACCGTGTTCGTGCTCTGCTTCTTGAGCTTTCATGGCTCGCGCGATCAATAGGAAGTCCGCTTGACTGATCCGAAGGCCCCCCTCCGCCATCGCTGACCATTTTTCCTAAGTTCGGGCGACTAAATACGCCGCGGTATAGCCTCTGCGAAAAAATCGGTGACTTGTCGCACACGCGCCGGTACAAACCGGCGTCTTGGCCAGATGAGGCTTATGTCTCTGGCGTCGCCTATAAATTCGTCGAGAACGGTGATGACGTCCGGATGTCGGAGATCATCGGCAAGAGAGATCTTGGCAAACAGGCCGATTCCCACACCGGCTAGAACACCAGCCCGGATCGTTTCGATACTGTTGGACGTGAGATTTCCGTGCACGGACACGCTAAATCGACCTTCTGGCCCTACAAAAGGCCAATGCGTTGACTCCGTCAAGCCGCGATATAAAAGGCAATTGTGATCAACGAGCTCGACAGGAGTCTTTGGCATTCCGCGTTGCTCGAAGTAGCGACGGGATCCGACGCAGACGAGAGGAGTGCTGGCCACGCGCTTGACGATCGCGTCAGGATCGTTCACGGGCCCCACTCGGATCGCCAGATCAATCCCATCTTCCACCATATCTCGCACGAAGTCCGAGAGAATGAGATCCACCTGAAGGCTAGGATTGAGTGATAGCAGGTCGGGAATAAGCGGCAAAATATGAAGACGGCCGAAAGTACCTGATGCAGCGATCCTGATTAGACCCGAGACATTATGCGTGCTGCTGGTCAGCTCGCTGTCGGCGTCATCCATCTCGTCAAGAAGCGGTTTTGCCCGATCGTAGTATCTCTGCCCCTGATCCGTCAGGGTCACGCGGCGCGTACTTCGGTTAAATAACACCACGCCGAGGCGCCTCTCGAGCGCGCCGATAGCCTTACTGATTGCTGACTGTGAATCGCCGGTTCGATGCGCGGCAGCTGTAAAACCGCCTGCTTCAACCACGGCTATGAAGGCGTTTAATTCGTGGAATCGATCCACTTCCATTCCTCCTGGGAATTAATATTATGGCAAATTAAGCTATTATCATCGGTTCCGACATCACTCACAATGCAGCTCTCTCCACAGCTGAAGGAATGGTGTCATGAATATTGATCTCACTGGCCGCAAGGCCGTCGTTACTGGGTCCACGGCAGGTATCGGCCGAGCCATTGCAGAAGGGCTGGGGCGCGCAGGCGCCGCGGTCGTGATCAACGGCCGCACAGAGAAGCGCGTCTCCACGGCGCTTCGGGAGCTTCGCGAACTCTTGCCAAAGGCGGAGTTTACCGGCGTCATCGCAGATCTTGCGACCCCGAAAGGCGCGGCGGACTTGTTCGCGCAGGCGCCGGATGCGGACATTCTCGTCAACAATGTGGGTACTGGGCGTCCGAAGTCCTTCTTCGAAATTGAGGACAGCGAGTGGATCGATCTCTTCGAACTTAACGTCATGAGCGGCATTCGCGCCTCCCGCCACTATGTGCCAAACATGACGAAGCGCGGCTGGGGGCGCGTCGTCTTCATCAGCAGCGAGTCCGCGCTTGCCATCCCCAAGGACATGATCGACTACGCCACGACCAAGACCGCTCAGCTCGCCATTGCGAGGGGCTTGGCCGAGGTGGTCGGCGGAACGGGCGTCACCGTTAATTCGGTTCTCCCTGGTCCGACGAATTCGGAGATTATGGGTGGTTGGGCGCAGGCGAACGCAGATGCGCAAGGCATTACGCGTGAGGAAGCCGAGCAGCAGTTCCTGAAAACGCATCGCCCGACCACGCTCCTCAATCGCTTCGCGACAACCGAAGAAGTCGCAAACCTGGTCGTCTATGTCTGCTCGGAGCAGGCTTCAGCGACTACAGGTACGTCCTTGCGTGTCGACGGCGGTGTCGTTCGGACAATTGCATAGGGCGCACGCTTTTTCGCTCGCTCAACGCGGCCTCGGGAAGGGCCAAACCATCGGTTCCTTCCCGGAGTAGACGACAGCCCAAGTTGAATGTGCAGAAGCAGCGGGCGCTTTAGCCGAGATCAAGGCAAAAATCGCGGAGTTCGATTTCACGGTTGAAGATGTGTTCTCGACCAAAAAGACGCGGAAGCAACGCGAGCGCAGCGGCCCAACGTATCGGGACCCGGAGTCGGGCGCGACCTGGAGCGGAATGGGGCGCGAACCTGGTTGGATCAAAGGTAAGGACCGCGCAGCATTCGTTGTCGGCGCAGAATAACCTGGCCTCGGAAAACATCCCAGCGCGAGCTGCGCACTGTAACCGTCGTGCCGACCGTGACAAGCCGATGCGTAGACGCGATCGGATTTGCATCATCGGACTAAGTGGACTAAGATTGCGTTAGTCCATTAGGAGCGACTATGCAAACCGTCAATATTCACGACGCCAAGACGAACTTTTCTAAGCTGGTAGACCAGGCCGCCGCCGGGGAAGAAATCATCATCGCGAAGGCGGGCACGCCGATGGCGCGGCTTGTGCCGCTGCAAAAGCAAAAGCGCAAGATTCAGTTTGGCGTGATGAAAGGCGAGATCGAGATTAAGGAGGGTTTCTACGACCCGATGACTGAAGAGGATATTGCACTGTTCGAGGGGTCGGCCGATGCGTCTGCTGCTTGATTCCCATATTTATCTGTGGGCATTGGTGGATGATCCCAAGCTCACGCGTCCGATGCGCAAGCTGATGACGAGCGCCGATGAAATATTCGTGAGCGCAGCGACAGTGTGGGAATTGTCCATCAAGATCGCGCTCGGCAATCTCAATGCGAATGCCCGCGATGTGGTGGCCGGTATTGAGGGATTGGGCGCGCAGGAGCTACCGGTGACCGCTTGGCATGCGGTGCAAGTGCGGCACCTTCCCGCGCTGCATAAAGATCCGTTCGACCGCTTGCTGATCGGTCAAGCGATTCACGAGCAGATGCAATTTCTGACCCACGACACCGTGCTTCGAGGCTATAGCCCGCTAGTGACTGTGGTTTAACGTGCAGCCGATTGGAAAAGTTAATACGCAGCAGTCCAGCCAAACAGCGCCTTGTAGGGAGGGAAACATAGGAAAACAGGGAAAAGCTTGATATGGCGGACCTTCTGAACATTGTGTGGATGCAGCAGCCGATCGGCGAAGGATGGAACGTCGAGCCCGACCCTGTGGTTTGGATTTCGGTGGTTGCGTTAGATGCAGCGTGGCGCGGATGCGAGGACTACATTGGCCCTTGGGGGCTCCGGATCGCTACACGTTGGGCGGTAGGGAGGTTCGGTGAGTTCTTTGCGCATGCTCGCTCTATTACCATGCCGCCCCTTTGCTTCTCTAGCGAATGCGCTTCTTGCCGGTAGATGCGCGGCGATGACCGTTGATGCGCTCCTAGCTTAGGCCATGCCCGTTGGCAGCGTGTCCGAGTAACGGCAGCACCAGCAACAGGGCCGCTCCGGTTTTGTAAAGTACGCGCATAGTGTTTCTTCTAGGTTTGGGGTTCCGTATCGCCATCGCTGAACGGGGAACCCGTATAGCCACGGTCTCTCCAAATCTGGTCCGTCGTGAATAATTTTCGAGGAAAATACAGAAAAACACCTTTGAGTGATAAAATCTCGAATCAAGTGAAAAAATCTCGAGTCCATGTCCAGTCTGGAACCCGTCGGCTACGAGCGCCTAATCCGAACCTTTAACCTGCCTGTCCGCCCGCTCACGCACCCCTGCTTCATTAGCGGCTCAGTGAATCGGCGAGTGCCTGCGCACAATGGATTCTGGTTCCCACGCAACGTCGCGCTCGAATCGACGCCGGTGGGTCATCTTGAGTTCGCCCTGCGGCACGAGGGTGTGAACCTCGAAGTCATCGACGCCGTGTTCGAGCGCCTGCCCGACACAGAGCTCGTTCGCCGCCTCACAGAGTCGCCCAATGGGGCGCACATCCGCCGGGCCTGCTTCCTGTGGGAATGGCTAACCGGCAAAAGCCTGTCCGTCGAAGCCACACCGACAGGCCCATACGTCGACGCACTTCCAAAAGATGAGTATTTCACTGCCGAACGTGCGGCGAACAACTCGAAGTTTCGCGTCCGGGATAACCTGCCAGGCACCTCTGCCTTCTGCCCACTCGTGCGCCGCTCGGCCCTACCAGAAAGCCCGACGCTCGATGAGCTTCTCAACGAAGCTTCCGAGACGCTGGACGGCCTGACGGACCCGACGCTTTATGCCCGGGCTGTCAGCTACCTCTACCTGTCGGAGACGCGGAGCAGTTTCAGCATCGAACGAGAAAACCCCAGCGCGGACAAGGCTGAACGGTTTGTTCAGCTCCTGGCTCACGCTGGCGAAGAGAAGCTGGTGACAGAGGACTGGCTGGTCGGGCTGCAGAACATCATCGTTCGCGAGGTGTTCAGCCAGGAGGCGTCCTATCGGACGAAGCAGAACTGGCTCGAGGATGGCACGCGCCGCGTCACCTTCTTTCCGCCTTCTCCTGAAGACCTGCCGCGGGCGATGGCAGGTTGGGAGCGTTTCATCAACGAAATCGGCCTTCGCTGCCCGAATATCCTGGTAAGAGCCGCGTGCGCCGCTTTCGGATTCGTCTACCTGCACCCCTTCCTGGATGGCAATGGGCGGATTCATCGCTTCATCATCCACCATGTGCTGAACGGCGCGCGACGCCTGCGTGGCGGAGCCATCGTTCCAGTTTCGGCCGTCATCCTTCGTCACGAAGCAGAGTACGCTGAAGTCCTCAAAGGCTTTTCGGTCCCAGCCACCCGGTTGTGGGACTACGTGATGAGCGACCCGGCTCCGCTAGTGACCCGGCATCCGGGAGGCCGCCCGTATCGTTTCTTTGACGCCAGTCGGGAAGTGCGTTTCCTGCACGAGATGCTGGTGGAGGCCATCCGGACAGAACTGCCGGAGAAGCTCAGCTGGCTCAGCGGTTACGACGAAGCTTTCAGGCAGCTGGACACGGAATTCGACCTGAGACAGTCGGACCTGTCGGCCCTCATTCGCATGGTGAAGTCCAACAACGGAAAGCTCTCGGCAAATAAGCGCAAGCAATACTATTACCTGCCCGAGAACGTCATCGCTCGCATTGAGGAAGTGGTCAGGGACTCTTTTCCCGAGGCTACAGGCGGTTCAGCCGACGCTATGGACGCCGACTCCCCTTGATTTGCAGGCCAACCCGCGGACGCTTGCCGAGCGCATCCAAAAACCTGCATGTTTTTCGAGGAGCACGCGAAAAATCTCCAGGATCGTGAAAATTTCACGACCCAAGAACGGATTTTTCGACGCCGGGAGACAGAATCCGCGGCTCGGGAGGGATTTCGCGAATGTCACTTCGGGGACACTACGCGGCATTGACTAAGACGCTTGAGCGTATCGCCCGGCAGCCTGGCTTTCGGCTTCTGGTGAGTCAATGCGCGCGAGCCAGCTCGCGGTCGCCGGCAAAGCTTTCGGCTTCGAGTTGAGTTCGAGAGAGGGTTTCCACCGCCGGGTGGAAGCCAGTGCCGGACCTTCATGCTAATTGCCGCTGATTCGACCAAAAAACTTCTTATAAGAAGCGCATAAGAAATTCATAGCCCTATCATGCTACATTTATGAGGCATAAGGAGTTGCCTCATGGATTGCACCCTGCAAATATTCCTGGACGATCGCTGGGTCGACTGCGCGCAGATCGAACTCAACGACGGCCTTTGCCAGTGGAATCATCTGGTCATGTACGCCGTCGAACACACGGACGCCCCACTATCACTGGCTGAGCCCGTCGATATGCACCTCCGCGCGGCCCGGACCATGCCCGCATTCCTCCACGACCTCGCCCCGCAGGGGGCCGGTCGTTGCTTCCTGCTGGGCGAGCTGAAACTACCGGATGGCCCTGATGCGGACTTCCCGCTGATCTGTGCGGGCGCCTTCAATCCGGTCGGCCGAATCCGGGTTGCCGAGGCAGCCGACTATTTTGAGACGCACGTCGCCCGGCACCCGGGAGCGCGTGGCCTACCCGGCCTGACGATCGACGACGTCGTCGTGCGCAGCGCGGAATTCAAGGACAGGATGTTCCTGCACGGGATGCTGAGCACCGGCACCACGGGGGTCCAGGGTGCGGCGCCGAAATACCTGCTCACTCGGGACCGAGCGGGCCTGCTGCACGGTGATGCCATCCTGCCCGATGCCGACGCTACCCAGCATCTGATCGCGAAACTGCCGCGCGGCAATAGCGCGGCCGACAACAAGATCCTGCGCAATGAAGCGGCGTACATGCGGGTGGCCTCCGCGCTTGCTATCCGCACGCACGCGGATTTGCCGACCCTTCACGGAGACCTTCTGCTGGTCCCGCGCTTTGACCGGATCGCGAGCGACGGGAAAGTGGTGCGCCTCCATCAGGAAAGCGTGGCATCTATTCTGGGACTGCCCGGCTTTGACCTGCGCCCGAGCCTCTTCGAGGTCGTGGCCGGGATCCGCAAGGTTGTGACCGATCCATCAGCCGAAACGCTCGAATTCATCAAACGGGACGTGATCAATCTGGCGATGGGCAACACGGACAATCACGCGCGCAATACAGCCGTGCAGTTGGTCGAAGGCAAAGTCCGGCTCACACCCCTGTTCGACTTCGCGCCGATGTACCTTGATCCCGAGGTGATTCCACGTGCGCTGAGATGGTATCGGCCAGACACTCGGGTTGAACTGACGGACTGGGCCGATGTGCTTGCGGCGCTGCCTGTATCTGACCACGAGCGCCGAATGCTCGCCTTGGAACTGAGCCGCTTTGCCGCGCAGATCGAACGCCTGCCCGACATCATGGAAGAGCAGGGCATCGATCACGACATCATCGAGTTCCTGACGCAGTACATTGATACGCAGGTCCGACAACTGAAAGCCCTTCAACCGCCAGAGGCTCATCATGCCCCGTCGGAACCGACCTACCCGTGAAGAGCAGAATGACCTGCGCCGTACTTTCTACGAAAGGATCGGCCGGGGCGACATGACCATTCCTGAGACCATGAAAGCGATGCGCGAGATGACGGGCCTGACCCAAGCGGAATTCGCCGCGCACCGAGGCGTCAGCCGCCGGGTCATTCAGGACATCGAGCGCGGGACCGGAAATCCGACCGTCGACTCGCTCAACAGCGTTGCGAAGCTCTTTGGCCTGCAGGTTGGATTCGTCCCGATCAGGCGGAACGAATCATCCTCGCCAACCTCAAGCTAGCAGCTATCAGATGGCGCCAGACGACGTCTCCGAAGCAAGCGATTCTGCGCGTTTTCTACAGAGTGCCGACATCCTTTCATCATCGATCGTCGCAGCAGCGGCCGTAAAAAAAGCCACTACTTTGGCGCGAACATAGGTCAGTTGCAGCCAGTCTGGCGCGACTGTCAGCTACCTATGACGCAGCGTCGCGCAAGTGTCTGATTTTGTTGAGGTGCGATGTCATTTATTGGGGTGCCCTACGGCAAGGCTTCGGTAATGGCAGTTAGCGCGGAAAACGGTTAGGCAAGCGCCGGCCACGGTCTGGACATCACAGATTGGCGGCAGAACGACCGCGCTGTCGCACTTGATATCGGCTCAGCTAAGAGTGCGATCGTCCATGACACGAGCAACAGGCTGCTCGTGTCATGGATCCGCAGTCGCCGCCTCAGTCTTCGCCTCAGTTGCCGCGAAGTGACCCTTATCCGTGCCCTGTCACGAACTTTTTCGTCGCGTGATAGCCGTGCCTTGATGCATCGGCAACGGCATGGCCGGCCTTCTTCGTACCATGGCCGACCGCGTGCGCGGCATCGCGCGCAGCATGCCCGCTCTTCTTTCCTGCCGTCTTGACATCGTTCTTGAACTCGTGGGCACCTGTAGCCAGGCTCGCATGCGCCAGCGTGCTGAGCACGGCCAGCACGAACAGAATGATCGAAATTCTCGTCTTCTTCATCACTTTGATTTTCCCACATGAGATTGGTGCGCACGATAGCCAGCCGGACAGCTTGAGAACGTCGCTCGCATCCAGTATGACCGCGCCCCGCCCGCTGGTCAGCAGACGCCCGCTAATGGATAGGGAGAAACCGCTCATGCCCGCACTCGGACCTGTGATTACTGGCAGCAACTGAGCGCCCGCGCCCCGGGGCGAACTCCCGCCGACCCTATATAGCCGCCGTTCGGACTCTTGCCACAACACCGGCTGCTTCCGTTAAGGGTTATTGGACGCCTGCCCTCAATCACATGGCTGCGAGTGTGCCGCGGCGCGTGTGGGCAGGCGTCCAATAAGCCTCGAGGGAGGAAACCGCGGAGTGGTCCGATGCGGCTGGAATCCTGGGTGACTATGGCGATTGATGGTCCGGGGTCCTCAGCTATGTGAGAGGCTGGTCGGCGGAACGGGATGCTGGATGGGCCAGATGCCGTGGTGATGCGATGCAGGCGCGCAATCGTGATGGTGAAGCGGAGGTGCGAGGGGCTGCACGAAGCGGCAGGCACGAACGTCCACTCGCGGCCCGCGTTGCCGTGGAGCCGACGGTTGGTGTGCACGTCCATGAAGTACTGCTCTCATAGGTGGCCTTGCATCGGTGGTGCGCGAATCGGTGCGGTGCGCTCAAGGATGTCGATGACGATCATCGGTGCGCCGCAGTGCCGACAGATGAAGACCGGGCGCGTTTCCATGACGGTTTCGTGGGGTGACGCGTTGACCGCGGTCGCGACGTGCAGCAGTTCACGCACTTTCGCGAGACTGGCGCGGCGCACCGGGTTGGCCAGCAGCCCGTAGTGACGGATGCGATGGAACCCGCCGGGCAGCACGTGCAGCAGGAAGCGGCGCATGAACTCGCCAGCCTCAAGCGTCATGGTCTTGTAGCGGGTGCGCCCCTTTGCCCGGTAGTCCTTCCAGCGGAAGGTCACACCGTGCTCATCGAAAGCGACCAGGCGTTGATTGGAGATCGCGACGCGGTGCGTATAGCGTGAGAGGTACGCGAGCACGGCTTTGGGCCCTGCAAAGGGACGTTTGGCATACACGAACCACTCGCACGCGCGCAGCGGTGCGAGCCACCGCGCAAAGGCAGCCGCATTGGCAAGCTCCGTGTACTCGCCGAAGAATTGCAACTGGCCACGACGGTGAACCGCTTCGAGTGCCTCGAGGAAGCGGCGCCGGAACAGGCGGGAGAGGACGCGCACCGGCAGGAAGAAACCTGGCCGACAGGCAATCCAGCGCTCACCATCGGGCGACAGGCCCCCTCCGGGGACAATGCCGTGCACGTGCGGATGATGCGTGAGCGCTGAGCCCCAGGTGTGCAGCACAAGCGTGGCGCCGATGTTGGCACCCAGATGCTTCGGATCAGCGGCGATAGTGCGCAGCGTTTCGGCAGCGATGTCGAACAGCAGTGCGTAGATGACGGCCTTGTTGTACCAGGCGATGGCGCTGATGGGCGCGGGCAGCGTGAAGACGACGTGGTAGTACTCGACCGGCAGCAGATCGGCCTGGCGTGCTTCGAGCCAGCGGCGCGCGGCACTGGCCTGGCACTTCGGGCAATGGCGGTTGCGGCAGGAGTTGTAGGCGACCTCGATCTGTGCGCAGCCGGAACAGCGCAATACGTGTCCTCCCAGCGCCGCGCTGCGGCACTGTTCGATGGCTGACATGACCTTCAGCTGCCCCAGGCTCAGCGACACCGTGCGTCGCCATACTGGGCCCTGGGCGCGGAAGATGTCTGCGACCTCCAGCATGGGGTACTGCACTGGGCCGCGTTACTCGGAGGGCAGACGCTCCAGCGGACTGATGACTTCGCGCAGCAGGTCGGTGGCCACCTGCGCGTACAGCGCGGTGGTCTCCAGCCTATTGACTGCAGTCAATAGGGTGGACTATCTCCCGCGCGGAACTATGTCCCGTGTTCACCGAGAACCCCCGTCCGGCGTGGACTTTCCGCATGGGCGCTAGATATTGGCATTCTCTTTTGCAGGCACTTTCGCCTGACAGGAGAGGACCATGGAAGATTCTTATGAGAGCGCTGCCGCGCTGGTCTGCACCATCAGAGGCGCAACTGCGGAGCACCTTGTTGCGTTCGTCGGTTCGCTGATCGGGCAGCAATACTCGGTTAGTTATGTATGTCAGTTGGCACAACACGCGCTTGCGTTTGGGCACTGGTGCGAAGATGGCGGCATTTCCTTCCATGACTTAAGGGACGACGACGTCGTGCGGTATCAGCGTTTTCGTTCGCGGCGTCGATCGCGATGCTTCGAGACGCGACGCCGGGAACTGCACGCATTGGAACTGTTGATGCGCTTCTTGCGCGATCGCGGTGTGTGTCATGTCGCTCAAACGCACGCTATTGCCGCTGACCAAGTTGTCGATGGGTTTGCGCAATCCTTAAAACGCGATCAGGGTTTGGCCGTTGTGACCGTCGAGTCCTATGCAAGGTGGGCACGCAAATTTCTGGTGTGGCGGTTCGGCCAAGGAGAAGTCTGCTTGCGGGACGTTCGCGTGACCGACGCCAGCGCTTTCGTTAAGAGCGAGGCAAAGCGCATGGCGCCGGCCGCCCTAAAGAACGTTATCACGGCACTGAGGTCCTTCCTTCGTTACGCCCAGTTTCGCGGCGAGGTCACCGCGGGACTTGCTGCAAGCGTGCCAGCGGTAGCCAGTTGGGCAAGCACACCCCCCATCCCCAGAGCCATTGCAGCCGAGCACGCACAGCGCGCAATCGACAGTTGCGACCGCAAGAGCGCGGTGGGCCGACGCGATCGAGCCGTGCTGCTGCTTCTGGCAAGACTGGGACTTCGAGCCTGCGAGATCGTCAGGCTGACGCTGGACGACGTCGACTGGGACTGCGCTCAATTGCGTGTGCGTGGCAAGGGTGGCCGCGAGAGTCTCCTGCCATTGACCGCCGACGTGGGCGAGGCGATCGCCGCCTATCTCGAGCGCGGGCGTCCTGCCAGTCCAGATCGGCACCTCTTCCTTCGATCCGTGGCACCGATACGCGGGTTGATGGAAGGGTCGGACGGCATCGGCACGATCGTGCGCCACGCGCTCAATCGAGCCAAAGTCGACGCGCCGCACCGCGGCTCGCACCAGTTCCGGCACGCCTTGGCTGTTCGCATGTTGCAGCTCGGTGCGTCGTTCCCGGAGATCGGCCAAGTTCTTCGCCATCGAAGCCCGCAGTCCACGAGCCTTTATGCGAAGGTGGATGTCAGCGCCCTCCGGAAATTAGCCATAGCCTGGCCAGGAGGTGCATGATGAACACGCTTCGAGAGGCACTTCAGGAGTACCTTGACCTGCGTCGCAGCCTGGGCTTCAAGATGCACGATGCCGGCTTGCTGTTGCCACGGTTCGTCAGTTTCATGGAGACGCGGCATGCCGAGCATATCAGCAACGGCCTCGCTCTAGAGTGGGCGCAAAATCCGTCGGTTCAACCCGCAGAATGGGCCAGGCGCCTTTGCTTCGTACGCGGCTTTGCCCGCCACCGCAGTGCCACCGACACCCGCACGGAAATTCCACCGGTCGGCATGTTGCCCCATCGGTCTACGCGAGCCAGACCTCATTTATACACGGAAGCGGAAGTACGGCGCTTGCTGAATGCGGCATTGGAACTGCCGGTGGCCTGGCCGTCGACGCCGCTGCGGCCGTGGGTGTTCCATTGCCTCATCGGCTTGCTCAGCGTTACCGGCCTGCGTATCAGCGAAGCGCTGAACCTCGAGCTTGGGGACGTGGACCTCGAAGACGCCGTTCTGACGATTCGCGGTGCCAAGCTCGGCCGATCGCGCCTAGTCCCAATTCATCCGACCACCTGTACCGTCCTGGCTGACTACCTCAGGCGCCGCAAACAGTTCCTGGGTCGCCAGGTCTCGTCCTATGTGTTCGTCACGAGTCGCGGCACCCGGCTCGACATAGGTCGCGTTCATCGGACGTTCTACGCGCTGTCATGGCAAACGGGACTGCGTGCCGAAGGCGCAAGCAAGGGGCCACGGTTGCATGACTTCCGGCATCGCTTCGCCGTTGAAGTGCTGATACGTTGGTATCAGTCTGGAGAGGACGCCTGGCGCTTGTTGCCGGTGCTGTCGACCTATCTTGGGCACATCTATGTGGCCGGCACATACTGGTATTTGAGCGGGTCGCCCGAGTTGATGGCACAAGCGATGGATCGCCTTGAACGCCGTTGGGGAGAGTCATCATGACTAGGGAGCCCAGCTTCGCCGCCTTGCTGGAGAAGTTCTTCATCCAGCGCCTGATGCACCAGCGCCAGGCTAGTGTGCACACGATCGCATCGTACCGCGACACATTCCGGTTACTGCTGGAATTTGTACAGCGACGCCTGCATAAAGCGCCATCCACTCTGGCACTGGAAGACATCAATGCGCCGCTGGTAACGGACTTCCTGGATGAACAGGAGCAGGTTCGTGGCATCACGGCTCGAACGCGTAACCTGCGCTTGACGGCAGTGCACTCGTTCTTCCGGTATGCGGCCTTCGAGATGCCGTCACACTCAGCGCACATCCAGCGTGTGCTGGCCATCCCGGCCAAGCGCTTTAGCCGCGCATTGGTCCCATTCCTGAGCCGACAGGAGGTCGATGCGTTGCTGGCCGCGCCGGACCAGCAGACTTGGTCAGGTCGCCGCGATCACGCTCTGTTGTTGTTGGCTGTGCAGACGGGGTTACGCCTGTCCGAGCTGACCGGCCTTGGGCGCGAGGACCTGCACATTGGCGCCGGCGCGCATGTACGCGTGTTTGGCAAGGGGCGCAAGGAGCGTTGCACGCCATTGAGCAAGAGCACCCGCGCCGTGTTGGCCGCGTGGGTTCGAGAGCCGCCGCGGGCCGAGAATCAGCCACTGTTCCCCAATGCGCGCGGCGGCCGGTTGAGCGCACACGGCGTTCACTACCTGCTTCACAAGCATGTCTTAGCGGCCACGAACGAATGCTCTTCACTGAAGAACAAGCGCGTGAGCCCGCATGTGTTGCGACACTATATGCCCCTCCGAATTGTGTCTTGTAATCGCGTGACGGCGCGCTTTTTAGGCCAAACGGCCGATGCCAGATAGAGATAATCTTTACTCCTTCCACCCGCTCCCCACGCCGGGGAAGGAGGTCATTGTGAAGTACACCATTCATGATCAGGTCACGCTCTCTCGGGCGCCAGAAGGGCCGCTTGCAGCCCATTTGGTATCGTTTGCGGATGCAATCTACTCCCAGGGATACAGCGCACAGTCCATGAAGCAGCAGGTACGTATCGCCGCATGCTTTAGTCGATGGCTTAAGAAGACAGGCGTCAGCGTAAAGGACATCTGCTACGACCGCGCGACACGGTATTTGCGCTATCGCGCCCGACATGTGCAACCTTACCTTGGAGATCGGGCTGCGCTCCGTCATCTCATCGATTTTATGCGCAGTGAGGGCGTGATTCCCGTCGAGAAGACAGCAACACGTCGGGCGCCACCTGCGGAGATCTGTGCACAGGCATACGCAGAGTACTTGTGCGACGCTAAGGCTCTTGCCGCAACGACGGTCATTAATTACGTGCCATTCATCCGCGATTTTCTCCGCCATTGCTTCGGTGACGGGAGGGTCAACTTATCGCGCCTACGTGCCGTGGATGTCGTGAGCTTCGTGCAGTTCCGTGCACCAAGTTTGCATTTGAAGCGAGCCAAGCTAATGACCACTGCACTGCGCTCATTTCTACGCTATGCGCGCTATCGCGGCGACGTTACGCTGGATCTGGCTGCCGCGGTTCCGGTCGTCGCCAACTGGTCGATGCCGTCGATTCCTCGAGCGATTTCTGCTGAGCAGACGCGGCAGCTGCTGGCTAGCATCGATAGACGGACCTCGGTTGGGCGTCGTGACTACGCCATCCTGCTCCTGCTTGCGCGATTGGGGTTACGCGCTGGTGAGGTGGCTTTTCTCGAACTCGACGACATCAACTGGAGCGCGGGCCAGGTGAGCGTCCGCGGCAAGGGCGGCCAACGCTGCGAGCTACCCTTACCCGCCGACGTCGGCAAGGCGATTGCCGCATATTTGCGGTACGGGCGTCCTCATAGCGCCAGTCGCCGCGTATTTTTGCGCACAAAAGCGCCCATCACAGGTTTTCGTGGGCAAAGTGGCGTCGGCTCCCTCGTCCGAAATTCGCTTCAGCGCGCTGGCATCGACGCACCCACGATGGGTGCCCATCAGTTCCGCCACGGCCTGGCCACCCAGATGTTGAGCCGTGGGGCTTCGCTCAGCGAGATCGGCGAGGTATTGGGACATCATCATCCACAAACAACGAAGATCTATACGTCGGTAGACATCAAGGCATTGCGCACACTTGCTTTGCCCTGGCCGGGAGGTGTGCGATGAATACACTTCGACACGCCGTTAAGGAGTACATCGATCTGAGGCGCAGCCTGGGATTCAAGCTGAGAGAGGCAGGCAATGCGCTACCAGATTTCGTCGCGTTTATGGAACGGCATCGTGCTCCCTACGTTACCCAGGCACTGGCTCTCGCGTGGGCTCAACAGCCATCGGATGTCCGGCCCGCGCAATGGGCGCAACGTCTGAGCTATGTACGACAGTTTGCGCGCCATCGCAGTGCTACCGATCTTCGCACCGAGATACCAGCGCCAGGCTTGTTACCGTTTCAACCGAAGCGGGCTAGACCGTATTTATATTCGACCAGCGAGATCTGCGCATTATTGCAGGCTGCACTCCAAATGCCATATCGTTATGAACGGGGTGCCCTGCTGCCGTGGACCTATCATTGCCTGTTCGGATTGCTGAGCGTATCAGGAATGCGTCTGGGTGAAGCGCGCAATCTCGAGCTACAGGACGTGGATCTGACCGCGGGGATATTGACGGTCCGCGGAGCGAAACTAGGCAAGACGAGATTGGTTCCTTTGCATGCCTCGACCTGCGAGGTGCTCGCAAACTATATCGCAAAACGCCAACGTCATTGGGCGGGGCGACCGGTATCCTCGTACCTGTTCGTGTCGAGCTGGGGCAACCGGCTGGACAGTGGTCAGATTCATCGCGCTTTCTATGCGTTGTCGCGGCAGATCGGCTTGCGCGGTGAGTCAGACAGTCACGGGCCGCGTCTGCACGATATGAGGCACGTGTTCGCAACCAACACACTTGTACGCTGGTACCGGTCCGATCAGGATCCCGAGCGTCGCCTACCAATCCTGTCGGCCTACCTCGGTCATGTCCACGTTGAGGATACGCAGTGGTATTTAAGCGCCTCGCCCGAACTGATGCGTGAGGCTATGCGTCGACTCGAACAACGCTGGGAGGACGTGCAATGACTACTTCAGCGACGTTCGCTCCACTACTGGAACTCTTCTTCACGCAGCGCCTGATGCAGCAGCGTCAGGCGAGCCCTTACACCATCACCTCCTATCGCGATACCTTTCGGCAACTTCTGAAATTCGTGCAGCAGCGTTTGCATAAACCGCCGTCCCGGCTTAACTTCGAAGACATCGATGCGCCTTTGATTGTCGCGTTCCTCGATGAACTCGAGAAGCACCAGGGTGTCAGCGTTCGCACTCGCAATCTACGCCTCGCGGCAATTCATTCCTTCTTTCACTACGCAGCCCTCGAAACTCCGGCTCATTCGGCGCAGATCCAGCGGGTGCTTGCTATCCCTAGCAAACGCTTCGCGCGTACACTGGTCCACTTTTTGACGCGCCCTGAAGTCGACGCCTTGCTAGCCGCGCCTGATCAAGGCACCTGGTCTGGCCGGCGCGATCACGCCTTTATGTTGGTCGCCGTACAGACCGGCCTTCGCCTGTCCGAGATGACCGGTCTCAAACGTGAGGACCTGATCCTTGGCGCAGGCGCTCACGTGCGGGTGATCGGGAAAGGTCGGAGAGAGCGCTGTACACCCATCGCGAGATCCACACGCGCCGTACTGAAAGCGTGGTTGCGAGAACCACAACGTGGTGATGGCACGGTTCTGTTTCCCAGCGCGCGGGGTGAACGCCTCAGCGTCCATGGTGTGCAGTACCTGCTAAACAAGCACCGCAAGACCGCCTGTGAAGTCTGCCCGTCGTTAAAGCAAAAACGGGTCACCGTCCACTGTTTGAGACACACCATGGCCATGGACCTTCTGCAACAAGGCGTTCGTCGCTCGGTCATCGCGTTGTGGCTCGGGCATGAATCGGTTGCGACAACGGAGATCTATATCGAAGCGACCCTTGCGATGAAAGAACAGGCCCTTGAGAAGGCAACTCCGCGACACGGCAAGCCTGGACGCTTCAAGCCGACAGACGAGCTTCTCGACTTTCTGAACAGTCTTTAGCGGCCTGAAATTATGTCGGGTAATAACTTGGGCACGTCTGGCACATCTGCTTTCGACACACTCCGTTCGGGTAGATCGTCGAAGTTCAATCGTGCCGCCCGACATAATTCGGAAGGGCATATAGTGCCTTCTATCTCTTGATAGAGATAGTCGACACACGACAGCGATGGATCTGCTGCAAGAAGGTGTCGACCCCTCAGTAATCGCACTCTGGCTCGGTCACGAATCGGTTGAAACCACACAGGTCTACCTGGACGCCAACCTCACATTAAAACAGGCGGTTCTGGACAGGACCACGCCCCCTAAAGGCAAACCGGGACGGTATCGACCAGATGACCGATTGCTGGCGTTCTTGAAGGGCCTATAGGCCACACCTATGTCCCGCGCTGCGCACGGCCGGCTGATGTCGTCCCGTAAGTCTCGTGCGCCACGGGACATAGTTCCGCGCGGGAGATAGTCCAGCTTCTTGTGCCCGAGCAGCACCTGGATCACGCGGATGTCAACCTTCTGTTCCAGCAAGTGCGTCGCGAAACTGTGGCGCAACGTATGCATGGACACGCGCTTGTCGATCTGGGCCGCCTCGGCGGCGGCATGAATGGCACGGTTCAGTTGATGCGTGCTGAGCGGATCGACGGGATCGAGCCCGGGGAAGAGCCAACCGCCGTCGAGCATCCTGCCCTGGGCACGGGCCACGCGCCACCAGACCCGCAGGCGTTCAAGTAGCACCGGCGAGAGCAGCGCGTAGCGGTCGCGGCGGCCCTTGCCCTGTTCGATGCGCAGGGTCATACGCTGGCTATCGACATCGCCGACCTTCAGCGCTACCACTTCGCCGGCGCGCAGTCCGGCGCCATAGGCGACCGACAGCGCGGTCTGGTGCTTCAGGTTGCCCGTTGCGGCGATGAGCCGTCGTACCTCATCGGGGCTGAGGACGACGGGCAGTGTGCGGGGCACGCGCACGGGCTGCATTCGCGCCATCCGTTCGGGCTCGTGGAGCGTGACTTCGAAGAAGAACTTCAGTCCGGTGATCGCGGCGTTCAGCGAGACCGGTGATGTGCCGTGATCGACCAGATGCAACTGGTAGCTTCGCAGATCCTCGATGGTGGCGGTATCGGGCGAGCGCCCGAGAAACCGGGCAAACTCGCGCACGATGCGCAGATAGGTGGCTTGCGTCTTGGGAGAGAGCTGGCGCATGTGCATGTCGTCAATCATGCGCTGACGCAGCGGGCTGACACTCGGTTGAGAGGTCATGATTCGGCTCCTGCTGGAGAACGAGGCGGATTGCCTCATTCGCCAACATACGGAACCGCGCAGCAAACCCCTCACAAACCACCGCGCTTAGCCGGAGCCCCCTACCGCGCGAGCGGTTTCGTCCCCCGAGGTGCAACTGCCGGTCACCTCATCGAATTTGCCGTGTGGCCGCTCGGCCGGCCCGATCCCTTCGATGACGCGCTCGAGACTACATCACCACGGGATCGTTTGATTTTCCCAGCGCGCACACGTCTGGTCGACATCGGGATCCTGTTAGTCCTTTTAATAGGATGATGTCACTACTTCAACAGAACAAGAAATGGTCGGATAGTTGCGGTGACAACCTGGGAGATTTCAACATGCGCATTTTTCTTACCGGTGCGACAGGCTTTATCGGCGCGACCATCGTTCCCGAACTCATCAAGGCGGGCCATCATGTGATCGGCATGACGCGTTCGGACGCGGGAGCCCAGGCGCTCATCAATGCGGGGGCGCAGGTGCATCGCGGAACCCTGGAGGATCCGGAGAGCCTGCGCAGCGGCGCCGCAAAAGCAGATGGCGTCATCCACACGGCATTCGATCACGATTTTTCAAGATTTGTGGAGAATTGCGAAAAGGACAAGCTTGCGATCGCGGCACTCGGGTCCGCGCTCGCCGGCTCCGACCGCCCTCTGATCATCACCTCCGGGACCGGCATGGGTAGCGGTGAGCATGGTCAAGCCGCGACCGAAGATGTCTTTAACATCAGTCATCCAAATCCACGCATCGCATCCGAACTGGCTGGGAATGCGCTCCTGGAGGCAGGTGTCAACGTGTCGGTGGTACGACTACCTCAGGTTCACAACCCGTTCAAGCAGGGTCTCATCACGCCGCTCATTGGTATCGCTCGTGAGAAAGGTGTTTCCGCCTTCGTGGGTGAGGGCCGTAACCGCTGGCCGGCTGGCCATCTCTGCGATGTGGCGCTCCTCTATCGGCTCGCCGTAGAAAAGCGCGAACCGGGGGCACGGTATCATGCGGTCGGCGAAGAAGGGATCAGCAGCCGCGAAATCGCCGAGGCGCTCGGCCGGGGCCTGAACTTGCCCGTCGTTTCGATCGCCCCGGACGAAGCGGCGTCGCATTTTGGATGGATGGCAATGTTCGTCGGCCTGGATATGCCGGCCTCCAGTGCCCAGACCCAGGCCCGGCTGGACTGGCATCCAATCGGTCCAACGCTCATCGACGACCTCAACGAAGCCCGGTACGCCTGATCACCTTCGTTTATTGGCCCGGAGCGGAAACCATTTACGCAGCGGGTCGACGCTCGTCAGGAACAGTTACGGCGGTCAATCAGGTTTTAGCCCGGTCCGTCATCGCGGCGGACCGAATGTCGGCTTCACAATGATTCTGTTGAAAAAGTCTGCTCTCGAGTAATTCATTAGGTATCCTTTTGATATCGATAGACGAGGAGCGAATCGTCATGATGGGTCAATTGGAAAGCGGGCAGGACAAGCTTTTTTACTCGTCCAATATTGACAATCATGTTCTTCGAACCCACCTGCTGAGAGGCATAGATCGGGCTCTCGATCTCGACGATCTCCGTTAGCATCTCGCACCTTTCTACAGTCCGATCGGTCGCCTGTCGATTGATCCGGATCTCATGATCCGCATGCTGATCGTGGGCTACGGCTACGGCATTCGCTCGGAGCGTAGCTGCCGGTCACGTGCCCACCACTTCTACCGTAGAAAAACCGATTCCGACGCTTTTCGCCACTCTGATCTGCAACGGAATGCGCTCCTTGAGCGCTTCCACGTGACTGATCACGCCAATCATCTTGCCGCTCGCATTCAAGGAATCGAGCGCGTTCAACGCGATTTCCAATGTCTCGCCATCGAGCGTGCCGAAACCTTCATCGAGGAACAAGGAATCAATCGACGTCTTGAAGCTCACCAGATCCGATAAAGCCAGCGCCAGCGCGAGACTCACCAGGAAACTCTCGCCACCCGAGAGCGTGCGTGTGTCGCGCGCAACGTCGCCTTGCCACATATCGAGTACTTCCATTTCCAGATCCCCGGCGAGTTTGCGATTGAGCTGATAACGCCCATGCAGCTGCACGAGTTGCCGGTTCGCGAGATAGATCAAATGATCGAGCGTCAGGCCTTGAGCGAATTTCCGATACTTCGCGCCATCGGCGGAACCGATCAGGCTGCTCAGGCGCTGCCACAAGTCGTAACGTGTGCGTTGTGCATCGATCTGTTGATACAGCGCCTGCTTTTCCACGCGCAAGCGGTCGTCGTTCTTGAGCGTTGCGCGAAGCTCGCCTTGTTTTTCGCTCAGGCTCTTCGACTTTGCCAGCATGTCGTCGAGCGTACGTTGCAGGGCGTCAACGTCCAGCTCGGTCTTCGGCTCTTTCAGCAATTCCGCACGGCGGTTTTCCGCGGTCGTGCGCAGCGTGCGCACCGTTGTGAGCAGTTCATCGAGTTCGCGCTTCAGCGTTTGCAGGCGCTCGCGTTCTTCATAAGAGAGCAGCGCTTCTTTGAACGCCTGTTCATCGGCGAAGGCGCTCTTGGCGAACGCTTCGGTCCACGTCGCCGATGTTTTCTCCGCGCGCTCCTTGTCTTCGCTCAGGCGCGCCGTCAACGTTCGCTCGGTGCCTTCGAGCAAGCTGGCTTTATCACGTGCGGTGTCGTAGCGTTGTATCGCCGACAAAAACGCTGCATCGGGATTAGCGCTCGCGGCAACAGCTTCGGTTTTCAACTCCACGTAATCCTTCTCACAATCAACACATCGCGCGGACCACTTTGCGGCTTCAACCGATGCGGCTTCGTGCGCGTGCCGCGCGCGATCGGCTTGCTGCGTCAACGCGCGGATTTGCTCCGATGCCTTCTGCCAGGCCCGCCATTCAGCATCGCGCTGCGTGAGCCATTGCTGCCAATGCATCCAGGTATCCGGCCGCGCATAATCCACGGACCTCACCGATTCATCAAGCATCTGCTCTCGCTTGAGCAGCGCGGTTCGCAACGCGTCGGATTGATCGGCGGCTTCTTTCAAGGCCTTTCCCGCTGCGCTTTGTCTTTCTTCGAGCAGCTTCAGTGCGTGTTGGTGGTCGAGCGCAGTTCGCTCCGCCGCATGTCTGGCAGTTTCGTGCTGCTTGATCACCGCGATCTGGTGATCCACGGCTGCGAGGGTTTCCTGCGCCAGCTTCAACGTCGCGGCGTGCGCCTGCATGAGCGCATCGAGTCCGTCATGGTCAACGGCTCCGAGTCCAAGCTCGACGCACAGCTTTCGCCAGCTATCCGCGTGCCGCGCTTCGTCTTCAAGCCATGTATCGATACGCGTTCCAAGCGCCTTGATCTGCGCAGTCAACGCCGCGATAGCGACATCGGTAGCCAGGGCTTCCTTGTTTTTGCTCTGCAATGCGAGTTGTTTGTCCTTCAACGCGTGCTCGGTCGCCGAGACATCGAGCGCGGCATACGCAGTGATGGACGGATGCTCCGTTGATCCGCACAACGGGCACGCTTCGTCGGGTTGCAACGCTGCACGATGCCCGGCGAGATCGAGAATGCGCTGCTCCTGATGCAGCAATTTGCGCTTGTCTTCCACTTGCTCGGTCAGCGTCGCCATGTCTTTTGCAAGACGCTCGCGTTGCTCGTTCAGCGACGCGAGTGATGCATTTTTCCGAGCCTGCTCATCACGGTCAAGCGCGGCTTGGCCGGTTCCGCGTGCAACTATCTCGCCGATATCCATCAGCTTGCCGAACAAATGATGCTGCTCGTTAAGACGCTGGCAACGCGTCTTCAACGCAGCTTCAGTCTCGCCACCCAGCGTGCTCGAAAGCTTTTCATGCTGCTCGCTTTCAGCCTTGCGTGCGTGTTCCGCGGCTGCCACGGCGTCGCGCACAGCAATCTGTTTGGCATCGATCTCGCGTGCCCGCTTGTCGATCTCACCGCTTAGTTCTTTCTGCCTTGCGGCATTCACCTCGATGTCACTTAGCGTTTGCAGGCGCGCGGCGAATTGCTGTTGCCACAGCACAATCCGCTCGCCGAGTTTGCTTCGATGCGGATGTTCGTCGAGTGCGGACTGAACGGTCTTCGTTTCCAGTAACACGCCATTGAGCGCGTCTTCGCGGATCTCGACGACTCGTCGGCTGATCACTGACGCGGATCGCAGGCCGCGCGCGGCATCGAGCGACGCGGCGCGTTTTTCGTCTTTCGAGACCGCCAGTTGACGAGATGTTTCCGCATGCCTTTCACGCGCGGCAAGCATCGCCGTATGATCCGCGCGCAGCTTTTCAGCGGGTTCGCTTTGGGCCAGGCGATCGAGTTGAGGCTTGGCATCGGCGATCTTCGAGTCCGCTTGCCGCTCGTTCACCAGCGCCTGTTCAAGCTGCGTTTGCGCCGCCGACAACGCCAGCCGCCACGCCAGCATCGCGCGTGTTGCATCGAGTTGCTTACCAAGCGCCGCTTCCTGTTCGCCAAGCTTGGTCTGTTCCTGCTGCAAGCCGATGCGTTGTTCCTCGGTCAGCAACTGAACGCCGTCCGCCAGGGCCAGGAGCGTATCCAGCGCAAGCTTCTCGTTGCGCGTCCGTTCGAACACGTTCTGCGAGATCGTGCCGTAGATATCGGTGCCGGTGAGCTCTTCCAGCAACTCGGCGCGCTCGTTCGCCTTCGCTTCGAGGAACGCAGCGAAGCCACCTTGCGCGAGCATCATCGACTTCGTGAAGCGGCCGAAATCGAGGCCGGTAATCTCTTCGACCTTCCTTAACTTGTCGACGATCCGATCAGTCACGATGGTGCCATCGAGACGCGCGAGTTCCACCTTCGGCGCTTGCAGATTGCCATCGGCTTTGTCGCGCGCGCGACGCTGGCTCCAGAACGCCCGATACCCGTCGCCCTTCACCTCGAACTCCACCTCCGCGAGGCATTCGAACGTGTGCCGCGTCATCAGCTCGTTGGTCCCTTGCGAGATAGTGTCCATCCGCGGCGTGCGGTGATAGAGCGCAAGGCAGATCGCGTCGAGCAACGTCGTCTTGCCGGCGCCGGTTGGACCGGTGATCGCGAACAAGCCGTTGTCACGAAACGGCGGCTGACTGAAGTCGATCTTCCACTCGCCCTTTAGCGAGTTCAGATTCCGCAAACGCAACGACAAAATCTTCATTGCGCGTCCGCCTCGCCGATCTCCGCGACGACCTCGCGATACATCGTTAAGAGCTGAGCATGCGTTTCGTCGTCGATGGTTTCAGATTGCAGCCGGCGCGCAAATACATCATCAGGCGTGAGTTCGTTCAAGGTTTCCTTCGCTTGCGATTGCAATGCGTTCAACGCGGAAGAGCGCTCGCGGCGAATGCGCAGTACTTCCACCGGCAGGTTTTCAGTGATTGTCTGGATGCGAGCGTTGAGGTCGCTGAGATAGTCATCGGCGCAGACCACGATTTCGAGCCACACGGTCTCGCCTTCAGCCACCTGAGATGCCACCGCCGCGACTGCCGCCTCAAGCTCCTTCAACGATCCTTTCACTGACATCAGCGGCTGAAAGCACGGCACCTCGAGCACGGTCACGCGCTCAAGGCCGTCCGAAGAAACGTCCACGAGCAGCATCTCTTTTTGCTGCCGCGCTTCATCGAAGCTCAATGCGATGGGCGATCCGCTGTACCGGATGTGCTCGAATCCGCCCACTTTTTGCGGCCGATGAATATGCCCAAGCGCGATGTAATCGGCGGCGGGAAACGCGGCTGTCGGGAACGCTTCCAACGCACCGACATAAATCTCCCGCACCGACTCGCTCGCGCTCGCGCCGACGGTCGTCAAATGCCCGGTCGCGATGATCGGCAAGTGCGCGCCAAGCTCCACGCGCTTGCCTTCGGCCAGCGCGAACAACGCCTGATAGTGCGCATGAATCGCATCTTGCAGCGACTGCTGCTTGTCGCCTGCGCTCTGTCCCGCGAGGCTCTGCAGTACGTCGCGCGCACGGATGAACGGGATTGCGCAGATGATTGCGCCGGGCTTGCCTTCACGTGTATTGAGCACACGAACCTGTTCATTCGGATCGTCACGAACGGAGGGAATCACCACGGTATTCAACGCCGTCAGCAAGTGGCGCGACTCTTCCAGCACGGCGACGGAATCATGATTACCCGCAAGCAGCGTCAAGCCCACGCCCGCGTCACGCAAAGCGAGAATCAGTGTGTAATAAAGCTCGCGGGCATAGCTGGGCGGTGCGCCGGTATCGAAGATATCGCCGGCTATCAGTACCGAATCGACCGCGTGCAGCCGCGTCTGCTCGACCAGCCACGCGATCAGCTTTTGATGTTCGGCCTGGCGTGAATGCCCGAGAAAGTACTGGCCGAGGTGCCAGTCCGAGGTGTGCAGGATTCGCATCGAAGGGTCGGGTTGAAGGCGTTGCCGCGCATGGTTCTAGTGGCTGCCAGTTTAGCCGATCGCCTCGGCCAGCATTGAGCGAGCACCCTGAAAACCCATGCAAAACATCGTAAAACGAGGCAATTGTGGCGTGTACGCGTACACTTCGGCTTCTATTGCGCGGAAACAGCGTGCACTGGCCCTGCCAGCGCCCTTTTCACGCTGCAACTCCATCCATTACGCTCAAATCAATCATGTTTATCTGCCGAAACCAGCCGTGTGGCGCCGAATGGCAACTCGCCGACGTGCTCATCAAGAACGAAGGCCAGGGCCTCATGTTCCGCTGCCCCATGTGTGGCGCGCGCAACAAGGTGCTTCGCCACGACGCGCCCGACGGCACCATCACCTACGAGCAGGACAATTCGGTCCCGCCGAAGCCTGCCGCAAAGTAATCCCATGACTACGCCTACTTCTTTCAGCGCTCTGCCGCTTTCGCCGGCGATGCTGGCGAACCTCGAACAGCTCGGTTATCTCACGATGACCCCGATCCAGGCCGCCAGCCTGCCGATCGCGCTCGCCGGCCACGATCTCATCGCGCAGGCCAAGACAGGCAGCGGCAAGACCGCCGCGTTCGCGTTGCCGCTGCTCGCGAAGATCGATCCGCGGCTGTTTTCCGTGCAGGCGCTCGTGCTGTGCCCGACGCGTGAACTCGCCGATCAGGTGACACAGGAAATCCGCCGGATCGCGCGCGCGGAAGACAACATCAAGATCCTGACGCTGTGCGGCGGCTCGCCGATGCGTCCGCAGATCGCGAGCCTTGAACATGGCTGCCATATTGCCGTGGGAACGCCGGGGCGGATCATGGATCACCTCGAACGCGGCACGCTTCCTTTGACCGCGCTCAAGACGCTGGTCCTTGATGAAGCCGATCGCATGCTCGACATGGGTTTCTTCGACGACATCGTCGCGGTCGTCAAGCAATGCCCGAAGGATCGCCAGACGCTGCTATTTTCCGCGACGTATCCGGAAGGCATCGCCAAGTTGAGTCAGCAATTTCTGCGCAAGCCCCAGGAAATCAAGCTCACCGAGCAGCACACGAATTCGAAGATCAAGCAGCGCTTCTACGAAGTCCACGACAACGAACGCCTGCACGCCGTCGGCCTGTTGCTCGATCACTACCAACCGGTCAGCACGCTCGCGTTCTGCAACACGAAGCAGCAATGCCGCGACTTGCTCGACGTCCTCGTCGCGCAGGGCTTCAACGCACTCGCGCTGCACGGTGAACTGGAACAACGCGAACGCGATCAGGTGCTCGTGCAGTTCGCCAACCGTAGCTGCTCGGTACTGGTCGCAACCGACGTTGCCGCGCGCGGGCTCGATATCGCGCAACTGGAGGCGGTGATCAACGTCGATGTCACGCCCGATCCGGAGATCCACGTGCACCGCATCGGCCGAACGGGCCGCGCGGATCAGGAAGGCTGGGCGCTGAGCCTCGCGAGCATGGACGAAATGGGGCGCGTGGGCACGATCGAACAGGCGCAGAAGAAGGAAGTCGAGTGGCACAAGCTGAGCGAGCTGACGCCGGCGAAGCCCGGTCATCTTCAGCCGCCGATGGCTACGCTGCAGATCCTCGGCGGCCGTAAAGAGAAGATTCGTCCCGGCGATGTCCTCGGCGCGCTCACCGGCGATGCCGGTTTCGAAGGCTCGCAGATCGGCAAGATCAATGTGACGGACATGGTCACGTATGTTGCGGTATCGCGGGACATCGCGGATCAGGCGGTGAAGAAGTTGTCGGCGGGGAAGGTGAAGGGCAAGAAGGTCAAGGTGCGGCGCATTTAAATCAAGCGCCGGGCCTGCAATTTGCACCACGCCGAATGGAGACCCACAACGAGATGCATAACTTCAATCGAAGAAACCAGGGATAGGAGCAATCCGATAGCTGGGATCCGATAGCTGGGCGGGAAAGCGTCATTTAGCGAGCGCGAATCGGATCGGCGAGTGGCCGGTGCGAGTGAAGAAACCGGCGGGTGGGCGCAGGAAGATTGGCGTTGTATGGGCGGGCGGTCCGACGTTCGGCAACGATCAATTTCGTTGGATGCCGTTCGCCGCGTGCTCACCTTTCGCCGATGTCGCGAATACCGAATGGTTTTCGCTGTAAAAGGGCGCCGCGCGCGACCAGCTCTCGCAGCCCGATTGCGCGTTGAAGCGCCATGATCTGACGGACGACATCCACGATTTCGCCGATACCGCCGCGCTGATCGAACAACTCGATCTCGTGATGACGGTGCATACATCGGTTGCTCATCTGGCCGGTGCGTTCGGCAAGCTGGGCGACTGGAGCGCGCCGGTGGTGCAGGCGAAAGCGGCGCTGACGGCGGGCTGATCGTCGCCCGCTTGCCGGTCGGCCAATGGCCTGAACGACCTATTCCCCAACCGGCCGCATCGTTTCAGTGGCTTTGTCGCGGGTAATCAGCCGCAAGCCGCTTGCGATACTCGCCACGCCTGCGAATCCCGCACCGATCGCGAGCGCCAACGCCGGTCCATGATGTCCCGCAATACCGAAGCTCAGCGCGACCAGCGCCGCGCCGGTAGCCTGACCGATCAGCCGGGCCGTCGCCACCACGCCGCTTGCACCGCCGCTGCGCTCGCGCGGCGCGCTCGCCATCAACGCCTTCAGATTGGGCGATTGAAAAAACCCGAAGCCCGCGCCGCAGATGGCCATGCGGATACAGATGTCGAGGGCATGGGGATGAGCCGGCAACAATGCCAGTGACGCCATCCCCGCGCACATGATCGCGAGCCCGACGCCGCCAAGCAGCCCCGGCTGATATCGATCCGATAAACGTCCGGCGACCGGCGCCAGCAACGCCACCATGACCGACCACGGCGTCATCAGGAAGCCGGTTTCCACCTGAGTGCGCCCGAGCACGCTTTCGAAATAGAACGGCAGCGAAACGAACGCCAGCCCTTGCGCGGCGAACGAGCAAACGGCAGTCGCCGTGGATAACGCGAACATCGGCCGCTTGAAGAGATCGACGGGGAGCATCGGCGCCGGATGACCGCGTTCCCGACGCAGCATCAAGCCGCCCGCCACTGCCGTTATCGCGAGCGCGATCAACACGATATGCGCGGGCGCGCGCTGCGCTGCTTCGCCGAGTGCGAACACCAGCGCGGCGAACGTGACCACGTTCAGCCCTGCCGCCACGCGATCGAAGCCGTGCTTCGCGCGCGGCGTTTGGGGCAACGCCGGCCAGCCGATAAACAGCGCCAGCAACCCCACCGGCAGGTTCACCGCGAATAGCCACGGCCAGGGCCCAAGCGAGAGCACGATGGACGCGACCGTCGGCCCGACCGCGAACGATATCCCCACGACCAGCGCGTTCAGCCCAAATCCGCGCCCGAGCCGGTGATGCGGATAGATCGCTCCGATCAGCGCCGTGTTCACGCTCATCACCGCGCTTGCGCCAATCCCTTGCAGCAGCCGCGCCGCGGTCAACGATGGCAGCGACCACGACAGCGCGCAGGTCAGCGACGCCACGAGGAACAGAATCAGCCCGCCCAGATAAATCTTCCGATGCCCGACGATGCCACCCAGCGCCGCGAACGGCAGCAGCGTGGCCACCATGGCGAGCTGATACGCGTTGATGATCCAGACGGACGAGGCCGGCGTTGCGTGGAGATCGGCGGCGATCGCAGGCAGTGCCGTATTCGCGATGGCGGTATCGAGTGTGGCGAGTGAAACGGCCAGCAGAATCGCCGCCATGGCGCGACGCTGAAGCGCGGTCATGGGGCCGTCGGTGGGAAAAGTGGTCTGGTCTGACACGGTTTTTAGTATGGAGCGTGATCGGCGATAGTCCGACACGATACGGGATCGTGGCGAAGCTTGCCGGGCACCCCCGTGGCAGCTTTCAAACAGGTGTCAGTACGGCGTTGCCGGCAAAGTGCCGCGTGGCGTTATCGACGAACATCTGCACCGATGCGGCCACGGCTTCCGGCGAGCGCCCACCCACATGCGGCGTCAGCACCACGCGCTCCGAGGCCGTGAGCAACGCTGGCGGCGCGGGTTCGCCTTCGTAGACATCGAGTCCTGCGCCCGCTATCACGCCGCGTTCGAGGGCATCTGCCAGAGCGGCGGTATCGACGACACTGCCGCGCGCCACGTTCACCACGTAGCCGTGCGAGCCGAGCGCGGCGAGTACGCTGGCGTCGATCAGATGTTTCGTCGATGCGCCGCCCGGCGTCGCGACCACGAGGTAGTCGGCCCATTCGGCCAGCGCGATCACCGAGTCGAAGTACGTGTACGCCGTGTCCGGTTGCGGCTGGCGATTGTGATAACCGATCTCGATATCGAAGCCTTGCGCTCTTTTCGCCACCTTCCTGCCGATGTTGCCTAGTCCGATCACGCCGAGTTTCTTGCCCGAGAAGTTGGGCTGAAACGGCAGGTCGTCGCGCCAGAAGCCTGCCCGGCACGCGCGGTCGAGCACGGGGATCTGGCGGACGACGCCGAGCAGCAGCGCGAAGGCGTGATCGGCGACGCAATCGTCGTTGGTTCCGGCGCCATTCACCACGACGATACCGCGCGCCTGCGCCGCGTCCCGAGCGATGTTTTCGTAGCCCGCGCCTAGCGCGCCGATCAGCTCGAGATTCGGGAGTTTCGCGATCGAGCTTGCATCGAAGCCGATGGTGCCGTTGGTCAGGACAGCGCGGATTTCGCTCGCGTGATCGGTGAGGGCTTTATCGAGGGCGGGTTGATCGAGGGCTGTAATGACGTTGAAGGCGGTGGCGACGGTGGTTTGGTTTTCAGGACGAAGCGGGACCACGACGAGGACAGTGGGGAGCATGGGCGCGAGGGGTTGGAGGAGCGAAGTTCGAAGTTTCGCATTTTTGGAGTTTTGACGGGAACAGGCGGGCGAGGCGATTGAATTCAAACCGTGAACCCCTCAAACCATACATAGGGTTTACACCTAAAACCACAATAATCTCTTGCGGGGACAGTCCTTAATTTTGGGAGACGGCTTACCTACACTGAAGTCACAGAACGCGAACAAGGTTGTTCGCGGCAAAACAAAGATTCGGAGGTAAGTATCATGAAATCACTCATTCAAGCCCTTGTAGTTGCCGCAGTGCTCGCCGTCCCGGCTGTGTCGTTTGCTCAATCGACTCAATCGAACCAACCGCTGACCCGCGCTGAAGTGAAGGCACAACTGATCCAGATCGAAAAGGCCGGCTACAACCCGGCGACAGCGAACGATTACGACTACCCAGCCAACATTCAAGCTGCGGAAGCGCGCGTTGCCGCGCAAAACGGCGGAGCCAGCAGCTACGGCGGCGTGGCGAACGGTACGTCGGATTCCGGAGCCGCTGTCCAGTCCGCGTTCGGCGACAACGTGCGCTCGGTGTACATGGGTCATTAATCATCATGCAATGCGCCAGGGCGCTGGCGACTGAGCGTATCCGGGTCGCCGCGCAGTGTGTCGCGAGCGCGCAGAATCCTGGCGCGCCTCCTTTATAAAAGTGAATTTGCACCTCCTCCAACGGGTTCAATCCCGGTGGACTTGCCCAGCTTCAATGGTTGGGCTTTTTTGCATGTACGGCGCTCACATGCGGCAGAACTCGCATTTCAAACGGCGTGACCTAAAATGTAAGCAGGTTGTGACGTATTAAAGGAGGCGGCCATGACTCAGTCGATGATCGGTTTTGTGGTGGGCCTGGCGGTCCTGATAGTCATTGCAGCTGTGTTGGGTCGCCGGTATCGACGCGACCATCCGGAGGATCCCAGCGCATCGCTGCGTATGCGTGAGTGGCTCGATACGCATCACATGAGCTGGCTGCACCATAAGCATTAATGCGGCTCTAAAAAAGAAAAAGCCCACTCGCAACGCGCAGTGGGCAAAGAAAAATAGGGTGGCGAAATATCATGGCACCGATCCGGATGCGCACGTTGCTGCGGTGCGGTTCGTGTCTGGTTCCCCAGTAACAATCGGTTTCAATACGCGCGGGCGTCTTCGTCCGTCGACCTCCGCTTTTCCATATTCGATGGCAAATCGACAGGCGTCGTCTGCCTCGCTGAAGTGGCCCAATACGCCCGACGCCCAGCGCGCGCCATTCGGTTTCGTGACGATGACCATCGACGCAAAACTGCCGCGCTCGCCTGCGGCAAGGGGCACCAGGACATGATCGTTATAGTTGAGTGGAATGGCGTGCATTCGGCCTCCTCGTTAAACGAAATTTTCGATCTTTGATTTTCTCGTGTCGGGGTAAACGCGGTTGTTAGTAATTGAAAAAAAAGGAAACAACACGTGCAAAAAAGCGCGCACCTGCTGGGCAAGGGTGTGAACGAAACACCTTGCAAGGGAGCCATTTTGCAAAATTTCAAAAACACAATGCTTACAGAGAATGGTCTCATGTGAGCGGTTTTTTATTACGCGACGATGAAATCGACCGTGCACACGCGAAAGTTTTGCGCTGAAATATTTTTGTCGTAAAAGATAAGGATTACGTAGGGTTATTGAGCGTAGTAGCCAGACGGATTGTTATCGATCCGCTCAGCGCGATCGCCTCTCGTCTTCTCATCGCGCGGATTGGTTTCACGCCGCTGAATCTTTAGCCGTCATTTCGTGGGAGGGATGCAAATTGGCGCCATCAGACCATTCGCGTGGGTCACACGGCACTTCCCATCGCCCAGCATGTAGCGCCACATTACCGGCACGCGCAAGGACATTCAGTCTCTTGAATCGTGGCGCACATTGGCGAGTCGCTACCGCTTAGAACGAAACCTTGAAAATCTGCGCTCCCAATCCTTGCGTGCCCAGATACAGATTGTTGTTCTTGTCTAACGCCAGGGACGAGATGCGGTCCGTAGAACCTGAGAACGGGTAAGCGGTAACTGTGCCGTTCACCGCCGTGCGATAAATCATTTGTATGTCCGCGGTATAGATGTTGCCGGCCGGATCAATGGCAAGCGTGCTGCCCGGAACTCGCGTGAGCGGCGTGATTGTCGTCACAGTTCCATTCGCAGCGATTTTTCGGAATATGCCTGGACTTGCCACATAGAGATTGTCGTTTGCGTCGATTCCTAAATCGCTAGTGTTTAATGTGAGCGTCGCGGCGGTACCGATTCCGTCCGCGTTTCCGGCCGTCCCGTTCCCAGCAAAAACAGTCCAGCCATTGGGCGGGCTGAATTTGACGATGCGGTTATTTATCTGATCGGCCAGGAACAGGTTTCCCTTGCTGTCGACGACAAGTCCGCCAAATCCAACGCCGATGTTGGAGGTTGACGTCTCCCAGTTCGGATACAGGCTCAGCAGGGCTCCGGATGCCGTCATTTCGTTGATTGACGCGCCAAATGTTGCGGGCGAAATGGATGCCAACGCCACGCTGGCGCCAGACCCATAGATGTTGTTAGCCGTGTCGATGGCGATGCCGTCCCACTCATAGGGCTGAGCTGCGGCGGACACCGTTGTCACAACCCCTTGTGGCGTGACTTTCCTGAGCGCTCCCTTGTCCGAGAAGATCACGTTTCCGTCGTTATCGACGGCAAGATGACCTCCTCCACGCAGGATTGCAGCGGCTCCCGTTCCATCTTTGATCGTGGGCGCGGACGTGGAGCCGGCGGTTACGGTCGCCGATCCTGCAAGAGCCGTAACCGTGAGCGGAGCGGTCGAGACATTGGCATTCGATGTTTGTCCGGTGGTGACCAGATTGGTCGCGGGACCGGTTGCGCTTGCCGGCACATTCACCGTTGCGCCGACTTGCGTGGAGACCCTGTTGGACGATCCGTTGATGGTGATACTGCTGCCGTTTGGCGACGTAACGATTGCGCCTGAAGGCACCATCACCGATTCGTTCGCCGCCATTGTCACGGCCGCCCCTGCTGCCACTGTGGCCGACCCTGTCGTGCCGGGACCGGTAGCCGTCGAATTACCGCCGCCGCAGGCGACCAGCATCGCACTGACGCATGATACAAAAATGGCGCGCAAGAAAATCGTCATATTTCTTCGTTCCCTAATAAATGCGGAAGAATACAACGGCGTTTCTTTATGGGATTGCTGACGGTCGGGATCTGGTGTTACGAATAATTACCTTCATTGAACCGACCTTGTTCTCAATGAACGGCTCTATGTCGCTGCGGGTGAAATGTTCGCCTCAATTGCTTATTCGCCTCGGCGCCGTGATGCCCATTGCGCGTCGACATCCAATTATGAAGGAAAACTTTGTAGTTTGACTTTGCATCTGCTAAGGTATGGACATGAACACAACCATGAAAAAGCAACAGGGCGATCCCGAAGCGGCGCATGCGTTGGCTGTCGCAGGGGAACTGCGCGTGGTGCTCGGCAAGTTGAAGCGGAAGCTGCGTGAAGAGGCGAGTCTGGGAGATTTCACCTTGTCCCAGATGTCGGTTCTCAGCCGACTGGAGCGCGAAGGTCCCGCGACAGTCACCACGCTCGCACGCGCTGAAGGCGTGCGCCCGCAATCCATGGGCGCCACCGTTTCCGCTCTGGAAACGGCCGGGTTCGTGAGTGGCGCACCGGACCCGACCGACGGCCGTCAAACCATTTTGTCCCTCACCACCGCCTGCCGGCAATGGATCAAGGCTAGCCGCGCAGCGCGGGAAGACTGGTTGTTCCGTGCCATTCGAACCAAGCTCACGGCGGGGGAGCAAGAGCAGCTCGCGCTCACAGTGGAGCTGCTTAACAGGCTCGTCGATTCGTAACCAAGCTGACTCGCCAAATACCGCCGCGTTCCTCAGCGCTGAACTCAGCGATATCCCTTTGTCGCGCCTCATTGCCGACGCGCCGTAGTCCAAATCACAGGAAGGAGAACACCTTGGCACTCACTACGCTTGACCCAAAGACCGCTCTTGTTGTCATCGATTTGCAAAAGGGCATCGTCTCGCTTCCCACCGCGCATCCCGTCGATGCAGTCATCAAGCACGCCAGCGCGTTGATCGACGCGTTCCGCAGTCATGGCCTGCCTGTCGTGCTCGTCAACGTTGCCGGCGGCGCGCCGGGCCGCACGGAACAGGCTCGTAACCTCGCCGGCCTTCCCGCCGACTGGGCCGATCTCATCCCGGAGCTCAAGCAACAGCCGGAAGATCACATCGTGACGAAGCGGACGTGGGGTGCGTTCACGAACACCGGTCTCGATGAGCATCTCAAGAAGCTGGGTGTCACGCAGGTCGTTGTCGCCGGAGTGGCTACGAGCATTGGTGTCGAGTCGACTGCACGTTACGCACACGAGCAAGGGTTCAACGTGACGCTCGCCATCGACGCCATGACCGACATGAACGCCGATGCCCACGCCAACAGCATCGCGCGGATTTTCCCGAGGCTGGGCGAAACCGGCACGACCCGGGAGATCATCGAACTGCTTGGCAGCACCCGCGCGTGACCTACTCCAACACGCTAAGTGCCGCCTCGGGGGCTGTCCGGTGAAAGGCACCTTCCGTTCGTTAGAGAGCTTCAACTATCGGGTCTGGGCCGGCGGCGCGATCGTATCCAATATCGGGACGTGGATGCAGCGCACTGCCCAGGATTGGCTCGTGCTCACGCAGCTGACTCGCCACAATGCGACTGCGGTTGGCATGGTCATGGCGCTCCAGTTCGGCCCGCATCTTCTCTTGCTGCCCTTTACCGGTTTTGCGGCCGATCATCTTGACCGGCGCAAGCTCCTGATCGCTACTCAGGCAGCCTTGGGAACACTCGCGCTCGGACTGGGTATCCTCACGGTCGCCGGATTGGTTCAGTTGTGGCACGTGTACGTGTTTGCGTTCTTGCTTGGCAGCGTCAGTGCGTTCGATGCGCCCGCGCGCCAGACTTTCGTGTCGGAACTGGTTGGGGAAGCCGATTTGTCGAACGCGGTGGCGCTGAACTCCACATCGTTTAATGCCGCGCGGATGATCGGTCCGGCCATTGCCGGTGTGCTTATCGCGTCGGTGGGTTCGGGGTGGGTATTCCTGATCAACGCGGCGTCGTTTGTCGCGGTGCTCTGCTCACTGGGGTTCCTTCGCGTTGGCGAATTTCATCAGAGCAAAAGGGCTGTCCGAGGCCGGGGGAGTCTCGCTGAAGGGGTTCGTTATGTCTGGAAACGCCCCGACCTGAAAGCGGTCCTTCTGATGCTTTTTCTGATCGGCACGTTCGGACTCAACTTCCCGATTTTCATCTCGACGATGTCCGTCACGGTCTTTCATGCCGGAGCGAGTCAATACGGGCTCCTGAGCTCGATCATGGCGATCGGAACAGTCGCTGGTGCGCTGCTCGCCGCGAGGCGGGCGAAACCCGGCATTGCCGTGCTGTTCGCCGGTGCTGCGATCTTCGGGGCCGGTTGCGCGCTGGCGGCGATCGCGCCGAGCTACGGGCTCTTTGGTCTCGCTCTCGTGGTCATCGGCGTGTCCGCGCAAACTGTTACCACGACGACGAACAGCACGATGCAACTGTCGACCGAGCCCGCGATGCGCGGGCGCGTGATGGCGATCTTTTTGGCCATCGCGTTAGGAGGCACGCCTCTGGGCGCGCCGGTTGTCGGTTGGGTCGCCGATACATTCGGCCCGCGCTGGGCGCTTGGCGTTGCCGCTGCGTCGGGGTTTGCGGCGGCGATCGTCGGGATTCGATATCTGGCGAAGTATCGTCAGTTGCGCGTGTTCATCGATGCCGGGAGGCTGCGGTTTAGTATCGACGACAGCGATGCTGTGGCGTGAGCTAATGAAGAGGATGACTCCCAGTAACCACGGCTGTATCTGAATCCGATCGGATCGGAAATGTCGGCACCCGGGCAGCGGGTCACAAGTGGGCCGGCTTTGGGGAAAACACAGTGTCCGGCAGGTCCTTGAAATGCGCGTCACATGTGAGCAGATCCGCACCCTGCTGCTGCGCTGTCGCATAGACGATTGCATCCGCTGTCGCCAACTTGTGCGCCCGGTGCAGGTCGGCCGCCAGCAATGCAGTGGCGGTGTCCAGAGGGACGACCACGCATTTTTGCGTGTAAGCAATAACCTGATCGGCTTGTTCTTCACCGACTTCGCGCACCAGCCATTTTGACAATTCAAGCTGTACGATCGTCGGCACAACGCAGCGAGATTTGTCTGGAAATTCCTTGCTCAGTTTTTTGCCTAACGCACTGCCGACAAGCCACTCGATCCAGGCCGAGGTATCGATCACGCGCATTGATGTCGCCATTAGTAACGGTCCTCGCGGTCGCGGTAGCCGTCTTTCTTGGCGCCCTTCGCGATACCCGCCAGTTGCTCCAATTCGGGTACCGGCATAACCAGCACGCCTTTGCCCTTTGGAATGAACACGAACTCTTGCCCGGCCTCCCAATGCTGTTGTTCACGCACCGCCTTGGGAATGGAGATCTGAAATTTGCTGGATAGTGTTGCAGTGGCGGTCATGATCTTGCCTCGCAGTGATCGATATGTATTTGGTAAGAATATACCCGTTTCCGCAGTCCATGGAATGGCCAGAAATGCACATCACGTCGCATTACTGGCAATCTTTATGTGGTTCGTCTCTTCGAGGCAGAATTTTCGGATCGTTCGATGCATCACGCTAATTCCACCATTGAGCGCGTAGACAGGTATCGGCCTGGACCGAAGCAGGGATTTCGCGCGGTGGAGGAATTCGTCTTCCGGGTTCAGGGGCGGGAGGTCGAATATCCCGCCTCATTTCACGCTGAACCTGGCCAGCCCGTGAAAGTTGGGCGGCGACAATGATTAGGTCACGAGCGGACTTCCCAATTGTCGCGCACCAGACGGCCGAGCTTGCCGCGTAAGCTCGCCAGCACGTGGGCCACCGCTTTCACTCGCTGACTGCGCCAAGCCGTCTTGCCACCAGCCGGGGTGCAGGCTCTTCTTCCCCGTCTATGAGCGCTGGGGCGTATCCAATGCCACACGCATGATGGATTGCCCGCGCGAGATTGCATTTGCGCCAGGTGGCTCAAGCCGTACGAGAAAGTCGACGTCTGGTTCCGTGAGCTTCGCGAGTTGTTCCTGTACGGCACCGAGCCGGATGAGACACTGGACATGCCAGTTCAGTCCGACCATGAGCCAGTCTGTCACGCCGTTCCACTCGCTCAGCAGAATGGTGCCGGTCGTTCCGTGTTCTTCGGCGAATCTCTCGATGCGTTTCTCGATGACACGAACATCGTCTCGAGCAACGGTGCCTGCAATGCGCAGTGAAACGGTGTGCGAAACCTTGTCGTGCGAAAGATATACTTCTGCGATGCCGGCCAGATGCCGTGAGACGCTTTCGATATCTTCCGCCTCGATATCGTGCTGCACTGACATCGAACCCGAGAGGATATATAACGATTTTTCCAATGTAGACCTCGCGATGACTACCGTCATACATTCGACCGTTTGGGGGATTGCCGTTGCCGCTTACTGGTCAGGTGCCAGGAACAGCTTGAGGATGAATGCCTGGCGCTCCAGCACGGCATTCAGTTGTGCATGAAGGTCGTCAAGTTCAGCGAGCAGGTCGACATGAGATGCGAGCCCCAGCGGGACGAACGAGGGCTCTCCGTATCGGAGGCGGCTGAAGATTGCGCCTGCCATGGCCCATTTGCGTGCGAACTGCTCAAGTGCATCTTCGACCGATTGTTGTTCGTCTTGCTGGAGCGCGCCGCGTACGCGGAGGACGAGTGAATGGGTAAGAGCGTCCGTTGCGAAGTAGACGTGGGCCGGCCTCGCGATGCTTTCGGCGAACTGCTGGGCGTGGATGTGCTTGAAGTCCGCGCGAACCGGTAGCGCGCCCCGTATTTCGTAATTGGCTGCCATGGTGACCCTCTGGGAAAGGGAGCGCGAGACGACCGATTGACGGATGGAGACCGGCTGCCGGGCGCGGGGGTATATCAATCGAATGTCTGTAGAGTCAATTTTAGTATCGTTTGATACTTTGTCAAGAGGAAAACCTGTCAAATGGATGTGTTCGGGGAGCGGCTAAAGAGTGAGCGCTCGCGTCTGGGCCTGAATCAGGCGGAGTTTGCAGCCTTAGGCGGCGTGAAACAGCACGCGCAGTTTCAGTACGAGAAGGGCATGAGGCGACCGAACTCCGATTACCTGAGCGCGATTACTGCGGCGGGCGTGGATGCCTACTATCTCCTCACGGGAGAAAAGGCATCTCGTCTTGAGAATGAAGATGAACAGCGAGTAGTCGCGGGACTTCGTGAGCTCGACGCAGGTAAACGTGCGGCGCTCTTGACGTTAATTGAAGCGTTCACTGACTTACCGCAACAATAGGCTCATGGCTACTGAGACCTCCTTCGGAAGCTTTCATCAACGCTAAGCGCGCCAAGTTCCGCCATTAACTGTCTCCCGTGACCGTGCTGTGCCGGCCGACCTGGCTGCTCGAATGAAATTTGCGTAAATTCGAGATGTGTATAATTTGAAGAGACTATACACATTGCGAGGTATACCATGCGCACCAACATCGAAATCGACGACAGGCTGATGGCCGAAGCGCTTGCAGCGACAGGCATCAAGACCAAGCGGGAGGCTGTCGAACTCGGCCTGAAGACGATCATCCGGCTCAAGCAGCAGGAACAGATCCGTCAGTTTCGGGGGAAGCTTCACTGGGAAGGCGATCTTGATGCAATGAGAACGGATCGATGACGCTTGTCGATTCGAGCGTCTGGATCGATTATTTTCGGGGCGTGACCTCGCCGGAAACCGACAAACTCGACGCCATGCTGGGCACGGAAGCGCTGCTGACCGGTGACCTGATCGTGGCGGAAGTGCTGCAGGGCTTCTCGGCCGAGTCCGAATTCAACACAGCCAGGCAACTGATGACGACGCGCCTGAGCGTTGTGTCGCTCGTCGGCCCTGATAACGCTGTTCAGGCTGCGCGAAATTACCGTGCCTTGAGAGCGCAGGGCGTGACGATCCGGAAAACCATCGATACGCTGATCGCAACTTACTGCATCGAGAATGGCGTTTCGCTGTTGTTCAGCGACAGGGACTTCAATCCTTTTGTCGATTACCTAGGCCTTAGATCAGCGGCACTGGACGACTGATCAGGCCGAGGATTGCGTCACTTCGAAAGACGGCATCCAGTCCGCGTTCGACGGCGAAAAAAAATCTGCCGATATACGCAGTGATAGCGCTCGCGCCACTCTTATGTAGCCGGCAAGACTAATGCTGCGGTATGCGTGCGCGGGTCCAGCGAAGCGGAACTGTTTACTATTACTTTGATGTCGGCGGGACACCGCGGCGCGAGATTCCGCTGGCGACAAACTTGCTTAGCGAGGTCCACGTTCGGCTAGAAACATTGCGAGAAGTCAGCGAGATGCTCGGTTGACAAGGACATGTTTCCGGCAGATTGCGCTATTCGATTTAAACGGGCCGACCGATCGATGGGACCATGTGGATGATAGCTGTGTCATGGAAATATACATTCCGTCGATTTCCACCGAATTCCGCCCCATTGTTGCGAGTGCCCCCTCTTGAGGCCGAAATCTGGTCCAATCTCAGGGGTTTACTCCAACCAGTGTCTCAGGAGGGGCAGTTCTGCGTGGACATCTACAATCTCGTTACGTGTGGCTAGTGGAGCCCTCGGCTCACTCATCTGAGGCCGAAGACCATGTGTGAATGGGGTCGCTACACCGCATATCCCCGGTCTTTAGAACTTCTACCGCATCAGCGTTTTCCGAACTCAAGAATCAGGTCGCAGAGCTTTTCCAGCGACGCAGATTTGCCTCCATTGTCGACCGCCAGAGCAAGTTTCGCCCCAATGAGCAGCGGATTTTTATGCAACCCTTTAGCGTTTCCATAGGATGCGTGCGCTTGATGCTTCACCTTTTCGTACGCCCCTGCATCCATGGCTTCCTGTAGTTCCACGTCAACAGTGTCTCCGAGGTTCGTACGCCAGATTGCATAGCTACTAGCCCATACGGTTTCGGCCGGAATCGGGGTCTTGTCGTCGCCCCCAAGCAGCTTCAGCAAGGCCGTGTTGTCTCGCACATGATGGTGCTTGTGCTCCTCCTTGCAATCCGCATCACCGTCGAAGATGACAAAAAGCGGTATCTCGAGCTGCTGGGCAATGATTGCCGGACGTAAGATGTTGCTCTTGTTGTCGACAGGAACGATGTGGCAACCGGCCTTGCGGAATGCCTGCATGCGGTCGGTCAACGTCATCCACGAGTTGATGTAGGCGACGTCCTCAATTCCCTCGACGAGGATGACTCTCTGCGCGAAGAAAATTTCCGTCAGCGTTGGCTGCAGTATAGGTGCGATTCGCGCAAGGCTTCCGCGAGGGTCTACTGGTCGCTGACCAGTAATCCGCGCATATTCGTCGCCAATTTCCGACGGCACGGGCCGTGTAGCGTACGATGCTTTCGTAGCTGAATCACGCCGCACAAGCCGCACACTTTCGAAAGAGTTGCCGGAGACAAACAAAGGGCTATGGGTCGTCACCAGAACTTGTGAACCGCCTTCAGCCAACGTATTCAGAACGCCCGCGAGATGTCGGGCTTGTGGCGGGTGTTGGTACAATTCGGGCTCTTCGCAGCCAAGTATGAGTCGAGGCTCGGTCGTCTCTCCCTGACTTGCAAGTTCCTGCAGCAGGGCCAGCAGGAAGGAGCGTTGGAATCCGTGACCAAAGCGAGCCAGCTCTCCCTCGAACGTACCTTCGCCGGCGACTATTTTCGCGAACGGCTCCTCGACCTTGACCGACTTGTCCGGGTCCTGTTGCCAGCTCACACGCAGGCTGGTGTCCGGATGCGCCCACTGCATCAAACGGTTCTGAAGCGAATCGGATATGCCGGCAAGGGCATCCTGACTTTCATCCAGAAGCTTCTGATATTCATCTCGGGCCTGCCGAGCGACCGCGCTGAGACGCTCAGCGAAATTGACCTTTGACCGGACCGTCCGGGCGAGTAGTTTGCCCAGTGCTGTGGCTTTTCCTTCGGACTGTTCGGCCGTTGCGTCCTTGACGGCCGGGATGTAGACCCATTGCAAATACTTTTGTAGGCGGTTTGTGCCTTTGCTGACTCCGTAGAACTGGTCTTCGCTCGGGATCAATATGCAGCCTTCCGGGCGATTCGCCTCGAAGGTCTTCAATGCTTCAGCCATAGCTGCAATCGTGGTTACTTTTGGCAGGTCAAACTGTTTCTGGAGCCTGCTATAAATCTCCTTGAGCTCATCAGCTTTGGCCTTGTCGCCCTGACGTCTGAAGAACTCCATGAACTCAGCCATCCCGAGGCGTTCACCGAACTGTCGAACTTCAGCACGGCCAGAGACTGGATCGAAAGTCGCCTTCGCTGTAACTGTAAGGCGGTCCTGCCGAAAATATTCTTTGAATTCCTGTTTCGCCTCCTCGCCCAGATCGCTAAAAGTGACCGTAATTTCGATTGGCTCCGACGTGTCTTTGCGGTGAAAGTCCTCGGCAGACAGAAAAGCGACATCGGTGGATGCACCATCCGTCTCGCGGAAGAAAACGTTGAGTGCAAATAGGAAGGTCGATTTTCCCGCGCCGTTAGGGCCGACGAAACAGTTGTATCGGTCAACGGCAACGAACGTATCCTTAATGGTTCTCAAATTTTTGATGCGAATTGATTCGATGCGCATGCCGCCCCCGGGTATAGTTTTCTTTGTCTGCAGAATTTGAACACAATAGATGTGCTCCGGTAACAAATTTTATATGGGAATTTTTGCGCGCTGTTTGTGCGCCACTGGTTGATAATGGTTTTGGCGGCATCCGTTTATTCGATTCGGCCTTGATCTATACACTCGGCGTCAGTGAATGAACGTGCGCATGGCGTTCGGCCAACTGCCAGGCTTGTAAAATGAACCGCCCATACCGACCGTTCATTTTTGGATGGGCTAATGGGTGACTATCCCCGACCGACGTGATGGCAACAACGACCGTTGTTGCTCGAAAGCCCCCATCGAGACCGCACCGGATTGAAGGACAGTGGGTCGACTATCGCGTATCGCCAACAGGCACAGACCGGCCAACTACGGACGTTAGCTCACGCGCTCACGCAGACATTTACGCGTCGGCTCTGTCCACAAAGCGGACCTTCGCGTCCTCATGAAACCAATAGACGCTAGGGACGGAAACGCGTTGTCCTTCGCAGCATCGCAGAGGTCAGCTAGGGGGCACCTGTGGCGAGAGTTTTGCGAAGCGCCTGTCGTTCGTTCGGAGTAAGTAAGCGAAACGTGATCTCGTTATCGAGCCCCTTCGTTGCTGCGTCTAGCTGCGAGGTCTTAGCGTTCTCACGAGCGGTCTGCAAATTCACTTTCAATTCCTCGAACGCTTTTGTTTCTTGATGCGAGGAGCTTTCGCGGAGAATGGCGGTTTGTACGGCCTGCGCTCGTGCGATATCAAAATAAAGGTCAAAGCCATAAGACTTTCTGAGCTCGGAATTTTGAAGCAAAGCGACGGCCTCACGCAAAGGAGAAAGCGCGTCGGTTTCCAATTCGGCTGCATACATAGACGCTTGCGTTTTTTTTCGTGAGCCGAAAGATCTCGCCATTCCCGCGCGATCGCCTCAAAGGTCGAGACACCGAGTACGTCTAACGGCGATAAACGCTGGTCGAGTTGAGTCAAACCGGACTGATTCGCCTTCCAGGCCGTTTTTAGACTTTTCTGCGAATCTCGCAAGCGCTTAGTCCATTCTCGATCATTCTCTTGTAGCGGGTTTTTTGAGACCTTGATTACGATTCGGACGAGTTGATTAACATTCTTGAGATCATTAGGATCGGCATCATAGGCTTCCTTGGCTTTTTCGTAGGCCAATAACAGATAGTTGTTATCCCATTCATCGGACAATCGGAAGCTTCTGGGACGGGCGAGGTTGTAATAAAATCTCGATGAGATTCTTAATACTGACGTGCGTTGATCGATATTCGCTGTTTGATATGCTTGCGTCATGATTTTATCACCATCACTTGCGACATTCTCAAACTGTTATTTATCATTATTTCCGAGTTGCGCTATTTCAAGGAAGATCGCTGCCTTATCAAGCAGTGCCTCTGTCAAGAGTTTTCGGTTCTGGATTTCTAGAAAATAGTGAATCGCTTCGTCAGCCCAGAACATCGCATTCGGCTTTGTTGAGCTATCGTCCTCGTTTACCCGATACATTCGGTTAATATATGACAGGGACTTAGAGATCTTCTCCGAATTCTGCTTTTTTCGATCAGCGAGCGACGAATGCTTCCAGGCGGACTCAAATTGGTTGCGGGCTTCTACTAGAGAGGTTGCGGGTGTGGTACCTGGGGAAATAGTGCGGGCTGAACGCGCGACCTCCGCCTCTGCGATCCATTTATCGATAGCTGTAGATAGTGAAATCTCGCCCGTCGGGCTCGGTGCCTCGTTTGCGGACCGCATCACTGCGTAACCGAACGACATGCAGCCGACGAAGAACAGTAGGAGCGCTGCAAACCGCCATGTATCGTTCGACTTGCAAAAGCAAGACACGAAAACAAGATACACATTAAGGCGACTATCCCGAGGCTACTGGAGGCAGCTGCCTTAATAATCTCCGGCAAATTCTTCGTGAAGTCTTCCATAACTAACGCCGCAGCAATGCGATTGATGGCTATTAATTACGCAGGTATCCAAATTAACGTAAGTTACGCAAGAGCATCACCACGGGCAGCCAACATCCCCAAGCTTCCCGTGGTGTGGGAATATTTACATTTCCGACGCGGAATTACGGAATTAATATACTACCACTTTCCTGACAGCTTACCGCGTAATTGATTTCGGTCTGTGCGCTAGCGCTCATTTTTGTGAATTTGTCCTTGAAAAATATGCTGCATTTTCTATAGTTGTGTGAACTATACGATTTCGGAGATTAACTATGTCAAAAAAATCGTTGGAAAAGATTAAGGAAAAGCTTTTAAAGGACGGTTTCGGGAAAAAAGCGCTTGTGAGCGATGAGATGATGAGGGAGATTTTCGCGGCGGTTTCGTCTGAAAAGAACGTCATCGCGACGCCATCTGAAGAACTTCGATTTATAGAAGGATTAATGAATCTCCCGATTGGATATATAAAAGAGTTTAAGGTAATTCCAAAATCTGGCTACGAAGTATGTTCATGCGGTCGCGTGCCGAGCGCACTGGAAATTGTTCAGACCGCGATGAAACATAGAATTCACGAGACTTCGTTAATGCGTGACACGTTGATTGGATTTAACAATCTTGTGGAACTTTCAACTGACGGCCGATCGGGAGAGTGTGTAAAGTGCGGAAGGATGGTAATTATGGAAACTTACGCCACTGCCTCCTACATTTACACCTAACTTTTATGCACTGAAAGGCGCGGCCACTAGCACAAATCTGACTGAAAAGGACCATGCGATGTCTCCCAAATGCGTTAGTCATCGCATCGTCAGTCAGACCGCTATAACCCATTAACCGAGTTTTGCATTCCTTCAATGGGTCGACGGACGTTCTTAGGGCCACACGTAAGGAAGCGCCGCTCGAACTCACTTTCGATTCCGGCTGAAGCTTTTCCTGAACCGTCGCTCGCCAGGCACCCTGGATCCAAATTAAACGCGCGTCGAATACGGTGTGCACAGATTAAATTGTCCTTCCGTATCCGATCGCAAAGAAAGGCGAAGTCTCGGCGCCTGAACCGAGACGTATCGATATTGGTCATCTTTCCGCGATCATCCATAGCCTGCTAATTCTAGAAAAAAATTCAGCCATCCTTTGTGAGATGGATCGAGATGCTTTCTGGACGGTGATCGTCGCGCGGAGCCTGAGGTTGTCGATAGCGCGGCAGCGAAATGTCCGGGAATGCCCGCCAAGTCGCATGCTTGTCCATGCGCGCGGGCTGCGCACATCCCTAGAGGCAATCGACCATGAAATTACGTCGTCCGACCGACCACAAGATTAGGCAAGTCGCAGAGGGCATCGCATTCTACTTGCAAGATAAGTCACCGCCTACACCGTCCAGAATCGAGTCTATCTATACGCGAGTTCAACAATTCGCGAAATATGTTGGCATTCCATCGTTAATCATTGCGGCGATGATGCCCGCCTATAACCTAGCGTCCGGACTTGTTGACTATTCAAATAGAACTTATGTACAGAAAGTCCAAACCGCGTACGCTTTCGAATTGTTGAACAAAGGCGAAATAGATCGCGCAAATTTTATCCTTACAGAGATTCCGAGTACGGAGAAATTTGATGTGGCCACGTTTTACGCTAAGGCGAAGGTCCTTTTGAAACGCGCAATTAAGCAGGGGCGCGAACAGGATCACGCGCAGGATATAGCGTCAGTACTGGTTGATTTGTATGAAAATCGTCCGTTTCTGTTTCCGAAGGTTGGTACCGGGGATGAAATAATTGACCTTAGATTGGACCTCGTCGAAGTGGACATACAACGCGGCAATTACATTCAGGCTGACAACATGCTTCGTAGTCTAAATATCAAAGGCGTGTCGAATGGTCTTTATAGTGGTCGCGTCGGCATCAAGACCGCAGAGATATTAACCTTGCAGGTTCGCACAGTCGAAGCCCGAAAGGTGCTCTACAGCATAAAATCGGTAATTGATAAACAAGGTACTTCGAGCGACATGGCAGATCTTTACTTTTTGCTTGGCAAAACCTATCAGTTTGACCACGACAATGATAAAGCCGTAGGTTTCTACGAGAAGGCCCAAAAACTATATGAAGCGGCAGGAGATTTCGGCTCGATCGTTAAGATTTATAACAATGTTGCCATGACTTTCACCGACAAACTGGATTTCGAGAAAGCTAGGTTTTATTATGAACTGGAAGCAACGTTGGCGAGACAGCAAAACGACAACCTTAGTCTTGGCCGAGCTTTGGTGAACATCGCATTGCTGGATAGGCGGCAAAATAACATTGCAGGATCGATAGAGCACGGCCTGGAAGCAAAAGCGGCGTTTGCAGAACAAGGCAACAAGCTAGGGATGGCGGCTTCTCTGCAGAATCTTGCTAACACATACGTGGCCGCCGCTGACTACGAAAAAGGAACGTTTTATGGCAAAGAAGCAATACTGCAATTTCGAGAACTGGGAGATTTGCGAGGCGTTGCGCGAAGTGCGGGCGTGTTGGCCAAGTCGCATGAAGGTTCTGGCAATTATGAAGAGGCCTACTACAATGTCGTCGTTGCCCTTCTCCTGAACAAAAAGATTGGCTTTGAAAAGACAAGTGATGGTCAAATTGACGCAACCGCCCAGTTCACGCAACGAGAGCGATTAGCGGCGCGTCTTGGTGTCGCAAATGCTGCTGAAATCGGTTTTCGAGCACAAAAAGATGTGACCCATTTAACCGATTTGACGGGCGTTGCTAGTGGCAAAGTGCCGTTGCCGCAGAACTGAACGATAGAGTCCGCTAGGTCTTCTCGGCAGCAGAACGCCGGGCGCTCAACAGATTCGGTTTTTTGACTTCCATGTGCGAGAGCAGTTCTAGACGCCGGGTGTCCGGATCGCTCTCGCGCTACATGTGCGGTGCGATCAGTCATGAATGCTCCGGTTTTATGCGCTTAGGATTCCATATGGTCTGCTTGGTGGAAACCAGCAATTTCATTTGCGACGCGGCGTCCGGTTATCGCGATGAATCCGGACGGGCGCTCATCATGCCGCGCCCGTTTTGGAATCGCGCACGAGATCGCGCACGAGATCGGGCACTTCTGCTTGCATATCGGCATCCAGACGGGCGATAAGGTGACTGAATCCCAGGCAAATCGATTTGCCAGTGCCTTTTTAATGCCTCGTCGGTATTTTGCGGCAGAGTGTCGAACAGCAATGCGCGGTTCACGTTTGAACTGGTCGGTGCTTGCAGATATCAAGGTCCGTTGGGGGGTGTCAAAGGCTGCGATTCTTTATCGTGGGCGGCAGCTTGGCGTGTTTTCAGACGAGCAGTATCGAAGTGGCGTGATTGGCTTGACGCGGCGAGGGGAAGCGCGAGCGGAGTTCGAGGATAAGGACATGCCGCTTGAGTCGCCCGACTTGATTGCGGACGGCATCCAGGTGCTGCGCGAAGCGTTTGGTATTTCGCGGGCGGCATTGGCTCGGGAAATGAAGGTACAGACGCCGTTGCTGGACGAACTGCTGTCGGCTCGCTTTGATCCGGGGGCGTATGCAGCAGCGACCGATAACGTCGTCTCAATGTCCGTGGAGCGCCACGTGCGAACCTGCGCGGCAAAGGGAAGCGGAAGGCCTGTTCAATGGGCTTGTCTCTACCTGCTTGCCCTCGGGCCTGAGTATCGATGATAAGCGTGCTCGATGAAGCGTCCCCTCGCGGCCGCACTGGCGGGCACGGGTCATGTCTTCCGCCCCAGACTGCCACGGATCGTCTCTGTGGAAAGGTGGTGGTCCGTGACGCTAACCCGGCGTCCGCGTGTCGCTCTAATATCGGTTTTGGAGGATTTGTTGGCGCTCAGCGGTGATCAGGCGCATTGGACGATCGTGTAGTTCAATCAGGAGGATCGGTGGGCATCAAAATGGCAACGGCGCTTGATGCGCTTGGCGAACAATGGCAGGCAGAAGGCTACTCGAAGGGAAAGGGTGCGGAGCCAATGCGGTGTGCACATTGCCCCACCGCCGTTACGCACCAGAGCGCCTATACCTGCGAGCGGCACAACAAGAGCGTCAAGATGCCCGCCTATTTCCGGCTCCTGAAAGACGGAGAACACGCTGACGGTTGCCAGCATGCGGTCGAGGGCAACATCAAGAAGCTCGTCACGCCGTCCGAGGGATTGATTGAAGCCTTGCGCGACGGTAAGTACCGTCTTCGGCTGGATGATGATCGCCGATGCTCTGAAGGCAATGCAGAGGCCGGTTTCGGGTTTAAACACAAGTAGTCCACGCAATGGCGGCGGGACAGTGTATCGACGCACACCGGGTAGCCTGCCGACGTACGTCAACTCAGCGAAAAAAGTCCTGCTGCTGCGGGCCGCTTGCGACGACGACAACAACATCGCGCAACACTTGGAACTGGTCTTCGAGGGCGATACAGTTGTGCCCTGGTCGTCGTTCTACTATGAAACAGAACGCTATATGGAAGCGTATCGAGCGGTGTCGCTTCAGACTGTCGAACACCCCGTGGCGCTTCATGGCGTGGTCAAATCGAAGCGAAGTCCGGTCATTGACGGAAGATCTACAAACGTAATCAATCTTCACATTCCGAAGTATGCGGCTGACAGCGACGACGCGACGCACGGAATCAGCGTTGAGGCGAGCATCTGGGCCGACGATGCCGACTGGTTCGACGGCATTGAGGAGGATTCGGAAGTAGTCATCCTCGGTATGGGGAATGCGAAAGCGGCCAAGCGTCGGCCGGCGAGGGAGCCGGGGAAGCATCGATTCTCGGAGTTCACAACGCACAAGCTCAATTTCACGCTGTCGTTGAAAGCACAGATTGCTAAGGTACCGAAAGGCTGTTGAGCAGAAGAAGCGTGGATATTTTCCAGCCAGGTTCGGCCTGATGCACCATTCGGTTGCGACGACTTTGGTGAACCCATGGCCGTTATGCGGGGTGTCGCGATCAAGCAATGCTTTCATCGAGCGCGAGGCTATCCCAGCACACGGGTGTTGCCGCTCGACCCGCTCCGGCTTATCGCGCTGCGGCAGTTCATGCTCCAACGTGCAATAAGTGGACGCCTGCGGTTCGCGAGTAAGATGCCATTTTGCTGGGTAGGGCAGTGCGTCGGCGCATAAGGGAGTCACATTCTTCAAAATGAGCAGAGACCGGGACATCGAAAGAGCGGTCGCCTCGGGCGAGCGGAACCAACGGACCATGGAACTGGTTCAGAACTGGTGTGCGCACGCCAAAGTTGAGAAGTTCGGCGGAACCGGCCTCATTGAGCAAGAAACAGGATTACCCATCGGCCATCACGCCGTAACGTGTGACCACGCGCCGGCTGGCGGGATGGCCACCTGGGACCTTGCTGACGCTGCTATTGACTTCTACGATAGAAATTGTGTCCACTGCGACAAACGGCAGCCGGTTCGCCTGCCGAACCTGTCCGAGCTCGTCGCGGAGCGAGACCGTGAGCAGGGAGAAGCCGCTGTAGAAAACAAACGACGCGAAGAGCGACTTGCCGCGGCACAGCAGCAGCGGTGTCAGGTCCGTGATGGCTTAAGAGCAGGGCAGTCTGCGCCAGCCCTGACGTTGCTTGACGACCTCGAACAATTCGACACGGAGCCCTCTAGCGAGGCCAGAGTTCGGATATTGGAGACCTCGAGGCTGGCACCAGAGATATTCTCGACGACGATCACTGAACACTTTTTTGATTTGGTGGAGGCGGGAGAGTATTGGTTTCTGGAAACCGGTCTTCAAGTGCTGCAGCAACTCAGCTGTGATAAAAGGCGCCTTGTGCGGTGCGCGTTGACTTGCCTGACGCGCCGCGTTTGCGTTGAGATTTCCGCCTCGATCCTCGAAATGAATGTCGACGAGGCCGACGAGACCATGGTTCCCGCTGCGATCCCCGCGCTAGCCCTGCTTGCGCGACCTCCCCGATCTCCAGTCCCGTTCGATCATCGAACTCCTCATCCCGAACCGCTACTGGAGGTATTTATGCGGTGGCCTGACCAAGCATGTAGGGGAGTTGAGAGATTGCTGGACGAACATCGGCCTTTCGAAGTAATGACCGGCGCGCGATCGCTCCGCGTTTTGGTTCGGGTCGATCCATTGGTGCCCTTGCGCTTTGTACGCAGTCTGGCAACAAAACTGACTCGCGCACACTTGCTCGATGAAGGCGAGGGACGGCACGACTTGAGTGACGTTTGCCAGGCGCTCAAAGACGGACTCGCGTTAGCGCTTCTCGCCGATCCATCAGCCACTGATAAGACGTTGATGACCTACTTCGCGGGTGCATCGTCGGATGGTGAAGCCAGACTTATGGGGGTCTACGAACGGGTATTCTTCCGGGCGCGAAGAGACGACTCGGCACCCGATCCTGCCGTGGGTGGAGTTGTGTTGCGCAGGCTGCTCTGGGCTGCGACTACTTCCTCAAACGACGAAGTATTGCGCGAGGTGGAGCATGCATTTGGAGATGATCCGGATAATCTGCTTGGGATCGCGTTGTCAGAACTCGATGTGCTCCTCGGTGCCGCAGCGCTGATGGATGACAGACTGCGGAACCTAGAAACCGACAGTCGAGTCGAGAAGCCTGCCAACATGCTACATGCAATGGAATTGCATGGCCGGCGAGGCACCCTTCGAGCGCTTCGCGAGAACTTTGTCGGCTGGGCGGTGAACGCTGCCAGCGGCAACGAACACGCGACACGGCAGTACATCGAATTCGTCGCTAGCATCAATAGCGAACTGCACGCACTTCGTGCCTCGCTCGTCGAGCACGCCAGCACGCTGATGACTACGCCTCACGGTCTAAATGCAGTACTTCCATTGCTATATTCATCAATGGTCGGACCGTCGCAAGTCGTCCGTGCCGCGGCGGCAAAGGCGCTTGGCAAGCTTAGATACCGGCGGCAGTCCGACTTGCCAGAGCTCATATTTGAGGCGTTCATACCGCTGCTCACGGACCCCTATCTCATAGTTCATCAGACGGCGGTGCGTGTGCTGGAAAAGATGCAATTTCCAACAGTGTTTGGTCCCGTCGTCAAGAGAGCGCTGTGGGCACTCATCGTGTACTACAGGGGCGAAACGAAGTCGCATGAATTCCTGATGAATTGCATCGCGTTGTTTGTAAGCCGCCATCTCGACGAAGCCGCAAAACAGGCGCGGGTAGACGAGATAATGGTCGCGTTGATAGAAAAGGTGGAGCCGCACATAGCCTTACGCGAGCTTCGCTATATCGGTCGCGAGCTTTCCACAACAAATGGCTTTGCCAAGATGATATTGCAGATCTTGGCCGACCAGGAGGCGATGACGTCGCTGGCAGATGATGCGTTGGAACTTCTGCATATGGTTCCTGCTACAGCAGTCCTGGAATACGCACCGCTGTTTGAAGCGGAGGCGATTCGATGGAAGGACAATCACGTAGCCGTACGCTCTTTCATTGAAGTATTGACGCGTGCGGGGGCGTGGGAGCAGGCTGTAACGGTCGCGCGGACCCATTGGCAGAGCTTCCCGGACACCGTTCAAATGCGGACGAGGAAGTGGTCGGCGCGCCAGCTGTATCTAGCCGTAAGCTTTGAAGCCGTAATCGCGGCTGGCCACGTAGACGAGCTGGCATCGATCGGACACGAGTGGACGGAAGTTACCGCTCTCATTGAAAAGGACCGACTGGAATATGCAGAGAGACGTGATCCTCTCCGCGGTATATCCCGCCCGCATCAAGGCCATTAAGGCTCTTCTGCGGATAGCGCAGGGCGATTACCCGCACGCGGCGGAACTAACGACCGCTAGCAGTGAGCTTGATCAAGCATCGTTGAGCTATGGTCGAGCTTCGACGGCCGTCGCGTATGCCGGACTGGCGGGCCTGCTTCGGATTGTGTCTACACTCGTGGAATGGAGGGGGGCCGTATTAGATGCGGCGCCCGACGCCGACCGCTTCGCTCGCAGCGCAAGGGAGCGGTATCGCCAGTGGAACAAGGAGTATGGTGACAAGGAACCGACAAAAGCCCTCGCATCGGCGAGCCGCAATATTGCCGGGCTGCAATCATTGGAGGATGTTGAGCGGCTGTGTTCAATGATCGCTGCGGTGCCTCTACCCGTAGGCGTCTTTGCTGAGCCGAAGGGCATCGTCCGGATCACTCGTTCCGAATCGGAAACGAAGTCCGCTCCGACAGAACTTTCGGTTGCGTTTCTCAAATTTAACATCGACGGGATAGCGGTAAGTGAGCTTCACCATCTCACGCCCAACGAAGTTCATGATCTTGAGATCGAAGTGAGAGTCTCGCGATGGCCCGACGACGCCGAACAACTTCGGCTATCGCCAGTCACGATCGAACCCCGCGCTACTTACTCGTTCCCCGATTTCGTATTCAATAGACCCACCGGGCAACCGCCGTTTGTACTGGTAGATCGAGGCAGGGCACTCTTGAAGGTGGCGCAAGGACTTCAGGCGCGTCCGTTTGAATTCAAATACGCCGCTGAATTTCTGCCGACGAGAGCGGAGCAGCCGGTGTCAGTCGTTGGACACCGGACGTTATTGATAGAAGGACTCGACTTACAGGCAAATCCGATCACGGGCTACCCTAACGTCGATCGAAAAATCGTGCAAATACGCGACGAACTTCGGCAGCGTGGCTCGGCCCTCGGCTCGGATCTGGGCGACCTGCTAAAAATCGTTTCCGCACTGTCAAATATGGCAGGACGCGCAGTACAGGATGCCGAGTTCGACGGCGTTTGGTCTGAGGCTGAGTTTCAGGACTACGTTCGCAAGGAACTGCGGCGGAGACCTGAGATTGGGGTGGAGCTAGACGAGCACGCTCACGCCTCTGGAGGGATCACCGACCTTTCATTTCACGGTATTGCAATTGAGCTGAAGGCGCAGTCAAAGCGAACGATGTCATTGGAGGATTGTCAGCAGTATGTGGAACAGACAACAAGCTACGTCGCAGCGAAAGGAAAAAACTGCGGCGTGCTTTGCGTTCTGGACTGTAGTCCGAAGACGTCGGCGCCGCAACCTGTCGACGCTGGTATCGGGATACTCGAGAAGAGTACGTCGCCGGGACATGTCGTCATAGTCGCCGTGTTGGTTCAGGGCAATCTGCGCCGGCCGAGCTCGCTTTAAGCCGCGTGTATGCGTGCGACGAGGTACTTCAATCGCTGACGTCGAGAAAGCGGAGTGAATCTATGGCACTAACCCGGCGGCAACGCTTGCGTCGTGTTGGCACGGTGTGCTGTCACACACTGCGAAACCTCGCCTACTATCGGGCGTGGTTCGAGATGGGAAAGCCAATGGCGAATGAGCAGTTTTGGATCTCGGTCAACGGGAACTTTGCGGACGTCACTGTTCTCGAGTGGTGCAAGGTGTTTGCCGACAAAAAAGGAAAGCATCACTGGACAAAGGTTGTCCAGGACAAGGCAGCATTTATGGCCGGATTGCTCGCGAAGCTCGGAGTGGAAGAGGTGGCGTGGTCGGCGTATGTCGAAGAAATGCGCTTTCTGCGCGACAAGTTCATCGCCCACCTGGACGACGAGCAGGTAATGACGTTACCGCAGCTAGATATGGCGAAGATGAGCGCAGTGTATCTTTACACCTACTTGCTCGAGAATGAAGACGAGGGAGACGTGTTTGTCGACGCGCCACAGAACGCGGCAGAGTGGTTCAATAGGTTCTCTGATGAAACCCGGGCGGTCTATCATGCACGAGACATAGCAGTGCTTCCTTGTTGAACGTGGCAATCAGTTTTCACCTCACGTACAGGCCGAAGCCGGACTATATCCGTCAAAGAATCCGGAGGTGACGGATGGCCTGCATCTAAGGTTTGGCTGGCGCACAACGATAAGCTAGCGTGGTGGCGAGAGCCAAAAAGTGTCAGTCAACTGCGTGTCCAAGATGCTCCTCCACGATTCAGGCGGTACCTTTCGATTGCTCGCCCCAGTTTGTGCGTAAAGGTGAGCGTCCTGTTGCAGCGTGACCGGCTTTTGTGTGGCTGGCGGAACTTTGACAATCACTATGAGCGCCCCATCGAAGTAGGTGTGGGAAAGTTGTAGTTCAACTTCTCCGTGAGCGAAATTCTTGATCTTGCTCTTCAGCGCGCCGAGATATCGATTGACGCTACGTATTTGACGCCAACGATACGAAGAGTGCTGATAACGGCGGAACGATCATCGCCGCCGCTGGGCTGCTGGCTGGCGAACTGCCGCCGCCTCCGCCACAGGCTGCGAGTACAGCGCACGTAGACGCGAATAGCGCCATCTTCGTGATCCCGGTGGTGAGTTTGTTCTTCATTCTTCCTAGGTCCTCTTTTGGTGAATGTTTTGCCTAATAACCTGCTCTGCAGGACTAGGCGCGGGTAACCGCATTGCGGAGTTGGCCGTGCGATGACGGTGGTGGTGCTGCGCAATCAGAACCTCGACCAGTGGAGGCGCTAGGAGCGCGGCATCGCGTCGCTTGATAAAGATAACGACATTCATCTTAAAAAGTTTAGTTTCAACCTAAAAAGTCCTTCATGTGCACGGGGTGATGCTCAACCATTCAGGTTGAAAGGAGGGCGCATGCCGGGAACAGATTTGGACCGATTGGCGGAAATGGTTGGGCGGGCGATTGCGAAACACCGCGCGGAGAGCGGCCTGACACAGGAGCAGGTCGCGGAACAGCTCGGGATCGGAAACGAGGCCGTGTCCCGCATGGAGCGCGGACTGGTCGTGCCGACTGTCGCGCGCCTCGTGGAACTGGCAGATATCTTCGAGTGCGAAGCAGCAGACCTGCTGACCGGCGCGAGTAGCCGCACAACTGACCAGGCAAGGCACGTCGGCCAGCTACTGGCGAAGTTGGGCAGCAGTGACCGAGCGATGGTGATCGAAATCGTTGAGCGTCTGGCGGGGCGTTTGGCCAGACGTTGAGCGGGCTTCCCTTCTAAGTTGGTGTGACCGTATCGCCTAGATGCTCAGGAAGGATCGATTCCGGCTTGATGGGCCAGCTCAGGTTCATCCATGAAAGACAACCCACCGGGCGAACACGTGGACATTGCGGGCGTCCGCATAGCACAGTCATCCGTCGTTCCAATGTCGACGATGTTTGGCCCATCGTCGACCATTGCGAGAGACCATTCATCATTACTTCCGCACTCCCGGTGCCTGCGCTCATTTGAACCGTGGATACGGAAAGTAGATATAGGAATCGCCGTGAATTGGCTAAAGAATTAAGCATGGCGGCCGTTAATCCCAATATAGCGGGCCTTTACATTGAATCTTCAGAAAGCGGCCTGGCAAATGACGTTGCTGATATGACATGGAAAGATTCCGAGAAATACTATCCAAAGCACACTGGACCGTCTGGGTCGCCGTAGTGGCTGTCGTGTTAATCGCCCTGACGGGCGGCACCATACATGCGGGCACATTTGACTTTAAATTTCCGGGGGTTCTGTGGGGAAATGGCGCAACAGTTCCTTCGCCTGCCATCGGAGCCTCCCGCTCGGCGGGATTGACGGCTTCTCAGCCTGACGTGCCGTCGCCCGCTTCGGTTGCCAACATCACATACAGTACAGCGACCATAGCTGAAACCGGACGAAATCCGCCCGTGGCGGCCACGCCCCTACCGCCACCCTCATCGATTCTCCTCATACCGCTGGGAAGTAGCGAGTTAGACGTTGAGAGGCTCCTCGGAGGGACGATGCCACCTTGGCAACGCTCGGAAGGTGGAAGGATATTGTTTTTTGAACAACAGGCGTTTGGCAGGTGGTGGAAGGTCGCCGAACGCTTTGTCAATGGCCGAGCTGTTTCGGCGACGCTGACTTTTGGCGAAACCGCACACCAGAACATGGAACCAGGCGATGAGCCCATGGGCAAAGATTTCACGTTCGTTCATTCGCTGTGTTACGGGACTGCGTTCCAAGCCATGAAGGACGAGTGGGATATCGATATGCAACTGACGCAGCAAAGCTTCGACACACAACCCGTAGATGCTACAGCAAAGCTTGACACGGTCGTTATCCCGGTTTGCGCCAGTACAGATGTCTGCCGATCACCGCGATGGTCGTTGCAGCGTGGCGACTGGGCCTATCAGGTTCCAGGTCTGTGGTATGTCTACGTAAGCATGGTCAGGTCCTCGTTGGAGGATCCTGTTCGACGGGATGATGCTTACGCGCCTGTATATCGCCGCGATAAGTGCGCGGCAAAAATTACATACCAGCTCGATAGCTTGTCTCCCCCAAGTCCAGTCATGGTTTTGCCTTGACGTAATACCACGTGGTCGTCAGTGTGTACGGAACGCATCAGAAACCGCGATTTGGTGGCTGTCTCGATGCAACCGACGAACGCTGTACCTTAAGTTAGGGGGCACGTCAGCCCTTCATCCTTGTGCTATCAACCCGAACTCATGAAGATCACACCAACCACATTGAGCCTCCAGCAATTCTTCGCGGTGGGCAACGAACAGTTCTTGATACCCGCCTATCAACGTCGATACGCGTGGGGACAGCGGCAGCAGCGCGAGCTCTTCGACGACTTGAGGCTCCTGCCGGCCGGCGACACGCATCTTCTGGGCACGTTGCTTTTCCTCGCCGACACTCATGGGCCTGGTATTAACCGGCTTGAGCTCGTTGACGGACAGCAGCGGGTTACCACGATTACTGTGTTGATGCGCGTGCTAGCCCGACGCTTCGAGCGAGAAGGTGATCCCGAAGCTGGGCAAGAACTCACCAAGCTACTGCTGTGCAAAGGGGTAGACCGCAAGCCGCAGCCAAAATTGCATCTTGGGGATCTCGACCATGCCGACTACATTCACATCATGGAAGGCGGCAACTCGTCCGAAGTCGAGAATGAATGCCTTCGCGGGGCTCACCAGAACTTCACTGTGTGGGTTGATCAGCTATCGCTGGACGAATTGAACCAGTTCTTCCACAAGCTAATGAACAGCGCATCGATCATTCGCCTAGACGTCGGAGCGGCCAAGGATGCGTACAAGCTATTCGAGACAATCAACAACCGCGGTTTGCGGTTGAAGCCTACAGACATCATCAAGAACTTCCTTTTGGGTCACGCGTCCTCGCTACCCAGCGGAACACTCGAGAAGGTAAAGGAAGACTGGCGGAAGTTGATTGTGGCGCTGGACGGACTGGATAGCGATGACTTCTTCCGTCAGTGGCTGGCCGGCCGGCTGCACCGCAAGGTGACCAAGAACAAGTTGGTGGCCGACTTTCGGGCGTATTACCTTCGGCATGTCACTGAGGCTCAGAGCATGACGGAATTCATCTCGTCCAGCATCAAGGACGATGAGGATGACGAAGATGCGGAAGATGTAGCGGCGCTGGAGGACAGCGATCCGGGGGATCTTGTGGCGGACAAGAAGGTAAAGCTCACGACCTTCGCTAAGGAATTACGGCAGTCCGCCCAGCTTTACGCAAGCTTGCTTTGGGCAAATACAGAGTCCTCTAAGGTCAACCGCCACATCAACAACCTGTGGCGCATCAAGGCCTTCCAGTCATTCACTTGGTTGCTCGACATGTTCGGTCGCAAATCCGTGAATGAAACGACGCGGGTTCGACTTCTTAGAACTCTCGAAGCCTTCATGATGCGCCGACACATCTGCGAGAAGCGCTCTAACGAGCTGGAGACAATTTTTGCGACCCTTACCTCCATCGACGATCAGAACTACGAGCATACGGCGCTAGCAACTCTCCGTGAGTACACGCCGGACGACGAGGAATTCGAAACTGCCTTCGCGACCTTCCCCTTTGTGCCTGCTGTCGTCAACCGCGCTCGATACGCCTTGGAGATGTTCGAGTACCAGGCGATCGCACATAAGAACGAGTACTACCTGGCTGATCCGGAAGAGTTGGAGTTGGAGCACATTATCCCCAAGGCAGCGGAGAAGCCCGGTACCAAAGCAATCTACGGGGACTGGCCCAGTTACTTGGGTGAAGGCTGGAAAGCTAAGCACATCAAGATGCTGCACCGCATTGGCAACATGACGCTCTTAGCTGACGAACTCAACGTCGTCGCCTCGAATAACCCCTTCCTAGCCAAGCGCCAAGAGTACGCGAAGTCGAACATCCGGCTCACCCAGGAACTAGCTGAATACAAGCAGTTCAAGTTCAAGACGATTGAAGATCGTTCGAATGCCTTCGGGAAGCTCGCTATCCGGATCTGGAAGGTCTAGTATCGTTCATGGACATGGTCTGCTCGTGCATGGCAAGCGCAGTTTCACATGTTTCTTAGTTTAGAATAGGAGCGAACTCAGCATACCGTGCAAAGTGAGTTCTACCCGTAAGAAGATATGCCGCCATAGATCAACCAGACGCACCACTCGGTGCTTCTGGTATTGATCGCGCAACTAGACATTAAGGCGATGGCTACGCAGCTAGGTACCCGCCTCCGTCAATAGTCACCGGGAAGCAGGATCGTCGTTGTCGAGCGGTCCGCCTCTGTGATGACCCATACTTGGCCGCCGCCAGGTAGCGCGTAGCTCGACAGCAGCCGTCTTCCGTTTAGCACGGCCAGTTCGTTGGCAGCCAGATCCTCCACGGACAAATCCCCCAGTCACAGTTAACATGCCTTGCCAGCAGCAGGACCGCGGGAATGCCTGCCGCATCAAGTGCGACCTCCGCCGCGGGTGTGATAGCCGGTCTTCCGATCCGAAAGCGCGTTCCATTTTTTCGACGTTCATTCATGGACACGCTCCCGGGAAGTTGCCGTGCATTTGCCGAATTGGACGCCGGCTTCGGATGGGACGTACGGTATGCGAAGATTGCGGAGCGGACGGATTACCCTTGAACAGTTGGATCGCGGTGCTGGATCGGTCCCATTCGGTTGAGACAAAAATCCTGGCACCGTCCGGCAAGCGATAGAGGGACAGCAGGCGCAGGCCGGCGCCGATCGACAGGTCGTTCTGCTGCCGATCGTCCTCGGATACGATTCCCCAGTCGCCCGCAATGTGGCGAAGTAGGACGCTGATAACCGGGATGCCGTTGACGCGTAGCGTGGCCAGTGCTGCATGGGTAACGAGCAGCCGTCCAGGATGAAACAGTGGCTTGAGCCGTGTGAACTGATTCATGACGAATTTCTCCAGATAACGGGCGAGCACGGGCCTCCGGGCAGAACCGGATGCGTGATCGCGTTATGAAATAAAATTAAAGGGAAGGAGCCGAGCGCAGGACGCGCCCGGTTACAGCGAAGAATTGACGATCTGGCGCCGCAGGGCAGCGGCTTTCGCCTGGGAACAACTCAGGTATCGACGAATGCCGGAAACAGTGGGTCGCACGAGTCCGGCCGCGATGTCGCGGGCCAGTTGCGTGACTTCAGTTTCTTGTTCCGTGACTGAGAGAGCCGATAAAGGTGGATCGGGCGTTACCAGCACGACTGCCTCGTTACCGGCCGCGACCGGTGCGGTTTGCGCGATTGGCAGCAGCGCAATACACCACAGCAGGCAGGAGACACCTTCGAGTACGGCCGCGAAGGCGAGTCCTGCGAACAGGTCGAGCTTCGAACTCGTTACACCGCAGAGTATCGCGAGCCGTGCCGTGACTGGATCGCTACGGGTCGCGTCGCGACGCTCGGCGTTACCGTCTTCGAGACCTTGTAGCCGACGTACTTCACCGGCCTCAGCATTGAGCGCATCGAGTCTTGCCGCGAGAGACACACGACGAATCCGAAATGCTGGACAGTCGCGCACGCAGCGCCTGATATCAGCCGCAGCAAGACCAGCCGTCACCACTGCCCGTTCCGTCATGACCGCAGTGAGACTGCGGTGTGCCGGAATACTGGTGACCGGCACGGCAGCGCCGCGAACCTCCCCGGCGTGGGATTGCGACAGAAGGAAAAACGTCGCGTGCCCATACGACGCCGCAGCCATGCACCCGAACCACAATAGGCAACCGACACAGCGTGTCCGCGCCGACTGAATTTTGAGCCACCGGGCCGATTGAATTCTGAGCCGGGGTGGAGACCGGTCTGAAGCAGAACCGGGTGTGGATAAGTGTATGGGTTTCCGGAGTTGTTGTCCTCCTTCGTATGAGGATGCATTGCGCAGTGGAATCTGCGAAGGGCGTAGCCCGTAGCAGATTCCACTGCGCGGTGAGCAACGTCAGGCCGACCCGGAAGTGTTAGCGACGTCGCCCTTGTGTGCCGCTTCACGTGAGCGGATGCGTTTCTTTGCACTGGCGCTGCTATGCCGGAAACGGTAACTCTCGTTGCCAGTCTCCACGATGTGGCAGTGGTGCGTCAGTCGGTCCAGCAATGCCGTGGTCATCTTCGCGTCGCCGAACACACTGGACCATTCGGCGAAGTCCAGATTCGTCGTCACCGCAACGCTCGTGTGCTCGTACAGGCGGCTCAGCAGGTGGAATAGCAACGCCCCGCCGGCCTGGCTGAAGGGCAGATACCCGAGCTCGTCCAGAATGACCAGGTCAAGGCGCAGCAGGCTCGCCGCGATCCGCCCGGCGCGTCCCTGCGCCTTCTCCAGTGCGTTGGCCAGATCCACGGTCGAGTAGAAACGAACCCGCTTGCCGTGATGCATGATGCCGGACACGCCGATGGCGGTCGCCAGATGCGTTTTGCCCGAACCCGGTCCGCCGACCAGAACCAGGTTGTGCGCGCCCTCGGTGAACGTCATACCGGCCAGTTGCATGACGAGC
>NZ_AEJF01000164.1 GCF_001028175.1 Caballeronia mineralivorans PML1(12)
CGAGCTGGCGATCGACCGGCGAGCCATCGAAGTCGAAGCCCGCGATGTCGCGATGCACCGGGAACTTCGCCGCGTTCATCTGGTGGCTGACCGAACGCACGGCCCGATCGGCACTCTCGGCCTGCAGTAGCCGTTCAAGCAGCCACTGTGAAGACGCCACCTCGACGTTACCCTGTTCGAGCATTTCAGCCCAGCCGGCAGCCATGCCATGCAGCCGCAACTGCTTGAGTTCGACGATCAGATCACGCATGACCGGCCTCCGGCTGTTGTAGCGCTGGGCGCAGCCCGTCGTACCGCGATGTGTCGGCAAGCGGCGGTGTCGTCAGTTGTAGCGCCGTATCGATCTTCGGTGGCATCTGCACGCTGCGCATGCGCGACAGCACATTCACCACATGCTCGACACTCACGCGCCCGGAGGGCGGCGCCTGCTCCAATGCAAGTTCGACTGCAATCACAATGACATCCAGACCGCTTTCGGGTACCAGCGCCAGCACCTTAGCCATTACCCGGTCACCACCTGGTTCGCGTAGTAATGCCCGACGCAGGCGCTGCAGCGGCTCGGGCATATCCAGGAACGGCGCACCATTGCGCAGTGCGCCGGGCTTGCGCTGGATCAGCGGGATGTAATGCTGCCAGTCGTAGCGCACCAGACCTTCGTCGGCCAGACGGTCATGTTCGGCGACCACGGCATCATCGCCCACCGCAACGACGCGACCCGGATAGAGCCGCGTGCTGAGCATCTGGCCTGCAAATTCGCATGGTACCGAATAGCGGTTGCGTCCGATCACCACGAGGCAAGTAGACGACACCCGGGCCGCGCGTTCAACGTAACCATCAAACGGTGTTGGCATCGGCATCAGATGAGCGCGCTCCTGCTCGAATACGTCGGCAACGCTCAGGTCCCGATAGTCCGGATGCTTCACCTGCTCCCACAACGACCGGCACCGGCTCGCCAGCCATGCATTCAGATCGGCGAAACTGCCGAATTGCTGCTCGCGCGCTTCAATCCAGATACGCCGGCGGCTGTCCTGCACGTTCTTCTCGACGACGCCTTTCTCCCAGCCGCCGGCCACGTTGCAGAAGTCCGCGTCAAACAGGTAGTGCGCGCACATCACTGCGAAACGCGGATTTACCGTGCGACCCTTGCCCTTGTGAACCTTGTGAACCTTGTGAACCTTGTCGACCGCCGTCTTCATGTTGTCGTAGATGCCACGACGGGCCACCCTGCCGAAGGCCGTGAACGAGCGCGTATGGGCGTCGAACAGCATCTCGTGACCCTGACTGGGATAGGCCACGAGCCAGAATGCCCGCGACGCGCACAGCTTCATGTGCGACACCTGCAGCTTGCGGTAAATGCCGCCGACAACCAGTCCTTCCTCGGACCAATCAAACTGGAACGCTTCGCCCAACTCGAATTGCAGCGGCACAAACGCCGACTTCGAAACCGCTTGGCCTTCGCCTTGCCGCCAGACCCGGATGAAGTCGGTCACCCGCGAATAACAGCCGTCGTAGCCGTCGGCCTTGATCTCCTGGAACAGCATCCAGGCGGTGCGCCGCTCTTTCTTCGGCCGCCTTGCGTCCACGCTGAGCGCCTGCACCAGCGCCTCGTGAAACGGCATTAGCCGGGTCGACTGCGAGCGCCGCTGATACTTCGGCTCCTCCTGAATCTCCATGCTCAGGTATTTGCTAATCGTGTTGCGCGACAGGCTTGTGAGACGCGCTATCTCGCGTACCGACTTGTTCTGGCGGTGGAACATCCGCCGCACCTTGCCAATCATCGTCATCGGGATCATCCCCAAACACCCTGCCTGAAAAACTAGCAGGATAGGTTGATTACCCGGCTCAGTTTTCAGTCGGCGCGATCCCTACAAGTGGCTCATTTTTCGGTCGGCGTAAACAACGATGACACGCAGCAACTATTGAAAAGTGCGTTTGATCAATCTCAGTTCGCCCGCTCCGAAAATCTCAGTTTAGTCGAAACGTCGAACATCACCGATCTGCATAGCGCTGATAAATCTAAAAGACTGTGTCATGCAAGCATCAGCCTGAACAACGCGTCGAACGCTCAAATCAGGTATCAGCTTGAGCCTCGTGATGACGGCAAATTCTTGTTGACGTTTGAAGCTGAGTGACAGATCCAAACACGGATTTCTACAGCGAAGTTGTTGTTCATCAGTTCGGACGTTGGGTGTTCGTTGGCCGAGGCTGGTCGAGGGGGGCCTCATGTCGCGGTGATTGGATTGCTTAGAGTGTGGGAGAGTGGGGACGAAAGTCCCACGCCGCACGGAAATCAGCCAGCAGTACCCGGTGTTATCGCGCGCGCGAGAGCCCTATCCGTCCTACGACGATCCGAAAGATTCACTGCGTCTCATTCAACACGCTCTGTAGAGTCATTTCGGCGCACATGAGCAGACCCGTTTGATTGCCTGTCTGTATTGATCGAGCATGTTGTACGTGCACGATTGCGGGCATGTACGCGATAACCCATCGGCCGATGGATCCCCGGCTTTTCCTGCGGTCGTTCAGGCCGGGGTAAAAGCGAGGTTTTCAGGCTAGTACTACAG
>NZ_AEJF01000165.1 GCF_001028175.1 Caballeronia mineralivorans PML1(12)
CTAGAGACGATGCAATGCCTTGAGCGTGCGTGATATTGCAATATCCGTTATTACAGAAACGATGCAGCTCATTGGCATCGCATCTTTTCCAAGGCAAAATGGACGCCGTGGCGGGCATTACCTGCGTAGTCTGGTGTCTTTATGGCGAGGCAATCGGAGACTTGTAGCTTTGTTGGCGCTCAATTGCGCTTTTGGGCGACTGTGATGGACATCTTGGAGGCTAAATCGTGGGTCAATGGCTTTTGCTTTGGATAGAGATTGCTGAGTGTTGCGCTCTGATTGTGTCCTCTCCGACGGCGGTCTGCTATCTAATAGTCGCCCTTCTGCTCGGGGGCGGAATGGGTGCTTGGTTCCCACCGATACTTGGCCATTCCATTGGAAGTGATGCTTTGGGGACCTACGTTTTTGCCGTTCTATCTCCACTTTTCGCCGACATGCTTTTAGATTCGGAGGCGCTACTGCGAACGGTCAGCAAAGACATGCGAATAGTCCTCCTAATGATTTCAACGATTGCTGGCGTGCTGGCGCTTGTTGCGTTGGTAAGGGACGGGGGCATCGTGGCTTGGACATGTGGCGCCGGCGGAGTCGTTGTTTCGCTGTTCGTCTGGGTCTTGGCGATGGGTAAGACTGGGAGGTTTAAGACCGAGGATCCGCAAAGCGTCCTTGGCGGAGCCACTCCGAGCACACAAAACGTCAATGGATCTGGGTTATGAATACGACGTCTGTCAATGATGCAGTGATCCGTCGTCCGGCAATTCTCATTAATCAGCCTATGGGAAGTTTTTTTGTCTTCTCACTAGATGCCGAAACGCTCAATCATGTGGCGTACTCTCTACCGGCACGTGCTGAGGTCAAAATAAAGGGTGAGAGTTCCGATCAATCGGGATATGGGGTATTCGGTTCACAGCGTAAGGAGAGTTTGTCGCGCTTAGCTGAGATCGCGAAGTTCATTGCGACGAGCGACGCGACGTTTCCTAACGCCATAATTCTCGGTGCAAATTACGACGAGGACGGGAATTTGATCGTAGAGCCGGCCGAGCGATGGTCGGTCGAAAAGGGCGATTGTGGGTACGTTTTGTCTATCCCGAATGGAGGGCACCCTGTAGCGTCGATCATTGACGGGCAGCATCGTCTTCACGCCTTTCAGGAGCTTCCTCCCGGTGCGCCACAGCGGAAGATGGAATTGTTATGTGTCGTGTTCCTCGACCTGCCTACCGCGTACCATGCCTACGTATTTGCGACAATCAACTTCAATCAAAAAAAGGTCGATCGAAGTCTTGCGTACGAGCTGTTTGGCTTTGACGTAGAACAGCGCGAACCCAGTCTTTGGGCGCCCGAGACGCTTGCCGTCTACCTCGCCCGTGTATTAAACACCGAGCCGACTTCGCCATTTTTTCAACGCATCTCGCACGCGACCGACGCAAAAGCCCTTCTTGCGGCCCAGCCGGGCACCGAGGTCAACGTGAACAACTCGGAGGCAGCGGAGACAGCGGAGACAGCGGAGACAGCGGAGACAGCGGAGACAGCGGAGACAGCGGAGGCAGATGAAAATCGGCCTGTGATACGTGTTTCAATGGCGACAGTTGTTGATGGCATACTTCGCCTTATCTCACGCAAGCCTAAGGACGATCGCTACTTTATACGTAGACCGGAAAATTTGAAGTTGGGTAGGCGCTCGTTGCTTCCCGACGTTGGGTTGCCTCTCCGGGACTATTACTTAAAAGGAAACGATCGAGCGATCCTGGACATATTGAACCATTTCTTTGCAGCGGTCGAAGATGCGATCTGGAAGAACTCTTCACCCGACGCTTACATCAGAAAGACCGTTGGTGTGCAGGCCCTTTTTGATGTATTGCAGCGGCTCGTAACGCTTTCATCTATTAACGCAGTCAGCTTTTCGGAGAAGGCGTTGTTCGATTTGCTCACGGCTTGCAAGGATGTTGGACTTGACAGGTCGCGGTACCAAGCGTCTGGTATTGGCAGAACGGAGATACGCAACGACCTCATGACAGCGATAGAGCAAGCCATACGTGAGGGCATATGGCCTCCGCCAGAGCACTAGCGGTCCTTCCGCAAGCGAGTTGTTATGCGCGCATCGGTGCTCTCTGTCGGCGGACTTGCTCTTGCGCATCCGTGCGCGCAATGTAGACGCCGTGTACGCGAACAGGACTCGACCCGGTGGTCTTGATCAACATGTCACCTCGCCCTAGCAACGACTCTGCTCCCGTTTCATCGAGGATGATCGAGGATTCGCTTGCTTTTTGTACTGTCAATGCAATGCGGGCCGGAATGTTACTTCTAATCAAGCCAGAAAACGTCTTAGCATCGGGGCGCTGTGTTGCAAGGACTAGATGGATTCCAGCGGCTCGTGCTTTCTGTGCCAGGCGCACGATATGGGTTTCCACATCCCGGTTTTGCACGATTAGATCGGCGAGCTCTTCGATAAATACGACGATGAAAGGTAAGCGAATGCCTTTCGCTCTCGCCTCCGCAATACTAGATGCGCCCGCTTTAGCAAATTGAGCGTAGCGGCTTTCCATTTCCTGAACTAATGCCCGTATTTGATCGCGCGCCTTCGCCGCGTCGCTGACAACCGCGCCGCCATACAGGAATTCGCTGTCAGCGTAGACCGCGAACTCGACTTGCTTCGGATCGATTAGCGCCAATTGAAGGGTCGAGGGAGAGTGCTTCAGAAGCAGGGACAAGATCAGCGCATGGACGCAAACACTCTTTCCCATGCCGGTAGCGCCGCCGACCAGTACGTGAGGTGCGGATGCCAAATCGAATGAGAATGGCTTTCCCATTACATCGACACCTGGAAATACTGTCAACCGATTAGGGTCGTCCGGGGCGTCAGCGCACCATGCTTTCAGGTCGGAGAAGCCAGTGTTCTTCCACGTGTCGACTGGTCGCGGCACGTCGATGAAAACGGTTTTTGCCTCGTCGCCCGGCGAGACGCTAGGAAGCGCACCATTCAATCCAAGGACAAGTCCTAGGCGTTCGAGACCCCGCCTTAACTTATCGAATTGGTTGATATCTGGAAGTAGTATCTTGTAGCGCGTTACTCTTGGTCCGTGAGTATATCCACGGGCTTCCCCAGTAATTCCTATGTCGGAAAGTGCCTTGAGTAGCTCGCCACTAATGTCCGTACTTTCAGTCGGCTGCTTGACGCTAGGAACCGCACCTCCTCGCTCGGCAATTTCTGGCAAAGACGCACGGCGATTGATCAGTGTTTCCACAAAGCGATCATAGTCTTCGTTGGCCGCTAGCCAATCCTCCATTAAGAGGGAGGCTCCGCGATGCCAATGCGAACGAACTGCTGCTCTGAACGCATCGGAAGAATTGAGCGGTTTGTCGGCATGCCGCACGGCGTGTGTCACGATAAGTCCTACCCAAACCATGATGTCTTGGGTACTGAAAAGAATCTGCGCGGGAATTTCCAGTCCCTTTGCGTCCACACCCTCCTCAGGAAGCGCACCAAGCGCAAGCGAACGCCCGAGCGCTAAGCGAGCTACAGCGGCGCGCGTCGAAAGGCCGAGCCCATTCATCAATGCGTTCGTATAGCGATCGGCTTCCGCGCTCGTTCGATAGCGCGAACTCAACACTTGCGAGATGGAGAGATCACTCATTTGCGCCCTTTAGCAAAATATGCGTTTTCCTTGGCGGTTGTGCGGCCGATACCGTCGCCGACGTCCACGTGCTCAAGAAGGTAGCTCTTACAAACATTTGGCTGGATTTGCTTGTAAAACGAATGATCAATTTCCTCGTCCTGCGAAAGCAAAATTACCTGCTTGTTCGCATCGCTCGTCCAGAACTTGAGAATATTTGCACGATGCATACTGTCGAGTCGTCCCAACGGCGTGTCGACTACCATCGGAGCCCGAACGCCTGACACCTTAGCGAGTCCTGCAATTAAAGCCGTAGCAAAAATTTGGTTCTCGCCGGCCGATCTATCGACAGAAATTTCCTTCCCTGACTTGCCTAAGATAGTCGTGGTCCCATCGTCCAAGATCTCTATCTTGGCTACTAGATCCTTATGAGCCAGCGCTTTGTAGACCGTTGTCATTGCGGTCCCCAGCTGTTTTACCTTCAGCGGAAACAAGGCTGGGATAACCTCATCAAGTATGTTGCGTACGCGCTCAGACTTCTGGATCATTGCGCGAACAGGACTCGACTCGTCGAGCTTGCGACGTTCGCGCTGATATTCGGAGCGTTGGCTTGCGACGTTTGCCTCCAGTGACACCAATTTCCTATCACTGATTCTTGCGCTTTCAGAGATCTGATCCAACCTAGATTGGACCGCCTCAAGTTGCTGTTTCAGCGTAGCGAGAGTTCCATCGCGGTCTATCCCTTCGAGCCTTGAAACCTTACGACCGAGTTCGTCGATTCGTTTACTGAGACCTGACTGCTCGCCTAAAAGCTCTTGTACCTCTTGTTGTCCAAGAGGAATAGAGTCGAGAAAAGCTAGTGCTTCGTCTCGCATCGATCCTTGTAGATAGTCGTGAATGATCTCCGCTGCGGCATCGGCTGGCGGCGGGTAAAATAAACTCGCCCATGCAGCTTCCAGCCGCGACCTGATGCATTGGACTTGGCTATCTGATAGAGGGGGCGCGAATTCGGGAGACGTTTCCTCGAGGAACGCTCGTTCGAATTGCGCTTTGCGAGGTTCAAGAGCTTTCTTCTCGTTCTCCCAAGAAAACCATCGGATTTCCGCCTCAAGTTGACCTTTGAAACTCGACATAAGGTCTTTTGTGACTAGATGAAACGGAAGCCTTCCAGCCAACACTTCTTCGATCTTTTTGAGGCAATCCTTTCGCTTATTGCGGAGTTGTTCACGCTCTTCAACGAGGTCTTTGACGGTCGCAATGTCGCCGCCGCCGCCGCCAGCAGCCGTGATTCGTCCAATCAGTGCCTGCCTTTCGGCACGTAGGCGGTTCGTCTCATCTTCCCAGGCTTTCGCCTCGATGCTGATTGTGTTCAGTTGATCTTCGTTGCGCGTTAGCTCGTCCAGAACCCGGCTTAGTTTCTCTTCATTTACCGAGGTTACGTCGCCGCGCTTTGTTGCTTCAAAGTTTTTCAGTCGATCTGCAAGAGTTCGCAGAAGCACGACGCCAAGCAAACCCTCAAGCCCCTGCTTGACCTGTTCGACGCGCGATTGATCGGCTAATTTTTTGACTTCCTCACCGTCGAAAAAGAAAAATGGTGCGACGTGCGCAGGAACAAATATCTCGTCTAAAAAATCGGCCAAATGGAAGCCATTTTTCCCGTCAACTCGCGGTGACTCGGGGATGTCGCGGATAACGCTCCGAACAATTGCTTCTTCGTCCGCGGCCCAGCTCCCATTGCTACGGAAGTACCATTTGCGCGTGATATCGACCGCTTTAGTTTTCGTCCGATGCACAACTACACGAACCGTCATCGTGTCGCGGCTATCGCGCTTCGCTTCCCCATTGAACGCTCGTTCCAGGAACGTTGGATAGCCACGCGTATCGTCGGAATTTAGCCCTGCGCGGGCTAAATGAACAAGCGCGTCTTTACCGTACAGGCAGAGATAAAGGGCCTCCAGAATTGACGTTTTGCCATAGCCGTTAAATCCACCAATTAGGACGAGGTTTCGTCCATCGGCGGGAGCTGGAAATTCGAAAACCTGATGCTGATACGATTTAAAGTTTGTTAACTCAATGCGTGAAATCCACATACTTGGCCCGATATTTTTATTCGACGCGCCCGAGAATTTCCTCGATGCGTAAATTTATCCCGTGTGCTCGTTCTTGGTGTTGCCGTTCACGCTGGAGCATCACTAGCTCCGTAATGACGTCAACTGATATGCCATGCTTTAGGCTTATCTCTTCTAATATTTTTTGCGCCTCATCTTCCGACCAAAGCGGAAGATCGCTCAGATAGATCTCGTCAACATTAAAGTCCATTCGCTGCACCCGTTTCTTGTTGGAGGTCTTTTGCCCAAATCTCGTGGATAAGATCTAGTTCGGCATCGGAAATCAGTTTGCTGCCGAACTCCGTTTGCGTGCTCAAAAGTTTCTCCAAGATCTCCTTACGGGCCTGGATAGTGAATGGACCTGGAATGTGCCTACCCGTCAGATCGAAGGTAAGTCTGCCATTCCGCCGCACGGCTTGCCTCCTTTCCGGGTCGTTGCGAATTGACTTCAACCAATCTCGGAAATCGACCAATGGCCGATATTGGTGATTTCCGGAGTCAATATAACCTTGAAGGCTCCGATCTTTCTCGACAACCGTGCAGGTCCAGCATCCAAAGCGGCTGTTCGAGGTTCCGCAGCCAGGGGCCTCTTCCTTGCTAAGCACGACGGGACATTCACCGCCTTCCGCATCTCTATACAATTTGAAAAGAGCGCCGTGGCTCCCCCCCCATGGGGCGTGAAACGTCCCTAGCGTTTCCCAAACCTCATCGGTCGTCATATCGACGATCGGGCGGTAAATATAGGCGCCGGATATTTCGCTATGTTCGTTTAACCGCGAGGCACGCAAGTTTTTGTGCGCGTCGATCGTTTGTTGCCGTTTGTTACTTTCTGCGCGACGAACTCCGAGGACCACGATTGCAGCGCCGAAGTTCGATATGTGTTTCTTGATGTACCCGCTTGTTGGCATTATTTTTAGGCGGTCGGTACACCAACGCATTGACTGGTTCGGGCTTGGATAACCTTTTCCGATTAGCAGGGTCCAAAACGTTTTGTCTAGGTCAGGATGTGTGCGGGCGACCGTGATTGGAAGATCAAGGTCCTCAGCAGCTTGCCGAATCTTGGATGTCACTTCGTCTAAGTGCAGCATTACAAATGGACTTTCCACTTGCGTATCGTTTGAGACGATATGGACTTCGCGGTTCCGTGCGGACGGCGGGACCGACAGTAGCGCCTCAAACACAGCGTGGGCCACTAAGGTGGAGTCTTTGCCGCCTGAGAAGCCAATGATCCAAGGGAAATGCTGTGTTTCGGAAAGATATTCTTCCCGGACTTCGCTGACTACGGACTGCCAGCGAACGACAACGTCGTCAGAGTTCAGAACTTCTAGTTCAATGCTGCTCATATGACCTGTTCCCGCATTTGGTGGCACGAATTCGGCTTCGAGGATTATACGTTGGCCGAGCGTAACGCCTATGTCCTCCGGTTTGCAACAGGAAATGAACCGGACAAGAAAAAGGCCGGTCAGCGCAAGCTTGACCGGCCTTCTGAAATACTTGGTGGGGCGTGACAGATTCGAACTGTCGACCTACGGATTAAGAGTCCGCTGCTCTACCAGCTGAGCTAACGCCCCGGAAAAACTGAATCCGAATTATAGCGACGTTTTCGCAGATCATGCAACCGTGCGGAACAGAAAATCCTAAAATACCGTCTCGATGACGCGTGAAAGCCGCGCGGCACATGGGGGAACCGTGCGTTAGCGATCCCAAAAAGCGGCGCCCAGGGGGAAGCCGGTAGCCGTTATCATGACGCTCACGCGGCGAACGGCCGTGCTTTAACGTCAATGAATCAACGTCAAAAAGTCATCCGCCCATGGACGAATCCACCATCCGCGCTTTGCTGGACACCACTTTCGCGCCGTGGATCCGCGATCTGGGCCTGGCACTGGAAAGCTCTACCGATACCAGCGTCACCTTGCGCCTTCCTCACGCGGACAAACTCCGCCATGCGGGCGGCGTGATCTGCGGCCAGGTTTTCATGGCCGCCGCGGACACAGCCATGATCGTCGCCATTTCGCACGCGCTCGGCGGTTTCCAGCCGATGACCACCGTTTCGCTCACGACAAGCTTTCTACGCCCGGTGAAAGCCGGCGATGTCCTCGTGAGCGCTTCCATCCTGCGCCGTGGCCGCAACCTGATCTTCGGCGACATCGAACTCCACGACGAAGCCGGCGCGCTCGCCGCGCACGCCACCACCACGGTCATGCTCCTCGCCTAAGGCCAAACACCACACCTATGTTCGATCAAGTCGTATTCGCCGGCGGCGGCAACCGCTGCTGGTGGCAAGCCGGTTTCTGGGACGTTGTCCAGCCGGAACTCAAGCTGCGCCCGCGTGTGATCACCAGCATCTCGGCCGGCGCGGCCACCGCCTGCATGCTGTACATGAACCACTCCGAATGGGTGATGGACTACTACGCGCACGTGCTGCGCGACAACTCGAAGAACGCGTACTGGAGCAATTTGTTGCGCGGCGAATCGGTGTTTCCGCACTATCGGATCTATCGTCAGGCTTTGCTCGACATCTACGGCGCCGAGTTTGCGACGCTGCAAAACGCGCCGGAAATTCGTATCGGCGTATCGCATTTGCCGCGTTGGCTCGGCGCACGCAGCGCGGTGGCGGCGGGGCTGATCGCCTATAACATCGAAAAGTATCTGCGCAAGAAGCTGCATCCCACGCTCGGTCAGGCGCTCGGTTTTCATCCGGAATTCGTGAAGGCGCAAGAGTGTGCGACCGTCGAAGATCTCGCCGATCTGATCCTGCAGTCGTCGTGTACGCCGCCCTTCACGCCGGTGATGCGCCGACACGGCCGGCCCGTGCTTGATGGCGGAATGGTCGACAATGTGCCGGTCGGCGCGCTGGATGCATCGCCAGGACTGGTGCTCGTGATGGTGACGCGCATGTATCCGCGGCCGCAGATGTTTGTCGTGGAGCACGGTGCGAACCGCGACCAGCGCCGCGTGTATGTGCAGCCATCGCGCAAGGTGCCAATCTCAGCGTGGGATTACACGAGTCCGTCGCAGATGCGGCCCGCGTACGACCTCGGCCGAACAGACGGCGAGCAATTCCTGACGCGCTTGCCCGATCTGCTCAGCGCCGCCGCGCATCTTTAAATAGGGAGTCTTGAACCGATGGTCAAACATCACAAATACACGCTGCAAGTTGTCTGGACGGGCGATCAGGGTTCGGGCACCTCGCGCTACGACGCCTACTCCCGCGACCATCTGGTGCGGGCAGTGAACAAACCGGCCATCGAAGCCTCGAGCGATCCGGCGTTCCGCGGCGACGCCACGCGCCACAATCCGGAGGAATTGTTCGTCGCGTCGCTCTCGTCGTGTCACATGCTCTGGTACCTGCACCTGTGCGCCGTCAACGGCATTGTGGTGACGGGGTATGTGGACGACCCCGTCGGCACGATGGAGGAAACGGTGCAGGGAAGCGGCCGTTTCACCGATGTCCTCCTGCGCCCGCAAGTGCGCATCGGCGCGGGCGGCGACGTGAAGCTGGCCGAGCGTCTGCACGAGGAAGCGCATAAGTTCTGCTTCATCGCGAACTCGGTCAACTTCCCCGTCCGATGCGAGCCATCCACCGATATTTCCACCCTCTGACTACCGCCGCCGTCCGCCCACCAGCGCTTCCGGATTGGCGACGCTCGACGTATCGCCCGCATCGAAGGCGAGGATGTTCTTGAACGCCGCCGTGAAATAGAGCTCGTAGCTTTCGCGCTCCACATAACCAATGTGCGGCGTGCAAATGACGTTTTCCATGCGCAGCAGGCTATAGCCCTGCAGGATCGGCTCGCTTTCGAACACGTCAATGGCAACCATCCCCGGCCGGTTGTGATGCAGCGCGTTGAGCAGCGCATTTTCCTCGAGCAACTCGGCGCGGCTCGTGTTCACAAACAACGCAGTCGGCTTCATGCGCATCAGGTCGGCCGCCGTGACGATACCCCGCGTGTCGTCGTTCAGCCGCAGATGCAGCGACAGCACATCGCTGCGTTCGAACAGCGCCTCGCGGCTTTCGGCGACATCCAGACCGTCCGCCCGCGCGGCGGCCTGCGAATGCTCCCGTCCCCAGATCAGCACTTTCATGCCGAACGCCTTGCCGTAACCGGCGAGCAACTGGCCGATTTTCCCGTAGCCCCAGATCCCGAGCGTCTGGCCGCGAAGCACCTGGCCCAGGCCAAAATTCGGCGGCAACGCGGAGGTTTTCAGACCCGATTGCTGCCACGCGCCTTGCTTCAGGTTCGCGACGTACTGCGGAATCCGGCGTTGCGCGGCCATGATCAGCGCCCACGTCAGCTCGGCCGGCGCGATCGGCGAACCGGTGCCTTCGAGCACGGCAATTCCGCGTTCGGTACAGGCTTCGAGTTCTATATGGCCGCCCGCCTTGCCGGTCTGGCTGATCATGCGCAGCCGGGGCAGTTTATCGAGCAGCTGGGAGCTGATCCGGGTGCGCTCGCGGATCAACACCAAGGCTTCGACTTCCGAGAGTCTGCTAGCCAACTGTCCGAGCCCGCGCACGGTGTTATTGAATACTTTCACCTCGTGATCGGCGAGAAGACTGAAGCAATCGAGCTTGCGAACGGCGTCTTGATAGTCGTCCAGGATGGCAATTTTGATTGGCATGGATTGGCTTTTGATAGGCATCAAACGTGCTGCAGAAATTCGAAGATGGACAGGGATCGATGTGCTAAGTTCGGGTAATTACGTATAAATTCGCCGAAATAAGGGCATCGCCTCGCGTTAAGCTGCTGGTGTATCCGACGAATTTACCGGTCGCCGGATACGTAATGGAAAGAATATCGAATGCGGAATGCGGCAGTTTAGCCATTCACGCGTCGCTAGCGCCGGAAAACCGGCAACGACGGAGACAACCCTATCTCTTTTTAACAGTTTGTTCCGTGCCGACGCAAGCCGCGATTCAGACGGCAGTCGCCACCAGACTAGTCAACTCCCGACGCATGCCTTGTTTTTGTGTCGCCGTCTGCCACGTGAGTGAGTCCGTGCAGTCAATCATCAGGCGACCGGAATGCGCCTCTCGCGAGCAGCGCCGGCGGGTTGCAAACCGTTTTCTCATCTAAGAACGGAGTGTGCTCGATGAACCAGCCCGCAGTAGTAGATCAAAATGTGGTGGCCGACGACAGCGATGTGCCGGCGCACGTGAAGAATCAAAAACTCATCGACTGGGTCCAGCGGGTCGCCGCGCTGACGAAACCGGACCGGATCGAATGGTGTGACGGATCGGAGGAGGAATACGACCGCTTGTCCCAGCAGATGGTCGAGGCCGGCACGCTCAAACGCCTGAATCCCGCCAAACGGCCGAATTCCTATCTCGCCTGCTCAGACCCGTCCGATGTCGCACGTGTGGAAGATCGCACGTTCATCTGCTCGGCCCGCCCGGAGCAAGCCGGTCCGACGAACAACTGGATCGATCCGAAGGAAATGCGTCTCACGCTGGACGGTCTTTTCGACGGCTGCATGCGCGGGCGCACGATGTTCGTCGTTCCGTTTTCGATGGGGCCGCTCGGTTCGCCGATCGCGCATATCGGCGTGGAACTGACCGATAGTCCGTACGTGGTGATCAATATGCGCATCATGACGCGCATGGGCCGCGCGGTGTACGACGTGCTGGGTGCGGGCGGCGAGTTCGTGCCGTGCGTGCATTCGGTTGGCGCGCCTCTATCGGTGGGGCAGAAGGACGTGCCGTGGCCCTGCAACGACACGAAGTACATCGTCCATTTCCCCGAAAGCCGCGAGATCTGGAGTTTCGGTTCGGGCTACGGCGGCAACGCGCTGCTCGGCAAGAAATGTTTCGCGCTGCGGATCGCATCGACCATGGGACGCAACGAAGGCTGGCTCGCCGAACACATGCTGATTCTCGGCGTGAGCTCGCCGGAAGGGCGCAAATATCACGTCGCGGCGGCGTTTCCGTCGGCGTGCGGCAAGACCAACTTCGCCATGCTGATCCCGCCGCAGGATATGTCGGGCTGGAAGGTTTCCACGATCGGCGACGACATTGCCTGGATCAAGCCGGGCCGTGACGGCCGGCTCTACGCGATCAACCCGGAAGCGGGCTATTTCGGCGTGGCCCCGGGCACGAGCGAGAAGACCAACTTCAACGCCATGGCGACACTCAAGGAAAACGTGATCTTCACGAACGTGGCGCTCACCGACGAGGGCGACGTCTGGTGGGAAGGCATGACGGACACGCCGCCGGCACATTTGATCGACTGGCAGGGCAATGACTGGACGCCTGACTCTGGCAAAAAGGCGGCGCATCCGAACGCGCGTTTCACGGCGCCGGCCGCGCAATGTCCGTCTATCGACGCCGATTGGGAGAATCCCGCGGGCGTGGCTATCGATGCGTTCATCTTCGGCGGCCGCCGTTCGGACACCGTGCCGCTCGTGACCGAGGCGCGCAACTGGAACGAGGGCGTCTACATGGCCGCGACGATGGGCTCGGAAACCACGGCGGCCGCGTCCGGCCAGCAAGGTGTGGTCAGGCGTGACCCGTTCGCGATGCTGCCATTCTGCGGCTACAACATGAGCGACTATTTCGGCCACTGGCTGAAAGTGGGCGAGCGGCTGGAGCAACTCGACGCCAGGCTGCCGAAATTCTTCTGCGTGAACTGGTTCCGCAAGGGCACGGACGGCAAGTTCGTGTGGCCGGGTTTCGGCGACAACATGCGCGTGCTGAGCTGGATGATCGGGCGCATCGAAGGCACCGCGCAGGGCGAGCAACACGCGTTCGGGCTCTCGCCGCGCTTTGAGGACATCGACTGGGGCGCGCTCGATTTCACCCGCGAGCAGTTCGAACGCGTCATTTCCGTGCAGGACTCGGCATGGCGCGAAGAACTTGAATTACACGATGAGTTGTTCACCAAACTCGCGCAAGGATTGCCCACGGAGCTTGCAGAGACGAAAGCCGAAATCGAAAAACGGCTCGTGGCTTAACTTTTTTATTAAGTCTGATTAGTGACGGAAGTCGACATAATCGATTAAATAAGGGCCGCATTAGCGGCCCTTATGCATTTCCCGCTGTACTGCGTCAAAATTGCGTCAGCCAGCTTTTCAGAATTAAGACGACCATCCATTAATATTCACATCGTTCCGATATCAGCAACAATGCGGCGCCTTTTACCTTACCGATTGGTAAAGCAGAAAACTTTCGTCGAAAAATGTCACTTTTCTGGCAACTTCTGCACGAAAACGCGAGTCCTAGGATAATTCCGAATTGCTTCTCGAATTTTAAAGAGGCCGTCTAGCAGCAGGAGTTGTCTCATGGATCATTTGCAGTCGATGAAAGTATTCGTCCGAGTGGCGGATCTCGGCAGTTTTGCCCGCGCAGCCGGCGCAATGGATATCTCGAATGCAGTGGCGACGCGTCATATCGCCGACCTGGAAGGGCGTCTTGGCACCCGTTTGCTCAACCGGACCACGCGCAGCTTGTCGTTGACCGAGTCCGGCCAGGTGTATCTGGAGCGCGCCCGGCAGATCCTCGATGAGCTCGAGGACGTCGAACAAATGGTGGTTGCACGTAACCACGAGCCGGTTGGATCGCTACGAATTGTCGCACCCGTCGTGTTCGGTCTGCACAATCTCGCGCCCGTGCTGCAGACGTACACGGAACGTTATCCGAAAGTCATTCCCGACGTCACGCTGGTCGATCGCCAAGTCGATCTGGTGGAAGAGGGTTTCGACGTGGGCATTGTGATCGCGCGCCAGATGCGCAGTGCGAGCATTGTTACGCGGCGCCTCACGACCGGTTGCCTGACCGTGTGCGCCACGCCCGGGTATCTCGAGAAACATGGCGTGCCAACGCGGCCGGAAGACCTGGCCGAACATCCGTCGCTGAGCTTGCCGTCGGAATATTTCGGCGATGAACGCGTGTTCACGGGTCCGGATGGCGAAGTGCGCGTGCGCCCGACGAACGTGATCGTCGCGAACAATACCGAGATGCTGCGCCAGTTCGCGCTGCTCGGCATGGGCATCGCGATCCTGCCGAGTTATCTGATTGGCAACGACACCACGCGCGGCAAGCTGGTGCGGCTGCTGAGTGATTATCAACTGCCGCAGGTCGAGATCAACGTTGCCTATCCGAGCCGGCGGCACTTGCCGGCGAAGGTGCGCACGTTCATCGACCACCTCGTCGAGCATTTCAGCCAGACGCCGAATCATCAGCTTGGCGAGCAGTGGGTGAAGGACGGTTTCGTCAAGCCGGGACTGCCGGCAATCAATGGACACGATTCCGAGCCGCTGGTCGCCCACGCGGCCTATGCGGAGGCGGAGGGCGGTTCACGATTCGAAGCGCCTCCCGCCGATGACGACAAGCTCGGCAGCAAGCCGTCGAAGTCGCGCACGCGTTCGCCGCTGGCCATGCCTTCGCCGTTTTGATGGCGGCCGCCGTGGTGCCGCGGCCGCGCGCAGTTGAACGAAAAAAAGCCGCTCGATATGAGCGGCTTTTTTAATGATGCGAGCTTCTGAACGACTGAAGCCTAGCCCGCTTTCCGAGCTGGCGCTTTCTTGGCCGCCACCTTCTTCGCCGGCGCTTTCTTAGCCGCCGCCTTCACCGTCGTTTTCTTCGCCGCCACGGCCACGTCGCCGTCACCGTCGTCGTCCACTTCAGGCGCCGCTACCGCACCGCGCTTAACGGCCGGCTTCGCACCGGGCTTTGGCTCTTTCTTCTCGAATTCGAAACCGATCTTGCCGTCCGGTTGCTTCACGAGAAACGCCTTGAAGTTCCGGCCCGTGCGCGACGACTTGAAGCCCGTCAGCAAATCCGTGCGGCCTTCTTCGAGCAACTTCGACATCTGCTCGCGCGACATTTCCTGTTGCAAGATCACTTTGCCAGAACGGAAATCGCAGGTCTTCGGATTCGCGACCGAGTTCTCGCAGACATAACTCATGCCGTGCTCGTACACGCGCGACTGACACTTCGGGCACGCACCAACCGGCGTCTGCTCCGAGAAGTCCGGCGGTTCTCCGTCTTCACCGCCCGAATCCTGACCGAAGTCGAATTCCAGCTTGAAGTTCTTGATTTCGTCGTCGAAGGAAAGCTTCAGGATCGCGGAAAACGGCCGGCCCATTTTGCTGCGGAAACCCGACAGCGGCCCGATTGTCTTGTCCTTGATCAACTGCTCGACTTCGGGAATTTCGAACTGCCGTCCGCCTGGAATCTTCGAAATCGAGAACTCGCATTTCGTACAAGCGAAGCGCCGATAATTCTCCTTCACCTGACTGCCGCAATTCGGACACGGCGTTTCGAGCGTCGAATAATCGCCGGGGATGGTGTCGGAGTCGTATTCCTTCGCGCGCTTGACGATGGTCTGCGTCATGCGCGCGATTTCCTGCATGAACTCGTCGCGCGGGAGCTTGCCGCGTTCCATCTGCGACAGCTTGTGCTCCCATTCGCCGGTCAGCTCCGGCGCCGTCAATTCCTCTACGCCCAGACCGCGCAGCAAGGTCATCAACTGGAACGCCTTCGCCGTCGGAATCAGCTCGCGACCTTCGCGCACCATATACTTCTCGCCGAGCAGCCCTTCGATCACCGCCGCGCGCGTAGCCGGCGTGCCCAGACCCTTCGCGGCCATCGCCTCGCGAAATTCCTCGTCTTCGATCAGCTTGCCCGCGCCTTCCATGGCCGAGAGCAACGATGCTTCGTTGTAGCGTGCCGGCGGTTTCGTTACGAGACCGTGCGCCGCGACCTTCTCGACATCGACCTTCTCGTCCTTCTGAACCTGCACGAGATTGGCGTCTTCACCGCTCACTTCCTTGCCGTAGACCTGCATCCAGCCCGGTTCGACCAGCACCTTGCCTTCAGTCTTGAAATGATGGCCGGCGACTTCGGTGATTCGCGTGGTGACCAGGAATTCGGCCGCCGGGAAAAACACCGCGAGGAAGCGCTTCACGACGAGGTCGTACAGCTTCTGCTCGGGCTCGGACAACGCCTTCGGCGCCTGCAGGGTCGGGATGATGGCGAAGTGATCGCTGATCTTCGAGTTATCGAAGATGCGCTTGTTCGGCTTCACCCAGCCTTTGTCCAGGACCTGCTTCGCGTGCGGCAGATAGTTGTTGCTCTCCTTGAGCATCGCGAGCGTGTCTTTCACCGTCGAGATGTAATCCTCGGGCAGCGCGCGGGCGTCGGTACGCGGGTACGTGAGCACCTTGTGCTTTTCATACAGCGCCTGAGCCAGGCCGAGCGTGTTCTTGGCCGAAAAACCAAAGCGGCCGTTGGCCTCGCGCTGCAAGCTCGTCAAGTCGAACAACAGCGGCGACATTTGCGTGGACGGTTTCGCTTCTTCCGTGACCGTACCGGTCTTGCCACGACAGGCTGCAACGACCGTTTCGGCCGCCGGCAGGCTCCAGAGCCGCGAATCGCGTTGCTCGGGATCGCCTTCGACGCGCTTGAATTTCGGGTCGAACCAACGGCCTTCGTAAATCCCCTTCGCCGCGATAAATTCCGCGCGCACTTCCCAATAATCGCGCGGCACGAAACGACGAATCTTTTCCTCGCGTTCCACGACGATAGACAACGTTGGCGTCTGAACGCGGCCAACGGTGGTCAGGAAGAAACCCCCGCCCTTGCTGTTGAACGCGGTCATCGCACGCGTGCCGTTGATGCCCACGAGCCAGTCGGCTTCCGAGCGGCAGCGCGCGGCATCGGCGAGTGGCTGCATGTCCGCGTCGCTGCGCAGATTCGCGAAACCGTCGCGGATGGAGCCGGCGGTCATCGACTGGAGCCAGAGGCGTTGCACCGGCTGCTTGGCTTTCGCGTGCTGCGCGATCAGGCGAAAAATCAGCTCGCCTTCGCGCCCCGCGTCACAGGCGTTGATCAGACGATCGACGTCCTTGCGCTTGAGCAGCTTGGTGAGCACTTTGAGCCGCGATTCGCTTTTCGCGATCGGATTCAGGTCGAAATGCGGCGGAATGACGGGCAAATTGGCGAAACTCCACTTGCCGCGCTTGACCTCGTATTCTTCGGGCGCAGCGATTTCGAGCAAGTGGCCGACAGCCGACGACAGCACGTAGTCTTCGCTTTCGTAATACTCGTCATGCTTGGTGAAGCCGCCCAAAGCGCGCGCGATGTCGTTCGCGACAGAAGGCTTTTCAGCGATGATCAGGGCTTTGGACATGACTCGATTCTAGTTAGGGACTGGCATGAGGCCGGGTTTGGGTGGCTCGCGCCGCCACGGTTCGGACCCGTTAACGTCCGCTTTATAGCATATGGCGTGCGGCGCGCGGTCTGGCATTTGATGAAACGCGGGATGCCGAACGGTGAATGTGAGCGCTTTGTGATGCGACCGCGAAAGCCGTTTCAGCTTACGAACGCGCTTAACTGCGCAGGTTCTCCGCGCAGCCTGGTCTTGCCGGTCGGATTCGATTTAAGCGGCGACCAGCGCGGGTCGTATCTTCGGCGCGCCGACGACCCCCGGCAACGCGCTGAAGTCCGTCAACATCCGCGCAACGATGGACGTTTGTGGCAACACCGTTCCAAAAAAACGGGTGGTGACGGCGTCCTCTATCAAGATGGTTGGAAAATTTTCCACATCAAGATCGTCGAAGCGATCCGCCTGGTTTTCGATGTCGATCCACGCAAAGCAGACGTCCGGATGGGCGTCTGCGAGCTGATCGAAACTTTCGCGATAATCGCGGCACGTCCCGCACCATTCGGCACACAGGCAGGCAACGAGCAGCGTGCCGGCGCTGGCCAGACGCTCGGCAATCTGATCGGCGTTGGTGTCGAGATTCAGCGCGGGCATGGTTCCTTGCAGTCCTCTTCGTAAGTGATTTGTCTGGCGTTGCAAGCAGCAGATTTTGTCGCGAATGTAGCATGACGTCGAAAAATCAGCGTTCAAGCCGGGTAAAGCGTCCTCCCGGCAACGCGCCGATCCGCCCCGCCAGTTCGGGTTGCAGCAGGCTTTGTAGCGTCGCCCCATCCATTTCGGTGCGTTCGGCAAGTATTTCAAGCGTCGCGGGTGAGTGTCCGAGTGTCCGAGTGCATCGAGCAGGCGTTTGGCTTCGGGGTTGGCAGGTTTTATCGAGTTCCCGCGCGAATTCGCTGGTTGCGGGGTCGGCGCAGGGCTTCCTCCGCTGGACGTGCTTTTCCCCGTTCTCCGTGGCTTCGGAACGGGAGCCTGCGCCGACGCGCTGCGCCATCGATACTGAGCACAAGCCCCGACACCACCGCCAGCCCCGCATCCGATAGCGCGTGGGCGAAGCGCCGGGCATCTTCGATACCTTGCGGCGTGGCGCTGCGGCGGCCGACAATCGCGACTGCCCGCGCCTGGAGCCGGTCCAGCCGCCCCTTTACAGCCCCTTTACATATAGCAGCGGCGGTGGATCGGGCATGGTCAGAAGCGCCGGCGGACCGCCGAACTCTGCCAGCCACGCACGTAGCGCGATGGGCGGCAAACCGCTCGCATTCGCCAGTCGCAGCCAGGCTGACATGTCCTGGGAATCGGTTTCGCCCAGATGGGGCATGGCGTCGGCCGTCGGCAACTGGAAAGGCGTCATGTTAAAATTTTCATATCCCGAAATACGAAAGGATTGCCGAACGGTCATGTTGCCGGTCGTTCGGGCAAGGCGTTGTCGCTCCACGAGCAGCACTGACGCGGCGTTGAATCGACGCGTTTCAGCCCAATCATCTTCTCGATACCGGCACTCTTTTACAACCTGGCCGAATGGCCGACTATCGCGCGCTGCGGCGTGCGTCGATAATCTGAATCATGGCTCTGCTCAACATACTCAAGTACCCGGACAAGCGGCTGCACAAGGTCGCGAAGCCCGTAGAAGTCGTCGATGACCGGATTCGCAAACTCGTCGCTGACATGGCCGACACCATGTACGCGGCACCCGGCGTCGGCCTTGCCGCGACCCAGGTTGACGTACACGAACGCGTGGTCGTGATCGACACGTCGGACACGCACGACCAGCTTCAGGCGTTCATCAATCCGGAGATCATCTGGGCGAGCGACGAGAAGAAGGATCACGAGGAAGGCTGCTTGTCGGTGCCGGGCATTTACGACTTCGTCGAGCGGCCGGAAAAGGTTCGCGTGCGTGCGCTGAACGAGAAGGGCGAGACGTTCGAGATCGACTGCGACGAGTTGCTCGCCGTGTGCATCCAGCATGAGATGGATCACCTGATGGGGCACGTGTTTGTCGAATACTTGTCGCCGCTCAAGCAAACGCGGATTCGCGGCAAAATGAAAAAGCTCGAAAAGGCGCTGTAACGCGTCGATTCACGAAGATTGATGCTGGAATTTGCAGGTTGCTGAATCGATGACTCAATCGCTGCGTGTCGTGTTTGCTGGAACGCCTGAATTCGCCGCCGCCGCGTTGGCCGCCATTCACGCGGCGGGTTTTCAGGTGCCGCTCGTGTTGACGCAGCCGGACCGTCCCGCCGGGCGCGGGATGAAACTGGCCGCAAGCCCGGTCAAGCGCTTTGCCGTCGAACACGGCTTGCCGGTGGCGCAGCCGAGCTCGCTCAGGCGCCATGGCAAGTATCCCGAGGAAGCGGCCGCTGCTATCGAGCGTCTGAAGACTACGCCGCACGATGTCATGGTGGTTGCGGCGTACGGGCTGATCCTGCCGCAGGAAGTGCTCGACATCGCGCCGCTTGGCGCCATCAACATTCACGGCTCGCTGTTGCCGCGCTGGCGTGGCGCCGCGCCGATCCATCGTGCACTCGAAGCTGGCGACGCCGAGACGGGCATCACGCTCATGCAGATGGACGCGGGACTCGATACCGGCGCGATGATCCGCGAGGGCCGCATAACAATTGCTCCGATGGACACCACCGCCACGCTGCATGAGCGCATGGCGGAACTGGGCGCCGATCTGATCGTCGAAGCGTTGCGCGATCTCGAGCGCGACGGCGCCTTGCCCGCCACGCCGCAGCCGCAAGACGGCGCGACTTACGCGGAGAAGATCGCCAAGCACGAAGCGGCGCTCGACTGGCGCCGTCCGGCGAGCATCCTCGCACGTCAGATTCGAGCCTTTGATCCGTTTCCCGGCGCGTTCGGGACGCTCGAGGGCGTCGTCGTCAAGATCTGGGCGGCCGAGCCCGTCGAATTGACGGGCGACGCGCACCCCGGCGTGATCGTGCAAAGCGACGCGCAGGGTGTCGTGGTTGCGTGTGGCCAGGGCGGCTTGCGTCTCACGCAGTTGCAAAAGCCTGGCGGCAAACGTCTTTCTGCGCGCGAATTTCTTGCCGGATCGCCTATTGTTAAAGGGCAACGATTCGAACTTCGGGAAGTCGCGCCGGAAGCCTGAAACGGTGACCGCGCGCATTCACCCACGCCGTAGCCGCAACGGCTAAGTCAGCCGAAAACAAAATTCACCAAAGGTCCCGCGATGCTTGGAATCACCGGTTTCACGCTGTTTGTCGTCGCCGTCATGTTGCTGAGCGTCACGCCCGGGCCGGATACGGCGTACATCGTTGGCCGGAGTGTCGCGCAAGGACGTGGCGCGGGTGTGGTGTCGGCGCTGGGCATCGCGCTTGGGTGCATTGTGCATACGCTGGCTTGTGCGTTCGGGCTCACGGCGTTGCTGGCTGCGTCGGCGACGGCGTTCACCATCGTCAAGTTTGCCGGCGCGATTTATCTGATCTATCTGGGCGTGCGACTGGTCTTTGCAAAACCCGCAGCCGCCAAAGCGCGTGACAACGAGGCCGAAGAAACCCGTGTTCGCGCCGCGCCGAAGTCGCTGCAGCAACTGTTCGCGCAAGGCTTCGTCACGAACGTGCTGAACCCGAAAGTGGTGCTGTTTTTCGTTTCGTTCATTCCGCAGTTCGTTGCCACCGACAGCGCGCACAAGACGCTTGCATTCCTCGCGCTCGGTTTTGTGTTCGTGCTCGTCAGCACTTTCTGGAACACGATCGTTGCCTGGATTGCGGGTAGCGTGACGCAGCGCTTCTCCGGCAAGCCGAGCGTAAAGCTATGGCTGGATAGGGTCGTAGGGAGTGCGTTCGTCGGATTGGGCATCAAGCTGGCGACTTCGCACAGGTGATTGAATTTTTCCGGGATGCCCTTATCTAACATTTTGCTTACAACCTGTGGCCGAACTGCTCGGTCAGGCAAAAAGGCCGTCTCGGCCGCTCGCGCTTAACGCGCATTGATATTGGGTGAGGAGTTCAAGACATGTTCAATTGGGTCAAAACCGCGATGCTGATGGCTGCGATCACGGCCCTTTTTGTCGTGATCGGCGGAATGATCGGCGGCAGCAGGGGTATGGCGCTTGCGCTGATCGTCGCGCTCGCGATGAATTTCTTCTCGTACTGGTTCTCCGACAAGCTCGTGCTGAAGATGTACAACGCACAGGAAGTCGACGAAACCACCGCGCCGCAGTTCTACCGCATGGTTCGCGATCTCGCTACGCGCGCACAGTTGCCGATGCCGAAGGTTTATCTCATTGACGAAGCCGCGCCGAACGCGTTCGCCACCGGCCGGAATCCGGAGCATGCGGCCGTTGCGGCCACTACTGGCATTCTGCGAGTGTTGTCCGAGCGCGAATTGCGCGGCGTGATGGCCCATGAGCTGGCGCACGTGAAGCATCGCGACATTTTGATCTCGACAATATCGGCGACCATGGCCGGTGCGATCTCGGCGCTGGCGAACTTCGCCATGTTCTTTGGCGGCCGGGATTCCGACGGCCGGCGCACGAATCCGATCGCCAGTATTGCTGTCGCCATGCTGGCGCCGCTGGCCGGTGCGCTGATCCAGATGGCGATCTCGCGGGCACGGGAATTCGAAGCTGATCGCGGCGGCGCGCAGATTTCGGGCGACCCGCAGGCGCTCGCCAGCGCCCTCGAGAAAATTCACGCCTATGCAGCGGGCGTGCCGTTTCCGACCGCCGAGCAACATCCGGCCACCGCGCAGATGATGATCATGAACCCGCTGGCGGGCGGTGGCATCTCCAAGCTCTTTTCGACGCACCCTGCCACCGAAGAGCGCGTCGCACGCCTGATGGAGATGGCGCGAACCGGTCGGATGGAGTGATTGCAACAAGTGCATTAAGGGCGCAGGCCATGGACCCATTGCCGTGCAAGCGGCGATGGGTCTTCTCATAAACAGCGCAAGCGCCTTCAATCCCGTCCGTTCGGCCCGCATGCAGGCGCCGATCTCAGGCCCAAACCCCTCGCAAGTTACAATGCTTCGTTTGTGCGGACCGGCATTGGCCGGCTCGAACGCCTTCGCCCCGACATGACCGAAAAGCCTTCCCGACGCCGCGCTGTTTCATCTGCGGATAGCAGCCGAGCGTCGTTCGACGCTCGTCTCGCTACGCTTCACCTCGCTCCCGATTCACTCGCGTTCGCGCTCGATGCCGCCGCGCAAGCGGTCGGCGCAGTGCGCGCCGGTTCCGCGCTGCCCGCGGCGTTGCAGACGGTGATCGCGGCAACGCACGTGGCGGTATCGCGTGGAGCGACGCAGGACATCGCTTATCGCACGTTGCGGCGCCTCGCCGTGGCCGACGCGCTGCTCGTGAAGCTGGTGCGCAAGGCGCCGCCGCCGCACGTATCGAATGTGATGGTCTGCGCGTTCGCACTGCTCGTGGACGACGAAGCCGAGGCCGCTTACACGCCGTTTACCGTCGTCGATCAAGCCGTCAACGCCATCGCGGCGCGGCGTGAATTTGCGTTTGCGAAGGGTCTGGTCAACGCGGTGTTGCGCTCGTTCCTGCGTGAACGCGACGCGCTGCTGACCGAGGTTCAAAGCGATCCGGTCGCTCGTTTCAACTATCCCGCGTGGTGGATCGACGCGGTCAAGCGTGGCCAGCCCGACGAATGGGAAAACATCCTGGACGCAGGTAATCGGCAAGGCCCGCTTACCTTGCGCGTGAACGCACGGCGCATGAGCGTCGCGCAATATCTCGACGTCCTCAAGGCCGAGCACATTGAAGCCGAAGCCGCGGGCATTCATGCGGTACGCCTCAAGACGCCGATGGCGGTCGAGAAGATTCCCGGTTTCGCCGACGGCGTCGTCTCGGTTCAGGACGCGGGCGCGCAACTCGCCGCACAGTTGCTCAACGCGCGCGACGGCATGCGTGTGCTCGATGCCTGCGCTGCGCCCGGTGGCAAAACGGGCCACGTGCTCGAACTCGCGAACGTCGAGCTGATCGCGGTGGAAAGCGATGCAGGCCGAGCGCGGCGTATCGGCGAGAATCTGCAGCGTCTGAATGTGCAAGCCGAGATTCGCGTAGGCGATGCCGGAGATCCGGCCGGCTGGTCGGACGGTGATCCGTTCGATCGCATTCTTGCCGACGTGCCGTGCTCGGCCTCGGGGATCGTGCGGCGTCATCCTGACATTCGCTGGCTGCGCCGTCCGACCGATATCGCCGCGCTGGTCGAAGAACAGCGCCGCATTCTCGCCGCACTCTGGCCGCTGGTTGCGACCGGTGGCGAGTTGCTCTACGTGACGTGCTCGATCTTTCCCGAAGAGGGCGAGTTGCAGGCGCAGTGGTTTGGAGCGGTGCACGAAGATGCGGTACGATTGGACGCGCCGGGGCAATTATTGCCGACAGTCAGCCGAGCCGGCACGGCTGGCTTGCAAGTATCACCGGACCCGGTCACGAACTCGCTGACGGACAATTCAGGCGAGGCGCAACGTACCCGCTCAACATTAACGCGGGACGCGCAAGCCTTTGCGGACCACGACGGATTCTTCTACGCGCGCTTTCAGAAACGGTGACGATCAAACGCTTTTTTTCGCTGCGGCTCGCGCCTGCCGGCCAGGCCGTGCTGGCCTTGTTGTTGAGCCTTGTGCTGTCGTTCATGCCCGTTTCGGCCGCGCAGGCCGATCCCGTCGCTGTGCAGCGCGCGTCGTTGCAGGCGGACGGATCCGGCTGGAGCCTCGACGCGCGTTTCGACTTCGATCTCAACAGCAGTCTTGAAGACGCCGTGAACAAGGGCGTGCCTTTGTATTTCACAACCGATTTCAATTTGTCGCGGCCACGCTGGTATTGGTTCGACGAAGAACCGGTGAGCGTGTCGCAAAGCATCAGGCTTTCGTTTCAGCCGCTCACGCGCGAGTATCGTGTCTCCACAGGAGGCTTGCAGCTCGGCTTTGCCACGCTTCAGGAGGCGCTCGCGGTTGTCAAGCACGTAACGTCGTGGCATGTGATCGATCGTAATCAGGTCAAGCCCGGCGAGACGTATAACGCGTCGGTGCGCATGCAGCTCGACATCGCGTTGATGCCCAAGCCGTTCCAGATCGACGCGGTCAACAACCGTGACTGGAATCTCTCTTCCGAGTGGAAGCGTTTCACTTTTACGGCGGCGACCAGTGCTAAATAAACTACGCCGCCGGCCGCTGCGCCGCACGAACATGACGGGCATCGTGGTTCGCGTGCTCGTGGCAACGGTCGCGCTCACGGCCATTTTGCTGCTCGTGATGCTGGCGCTCGCCAGCGCGAACACCGAGTTCTTCGATCGCTATTATCAGTGGCTCTACGCCGCGAATCTCGCGGTGGCGGTCGTGCTGATACTCATCGTCATCGGGCTGCTGGCGATCATCATCACGCGGGTGCGCCAGGGCAAGTTCGGCACGCGGCTGCTCGCGAAACTCGCGTTTATCTTTGCGCTCGTGGGCGTGGTGCCGGGCGGGATCATCTACGTGGTGTCGTATCAGTTCGTGTCACGCAGTATCGAATCATGGTTCGACGTGAATGTGGAAACCGCGCTCACCTCGGGGCTGAATCTTGGGCGCGGCATGCTCGACGCGTCGTTGTCGGATCTGCAGAACAAAGGCCGTCTGATGGGTGACCAGCTTGCCAGCGCCGATCCAACCAGTCTCACGCTCACGCTCTTGCGCCTGCGCGATCAGTTCAACGTGCAAGACGCGACCATCGTCGAGCCGGCGAGAAGCGGCTCGGGCACCGCGCCCGATGTGCGCGTGGTGGCGCAGGCATCGAGTAACTTCGCCGCGCTCGTGCCCGACAATTTGCCGACGCCCCTGCAACTGAATCAGGCGCGCAGCCGGCCTTATGGGGCAATCGAAGGCGAGGTGGATGGCGATTCGAGCCAGACCGGGCCGAAAGGCGCATTGAGGCTGCGGGTGATCGTGAAGATTCCCGACAGTTCCACCACCGAGTTGCAGCCAACGGAACGTTTCCTGCAGATCGAACAGCCGGTTAGTACCGGACTCGCCCGCAATGCCGACGCTGTGCAGCGCGCGTATCGGGAGTATCAGGAAAAGGCACTTGGGCGCACCGGTTTGCGCAAGATGTACATCGGCACGCTGACGCTCGCGTTGTTCCTCGCGACCTTCATTGCGATGATGCTCGCGCTCGCGCTCGGCAATCAGCTCGCGCGGCCGTTGTTCCTATTGGCGCAAGGGACGAAGGAAGTGGCCGAGGGCGATTACACGCCCAAGCGCGAAGTGAAGTCGCGTGACGAACTCGGTTTCCTCACGCAGTCGTTCAACGCAATGACGCGGCAGTTGTCCGAGGCGCGCGCGGCGGTCGAGAACAATCGCATCGCGCTGGAGCATTCGAAGGCGTATCTCGAGAGTATTCTCGCGAACCTGACGGCGGGCGTGTTCGTGTTCGACCGCCAGTTCCGTTTGACCACGGCCAATCGCGGCGCCGAGCGTATTTTCCGGCAGCCGTTCAATGGGTCATTGAATCTGCCGCTGGAGCAAATTGGCGTGTTGGCGGAGTTCGGCGCGATGGTCCGTAAAGCCTTCGCTGATCGCGACGCGGCGGCAAGCGGCAGCGGCCGGCCGATCGGCGATCGCGGTCACTGGCAGCAACAACTTGCCGTTCCCGTACCCGGCGAGACCGATCCGCTGACCTTGCTGGTACGCGGTACGCAGTTGCTGACCCTGACCGAAAGCGATACCGACGACGCCGAAACAACCGGCTACGTAGTCGTATTCGACGATATCTCCGACGTCATCTCGGCACAGCGTTCGGTCGCATGGGGTGAAGTGGCGCGGCGGCTTGCGCATGAGATCAAGAACCCGCTCACGCCGATTCAGTTGTCGGCCGAACGGCTGCAGATGAAGCTGGCTGATAAGCTCACCCCCGCCGACGCTGACGTGCTCAAGCGCGGCGCGACCACCATCGTGAATCAGGTGCAGGCAATGAAGCAGATGGTCGACGACTTCCGCGAATACGCGCGTACGCCCCCGGCTGTGCTTGGCAACCTGCAGCTCAACGATCTTGTGACGGAAGTACTGACGTTGTATGGCATTGAAGAGGGCAAGAGTCATCTCACCATCGAGCTGACAAAATTGCCGGTGATTCGGGGCGACGCCACGCAGCTTCGTCAGGTGATTCACAACCTCTTGCAGAACGCGCAGGACGCGGTGGCCGATGTCGCCGAGCCGCGCGTGCTGCTTGAAACGAAGACAGTAGAATATGGCGAGCCCGATGCCTCAGGACATGCCCGCGTGGCGGTGCGCTTGACGGTATCGGATAACGGTCCTGGTTTTCCCGCGCGAATTCTCTCGCGCGCGTTCGAGCCTTATGTGACGACAAAGGCCAAGGGCACGGGTCTGGGTCTTGCAACGGTGAAGAAGATTGTCGACGAGCATGGCGCGCGCATCGACATCCGTAATCGTTCGAAGACCGCTGACGTGATCGAAGGCGCGCAGATCTCGATTCTGTTCCTGCAACTCGCGGACGATACCGCCGAACCGGGCGCGACGCCGCCCTCGACGGCTGCGAGCCACGGAACGACAAAAGCATTAGTGCAGACAAGGGCAGCGTAAATGGCAACCATCCTGGTGGTAGACGACGAAATGGGAATCCGGGAATTGCTCTCGGAGATCCTGAGCGACGAAGGTCACGTGGTGGAGACGGCGGAGAATGCGCAGCATGCGCGGGAATATCGATTGCGGCAGGCGCCCGATCTCGTGCTGCTCGACATCTGGATGCCCGATACCGACGGCGTGACGCTGCTCAAAGAATGGGCGGCGCAGGGCAAGCTCACCATGCCGGTGATCATGATGTCGGGCCATGCGACTATCGATACGGCGGTTGAAGCCACGAAGATCGGCGCGCTTAACTTCCTTGAGAAGCCGATCGCGTTGCAAAAATTGCTCAAGGCTGTCGAGCAAGGGCTTGCTCGCGGAACGGCTGCAGCGCCGATCGCAAACGCGGCCCTGCGCCCGGCGTTGCCGCTGAGCGGTTCGACGGTGCCGGCATCGGCTGCGTTGCCGGTGGCTTCGTCGCTGAACTTGGGCGGTGGCGATGGTAGCGCGTTGGGCGCGGGTGCCGCGGCGGGTCCGGCTGGCGCGACGGCATCCATCTCCTTCGACATCCCACTGCGCGATGCACGCGATGCCTTCGAGCGCGCGTACTTCGAGTATCACTTGGCCCGTGAGAATGGCAGCATGACGCGCGTGGCGGAGAAGACAGGACTGGAGCGTACGCACTTGTACCGCAAGCTCAAGCAGCTTGGCGTCGACCTTGGTAAAAACAAGAGCGAGGCTTGACTGGCTTGGGTTCCAGGATCGTTACAGTAAAAAGGCGCCAAAAAGCACTTGAGCGACATAATCCACTTTGATATACTTTCGTTCTTCGTGGCCCGGTAGCTCAGTTGGTAGAGCAGCGGATTGAAAATCCGCGTGTCGATGGTTCGATTCCGTCCCAGGCCACCACAGTTGCAAAAAATGCCCGGAAACCGCAAGGTTTCCGGGCATTTTCCATTGTGTCCGGAAGACGCGTTTGAGCTGCCAAGGGATCTGTCAACGCTCGTCGTCCCATGCCGCCCCGGTGCGTCAAAACGGCGCCATGGTAAAATCCTTGGTTCTTCAAAGACTTGGGGCGCAATGAACACGCAGCGAGCCCGCAGCGCACCCGCTTGCGCCACCTATACTGGTGTGGCCCGGCGCTGATACGGTAGTCACCAGGCCTGGCACGAAACGCCACGCCACGGCGCGCCACTCAAGCCTTCATTCATGGAGTTTCACCGTGACTCGGACAGACGCTAAAGACAGCGCATTGGTGCTGTTTTCCGGCGGCCAGGATTCGGCCACATGCCTCGCCTGGGCGCTCGATCGTTATACGAGCGTCGAGACGCTCGGCTTCGACTATGGCCAGCGGCATCGCGTGGAACTCGAATGCCGCGAAGGCTTTCGCACGTCGTTGAAACAGCAGTTCCCGCAGTGGGCCGAGCGGCTCGGCGAAGATCACATGATCGACCTGTCGGTTCTCGGTGCGATCAGCGATACCGCCATGACGCGCGAGATCGAAATCGAGGCGAGCGCGAGCGGTTTGCCCAACACGTTCGTACCCGGGCGCAACCTCATGTTCATGACGATCGCAGCCGCGATTGCGTACAGACGGGGATTGACGGTGCTGGTCGGCGGCATGTGCGAGACAGATTTCTCGGGTTATCCCGATTGCCGCGACGACACCATGAAGTCGCTGCAAATCACGCTCAATCTCGGCATGGACAGCCGCTTCCTGCTCGAGACACCGTTGATGTGGCTCGATAAAGCCGATACCTGGCGGCTAGCCGAACAACTAGGCGGCGAGGCGCTGGTGGAACTGGTGCGCGTCGAGACACACACGTGTTACGTCGGCGAGCGCGCCGAGCTCCACGAGTGGGGCTTCGGCTGCGGCCAATGCCCGGCGTGCAAGCTGCGCAAGCGCGGCTACGAAGCCTACAAGTCGGGCGAGCAAGTCACCACCGAACCGGTTTAATCATGACGTACGCAGTAAAGGAAATTTTCTACACGTTGCAGGGCGAGGGCGCCAACGCCGGCCGTCCGGCCGTGTTCTGCCGCTTCGCCGGCTGCAATCTCTGGTCGGGTCGCGAGGAAGATCGCGCAGACGCCGTGTGCCAGTTTTGCGACACGGACTTTGTCGGCACGGACGGCGAGAACGGCGGCAAATATCGCACGCCGGCTGAGCTCGTCGCGATGATCGCATCGCAATGGCCCGAGGGCGAAGCGCACAAGTTCGTGGTCTGTACGGGCGGCGAGCCGATGCTGCAAATCGACCAGCCTTTCGTCGATGCCCTGCATGCAGCGGGCTTCGAAATGGCGATTGAAACGAATGGGTCGCTGCCGGTGCTGGATAGCATCGACTGGATTTGCGTGAGCCCGAAAGCCGGCGCGCCGCTGGTCGTGACGAAGGGCAACGAGTTGAAAGTCGTCGTGCCACAAGACAATCAGCCCTTGGCCGATTACGCGAAACTCGACTTCCAGTATTTCCTTGTGCAACCCATGGACGGCCCGTCGCGCGACATCAATACGAAGCTCGCTATCGACTGGTGCAAGCGGCATCCGCAATGGCGCCTGTCCATGCAGACGCACAAGTACCTCAACATCCCCTAACGCGAATCACGCCCAAGCTGAGCCGACGTGCAGACGATTACCCGAAAACTCGAATTCGATGCGGGCCACCGCATCCCCGATCACCGCAGCCAGTGCCGTAACCTGCACGGCCATCGCTACGTGCTCGAAATCACGCTGCAAGGCGAACTCGTCGAAACCGAAGGCGCGCCAGATCGGGGCATGGTGATGGATTTCGCCGATGTCAAGGCGCTGGCAATGGAACACCTGGTCAACAAGTGGGACCACGCGTTCATCGTCTATGCACGCGATGAAAAAGTACGCGGCTTTCTCGAGTCCATGGCTGAGCATAAAACCATCGTGCTCGACCGTATTCCGACCGTCGAAAATCTCGCCGCCGAGGCGTTCCGAATTCTCTCCGGCGTCTACGACGCGCACTACGGCGTCAATCTGAAGCTCAAGCGCATACGCCTGTACGAAACGCCGAATTGCTGGGCTGACGTTGAAGGCATCTAAAGTCTCCCGCGCCTAAGCTTCCAAGGCGGGCCTCCTGCCAGCGCGCTTTTGTCACGGTATGATCGTTGGACAAGCCGCACGTTTTGCTGCGGTGCATTCCAGCGACATAGCCCTATCGGAGCGAGACATGCCTGCCTACCATCCCGCCGCGTTTGCTCTACCCGGGGTCCCGCGATGAGCACCTACACCAATCTCCTCAAGCAGCGTTTGAACGAATCCGGCACGTTGTTCGGCCTGTGGCTGTCGCTTGGCAGCGCGGACGTGGCCGAAGCCGTGGCGCATGCGGGCTTCGACTGGCTCTGTATCGACATGGAGCATTCGCCCAACGACAGCCGCGACGTCGTCGCGCAGCTTCGCGCGATTGCCGCAGCGCACTTGCCGACTGAGCCGATCGTTCGCGTGCCGGCGCATGAAGGCTGGCTCGTGAAGCGCGTGCTCGACGCGGGCGCGCGAACGCTGATGTTCCCGAACGTGGAGTCGGCGCAAGAGGCGGCACACGTTGTGCGTCTCACGCAGTATCCGAGCGCCGATGCACGCGAGGGCTTGCGCGGCGCCGCAGGCGCTGTGCGCGCAGCGGCATACGGAATCCGGCGCGATTACGTCGGTTCGGCCAACGCGCAGATATCGACGATCGTGCAGATCGAGTCCGAGCAGGCGCTCGCGAATGTGGACGCAATTGCAGCGACGCCCGGCGTCGATTGCCTGTTCATCGGACCAGCGGATCTGGCCGCGAGTCTCGGCCATCTCGGCGATACCAAACATCCGGATGTGCAGGCGGCGATCACGAAGATCATCGATACCGCGAAACACGCAGGGATCGCGAGCGGTATCTTCGCGCTCGATGTTGCGAGCGCGCGGTTGTATGCGCAAGCCGGCGTGAAAGTGATTGCGTTGTCGGCCGATGTGGGCTGGCTGTTAAAAGCAACGCGACAGGCGCTGCAGGAGGCAAGGGCATGAAACCCGGAATATTGGGCGCAGTTTTCATGGCGGTGACGGTGACATTGGCGTGCAGTGCAGCAAACGCGCAGACCATCAAGAACAGTGACCTGGCGACGCAAAGTGCTGTCGCCGATTACAACGCGGGCAACTTTGGCGCGGCGCGCTCGGAGTTTCTACATGCGGCGAAGAAGGGCAGCCGTCTCGCCGAATTCAATTACGCGATGATGCTGGTGAACGGCGAGGGCGGCCCGGCGGATGTGGACGAAGGCAAGAAGTGGCTGCGCAAAGCCGCCGATGCCGACATGACGCAAGCGCAATACGTGTACGGCAAGATGTTCGACGACGGCGAGTTTGTTGACCGCGATCCGGTCGAGGCGCACCGCTGGTTCCTGCGTGCAGCGAACCAGGGCCACGTTCAGGCGGAGCTCGCGCTGGCGAATCAATTCCTCGATGGCCGCGGCACGCCGCGCGACAACGCGCAGGCGTTCGTCTGGTACAAGAAGGCGGCCGAAGGCGGCGATATGACGGCGCAATACGTGGCCGGATCGTTTTATGAACGCGGTGGCGATGGCGTGCAGAAGAACATCAACGTGGCGCGCGCGTATTACGCAGCGGCAGCGGCGCAGGGCGATCCTGCGGCGAAGCTGAAGTATCAGCAGCTCAGCGCGGAACTCGCGCGCGAGCGGCCGCAATAAAACCGCAATAAAACCGCAATAAAACCGCAATAAAACCGCAATAAAACCGCAATAAAACAAAAGCCCGCGATGAAAACATCATCGCGGGCTTGGCTGTAACAACGTGTGATTTGGAGAAACCCCTAGCCTTTCATCAGTCGCTTTTGCCGCGACACGCTCATGATGAGCCCGACCGCGACGCCGAGGGTCGTGAGCGCGGTTCCTCCGTAACTCATGAACGGCAGCGGTACACCGACCACCGGCAGAATCCCGCTCACCATCCCGATGTTCACGAACGCGTAAGTAAAGAACGCCATGGTCAGCGACCCGGCCAGCAAGCGTCCAAACAAGGTGGCCCCGTTCGCCGCGATAAACAGCCCTCGCGCGATCAAGGCCATGTAGAGAAAGAGCAGCACGAGCCCACCCACGAGCCCGAATTCCTCCGAAAACACCGCGAAAATGAAGTCGGTATGTTTCTCGGGGATGAACTCCAGATGCGCCTGCGTTCCCTTTAGCCAGCCTTTTCCGAAGGTCCCGCCCGAGCCAATCGCAATCACGGCCTGAATGGTGTGAAAGCCCTTGCCGAGCGGATCGGAGGTGGGGTCGAGCAGGGTACAGATACGGTGCTTCTGGTAGTCGTGCATCAGCGGCCAGTTCACTTCCGGCTGGCAAATCCGCTCCTGGAATACACCGATACTCGCGACTACCATCACAGCCGCAACGAGAATCGGCACGATCAGCTTGAAACTCAAGCCCGCGAAATAGATCACGAAGAGGCCCGCGGCGAACACCAGCACGGCGGTGCCGAGGTCCGGCTGCTTGGCGATTATCGCCACCGGCAGGATCAGGATCACGAAGCCGACGATGTAATCCCACCAGCGGATGCCGCCCTCACGCCGCTGGAAATACCAGGCGAGCATGAGCGGCATCGCGATCTTCATGATCTCCGAGGGCTGGATCACCACGCCCACGTTCAGCCAGCGTTTCGCGCCTTTGCGGGTCAGCCCGAACGTGGCGACCGCGATCAGCAGCGCCATACCGATGGTATAAAGCGGCACGGCGAAGCGCATCAGCGTGGGCGGCGGCACGTTGGCGAGAATCCACATCAACCCGAACGTCAGCATGATGTTGCGCAACTGGTCTTCCACACGGCCCGGGACATCGAGACTCGCGCTATACAGTGTCACGATGCCCACGCACAGCAGCAAGAACACGATCAGCGCGAGCGGTTTGTCGAAGCCCGCGAACAAGCGCTTCGTGCGTTCGAGCCAGACGCGCTTGTCGAATTGCAGTGCTTGCATGGCGATTCTCCTTTACTCGTCGATGCCGCCAGACGGCGTCAACGTCTGGATGGCGCCTTTGCCGGTGTTGCGGGGAATTGCGGCAGTCGGCGCGGGTTCCTTCGGCGGCGGTGGCGGCGGTGTCGGTGCGGCGGGGGCCTTGCGGGGCTCGGCGGTGCGGGTGGCTTCCTTCGCGATGGCCACAGCCGGCGCTTTCGATGCAGTTGCTGGCCGCGCTATTTCCCGCGCTTCCGTCGCGATAGGCGGGATCGGCACGCGCGGCGCTTCGAGCGCGCGCAACATGCTCGGTGTGACGGGAACGGCGGATGCCGCCGAGGCGCCCGACGCAGCTTCGGCTCCGCTGCTTGCCGAGGCAGCCGAATCGGACGCAGCAGCCCCAGCCGCCGCATCGGACGCCGCCAACGGCTTGAACGCCGGCGAGGCGGCCGTCACTGAAGCGGGCAGCGCTGCGTCCACGGGGCTTTGCGCGCCACCGATCACCGGAGCACCTGCATCTTCCGTCGCCGATGCCGCCGCTGCCACGGCCGCGGCTTCCGCACCGGGTTTCAGTTTGTCGACGAGATAATAATCGAGCACTTTGCGCGCGATCGGCCCGGCCGCTTCGGCGCCCCAGCCACCGTTTTCAACGATCAGCGCAACGGCGATGGTCGGATGATCCGCCGGTGCGAACGCGATAAACAACGCGTGATCGCGCAAATGTTCCGCTATCGCGCCGTGCGAATAATTCGCGCCTTGCAGCGAATAAACCTGCGCCGTCCCGGTTTTACCGGCCGCCACATACGGTGCGCCGCGGAAAATCTTGGCGCCCGTGCCGCTAGTGATCACCCCTTCCATCGCCCGTTTGATGAAGTCGACATCCGCTTGCTTGACGGCAATCTTGTCGCTCGGATCGCGCACGGTGATGCGTACCGCCTTGCTGATCGGATTCTCGACTTCCTTCACCAGGTGCGGTTTCATCACCACACCGTCGTTCGCAAGCGTAGCGGTCGCGTGCGCGAGTTGCAGGATCGTGAACGAGTTATAGCCCTGCCCGATACCTAGGCTGATCGTCTCGCCTTCATACCAGCGCTGCTGTTCCGGCTTCCGGTACGCCTTCTTTTTCCACTCGGTCGACGGAAGAATGCCGCGCGCTTCACCGTTGATATCGATACCCGTGATCTGGCCGAATCCCCACGGCTTCATGAAACCGGCCATCGCATTCACGCCGAGATCGTGCGCGAGCATATAGAAATAGGTGTCGTTGGAGACCACGATCGCGCGATTCATGTCGACCCAGCCTTGCCCTGCGCGCACGTCGTTGCGAAAGGTGTGGCCGCCGAACGTGTACGAACCCGGGTCCTGGAAACCCCAGCTAGTCGTGCGTTTGTGCAGCGTGAGCGCGGCGAGTGCCATGAACGGCTTGTAGGTGGAACCGGGCGGATACGTGCCGTGCAGCGGCCGGTTCAGCAGCGGGTGATCGGGCGAGTTGTTCAGCGAATCCCAGGTCTGCTGGTCGATGCCATCGACGAACGAATTCGGGTCGAAACTCGGTGCCGAGACAAACGCGAGCACGTCGCCCGTTGAGGGTTCGATGGCGACCAACGCACCGCGCTTGTCCGCGAAGGCCTGTTCGGCGACCTGCTGCAAGCCGATATCGAGCGACAACACCAGGTTGTTCCCCGGTGTAGCTTGCGTGCGCGACAGCGTGCGCACCGGCCGGCCGCCTGCGGTGACTTCCACTTCCTCGAAGCCGGTCAAACCGTGCAGCTCCGTCTCGTAACTCTGCTCCACACCGATCTTGCCGATGTAGTCAGTACCCTTGTAATTGTTCGCGTCCAGACGCGCGTCGTAGTGATCGGTATCGGCGTCGTTCTGGTCGCTCGCTTCGTCGATGCGTTCCTGATCGCGCTGCGAAATCCGCCCGATATAGCCGATCACATGCGCCGCTGTCGGCCCAAGCGGATATTGCCGGAACAGCCGCGCGCGCACTTCCACGCCCGGAAAGCGGAACCGCTGCGCGGTGAAACGCGCGACTTCTTCGTCGGTGAGGCGCGTGCGGATGGGCAGGCTCTCGAAATTCTTCGAGTCCTCCAGCAGCTTTTTAAAGCGCCGCCGGTCGCGCTGATCGACGGGAATGACCGTCGCGATGCGATCGATTTCATCGTCGAGCGTGGTGTCGATCTTCGACGGCGTGATTTCCAGCGTGTACGCGGAATAGTTCTTCGCGAGGACCACGCCGTTGCGGTCCGTGATGATGCCGCGGTTCGGCACGATCGGTGCGACGGAGATGCGGTTTTCATCGGCTTGCAGCGAGTATTTGCTGAAATGCCAGACCTGCAGATACAGGAACCGCACGCCGATCAGCCCGAAGCAGACGAACACGAACAGGCCGGCGGCAGCCACACGCAGGCGAAACTTCGATAACTGTTGTTCGGCGTTCTGAAATTCGGTCATGCAATCTTCGCGGGGAGCGCGTGTGTGGCCCAGGTGGCGTGCAGCAGTTGCGGCAGGCGCTTGAATCTACTCAGATGGGGCGCGTGTCGTCGGGATCGGTTGCTCGGCGCTGCGGAATCAGCAGCAGGAAACTCGCGAGCGGCCACAAAATGGCTTCCACGAACCCGTCGATCAGATAGCCCCAACCGGGAAACGCCGCGCCCGTCAGCAGGCGGATCACGAACGGCACGATTTGCGCGCCGATCAGCAAGGGCGCGACCACGAACGTTTGCACCGGCAGAGACATCCACAATACGCGCCTGTGAATCGTGATGGCGCCATACGACAACAGCGTATACGCCAGCGCGTGCTCACCGAGCAGGCTGGCATTGTGAACGTCCATGAGCATGCCGAGCATGAACGCGATACCCATGCCCACACGACGCGGCTGGTGAACGTTCCAGAACAGCAGCACGAGCGCGACGAAATCGGGGATGCCGAAGGTCCGGCCCCACGGCATCAGGTTCAGCAGGAACGCAGTGGCCAGACTGAACGTAATGAAGTACGGATTGACCGGCTGCAGGATGTATTGCGGACGGTTCATGGTGCGGCTCCGGGCGCGGGCTTGCGGGCAGGTTCAGCTTTCCTCGCGTGCTCGGATTTTTCAGGTTTCTTCGCGGCGGCGGGCTCGGTTTTCTTCGCGACGGCAGCCGGTTCCGGGTTTTTCGTAGCAGCGGCGGCCGTGGCGGTGGGCGTACTCGCCGCATTCGCGGTCGCGGTCGCGCTGGCGCTTTTCGCCGCGGCTGCCTTGCCTTTCTTGCCCTTGCTGTCCTTCGCTTCCTTGGCTGCAGCCGCTGCTTCGACTTCTTCAGGATTTGGCGGCTGGTTGATCTCGTAATGCAGCACGAGCAACTGACGCGCACCGCGCACCGGCGCGATCGGCAGGCAGACCACGCGGGCGAATGCGGTATCGGCTTGTTTATCCACGCGAACCACTTTCGCCACGGGCAACCCCGGCGGATAAATGCCGTCCAGGCCGCTCGTCACGAGTTCGTCGCCGGTTTGCACGTCGGCGCTGATCGGCACGAAACGCAGGTCGAGCGTGTCGCCCTTCGGCGTGCCGTAGATCACGCTGCGCAAACCGGTCCGCACGATTTGCACGGGCACGGCCTGATCCTTGTCGGAGAGCAGCGTCACTTCCGATTGCAGCGGGAACACGCGAGTGACCTGCCCGATCACGCCGTCTTCGTTGACCACCGGCGCGCCGTTCTGGATGCCCTGTTGCGCACCCTTGCCGATCACGACTTTTTGCGTGAAAGGATCGCGAGTGTCGTACTGGACTTCGACCGGCGTGGTTTGCGTGCTCGCGCGCGAGCCGAGCTGCAGCAGCGCGCGAAGATGCGCGTTCTCGGCGTTGAGCTGGGTCGCATCGCCCGCTTTCACCGACAACTCGAGGTTCTTTTCTTTCAGCTTGGTGTTTTCATTGCGCAGGGTTGCACTGGTGACGGCCAGATCGGCGGCGCCCATGAAAATGTCGCGTGGCACGAGCGCCGCGCGCTGTAGCGGATACAAACCCGCTCCCAGCACGCCGCGCACGATCTCGAGCGTGTTAAAGCGCGCGTCGGAGATCAGCAGGGCGAGGGCAAGCACCACGAAGAAGATCAATCGCGCGAGAGCGGATGGACCTTGCTTAAAAAGTGGCGGCGGACTGTATTCCATGGTCGGCGCCGAGGGCGTGATCGGTTGGTTCGATGCTGCGGGTCCGCGTGGAAACGCGGCCCTGCCCAGCGCCATTCACACCGGCCCGGTTAAAGCCGGGCCGAATGAACGATTGCGCGAGTCGCATATTACGCGCACGTCGCAGTCGGTGCATTGAGCGAGTGCGTGCTGTTGGCGCCTTCGTGAAAGGCGTCAAGGCTTACTCGTAGGAGAAGATGCTGCCGAGCTTGTCCATGCGTTCGAGCGCCATGCCCGAACCGCGTACGACGCACGTCAGCGGATCTTCAGCGACGAGCACTGGCAAGCCGGTCTCTTCCGCCAGCAGCCGGTCGAGATCGCGCAGCAACGCGCCACCGCCGGTCAGCATCATGCCGCGCTCGGCAATGTCGGCGCCTAGTTCCGGCGGCGTCTGTTCCAGCGCGATTTTCACCGACGAGACGATCTGGTTCAGCGGATCGGTCAGTGCTTCGAGAATTTCGTTGCTCGAAATGGTGAAGCTGCGCGGAATGCCCTCCGAAAGATTACGGCCCTTGACTTCCATCTCCTTGACTTCGGAGCCCGGGAAAGCCGAACCGATTTCTTTCTTGATCGCTTCAGCCGTCTGCTCGCCGATCAACATGCCGTAATTGCGACGGATGTAATTGACGATGGCTTCGTCGAACTTGTCGCCGCCCACGCGCACCGAACCCTTGTACACGATACCGCCGAGCGAAATCACACCCACTTCGGTCGTGCCGCCGCCGATGTCGACGACCATGGAGCCTGTTGCCTCGGACACCGGCAAGCCGGCGCCAATGGCCGCTGCCATGGGTTCCTCGATCAGGTACACCTGCGACGCGCCGGCGCCATGTGCCGCTTCCTTGATGGCGCGGCGCTCGACCTGGGTCGAACCGCACGGCACGCAGATGATGATGCGCGGCGAAGGCGAGAACATCCGCGATTCATGCGCAGTCTTGATGAACTGCTTGATCATCTGCTCCGTGACGGTGAAGTCGGCAATAACGCCGTCCTTCATCGGCCGGATGGCTTCAATGTTGCCCGGCACTTTGCCGAGCATCTGCTTCGCTTCGCGGCCGACGGCCTGAATGGTTTTCTTGCCATTCGGACCGCCTTCCTGGCGGATGGAAACCACCGATGGCTCGTCAAGGACGATGCCCTTGCCCCGCATGTAGATCAGCGTGTTGGCGGTGCCGAGATCAATCGCCAGATCGTTTGAAAAGTAGCTGCGCAAAAAACCGAACATTCAAAATCCTGTCTCGCTGGGAGCCGTGCCTCGCTTCGAGCGCCAAAGGACGGCAGCGGAAAAAATGACAGCCTGCAGCGAGACCCATTTTTGGCCGCGCAAATTGCAAGACTGCGAAGAAATCTACCGGAGGATGCAAGCGAACCAGGCGGGCACTTTTCTTAAAATTCTGTAACTAAGAACAGGCCGCTGGTAAGTCGATCCGGATTTGGGTCGAACGCGTAATGATACCTTATAATTTTGGGGTGTTCGAAGGAAAAGGACGGTACATTTTGCCATCGTCAAGCCTGCTTTTCAGGGCTCCTTTATCTCGAATTGCAGTGGCGCTCTTTGCTAGCGCGTAAGTTGAAAAAAACCGGTGATCGAATGTCCCTGACCCTGACCCTGACCGATGTAAAACGCATTGCCCACCTCGCGCGGCTCGAATTGCCCGAGCACGAGGCCGAACCCACGCTGGCGCGGCTGAACGACTTCTTCGGTCTCGTCGAGCAAATGCAGGCGGTGGATACCACCGGTATCGAACCGCTTGCGCACCCGATCGAGCAGATCGAGAAAGCCGAGCTGCGTTTGCGAAACGACGCCGTTACAGAGCAAGTAGACCGTGAAGAGTTCCAGCGGCCCGCGCCGGCCGTGCGCGACGGGCTGTATCTCGTGCCTAAGGTGATCGAATAAGTGAAGTGATCGAATAAGTGATCGAATGAACGTCGCGCCTTGAGCCCATGCACGACTCCAGGCAAGGGCAACGCAATATACGCACGAAAACTAAAAGGCGCGCGGGACGCGGCGCCCCTCAGGAAGAACGCAATGCATCAAAAAAGCTTGACCGAACTGCGCGCGGCACTCGACGCAAAAACCCTCTCCGCCGTCGAACTTGCGCAGCTCTTTTTGCAGCGCATCGAAGCCGCGAAGAATCTCAACGCGTTCATCAGCGTCGACCACGACCTCACGCTCGCCCAGGCCAAAGCTGCAGATACGCTGATCGCCAAAGGCGAAACAGGCGTGCTGACTGGCCTGCCGATCGCGCATAAAGACGTGTTTGTCACGCGTGGCTGGACCTCGACGGCCGGCTCGAAGATGCTCGCCAACTACACGAGCCCATTCGATGCCACGGTCGTCGACCGCCTCAAGAATGCAGGCGTGGTGACGCTCGGCAAGACCAATATGGACGAATTCGCGATGGGTTCGTCGAACGAGAATTCGTATTTCGGTCCCGTTAAAAACCCTTGGGATTTGAAAGCTGTTCCGGGCGGATCGTCGGGTGGCTCGGCTGCGGCCGTCGCTGCGCGCCTCGCGCCCGCTGCCACCGGCACGGACACCGGCGGCTCGATTCGCCAGCCCGCGTCGTTCACCGGCATCACCGGAATCAAGCCCACGTACGGCCGCGTTTCGCGTTACGGCATGATCGCGTTCGCGTCGTCGCTCGATCAGGGCGGACCGATGGCCCGCAGTGCCGCGGATTGCGCGCTGCTGCTCAACGCGATTGCGTCGTTCGATCCGCGCGACTCGACCAGCCTCCAGCGCGAGGACGAAGATTACACGCGCTATCTCGGCCAGCGCTGGTCCGGCGACGATGCGGCCAAACCGCTCGCCGGCTTGCGCATCGGCTTGCCGAAGGAGTTCTTCGGAGAGGGCTTGAGCGCTGAAGTGCGCAGCGCCATCGACGTCGCCTTGAAGCAATACGAAGCGCTCGGCGCAACGCTGGTCGAGGTATCACTGCCGAAAACCGAGTTGTCGATTCCCGTGTACTACATCATCGCGCCGGCGGAAGCGTCGTCGAATCTATCGCGTTTCGATGGCGTGCGGTATGGACATCGCGCGGCCGAGTACACCGACTTGCTGGATATGTACAAGAAGTCGCGCGCCGAAGGTTTCGGGCCGGAAGTGAAGCGCCGGATTCTCGTCGGCGCGTACGTGCTGTCGCACGGCTATTACGACGCGTATTACCTTCAGGCGCAGAAAATCCGCCGCATCATCGCGCAGGATTTCCAGGAAGCGTTTAATCACTGCGATGTGATCATGGGGCCGGTAGCGCCATCGGTGGCATGGAACCTCGGTGAGAAAGCCGACGATCCCGTCCAGATGTATCTCGCCGATATCTACACGCTGTCGATCAGTCTCGCCGGCTTGCCGGGCATGAGCGTGCCGTGCGGCTTCGGCGCGGCCGGCAGCGCGCATTCCACGCGGCCGGTAGGCTTGCAGATTATTGGCAACTATTTCAACGAAGCCCGGTTGCTGCAGGTCGCCGACGCGTTTCAGCGCGCGAGCGACTGGCATTTGCAATCACCGGCAGGAGTATGAGCATGCAATGGGAAGTCGTTATTGGCCTTGAGACGCACGCGCAGCTATCCACCGTCTCCAAGATTTTTTCAGGCGCGGCCACGCAGTTCGGCGCAGAGCCAAACACGCAGGCGTGTCCTGTTGATCTGGCGCTGCCGGGCTCGTTGCCCGTGATGAACCGCGGCGCCGTGGAGCGTGCGATTCGTCTTGGCCTCGCCATCGGCGCGACCATTGCGCCGCGCAGCATTTTTGCGCGTAAAAACTATTTCTATCCCGATCTGCCGAAGGGTTATCAGATCAGTCAGTTTGAAATCCCGGTTGTGCAGGGCGGCAGCGTCACGATCCAGGTTCCGGCGAACGAAAAAACCGGCACGGCCGCGTACGAAAAGACCGTCAACCTGACGCGCGCGCATCTGGAAGAAGACGCCGGCAAGTCGCTGCACGAGGACTTCGCGGGCATGACGGGTATCGATTTGAATCGCGCGGGCACGCCGTTGCTGGAGATCGTGACCGAGCCGGAAATGCGCAGCGCCGCTGAAGCCGTGGCCTACGCTAAAAGCCTGCACAGCCTCGTGCAATGGCTCGGTATTTGCGACGGCAACATGCAGGAAGGCTCGTTTCGCTGCGACGCGAACGTCTCCGTGCGCCCGCTCGGACAAGCCGAATTCGGTACGCGCGCCGAGATCAAGAACCTGAACTCGTTCCGTTTTCTTGAAGAAGCTATCCAGTACGAAGTGCGCCGGCAAATTGAGTTGATCGAAGACGGCGGCACGGTCGTGCAGGAAACGCGTCTCTACGATCCCGACAAGCGCGAAACGCGGTCTATGCGCAGCAAGGAAGATGCGCACGATTACCGCTATTTTCCCGATCCTGATCTGATGCCTTTAGTGATCGATGAAGCGTGGATCGCGCGGGTTCGCAGCGAATTGCCCGAACTGCCCGAAGCGATGCAAACGCGTTTCGTCGAGCAATACGGTCTGACGCCGTATGACGCGGCGGGCTTGACGTCGTCGAAAGCGATGTCGGCGTATTTCGAAAGCGTGGTCGCGGTTGTCGGGCCGGCGCACGCGAAACTCGCGGCCAACTGGCTGATGGGCGAAGTATCGTCGCAGTTGAACCGCGATTCGCTCGATATCGCAAACTCGCCGGTGTCGCCTGCGCAGCTCGCACTCGTGATTCAGCGCGTGGCCGATGGCACGATCTCGAACAAGATCGCGAAGGATATTTTCCAGGCGATCTGGGAAGAGAAAGCCACCGATGACGCTGCCGCCGACCGGATTATCGAAGCGAAGGGCTTGAAGCAGATTTCGGATACGGGCGCACTGGAGGCGATTATCGACGAAGTGATGGCCGCGAATCAGAAGTCCGTCGACGAGTACCGTTCAGGCAAGGAGAAGGCGTTCAACGCGCTGATCGGCCAGGCCATGAAAGCGACGAAGGGCAAGGCGAATCCGCAGCAGGTCAACGAGCTTTTGAAGAGGAAATTATCCTCTTGAGCTGACTGCTGGACTATTCGCGGGTTGCTGCCGGTCCGTTCTGGCAGCAACCCTTTGTTTTATTAACCGGGAACGCACGCGTGGCCAAAAAACCTGATCTCGACGATTATCGCGTGCCTTATTTCGATGGTAAGAAATTCAAGCCGTTCAATCTTGCTTCCGTCGACACCGCAGCGAAGCCGTTTTCGTTGGGGACGAAAGATCAGGATCGCGTGCGTTTGAGCGAGTTGAATGCCGCACTCGATCAATTGCAGGAGAAGCTGCACGCGCAACGCTCGCAGCGCGTCTTGCTTATCTTGCAAGGCATGGATACAAGCGGCAAGGACGGCACGATTCGCGGTGTTTTTCACGACGTCGATCCGCTCGGTTTGCGCATCGTGCCGTTCAAGGCGCCTTCCGAACGCGAAGCCGCGCACGATTTTCTCTGGCGCGTTCATTCACAGGTGCCGGCCGCGGGCGAGTTCGCCATTTTCAATCGCAGCCAATACGAAGACGTGCTCGTGCCGCGCGTGCTCAAACAGATCGATCAGGAAGAATGCGAACGCCGTTATCGGCAGATTCGCGAGTTCGAAGCGATGCTTGCCGAAAACGGTACGACGATCGTGAAGTGCTTTTTGCATATATCGAAGGACGAGCAGAGAGCGCGATTGCAGGCGCGTATCGACAATCCGGAGAAGCACTGGAAGTTCGACCCATCGGATCTCGAAGCCCGCAAACTCTGGGACGATTATCGCCAGGCTTATCAAGACGCACTGGGCGCGACATCGACGCAGATTGCACCGTGGTTCGTGATTCCCGCCGATTCGAAGACGCACCGCAACGTGATGGTTGCGGAGTTGATGGCGCGTACGCTGCAGGGTTTGAAGCTCGAATATCCGCCGGCGAAAGAGTCGCTGAAAGGGATCAAGGTCGAGTAGTTCACCAACATACAAGGATGCTTCATGTTTCGTGTCATCACCGCTAATTTGAACGGCATTCGGTCGGCCGCCAAGAAGGGTTTCTTCGACTGGTTCGGCGAGCAGGATGCCGACGTCGTCTGTGTGCAGGAGATCAAGTGCTCGCAAGACGACCTGACGCCGGAGTTCCTTGCGCCGCATGGCTTTCAGGGTTACTTTCAGCACGCAGTGAAGAAGGGATATTCGGGTGCGGGGCTCTATACGAAGCACGAACCGGATGAAGTGATCATCGGGTTCGGGAGTGAGGAGTTCGATCCTGAAGGGCGTTATGTGGAGGCGCGCTTTGGGGATTTATCGGTGATCTCGGTGTATGTGCCTTCGGGGTCCAGCGGTGAAGAACGGCAGCAGGCCAAGTACCGGTTCATGGACGAGTTCATGCCGCACCTTGAAGCGCTGGCTAAGAAACGGGAAGTGATTTTGTGCGGCGACGTGAACATCGTGCACAAGGAAATCGACATCAAGAACTGGAAGAGCAATCAGAAGAACTCGGGTTGCCTGCCGCAGGAGCGCGCGTGGCTCACGCAACTGTTCGACGAAAAAGCTTACGTCGATGTCTTCAGAACGCTCGATCAGCGGCCTGAGCAATATACGTGGTGGAGCAATCGCGGCCAGGCTTACGCGAAGAACGTAGGGTGGCGGATCGATTACCAGATCGCGACGAAGGGTGTTGCGCACACGGCGAGCGCGACCTCCGTTTTCCGCGATATCAAGTTCAGCGATCACGCGCCGCTGATTATTGACTACGACTGGAAGGTTTAAAGCCGCGGCTTTTTAAACCGGCCCATTCCCGCGTAATTCGGCAACTGGTCCACCGTCTTGCCGATCGCTTTTGCGTAGAGCGGCATCATGTCGGGTAAGCGCTTCATCAGGTCGTGTACGCGCGCAGCGCCAAACGGATGCATCCAGATAAAACCGTTCGGCGTGCGCCGCGTGCGCGCATCAATTTTCTTCCACAACGTCACGGCAGCGCGCGGATCGTAACCCGCACGCGACGCAATCTCGCTGCCGATCACATCGGCTTCGGTTTCATCGGCGGGCGTGTATCGCATGGCCAGCAATTGCTCGCCAATACCCAGCGTGGTCGAGCTGATATCGGCGAAACCGAATAGCGGCGGAATCGTTCCCGTGCTCAGTTGCGCCGCCTGCTGACGGCCCAGCCGGTCGCGCGCGTGCTCGCGCAACGCGTGCGCAATCTCGTGGCCGATCATCATGCCGAGTTCGTTATCGTTCAGACGCAGCCGGTCGATCAGCCCGCTATAAATCACGATCTTGCCGCCCGGCAGACAATACATGCGGATCTCGTCCGAGCGCACCACGTTGACTTCCCACTTCCAGTTCTTCGAGCGGTCGTTCCACTTCAGCGCAAACGGAATCTCGCGATTGGCGATATCGCGTGCGCGTTTCACGAGCGGATTGTCGTCGCCGAGAAGGTGCTTCGTACGCCGGGCTTCGCGCAGGATTTGAGCGTATTCATCGGCGGACTGCTGTTCCAATGTCGCCGATGGAATCAGGTTGCGGAACAACGCCGCATTGCCAAAACGGATCTGGTCGCTCGCCGCGGAATACGGCGCTTGTGAAGCGGCCGGTGAAGCCGGCGCTGCATCGGACGCCGCGAAGGTCAGGCCAGCATGCAGCGTCACGGCGTAAGCCACGACGCGGATTAGGGCGTGCACCTTCATCGGATAGGTCTCCAGGGCGCGATTTTCGGCAACAGTAACATGCCCGGAATAGCCAGCGCAGCGCAGATCATGAAGTACTCGAACCAGCCGGTTTGCGCGACCACAAAGCCGCTCGATGCCGACGCCAGCGTCCGCGGCACCGAAGCGAGGCTCGTAAAGAGCGCGAATTGCGTGGCGGTATAACGCGGATCGGTCGTGCTCGCGATGTAAGCCACGAACGCCGCCGTGGTGAGGCCGGTGGCAAATGTCTCGAAGCCATAGAGCGCGGCCAGTGCCACAGGCGACGGGCCGATTTTCGCCAGCCACGCAAAGCCGAGCGTGGAAACAATCTGCAGCACGCCGAAGATCCAGAGCCCGCGCCCAATGCCAATCTTCACCAGCCACACGCCGCCGATAATCCCGCCTGCCAGGCTCGCCCAGAACGCCACCGTCTTCGCGATCACACCGATCTGTGTCTTGTTGAAGCCGATATCGAGGAAAAACGACGTGGAGAGTGTGGTCGCCATCGAGTCGCCGAGCTTGTACAGGAAGATGAAGCCAAGGATCAGCAGCGCCGTGCGCCAGCCATCCCGAGCGATGAACTCGCGAAATGGCTGGATGATGGCATCGCGCAGATTCTTGGGCGGCGTGCCATGAATTTCGGGTTCGTTGACCACGAGCGTCAACACCATACCCGGCAGCATGAACGCAGCCGTGACGATGAAGACCGTGGACCATGGCAAGTGATCGGCGAGAATCAGCCCGAGCGAGCCGGGGATGAGCGCGGCGATCTTGTATGCATTCACGAAGACCGCGTTGCCGAGTCCCTGCTCGGTATCGGCGAGGAGTTCGCGGCGGTAGGCATCGATCGAAATATCCTGGCTCGCGCCGAAAAACGCCACCAGCGCGGTCAGTGCGGCGACGGTCCAGATCTCCTGTTTCGGCGATACAAACCCCAGCGCGCCAATCGCCACCGCCACCAGCAACTGCGTGACGATCATCCAGCCGCGCCGCCGTCCCGGCCGCCAGCCGGGCAGTCGCGGCACGTAGCGGTCCATCAGCGGCGCCCAGATGAACTTCCAGGTGTAAGGAAACTGGATCAGCGCAAACAGGCCGATTTCCTTCAGGTTCACGCCTTCGGTGCGCAACCACGCTTGCACCAGATAGATGAGCGTGAAGAGCGGCAACCCCGACGTGAAGCCGAGAAACACGCAAATCAGCATGCGTTTGTTGAGAAACGCGCGCCAGCCGGGGTGATCTTCGTGAGCGGTAAGAGCGGGCGCCTCGTGTGGCGAGTTGGACATATTGAACAGGTCTGATGCAGTGAGCGGTGCGCGAGCGGCGAACCGGCAAGCTCAGTTCAGCTTCGCTTCACGCGATAGACCGCAAGGCTACCACGCCAGTTCGCGCCCCACCGGATGGACTGCCCGCCATGCAGCACGGCGCGATCGAGGATTTCGATACCCACTTCCGGCGCGAGCGCCTCAAAATCCCGGATGGTGAGAACACGCACGTTCGGCGTGTTATGCCATTGATACGGCAGCGTTTTCGACACCGGCATGCGCCCCTGCAACACCGTCAGCCGATGCTGCCAGTAGCCGAAGTTAGGAAACGACACGATGCATTCGCGCCCCACGCGCACGGTTTCACGTAGGATCGCGGCCGTTTGATGGATCGTTTGCAGCGTCTGCGACAGGATCGCGAAGTCGAAACTGTCGTCTTCGAACAGGCGCAAGCCGTCTTCCAGGTTCTGCTGGATAACGTTCACGCCTTTTTGCGCGCAGGCGAGCACGCCGGCGTCGTTGATTTCGATGCCGTAGCCGGTCACATCGAGTTCTTCGGCGAGCAGCGAGAGCAGCGACCCATCGCCGCAACCCAGATCGAGTACCGATGAGCTGGGTTCAACCCAGCGCGCGATTGCCCGAAAGTCCGAGCGTAGCGAAAGAGAGTCCAGCGTGATTTGGTTCATGCGCCCACCTCGGCGGCAATACGTTCGTAATAGGCGCGCATCAGGTTGTGATAACGCGCATCGTCGAGCAGGAAGGCGTCGTGGCCGTGCGGCGCATCGATTTCGGCGTAGCTCACCGTGCGTTTGTGATCGAGCAGCGCTTTCACCAGCTCGCGGGAGCGCGCAGGCGCAAAGCGCCAGTCGGTGGAGAAGCTGGCGATCAGGTATTTCGCCGTGGTGTGGGCGAGCGACTTGGTCAGGTCGCCCTCGAAGGCTTTGGCCGGATCGAAGTAATCCAGCGCGCGCGTGATCAGCAGATACGTGTTCGCGTCGAAGTATTCGGCGAATTTATCGCCTTGGTATCTCAAGTACGACTCCACCTCGAACTCGACATCGAAGTTGAAGTTGTAGGCATCCAGAGCGCCTTCTGCACGGCGCAGCGCGCGGCCGAATTTTGCGGCCATGTCGTCGTCGGAGAGATATGTGATGTGGCCGATCATCCGCGCCACGCGCAGTCCACGACGCGGCTTGATGCCATGCGCGTAGTAATCGCCACCGTGGAAATCGGGATCGGAGAGGATGGCGGAGCGCGCGACTTCGTTGAACGCAATGTTCTGCGCGGAGAGTTTCGGCGTCGATGCCACCACGATGCAATGCGCCACACGATCCGGATACATCATGCTCCAGGCGAGCGCCTGCATGCCGCCGAGGCTGCCGCCCATGACCGCGGCGAAACGTTCGATGCCGTATTGGTCCGCTACGCGAGCTTGCGCGTGGACCCAGTCTTCGACGGTAACAACGGGGAAACTCGCACCGTAGGGTTTGCCGGTTGCGGCATTCACGCTCATGGGTCCGGTCGAGCCAAAACACGAGCCGAGATTATTGATGCCGATGACGAAGAACCGATTGGTATCGAGCGGTTTGCCGGGACCGACCATGTTGTCCCACCAGCCGATGTTCTTGGGGTCATCGGCGTAGACGCCCGCTACGTGATGCGAGGCGTTCAAAGCGTGGCACACCAGCACGGCGTTCGAGCGGGCGGCGTTGAGCGTGCCGTAGGTTTCGACGACGAGATCGTAGTCACCGAGCAAGCTGCCATTCTGCATGCGCAGCGGTTCGGTGAAATGCAGTGTTTGGGCAGTGACGATGCCGATTGATTCCATTCATTCCGCCTAGAGAAAACAGGGCGGCTAAACGGCGTCGGCGATGCGCGGGGGGAGATAAGCGGCGCGGCTGACAACCTCTTTAGCCGCATTTATAGTGAACCGGGTCAGGGTTCGCGCGCCCGCAATCGAGTCAGCAAATCGGCGCGATGAAACAAATCAAGATAGCGATGAAGTATATCGGAAAAACGGGAAAGGCAGGCGAAGAGCCGACCGCAGCAGCGCGGCAGGCGATGAAGTTTGAAGTCCATACTACTTTGCTGCCGGAGGATGGCCGGGCGCGACGGAACGTCTAATCTTGTTCAACCGAGACCGCGCAAGCCTTTCAACGAGCGGATCTTGAGATCGATGTAATGCGGTCGTCCGCTACTGGGCGATCGAAGGGACGTGGCGCCGCTGGCATTTAAGACCGACGGCAGATGCCCCGTAATCCAGACCGTGCGAATCCCCAAACGCTTATAGCGTTTCAAATGCCCACGTGTATCTTCGACAAGAACCGCATCGGAAAGCGGCACGTGAGCGCGCCGCATTGCGCGCCGAAGCATTGCCGCGTCGGGCTTCGCGCGCCAGTATCCGCTGCGATCCTGCATATCCTCAATGGCGATCACGCGTTCAAACAGCCTGGCGATACCCAGCTCATTAAGCACAGCGTGTGCATAAACCGAAGGCCCATTGGTCAACACGATCTTGCGTCCCGGCAGCCCGCGGATCATCCGCGCGAGGCCGCGTTCGGCGCGAACCATCGAACCAAGATCGGCGAAGGTATGCACAACGTGCAGGAAATCGGCGGCATCGACGCGATGATGGCGCACCAGGCCGAGCAAGGCGGCGCCGTATCGCTGGGTATAACCGGTCCGCAACCGGTTGGCTTCATCGATATCGACGCCTAGACGATCAAGGATGTACTGCGTCATCCCGCGATTGATGGCCGGAAAGATCTCATGCGACGCGTGATGCAGCGTGTTGTCGAGATCGAACAACCAGACGGGGCGACCATGCGTGTTCATCCGGCGTCTGCCAGCACGCGCCAAACCGCTCCCGCTCCGGTCGCCAGCGGAGTCCACGTTCAATGTGAGCGGATCATCGTCCCGAACGGCTGTTCGGTCAGGATCTCGAGCAATACCGAATGCTCGATCCGCCCATCGATGATGTGCACCGAGCGCACGCCGCTCTTCGCCGCGTCAAGCGCCGATGAAATCTTGGGTAGCATGCCGCCGGAAATGGTGCCATCGGCGAACAGCGCGTCGATCTCCCGCGCCGACAGATCGGTGAGCAAGTTGCCTTCCTTGTCCATCACACCGGGAATGTTGGTCATCATCACGAGCTTCTCGGCGTTCAGCACCACGGCGAGTTTGCCCGCGACCAGGTCGGCGTTGATGTTGTATGACAAACCGTCTTCACCGAAGCCGATTGGCGAGATGACCGGAATGAACGCGTCGTCCTGCAGCGCCTTCACCACGGCCGGATTGATGGCTTCGACTTCACCCACCTGACCGATATCGATGAATTCGCCTGGATTGTCGCGATCCGGCATGAGCAGTTTGCGCGCGTGGATCAGGCCGCCGTCCTTGCCGGTGAGACCGACCGCGTGGCCGCCGAAATGATTGATCAGCGTGACGATGTCCTGCTGCACTTCACCGCCCAGCACCCATTCGACGACTTCCATCGTCTCTTCGTCGGTGACGCGCATGCCTTGGATAAACGTGCCCTGCTTGCCGATCTTCTTGAGCGCCTGGTCGATCTGCGGACCGCCGCCGTGCACGATCACCGGATTGATGCCGACCAGTTTCAGCAGGATCACATCGCGCGCGAAACCTTGTTTCAGGCGCTCCTCGGTCATTGCATTGCCGCCGTATTTGATCACGATCGTCTTGCCGTGATACTGGCGAATATAGGGCAACGCCTCGGCCAGGATTTCGGCTTTCAGGGTCGGCGCGATCTGCGTAAGGTCGGGAAGCTCGGACATGGCGGCGATAAGGCGAAGAGCAGTTTAAACAGGCGGAATTGTACAGGAGTGACGCGCTGCATCAGGCGTTTCCGATAGCATTCCGGCGACGGGTAAAAGTTGGCGTCCGGCTGCACCAGTATGGGGTTGGCGCGTGAAATAATGATGTGGTCGAGCGTGTGCCGATGAGCCAGAAACGTGGCGCTTCGGCAACGGCTGCATCGCGCGAAACGCTGCTCGTGACTGCGTGGTTTGTTTCCAAAAAGCTGGCTCCGAACATGAATTCCACCGATTCCGCTTCCCAACGCTGCGCGCTGTGCGGTGCGCAGTTCCACTGCGCTCAGCAAATGGGCGACGCCGAATGCTGGTGCGCATCGCTTCCGGTTTTGCGGGCCGACCGCTTGAATCCGCGCATGACGTGCCTTTGTCCGGATTGTCTGCGTGAAGCAACGCAACGTAGCATAAACCTATGAACGTCGCGATTTCTCGATGGCATTGCCGCGTGTGCTGGAGTCTGCGAACCCACGACACAAAACCTACAAACGCCTTACTCCGTGGCCTTCCTCGGCGCGCGCCGGCGCGGTGCCGTGCCCTTATGCGCCGCCGCGAGCGCGGTCAGATCGCGCGCGACGTCGTCCATCACTGGCTCCCACTTCGAGAATGCCTTTTGCCGATACAGCGTAGCCGTCGGATCCCAAGGACTGCCCGTGCGCTCCAGTTGCCAGACCCAGTGCGCATGGGTGTCGAGGAGAATCCGTCTCGGCTTGCCGAGCGCTGCCGCCAGATGCGCCACGCTCGTGCACACGGTAATCACGAGATCGAGTGGGTCGATCAGCATGGAATCGACCAGGTCGAGCCCCGTTTCCGGCCGATCGGATTGCAACCTCAAGGCGGCCTGCAGCGACACGGCGAGTTCGACCTGATTGCCTTGCGCATTCGCGGTTCGGGCGTGGTCGATGAACGCGTTCAGCGCACACGGGATAATGGCGTCCTGGACGGCACTGGTTTGCGGCGCTTCGCTGAGAAGCCGATTGCAGGCGTGGCTGGGAGACGAGTGGCTGCGAGTTATTTGAGTGTGCGGCCTGGCCGCCCTATACGAGACAACACTCGACGAGACAACACTCGACGAGACAACACTCGACGAGACAACACTCGATGTTGCGCTAACCCGTTATGTCCAGCCAGTAGACTATTCTGAAATTTGAGGCGAAATTCACTGCGATGCATCGGATAACGAACACAGGCCGCGTCAATCTCGGCCACCTGTTTTGGCTTCGCAGCCTGGCGATCATCGGTCAACTGGTGACGATCGCCGTCGTACAGACGTTTTACGGCGCGCATCTCCCGTTAGCTGCAATGCTGACCATTGTCGCGCTGGAGGTCTTGTTCAACGCACTGACATGGATACGCGTCGCGCGTGCGCAGCCTGAAACGAATCTCGAACTGTTCGGGCAGCTCTGGGTCGATCTCGGTGCGCTGTCCGCTTTGCTGTTCCTGAGCGGTGGCGCGACGAATCCGTTTGTCACGCTGTACCTGCCGTCGCTGGCGATTGCATCGGCCGTGCTGCCGTGGCGTCTGACGGTGTGGCTCGCGTTGTTCGCCGTTGCCTGTTATTCGCTGCTGACGGTCAGCTATGTGCCGCTGAACATGGAAGACCCGCTGAATTTGTTCGAATATTTCCGCATCGGGCTGTGGGTGAACTTCATGGTCAGCGTGGGATTGATCGGCTGGTTCGTGGCGCGGATGTCGCGGGCGCTGCGAGCGCGGGATTTCGCTCTGGCCGACGCCCAGGAGCGGCTTCTGCGCGACGAGCGCGCCGTGGCGCTGGGCGTCCAGGCCGCGACGGTTGCGCACGAAATCGGCACGCCGCTATCAACGATCGCCATGCTGAGCGAGGAGTTGCGCGATTCCGCCCGCCGTGACCCGCATCTCGCGCCGTATTCCGCGGACATCGAACTGCTCGAGCAGCAGATGACTTTGTGCACGTCGGCGCTCGCGCGCCTGCGCAGCCGAGCGAGCGGGCCCGCGCCGCGGCAACCGCTGGATGACTGGCTGCATGGATTTGTCGAACAATGGCGTCTGCGCCACCCGCACGTGCGTTTCGAGTTGATCGAAGCGGAAGAGCACAAACGCGCGGGGCTGTTTCTCAGCGATCCCGTTGCGGTCGGGCAAATCCTGACCATTCTGCTGGATAATGCGGCGCGGGCCAGCAGCGATTCGGTGACGCTCGCGACGTTGGCGAGCCAGCATCTTGGCGAACCCGTGATTCAATTCGATGTCCGCGACCAGGGCCCGGGGATCCCCGCCGCATTGCGGGGTTCGCTCGGCGCGACACCGGTCGACAGCACGCAAGGCGGCCACGGTGTCGGCTTGTATCTGGCATTCTCAGCGGCAACGCGGCTTGGCGGGTCGATCGAGCTCACGCCGGCCAGCCCGCGCGGCACGCACGCCATCTTGCGTCTCGCCGATACAAGCGCTCCCGAATCGCGGGAAAAAGCAGCAAAGACGGGCCGCGGCGGCGTCGCCGCTTCCGTCACCTCGGAGAAAAGAGCATGAGCGATACAAATTTTTTGGTCATCGACGACGATGAAGTTTTCTCGGGCATTCTCGCGCGCGGCCTGACGCGGCGCGGCTATACGCCGCATCAGGCGCACGACGCCGCTACGGCCTTGAGGCTGGCGAATACGCAGAAGTTCGGGCAAATCACCGTCGACTTGCACCTCGGCAACGATTCCGGCCTGACGCTCGTGGCGCCCTTGCGCGACCTTCAACCGGACGCACGGATTCTCGTACTGACGGGTTATGCGAGCATCGCAACGGCGGTCCAGGCCGTGAAAGACGGCGCCGATAACTATCTGGCAAAGCCGGCGAACGTCGAGACGATTTTGTCCGCGCTGCAGGAAGAGGCGAGCGAGCAGACGGCCGAGGAGGCTATCGAGCACCCGGCGCTGCTGTCCGTCGCGCGGCTGGAGTGGGAGCATATCCAGCGCGTGCTGGCCGAGAACAGCGGCAATATTTCAGCCACGGCGCGCGCGTTGAACATGCATCGGCGCACACTGCAGCGCAAGCTGGCGAAGAAGCCCGTGCGGCAATGAATGTTATGTAGAACGTAAAAGGGCGGCTCACAACTCCTGCAAATTGCTGGAATTGCGAGCCGCCCTTTTTTCTGACTTGAGTACGTTACAGCACGTAGCGCGACAAATCCTCGTCTTCTGCGACGTCATTCAACGCTTTATCGACGTAAGCCGCATCGATTTTCACCGGCTGTCCCGTGTGATTGCCCGCAGCGAACGACACTTCCTCGAGCAACTTTTCGATCACGGTATAAAGCCGCCGCGCACCGATATTCTCGGTTTTCTCATTCACCGAAAACGCGATCTCGGCCATTCTGCGAATACCGTCCGTGCTGAAATCGAGCTGCACGTCTTCGGTTGCCAGAAGCGCCGTGTACTGCTTCACGAGGCTCGCGTCGGTCGTGTTCAAAATGGACTCGAAGTCCTCTACCGACAGCGAATCCAGCTCCACACGAATTGGAAAACGCCCTTGAAGCTCGGGGATCAGATCGCTCGGCTTGGCCAGATGGAACGCGCCACTCGCGATAAACAGGATGTGATCGGTCTTGATCATCCCGTATTTCGTATTGATGGTGGTGCCCTCCACGAGCGGCAGCAGGTCGCGCTGCACGCCGGCCCGCGACACTTCCGCGCCGCCCATCTCGCTGCGTGAAGCGATCTTGTCGATCTCATCCAGAAACACGATGCCGTTCTGCTCGACGTTCTGAATCGCCTTCGTCTTGACCTCTTCGTCGTTGAGCAGCTTGCCCGCTTCTTCGTCGGTGAGCAGCTTCAGCGCTTCCTTGACCTTCACCTTGCGCTGTGTCTTCTTGCCGCCGCCGATATTAGCGAACATCGAACGGATCTGGTCGGTCATTTCCTCCATGCCCGGCGGCCCCATGATGTCCATGCTCGCTTGCGGCGCTTCGATGTCGATTTCCACTTCCTTGTCGTCGAGCAGACCTTCGCGCAGGCGCTTGCGAAACGTCTGGCGCGTGCTGTTCTGGCTGTCGTCGTGCGTGTCGGCGGCACCGAAACCAACCGGCCGCGCGCTCGGCAGCAAGATGTCCAGGATCCGGTCTTCGGCGCGATCGATGGCCCGCGAACGCACTTTGCGCATCTCGCTTTCACGCGTCTGCTTGATCGAAATTTCGATCAGGTCACGCACGATGCTATCTACATCGCGACCCACGTAGCCGACCTCGGTGAACTTCGTCGCCTCGATCTTGATGAACGGCGCGTCGGCGAGTTTTGCCAGCCGGCGTGCGATTTCCGTCTTGCCGACACCGGTCGGTCCGATCATCAGGATGTTCTTCGGCGTGATTTCCTGACGCAACGGCTCGGCAACCTGCTGGCGCCGCCACCGGTTACGCAACGCCACGGCGACGGCTTTTTTCGCGCGGCCCTGGCCGATGATGTGTTTATCGAGTTCCGAGACGATCTCGGCGGGAGTCATGGTGGTCATCGTTGGTCCTTGTCCTGTGCTCGCGAAGACGCGAAAGCGCGTGTTACTCGATCGTCTCGATGACGCGATTGTGGTTCGTATAAATGCACATATCGCCCGCGATGGTCAGTGCCTTTTCGACGATATCGCGTGGCGAGAGTTCGGTGTTTTCGGCGAGCGCCTGAGCCGCGGCCTGGGCATACGCGCCGCCCGAACCGATCGCGCAAATACCGTTTTCCGGGTCGAGCACGTCGCCGTTACCGGTGATCACGAGCGTGGTTTGCGCGTCGGCGGCAATCAGCATGGCTTCCAGCCGGCGCAGCATGCGGTCCGTGCGCCAGTCTTTCGCGAGCTCGACGGCGGCGCGCGTCAGATTGCCCTGATGCTTTTCCAGCTTCGCTTCGAAACGGTCGAGCAGCGAAAACGCGTCGGCCGTGCCGCCCGCAAAACCAACCAGCACCTTGCCGCCGTAGATGCGACGCACTTTTTTCGCGCCGCCTTTCATGACGATATTGCCGAGCGTAACCTGGCCGTCGCCGCCGAGGGCGACCTTGTCGCCGCGTCGCACGGAGACGATGGTCGTGCCGTGAAATTGTTCCATGTGCATTCCTTTGAAAGCGGAGTGGGCGCGGCCGCCGGTTGACCGGTGTGCCGCCGCGCCGCGGGGAATCCTTTGGAAGCGCGAAGAGCATGGGTGCGCTGCCAATGTGCGCTCGAACCGACTCTTGTCACGCCCGCGCTACGAGAGCGCGCCCAGTGCATTTTAGGGCGCTGCGGAATTTATCAAGACGCTTCTTGCGGCATCTTGTGCGCGATGGCGTTTGCGGCTCGCCCGCCTTGCCGAATAAGCCTTGCCGGGCTCGAAAACGGTGCACAAAAACAAAAAGGCACACGTTTTTCGTGTGCCTTTTTGTGCTTTCAAGTGTTTTCCAGTCTTTTCGATACAAATCCCGGCCGGCAGGTTTCCCGCCGCGACCTGAGCCGCAGCGTACGCTGCACCGGCGGATCAGTCGCCGAAAAGCTTCTGACGCAATTCCCGTCGTTCCTGCGCTTCGAGCGACAGCGTGGCCGTCGGACGCGCGATCAGGCGGGGAATGCCGATCGGCTCGCCCGTTTCCTCGCACCAGCCGTAATCGCCGGACTCGATCCGCGCAAGCGACTGCTGCACTTTCTTCAGCAGCTTGCGTTCGCGGTCACGCGTGCGCAGTTCGAGGGCGTGTTCTTCCTCGATCGTCGCGCGATCCGCCGGGTCCGGAACGATGACGGTTTCCCGCAGGTTTTCCGTCGTCTGGCCCGCATTCTTGAGAATGTCGGCCTGCAACTGTTCCAGTCGGACCCTGAAGAACGCGAGTTGATCCTCGTTCATGTAATCCTTGTCGGCCATCTTCAGGATTTCGTCTTCGGTCAACAATCGTTTCGTCGTCATCTGGCTTGCTTCTTCAATGTGGGGCGATGTCGTTCGCCATCTTCGCGGTCGCTCGCCGCGCTCGCCGCCGCCGTCGTTCGGGTTACCCGCACTTCAGCGATACTCGCCAACAACTACTGCATGCACTTACTACGCTAAAACGGGCTGCGATTCTCGTGGCGCTGGATGGCGCCACGCGGGGCCGATGCATCTGGACTGATTCCTCAGGATCGATTTTCAAGCGAATCGGCCAGTGCTCGATGTTCGGAACAACACCTTACTTTTCACTTCCACTCCCTCGTACGGCTTGCGCAACAACGGTGGGAGCGCTTTCCAGTACCACTCGCGCCGGGCACTATAGCCAAGGCGGGACGGTTTCCCGGCTTCTCCAGTGGGGCTGTATTGTAACTGAATCGCAAATGCGTACTACACCTGAGCAAAACACTGGCGCAATTCGTTCGTTATCTCAAAAATATAACGCGCTGACGTTTAAAAAGCGATGGTTCTTGGTGGGCGCGAACACATATTGCAACGACGTCCATCGCGAAAAGCGCTGGCTCCTGCAAGCGCAGCGATTTTAGCCTTGCCGATGTGTCGCATTGGTTGCGCTGCAGGAGAGAAATAGCGAGAAGTGTGCCAAAACTGAGGCTTTCGGAAGGCGAGAGCGGCGCGACGCCGTATGACGGCTTCGCGCTTTCTATTTCCTCGATCAGACCAGGCAGGCGGTCAACCCGTCGACGATCAAATCCTGCGGCAGTTCGATACCGATGAACACCATCTTGCTGTTCTTCTTCTCGATCGGCTGCCACTTGGCCGCAAGATCACTGCCCATCATCTGATGCACGCCCTGGAACACGACCTTGCGATCGACGCCCTTCATATAAAGCACGCCCTTGTAGCGCAGCAGGCGTTCGCCGTAGATCTGCAAGATGCCGCCCAGGAAGTCCTCGAGCCGGTTGGGATCGAAGGCGCGCTCGCTGCGGAATACGAACGACTTGATCTTGTCGTCGTGGTGCGCGTGATGGTGATTCGCGTGACCATGCTCGTGGTCATGGCTGTGATCGTGGCCGCAGGTGGCGTGGTCGTGATCGTCGTCGTGGTCGTGCCCGGCGTGGTCGTCGTCATGCGCGTGGTCGTCTTCGGCCAGGAAATCCGGGTCGATCTCAAGCTTCGAGTTCAGATTGAAGCCGCGCAGATCGAAGATTTCCTTGATGTCCGCTTCGCCGAAATTCACCACTTTGATCGCGGCGCGCGGGTTCATGTGAATCAACCGGTGCTTGAGCGCGTCGAGTGCTGCGGCGTCGACCAGATCGGACTTGGTGATAAACAGCCGGTCTGCAAAACCCACCTGGCGCTGCACGACTTCGTGCTCGTCGAGCTGATGATTGGCGTGCTTGGCATCGACCAGCGTGATGATGGCGTCGAGCAAGAATTCGTCGGCGATAGTGTTGTCCATGAAGAACGTCTGCGCGACCGGGCCAGGATTCGCGAGGCCGGTTGTTTCGATCACCACACGGTCGAAGTTCAGGGTGCCGGCCTTCTTGCGCTCAGCGAGATCTTCCAGCGCGCGCGCCAGATCGCCGCGGATCGTGCAGCAGATGCAGCCGTTGCTCATCTGGATGATCTGCTCGTTCGTTTCCTGGACGAGGATCTCGTTGTCGATATTCTCTTCGCCGAACTCGTTCTCGATCACGGCGATCTTCATGCCGTGCTTGTCGTTCAGGATGCGCTTGAGCAACGTGGTTTTGCCGCTGCCCAGAAAGCCGGTCAGGATGGTAACGGGAATCATGGTGGTCGCCCTGTTCTTTAAAGTCGAAGGATCGTGCTGCATGTTTTCGGGCTGCAGGCTTTATCCGCGCTGCCTGCGCTGCGCTCGAAAACACGCGGTCGGTCGATTATTGAAACATATTTGTCAAGCGGGCGCTCTCTACGCCCCTGAACTACGCCCCTGAGCGTGCGCTGTCCGAAACGCTCAACTATGGGCGATCACGCGATTTGCAACAATAGGCCTTTCAGGTATTCCCCTTCGGGAAACGCGGTCAACAGCGGGTGATCGACGCCCGCGCCGAGCCGCTTCAGGATACGTGCGTCGACTTTTGCGTCAGCCGCGGCGCCCGCCACGATCTTCTGGAACAAATCGGCGTCGATGGCACCCGAGCACGAATAGGTGAACAACAAGCCGCCCGGGCGCAGCAGCTTGAAGCCCGTCAGGTTGATGTCCTTGTAGGCACGCGCGGCACGGTCCACGTGTTCACGGGAAGGCGCGAACTTCGGCGGATCGAGCACGATCAGGTCGAAGCGTTCACCTTCTTCATGCAAGCGGCGCAAGGTCTTGAACGCGTCGGCGTCGAGCCACTCGGCGCGTTGGGGATCGAAACCGTTCGCGGTGACGTTTTGCTGGGCGAGCGCGAGCGCGTCGCCGGAAGAATCGATCGACACCACGCGTTTCGCGCCGCCTTTTAATGCAGCGAGCGAAAAACCGCCCGTATAGCAAAAACAGTTGAGCACGTCGCGGTCGTTGGAGTATTGACGCACGAGCGCGCGGTTATCGCGCTGATCGACGTAGAAGCCGGTTTTATGACCCCGTTCGACGTCGATGTGATAACGCACGCCGCCTTCATTCGCGATCAGGGTGGCCGGCGGCGGATCGCCTGCCAGTACGCCCGTGAGCGGTTCGAGGCCTTCCTTCTGTCGAATCGACACGTCCGAGCGCTCATACACGTTCGGGCAACCGGTCGCGCCGATCAGCGCCAGCACGATCGCTTCTTTCCAGTGTTCCACGCCGGTCGCCATGAACTGGCAGACCAGTTGGCCGCGCGCGCTTTCATCGTCCGCGATGTAGTAATCGACGATCAAGCCCGGCAGCCCGTCCGCCTCGCCGAAAATCAGGCGGGTGGCGCCGGTATCGCGCACCATCGTTTGCCGATGCGCGATCGCCCGCTGCACGCGCCGCTTGAAAAACGCGTGATCGACGGGTTCTGTTTCGTCGAAGCTCCAGACGCGGGCGCGAATCTGCGACACCGGGCTGTACGACGCGCGCGCCAGAAAGCGGCCATCGTGGGCGCGAATCAGCACAGTTGCACCGGGCGCGGGTTTGCCTTCCACGTGTTCGATTGCGTTCGCATAGATCCACGGATGGCGGCGCGCGAGCGACTTGTCTTTCGCCGGTTTCAGCGTGATGGTGTTCATTCGGGTCTTCGGTGAAAGCGCTGACTAACTACTGGAAAGTGCATGCTTTGGAGGTTTCGGGCCGCGTTTTTATGAGCGCTGAGCTAGCTTGGCCGCGACGCCGGTTTCACGGCGCGTTGGCTGCGGCTTTTAATACGGCGATGCGCCCGCGAAAATGCGGCATCGGGTTGCTTGCAGCCATGACCGTTTAGTCGCGTTTTTTGGCGCGTGGATGCGCCTGATCGTAGACGCGAGCAAGATGCTGGAAATCCAGCGACGTATAAACCTGCGTGGCCGTGATACTGGCGTGGCCGAGCAGTTCCTGCACGGCTCGAAGGTCGCCACTGGATTGCAGCACATGCGTGGCGAATGAATGGCGCAAGACGTGCGGATGCACATTCGACGGCACGCCGGCCAGCAACGCCATGCGTTTCACGCGTTCACGCACCACATTCGGTGACATCCGGTTGCCGCGCACCGACAGAAACAGCGCGTGCGGATCGTTTTTCACGAACTGCCCGCGCACCTCGATCCACGCGCGCAACGCGGTAATGGCTTTACTGCCCACGGGCACAGAGCGCCGCCGATTTCCCTTGCCGAGCACATTGACTTCGGTGCTGGCGAGATCGAGCCAGCCGGCCGACGCATAACCTTCGGATTGCACGAAATGCACGTCCAGCCCGACCAGTTCGGCGAGCCGCAAGCCCGACGAATAAAACAGTTCGAGTATGGCGTGGTCACGAAGCGCTTCGGGCGTGCCGGCCTGGGGCGCTTCCATCAGCGCGTTGGCGTCGTCCACGGAAAGCGCCTTGGGGAGGGACTTCGCGCGTTTGGGCGCACGCACGGTCGCGACCGGATTGGCCTGCATCTCAACGTGTTCCGCGTGCCATCGATAAAACGCCCGCCAAGCCGATAACCGATGTGCAATGGAACGCGCCGACAACCCGCCGCCGTGAGCGCGTGCCACGGCGCCGCGCATGTCGGCGGCAGTCAGCGATTCCAGCGCGCGGCCGTTGGCCAGCTTCTTCAACTCGTCGAGTTCATGCGTATAGCCGCGCAGCGTGTGTTCCGATAGGCGCCGCTCGTGCTCGAGCATCGACAGATAGGCGGGTATCGGATCGTCGGTCATGTCAGTGGGGCAACAAGCGGCTGAGCGCGGCGCTGGCAAGCGTGGCGATCTGCGTGAGGAAATCGGTCGCCATGCCTTCGTGGAACCGGCGTGGATCGGGTGACCCCATGACCAGCAAGCCGAACGCGGGCGCTTCGGGACCCGCCGCCGGATCGCGCAGCGCGAGCAGCGCGATGGATTCGGTGGTGTTCGCGGTATCGACGACACCATCCGTTGTAGCCGATGCCACCGACACTGAACTCGCCGATGTCAGCCACTGAGCCGCCTCGAAGCCGGTATTCTGCCCGCAATACGGCGTGGTCAGGCTGGTCGTGAAGGAGCGCACTTCCTCGCTCGTGGTCCGCGCGAACTCGGCTTGCGCGTAAGGCTCCGCGACATCCCACACCCGCAACGCAGCTTGCGGTACCTCAAAGATTTCACACAGACCAGCGGGAATCGTCTTCGGCAGGGCGTGCGGATCGCGCTCGGACATCACGCGAATTGTCCATCGATGAAACTTTGCGGCAATGCTGTCGTTCTCATGCCCATAGCGCAGCAATTCGGCCAGCCTGCGTTCGATCTGCTTGTTTTTGTCGCGCAGCATTTGCATCTGCCGTTCTTGCAGTGACACCGCCGACTTGCCATGCGGATTGGACAGCCGGATGGCGCCCAGCAATTCGGCGTGCTCGGCAAAGAAATCCGGGTTGGCGATCAGGTATTCGGCGACTTCACGTTCGTTCATGGTATCGGGCAGCATCGGGTTCCTGACAGTCAGTCGGCGTTGGCGAGTGTGGGATCAAGCTCGATCTCGCCTTCGAATACGGTGGTGGCGGGGCCAGCCATATAGAGCGGGGCCGCGGGGTCATGCGCGCCATCCCACGCAATGGTCAGCACGCCGCCATGAGCCTGAACCTGCACTGGCGAGTCGAGCAGGCCACGCCGGATGCCCGCCGCGACCGCGGCGCACGCACCCGTGCCGCATGCAAGCGTTTCGCCCGCGCCACGTTCGAAGACGCGCAGCTTTACCGCGCCACGGTTCACGATCTGCATGAAACCCGCGTTCACCCGCTTCGGAAAGCGCGCGTGATGTTCGATCACCGGCCCTTCAGTGAGCACCGGCGCATTTTCCACGTCGGCCACTATCTGAACGGCGTGCGGATTGCCCATTGATACCGCCGACACCCAGCGTGTTTCACCCTGCATGTCGAGCGGCCAGAGCGTGTCGGCGCCTTCGGTGCGGCCTTGCAGCCCTTCGGAATTGAACGGTACCAGGGCGGGTTCGAACTCCGGACGGCCCATGTCGACCACTACGTCGCCATTCTCCTGCATGCTCAGCACGATCACGCCTTGCTGCACCTGTACCCGAACGCTCATCTTGCTGGTGAGGCCCCGGTCGCGCACGAACTTCACGAAGCAGCGCGCACCGTTGCCGCAGTGTTCCACTTCGCCTCCGTCGCAATTGAAGATGCGATATTTGAAATCAACGCCTTCGATATCCGGTTTTTCGACCAGCAGCAACTGATCCGCGCCCACGCCGAAGTGTCGGTCCGCGAGTGCGCGCACTTGGGCTCCATTCAGCGAGAGCGGTTTGGAGTAGCCGTCGAGCACGACAAAGTCGTTGCCCGCGCCGTGCATTTTGGTGAATTCGAGTTTCATGGCGCTATTGTAAGTGACACGCAGCGACGGCATGCACTAGACCGAATGGAGCATGAGCCCGGTTTTGTGCAGCCATCGCCCGTTGTTTCCCGGATACTCAATAAAAGCTCGGTTCGCCCGGTGGCCGCGTCTTGAAGCGCTTGTGCACCCAGTAATACTGTTCCGGCATGAGGCGAACCTGCTCTTCGAGGAACGCGTTCATGCGGCGGGCGTCGGCTGCATCGTCACCGGTCGGATAGTTGTTCCAGGGCTTGAACACCTTCAGCCGGTAACCTTTGTAGTTCGGCAGCACTTCGCCCACGAACGGCATGATTTGCGCGTGCCCGGTTTTCGCCAGACGGCCGACAGCTGTCAGCGTGCACGCTTCCACGCCGAAGAACGGCACGAAGGTGGAGTTGCGCATGCCGTAGTCCATGTCTGCGCCGAGCATGACCGGCTTGCGGTCGCGCAGCCAGCGCAGCACAATGCGCGCGCTGTCCGCGCGGCTCGCCATTTCGGCGTCGAAACGGCCGCGCTGCTTCTTCGCTATGTCGTCAAGCGTCTTGTTCGACATCGGTTGATAGAGCGACCCGCAGGGTCGGTGCAGCGAGTAGTTGATCCACACCGAAGCGGCCTCGATCGCGACGAAGTGAAAGCCGAGCAGCAACGTGGGCGGCATGTCGGGATCGAGGAGATCGACTTCGCTGTCCACCTGGATCAGCTTTTCGAGCTTCTTCGCCGAGCCGAACCATTGCACGCTGCGCTCCACGTAACTGCGGATCGCGTGGCGGAAATGCTTCTGTGCGACTTCCTTGCGGCGCTGGGGCGTCCACTCGGGGAAACACAGGCTGAGATTGATATGCACGATTCGTTTGCGATGGCTCGGGACTTGATAAAGCAGCCAGCCGAGGCCGTCGCCGAAACGTGCCGTGATGCCGTAGGGAATGAGGGCGAGCAGCTTAAGGAAACCCACCGCGAGCGCGACACCTATGCGACCTAACATGAGGCGCTCCGGAAGGCGGGGTTTCGATTGTGCCGGGGAGCGCTCCCGGCATGACGTGGGTGAGGGTATTTCTTGATTGGCGGCAAACGTTCAGCTCTGTGACAAAAGTGAGAAGCCGCTATAATAAAACCTTCGCCGAGTTAATGGACAACTTGCGGGGCGAAGCTGGATGGCGCTTAACGGCGCTTTCCGGACCATGTTTTCCGCTAAAGCGTCGCCGCTTCAGACTCCAGACGAAGTCGGCTACGTGAGCAACTTACCCGTACTTAATGGAGTCTGAAGCGTGTCAAACGATTATTTCTTTACCTCTGAATCCGTCTCCGAAGGCCACCCGGACAAGGTCGCCGATCAAATCTCCGACGCCATCCTCGACGCCATCCTGGCGCAGGACAAGTATTCGCGTGTCGCGGCCGAAACGCTCTGCAATACGGGTCTTGTCGTATTGGCGGGCGAAATCACCACGCAGGCCAACGTCGACTACATTCAAGTCGCGCGTGACACCATCAAGCGCATCGGTTACGACAACACGGAATACGGCATCGACTATCGCGGTTGTGCGGTGCTCGTCGCGTATGACAAGCAGTCGCGGGACATCGCACAGGGCGTAGACGCCGCTCACGACGACAACCTCGATCAGGGCGCCGGCGACCAGGGCCTGATGTTCGGCTACGCATGCGACGAAACGCCCGAGTTGATGCCGCTGCCCATTCATTTGGCACACCGGCTGGTCGAGCGTCAGGCGAATCTGCGCCGTGACGGCCGCCTGAACTGGCTGCGTCCGGACGCGAAGTCGCAAGTGACCGTGCGTTATGTCGATGGCAAGGCGCATAGCATCGATACCGTCGTGCTTTCCACGCAACATGCACCCGACATCGAATTGAAAGCGCTGCGTGAAGCGGTGATCGAAGAGATCATCAAGCCGGTACTCCCGGCCGAGCTGATCAAGGGTGACATCAAGTTCCTGGTGAACCCGACCGGGCGTTTCGTGATCGGCGGTCCGCAAGGCGATTGCGGATTGACGGGCCGCAAGATCATCGTCGATACATACGGCGGTGCTGCGCCTCACGGCGGCGGCGCGTTTTCCGGCAAGGACCCGTCGAAGGTCGATCGTTCTGCAGCTTATGCAGGGCGTTATGTCGCGAAGAACATCGTCGCGGCAGGACTGGCTTCGCGTTGCCTGATCCAGGTGTCGTACGCAATCGGCGTGGCGCGTCCGACTTCGGTAATGGTCAACACGTTCGGCACGGGCCGCGTGTCGGATGCGAGGATCACGGAACTCGTGCTCGAGCATTTCGATCTGCGTCCGAAGGGCATCATCCAGATGCTGGACTTGCTGCGTCCGATCTATGAGAAGTCGGCGGCGTATGGCCACTTTGGCCGTGAAGAGCCGGAATTCTCGTGGGAAGCCACGGACAAGGCGCTGTTGCTGGCCGAAGCCGCTGGTACGGAGCCGGTTGTCGAAACGGCCTGAGTTGCAGGTTTGAGTTCGTAAAAAAGCCCGCCGAGCGTTGCGCTCGGCGGGCTTTTTGATTTTTACGGCAGCGCTGCGGTGACGCGCTCCGACGCAGCGGCAGATCGACCGCGTGCCACCGGGCTCAGCCGCCGCGCGAAACGCGCGGCCTCATCCGACGCTTACAGCGGCAAAACCGCACACGGATGAACGAAGCAGCCCCCGGACTTCTGACTTTGCGCCGTCAGAATAATCAACGGGCCGCAAATGCGAACCAGCCGTCGCTGGTAGAAAGCCTGCGCGGGCGACGGCTTGACGTATTAATGACGCCCGGCGCCGATTTCAATTTAGCCACTGGCGCGCGTAATTGCGCCGGTTTTCGCAATAACGCTTTAAATGCGGCCTGTCGCGATGCAGCCCTTAATCGCAGATTTGAAAAAAATCCGTGAAACCAAGAGCGAATACCATCGACGGGGTGGGTATTCCTGAATTGCCCTGCAAGTAATTGAGTGCGCGCGGAATGATGGCGCAACGCGCGAACGACACTGCGTCCGGCAGGACGCGCCGCACGAACGGCGGCACGGGTAAGACGATTAGCGAAACGGATATTCATGGATCTCACAGGCTCGGGTTCGCAATGACTGCAACCCGACATTAGTCGGATCAAAAAAAGCGTTCAACAGTTGGATCAATTCAACGCATTAAAAGTTGCGAAGTTGAAGCGCGCACTTATTTAATAGATTTTCATCGAAAGCGATTTTTCGATGTGCTCTCTCAATGCACGGCAGGTTATAGAAGAAATGTTACTGCCGGAAGTCGGCGTTTTCCCGCACGGGTGTTCGACGGCCCAAAGACCGCGGGACGGACCGCCGCAGCGCCGGGGCGATTTACAATCGATGTATTCGCCCTAATTAGCCGGCTTCCTTACAGGATGGTTGCCTGACGAAGCCAGCCGGCCAAATGCTTTCCCTGTGAGTCGATATGCCGAATCAATCGAAGTTGGAACAAGTCCGCGCATTGCGTGAGAACGGCTACGTGGTGGTGCCGGGTCTAGTCACACCAGAGCGCTGCGAAGCCATGCGCCGCGTGGCGCAACAGCAATTGGCAGAAGCCGCCGCGCCCGTGGAGTTCGAGGCCGATCTGCAATATCCCGGCGCGCCGAATTCGAAAGACGCGCCCGGCGGCCACACGGTGCGACGGCTGCTCGACGCATACAAGCGCGATCCGCGATTCGCCGAGTGGGCCACGTCGCCCGATGTGCGCGGCTGGATGGAGGTTTATTTCGGCGAAACGCCGACGCTTTCGCGGGCGCATCACAATTGCGTGATGACCAAACATCCGGCCTACGGCAGTCTGACCGGCTGGCATCGCGATGTACGTTATTGGAACTTCGAGCGCGACGATCTGGTGTCGGCGTGGGTCGCGCTGGGCAACGAGACGGTCGAAAATGGCGCGTTGTGGTTCGTTCCGATGTCGCACAAGTTGCCGTTCACGTCCGAACGTTTCGATAAAGCCAAGTTCTTTCGCTCTGACCTGCCTGAAAACGAGGTGCTGATTCGCAGCGCGGTATCGCCGAAATTGAATGCCGGCGATGTCGTTTTCTTCCACTGCAATACGCTGCACTCCGCCGGCAAGAATCTCACCGATCAGGTGAAATTCTCGCTGGTCTACACCTATCGCGGCGCCAGCAACTTGCCGTTACCGGGTACGCGCTCGGCATCGATGGAGGACGTGGCGCTTGTCTAAAGCAGGGGCCTAAAGCAGGCGCGTTAGCGCTTGCCCGGAATCGCCAGGCCAATCAGCCCGGCCAACATCGCGACCGCGCCGCCGGCGATCAGCCAGATCGTCTTGTTCGTCGGCGCGCCGGTGAAGAAACGCGAGACGTCGTTGCTCAGTGAATGGAACGACTGACCGCCGAAATACAGCAGCACGACGCCGCCCACGATCAGTGCAATGGAAATCGCCTTGGTCATAAAAATCTCGTCAATGTGCGGACGGCAAGCTTATTAGGCATGGCCGGCTACGTCCAGCACCGCGGCAGTTTCCGGCCCATGCGGCTTGATCTCTGGCTTGATACCCGGCTTGATCTGGCGGAGCAGGTCGGCCTGCACGTTCGGATAATCGGCCCTGCTCGTCCAGACGCCGACGTTCAGTTTCACGCCGGTATCGGTGTATTCGGAGACGGCGATCCACGGTTTTGTCTTGTCGTCGTTGATGATGCGTGGATCCGTTTTCACAATCCGGTGCAACGACGCGAGCGATTCCTCAATATTCTGATCCTCCGGAATGATCACATTCAGCACCACGCGCCGCCGGTCGTTCGCGGTGAAGTTCGTGACCGGATTTGCCCAGATCGTGCTGTTCGGGACAAACATGATGACACCGTCGCTTTTGGTCAGACGAGTGGTGAACAGGCCGATTTCGTTCACGGTTCCCGCCGTCGTGCCGATACCTTCGATGTAATCGCCTACTTTGAACGGTCGCAGCAGCAACAGCATTAAACCGGCTGCAATATTCTGCAATGTGCCTTGCAACGCGAGGCCGATAGCCAGTCCGGCAGCGCCGAGCACGGTCAGAATGCTGGCCGCCGCGACACCGAATTTCCCCAGTGCCGCGACGATAGCGACGACCCGGATCGCCCATTGCACGAGGCTCGCCATCACGGGCGTGAACGTGGCGTCTGCGTTGGTGCGCCCGAGCGCACGTTTCACCGCGTTCGCAGCCCGATTCGATACCCACCAGCCGACAAGCAAAATCAGTGCGGCCATGAGTACGTTGAATCCGTACGTCACGCCTGCTGTCAGCAAGAAATCGTAGACAGGGCGTAGTTTGTCCAGCGGGTCCATTAATCCTCTCCTCGTTCGAATGAACAGGGTTGGGCTTGATCCACCGGCGAATCGTTCCCCTTGATGGTCATCAGAGTGTGTCCCGCATATCGGGATAGCCTTGAAGTCGTTTGGGTCAAGGCCGACGAGAGTCCGCGCGATTCGCTAACATGACGGACTCGGCGCACGTCAGACGACATGTCCAGCGCGATTGTTTCTTGCTTGTGCTTACCAACCCCATTGTCCCTTCACCAATTCGAGGATTTTGTCATGGCTTACCAAGCAGCTTCCGAACGCTATTCGCAGATGGCTTACCGCACCTGCGGCAAAAGCGGCCTGAAGTTGCCGGCGTTGTCGCTGGGTCTTTGGCACAACTTCGGCGACACCACGCCGATCTCCACGCAGCGCGACATCCTGCGCACCGCGTTTGATCTCGGCATCACGCACTTCGATCTGGCGAACAACTACGGCCCGCCGTACGGCAGCGCCGAGACCAATTTCGGGCGGGTGTTCAAGGACGATTTCCGTCCGTATCGCGATGAACTGCTGATTTCGTCGAAGGCGGGCTGGGACATGTGGCCGGGGCCGTACGGCCAGGGCGGCGGATCGCGGAAATATGTACTGGCATCGCTGGATCAGAGCCTGCAGCGCATGGGCCTGGACTACGTGGATATTTTCTATTCACATCGTTTCGATGCTGACACGCCTCTGGAAGAAACCGCCGGCGCGCTCGCGACCGCCGTGCATTCGGGCAAGGCGCTGTATGTGGGCATCTCGTCGTATTCATCGGCGAAGACGCGCGAAATGGCCAAACTGTTGGCCGAACATAAAGTGCCGCTGCTGATTCATCAGCCGTCGTACAACATGCTGAACCGGTGGATTGAGGAAGATCTGCTCGATACGCTCGAGGATGTCGGTGCTGGCAGCATCGCGTTCACGCCGCTGGCGCAGGGGCTGCTGACGGGCAAATATCTGAACGGCGTTCCTGCCGATGCGCGCGTCAATAAGCCGGGCGGCGATTCGCTTAAGCAGGAGCATTTGAGCGCCAAGAATATCGAGCATGTGCGCAAGCTCAACGAACTCGCCCAGCGGCGCGGCCAAAGCCTCGCGCAAATGGCGCTGGCGTGGGCATTGCGGGGCGGCCGCGTGACGTCGGTGCTGATCGGCGCGAGCCGTCCGGAACAAGTGGTGGAGAACGTCGGCGCGTTGAAGAATCTGGAGTTCTCGAAGGAAGAACTCGCGGAGATCGATCAGCACGCGACCGAAGGCGGCATCAACTTGTGGGAAAAACCGTCGACGGATCAGCGGGTTTAAAGTCCCGCGGATGCGGGATGCGCGGCATCGGCTGCACTTCCGGACTTGTGCCGTCGCAAGCCTGACGGCAGCAGGGCCTTTGCCTTGCTGCCCGCATGGCGTTGCTATCATGCGCACTCCGGAACGCCTGTCCAGTTCGCGATCGCGTTCGTTGTCCACTCTTTCACGCCAAGCGCACCGGGTCCGCACGAGACTCTGGGCATACGTGCAAATCGCGTCTTTCGGTCGGCAAGTCCAGCGCCGTGCGTTGAAAAGCGGCCCTCGAACCCATAAATCGCGTGTGCGGTAAAATAGCGGATTACGCGTGAGGGAGCGGGGAATGCGGAACATTCGCTCCGAACGCGCGGGTCTCCGTAACATCGGCCCGATTCTCGCGTGTCGCCAGAAATTCCGCTTTAGCATCACGCATTGCTTTCGTTGCGCCTTCTATGTGTTGTCGCCGGAATCGAGCCCGAGTTTCTCAACGGCCGCCGGAACGCACTACTGCGCCGCCCTGATTCCGCACTATCCATGAAGCCATGAGCAACCTTAATCCTCAAACCGTTCTAAGCGTCCATCACTGGACCGACACGCTGTTCAGCTTCACCTGCACGCGGGATTCCGCGTTCCGTTTCGAAAACGGCCAGTTCACCATGGTTGGCCTGGAAGTCGATGGCAAGCCGCTGCTCCGCGCTTATAGCCTGGCGAGCGCGAACTACGAAGAGCATCTGGAATTTCTCAGCATCAAGGTGCAGGACGGTCCCCTGACGTCGCGTCTTCAGCATTTAAAGGTGGGTGATCCGGTGCTGATCGGCAAGAAGCCAGTGGGTACGCTCGTCGCCGACAACCTCCTGCCCGGCAAAACGCTGTGGCTGCTGTCTACGGGCACGGGCCTCGCACCGTTCATGTCGATCATCAAGGATCCGGACGTGTATGACCGCTTCGACAAGATCGTGCTTACGCACACTTGCCGTTTCGTCGATGAACTCGCGTACAAGGATTTCATCACCGAGCACCTTCCGGCACACGAGCATCTGGGCGAACTGATCCAGGAAAAGCTGGTGTATTACCCGACGGTCACGCGCGAAGAGTTTGCGAATCGCGGCCGGATCACGGATCTGATCGAAACGAAGAAGCTTTTCGCCGATCTGGACGTGGCGCCCTTCTCGGTGGAAAACGACCGCGTGATGCTCTGCGGCAGCCCGCATATGCTGCGCGACACGCGTCAGATCCTCGATGAAATGGGCTTCCAGGAAGGCAGCAACAATCATCCGGGACATTACGTCGTGGAGAAGGCTTTCGTCGGCTGAGCGTGTTTCGCTGGCGTGCTGGAAAAGAAAAACCGAAGCCTCCGCGCTTCGGTTTTTTCATTTGACGGGGTCATCAACCAATCGCGATATGCAACGCTGCGTTGCGACAAAATGCCCTTAAAAGCGGCTTTCACTACTGATTCAGCTTACAAAAGCTGAACTCATCTTGAATCTCGTTCATCGTGCAATTTTCGAACATTTTCTAGGAAATTGCGCTGCCAAAGAGAAGTCAAAATTCCGTTGTCTGCAACGTTTTGCGACGCCTGATCTCCTCTATCCGATAAAATCGCGGGTTTTCCAATCGATTTAGCGCACCGCGCTCGAGGTTTGAGGAGTCACCGTTCATGTCCCTGTTCCGTAAGAAAAGCATCGAGCACATGCTCGCCGGCGCGCAACGCGCCGGACTCAAAAAAACGCTGGGGGCGCTCGATCTGACGTTTCTGGGCGTCGGCGCGATCATTGGCACGGGAATTTTCGTGCTGACCGGAACCGGCGCCGTGCAAGCTGGCCCGGCGCTAATGATGTCGTTCATCCTCGCGGCCGTTGCGTGCGCGCTCGCGGCGCTCGCGTATGCGGAGTTTGCATCGACGATTCCTGTTGCCGGCTCCATCTATACGTACTCGTACGCGACGCTCGGCGAACTGGCTGCGTGGGTCATCGGCTGGGACCTGATGCTGGAATACGGACTCGCGACATCGGCGGTGTCGGTCGGCTGGTCGGGTTATCTGCAGTCGCTGCTGTCGGGCTGCCTACCGTGCTCACCGCTGCGCCGGGCGCCGTGCCCGGTCAGTTCACGCTGTTCAACCTGCCCGCGTTTCTCGTGATGATGGTGATCACGGCGCTGTTGTCGATCGGTATCAAGGAATCGGCGCGCGTGAACAACGTGATGGTCGCGATCAAGGTTGCGGTCGTGCTGATGGTGATTGGCGTTGGCGTGTTCCACGTCACGCCCGCCAACTGGCATCCGTTCATGCCGAACGGCTGGAGCGGCGTGTTCGGTGCGGCAGCCGTGATGTTCTTTGCGTTTATCGGCTTCGACTCGGTGTCGTCGGCGGCCGAAGAAGTGAAGAATCCGAAACGCGATCTGCCCATCGGCATTATTTCGTCGTTGGCGGTTTGCGCCGTGCTTTATGTGGCGGTGGCGGCGGTGGTGACGGGCATTGTCCCGGCCGCGCAATTCGCCAATATCTCGCATCCGGTTTCGTACGCGCTGCAGGTCGCGGGGCAAAGGTGGGTAGCGGGTTTCATCGATCTGGGCGCGGTGCTCGGCATGCTGACCGTGATCCTGGTGATGAGCTACGGCCAGACCCGCATCGTCTACGCAATGTCGCGCGATGGCTTGCTGCCGGCGCGTTTGTCGAAGGTTCATCCGAAATTCGGCACGCCGTTCTTTACGACGTGGCTCGTGGGCCTTTTCTTCGGGCTGATCGGCGCGCTCGTGCCGCTGAACGTGTTGGCTGAACTGATCAATATCGGCACGCTCGCCGCGTTTTCGATGGTGTCGATCGCCGTCCTGATTCTGCGACGCACGCATCCCGATTTGCCGCGCGCGTTCCGTTGTCCGGGCGTGCCGGTTGTGCCCGTGCTGGCTGTGGCGGCGTGCCTGTTCCTGATGCTGAATCTGCAGGCGGTGACGTGGATTGCGTTCACGGTATGGCTGGCAATCGGATTGGTGATCTATTTCAGCTATTCACGCTGGCACTCGAAATTGGGGCGTGGAGTGGAGTGATACCCCGGGCTTGAACCCAGCCGCTTGAGCGATACGCCGCCCATCGAGGCGGCGTTTTTACGACCGCCTTCCACGATATAAAGCACCCGCATAGCAACACCCTGCCCCCACCTTTAGCCCAATAGCGACCGTCTTCATTTTGTGCTTTACTCATTGCTACAACAAATAAACACGAACCCAGCCAGGCACTCACAGTCGTGAAGTCCGCAAGGTCAGTGAAATAAAAAGCGGTGAGTGAGCTTCGGCTGTTCCATCCCGAAGGAGACAGAAGCATGGCACTCAGCATCAGTCTGACGGTCAACGGCAAAGCCGTCACCGCCACCGTCGAACCCCACATCCTGCTAGTCCAGTTTCTGCGCGAGGAACTCGGTCTTACGGGCACGCACGTAGGCTGCGACACCGCCCAGTGCGGCGCATGCACGGTCCATCTGGACGGCCGCGCCATCAAGTCGTGCAACATCCTCGCCGTGCAGGCTGACGGGTCGTCGGTGACGACTATCGAAGGGATGGCGAAGGACGGCGAACTCCATCCCATGCAAGCCGCGTTCAAGGAGTGCCACGGCCTGCAATGCGGATTCTGTACGCCCGGCATGGTCATGAGCGCGATTTCCCTCGCGGCTCAAAAGCCCGATCTGACCGAAGCCGATGTCCGCGAACAACTCGACGGTAATCTCTGCCGATGTACGGGGTATCACAACATCGTGAAAGCCGTGGTGCAAGGCGCACAAGCCATGAAGGCTGCGCCCTGAGCCGCCGCCCGCGCTTCACAGAAGCTGCACCCACCTTTCCGATGACGATGAAGATTCGCGCCTGAACAGGAGTCCGCGATGAACGCCCCCGAGACACCCGATACCCACCATATGATTGGTGCCGCCGTTAGACGCAAGGAAGACTATCGCTTCCTCACGGGCAACGGCCAGTACACCGACGACGTTGTCCTGCCGCGTCAAACCTACGCCGTCTTCCTGCGCTCGCCGTATGCGCACGCGAAGATCCGCAGCATCGATATCGCCGCCGCGAAAGAAGCGCCAGGCGTCGTCGCGATTTTTACCGGCGCGGATATGGCCGGTGAAAACGTCGGCGGATTGCCGTGCGGCTGGCTGATTCATAACATCGATGGCAAGCCGATGAACGAGCCGCCGCATCCCGTAATGGCGCATACAAAAGTGCGGCATGTGGGTGATCAGGTGGCGCTGATCGTTGCGGAATCGGTGAAGCAAGCGAAGGACGCAATCGATCTGATCGAAGTGGATTACGACGTGCTGCCGGCCGTCGTCGATACCGCCACTGCAGCCGATCCAGGCCAGCCGCAAGTCCACGATGAAGCGCCAAACAACCTCTGCTACACCTGGGGCCACGGCGATAAAGCTGCCACCGACACCGCCTTCGCCAAAGCCGCGCATGTGACGACGCTGGATATCGTGAATCAGCGCCTGGTGCCGAACGCGATCGAACCGCGCGCCGTGAATGCGAGCTATTCGAAGTCCGACGACAGCTACACCGTCTACGTCGCGAACCAGAATCCGCATGTCGAGCGTTTGTTGATGGCGGCGTTCGTGTTGTCTTTGCCTGAGTCGAAACTAAGGATCATCGCGCCGGATGTGGGCGGCGGTTTTGGTTCGAAGATCTATCTGTATGCGGAAGATGTCGCGCTGACGTGGGCATCGAAGAAAGTACGGCGTCCGATCAAGTGGACGTGCGAGCGCTCGGAAGCTTTTCTCTCCGATGCACACGGCCGCGATCACGTCACGAAAGCCGAACTCGCGATGGACGCCGACGGTAAATTCCTCGCCATGCGCGTGCACACCACGGCCAACATGGGCGCGTATTTATCGACCTTCTCGACCGCCGTTCCGACCATCCTGTACGCCACGCTGCTCGCCGGCCAGTACGCTACGCCCGCGATCTACGCCGAGGTGAAGGCTGTCTTCACGAACACGGTTCCCGTCGATGCTTACCGCGGCGCGGGTCGTCCGGAGGCCACCTACGTGGTCGAACGCCTCGTGGAAACGGCGGCGCGCGAGATGAACATCGATCCGGCGGAGTTACGGCGGCGCAACTTCATCCGTACTTGGCCGTACACCACGCCGGTTGGTCTGACCTACGATTCCGGCGATTACTCAGGCTTGCTCGATCGCGCGATGCAACTCGCCGATGTGGAAGGTTTCCCCGCGCGGCGCGAGGAGTCGAAGAAGAACGGCAAGCTGCGCGGCCTCGGGTATTCCTGCTACATCGAAGCGTGCGGATTGGCGCCATCGAATCTGGCGGGTGCATTGGGTGCGCGGGCGGGCTTGTTCGAAGCCGGCGAGATTCGCGTGCATCCCACGGGTTCGGTCACCGTGTTCACCGGCTCGCATAGCCACGGACAAGGGCACGAAACCACCTTCGCGCAAGTCGTGGCGGATCGGCTTGGGGTATCGATGGATAACATCGAGATCGTTCACGGCGACACCGGCCGGATTCCATTCGGCATGGGGACGTACGGCTCGCGGTCCATCGCGGTCGGCGGCTCGGCGATCATGAAGGCGCTTGACAAGATCGAGGACAAAGCCAAGAAAATCGCGGCGCATTTGCTGGAGGCGTCGGCCGAAGATATTGAGTTCAAGGACGGCATTTTCCGCGTGGCGGGCACCGACAGGACGAAGGCGTTCGCGGAGGTATCGCTGGCGGCTTACGTGCCGCACAACTTCCCGCTCGACAAGCTCGAGCCCGGCCTTAACGAAAACGCGTTCTACGATCCGAGCAACTTCACGTATCCATCGGGCGCGTATTTGTGCGAAGTGGAAGTCGATCAGGACACGGGCGAAACGCGCATCCAGAAGTTCACGGCCGTCGATGATTTCGGCAACATCGTCAATCCGATGATCGTCGAAGGTCAGGTGCATGGCGGGATTGGACAGGGCATCGGTCAGGCCATGCTCGAGCGCGCTGTGTACGACAACGAAAGCGGCCAGTTGATGTCCGGTTCGTTCATGGATTACGCAATGCCGCACGCGTCCGACCTGCCGAACTTCGATGTGGAGACGTCGAAGGGCACGCCATGCGTGCATAACCCGCTCGGTGTGAAGGGCTGCGGTGAGGCGGGCGCTATTGGCTCGCCGCCGGCGGTGATCAACGCGATCATCGATGCGCTTTCGCCGCTCGGCGTGACCGATCTGCAGATGCCTGCGACGCCGCATCGCGTATGGGCTGCCATGCGGGCCGCCGCCGATGCCTCGGCCGTTCGTGGCGCTTCGACTCCCGCTTAAAAGGACTTCGACATGTACTCATTCGATTATCAACGGCCTGACAAGTCCGATGCAGCGGTGGCGTTCCTTAAGCAGCACGACGACGCCAAATATCTCGCGGGCGGCCAGAGCTTGCTGCCGACCATGCGATTGCGTCTTGCGCAGCCGTCGGCGCTGGTGGATGTGACGCGTATCGGCTCGATGAAGGACATCACCGTCACGGGCGATAAAGTGACCATCGGCGGCGCGGTGTGTCATGCGCAGGTTGCCGCGAACCCCGAGGTGCAGCGTGCGATACCGGGGCTGGCGGATCTTGCCGGTCATATTGGCGACCGGCAGGTTCGGGAGCGCGGGACGATTGGCGGATCGCTTGCTAACGACGATCCGGCTGCGTGTTATCCGGCGGCGGTGTTGGGGTTGAACGCGACTATCGTGACGGACAGAAGGCGAATAACCGCCGATGATTTTTTTCTCGGCATGTACGAGACGGCTTTAGAGCCCGATGAACTGATTACATCGGTGGAGTTTCCGATCGCCGAGCGCGCGGGATATGAGAAGTTTCAGAATCCTGCTTCGCACTTTGCGCTGGTGGGCGTGTTCGTGGCGAAGCAAGCAGGTGGCGTGCGAGTGGCCATCACGGGTGCTGCGTCGAGCGTGTTTCGGGCTTCTGAGCTTGAAGCGGCGTTATCGAAGGATTTCTCGGCGGCGGCAGCGCGCGGCACCACAATTTCAGCCGATACACTCAACGAGGATATGCACGCGAGTGCGGCGTACCGGGCGCATTTGATTCCGATTCTTGCGGGTAGGGCGGTTGATCGGGCCCTTGGGTTCTAGTATCGGCTCGCAGCATCAAGGGTTTTTCGCTCGCGCCGATGGATGGGCTGGGGTTCCTCCGGCACGAGCGAACAAACACTGACTACCGAGACCCAGGAGCCTCATGGACCCGGCATCAATCGACGAAACGCTCGTCGCCCTGAGCGGGCAGCAATACTTCGCCAGCCGCGAACTCGCGACGGGGCTTTTTCTCGCATTGAAAATGGAGCGCCCATTGTTCCTGGAAGGCGAACCCGGCGTCGGCAAAACTGAACTCGCAAAAGCTGCTGCTGGCGTGCTCGGCACGCAAATGCTGCGGCTGCAATGCTACGAAGGCCTGGATACAGCCAGCGCGCTCTACGAATGGGACTATCCGCGCCAGATCATGGCGCTGCGTCTTGCCGAGGCCGCGGGCGAACAACCATCGAACGATTCGCTCTACAAAAGCGAATTCCTGCTCAAGCGCCCGTTGCTGCAAGCGCTCATGCCGGATCCCTTGAATCCCACCGCTCGACGTGTTCTGCTAATCGATGAAATCGATCGCGCCGACGAACCGTTCGAAGCTTTCCTGCTGGAATTGCTATCTGACTTCCAGGTATCGATTCCTGAGTACGGCACCGTGTGCGCTGAACGGCCGCCGCTGGTCGTGATGACATCGAACCGCACCCGCGAAGTTCACGATGCGCTCAAGCGGCGTTGTTTGTATCAATGGATCGGTTATCCGGCACGCGATGTGGAACTGCAAATCGTTGCGGCGCGCGCGCCCGAAGCCAGCGTGGAACTGCAGGCAAGGGCGGTGGCGTTTGTGCATCGACTGAGGACATTGGATCTGTTCAAGGCGCCGGGGGTGGCGGAGACCATCGATTGGTGTCGTGCGCTGGCGGCGCTTTCCGTGAGCGAACTTGATCCGCAATCTGTGCAGGACACGCTGGGCGTGCTGCTGAAATACCAGGACGATCTCACGCGTGTGGACGCGGCCGAAATCGCGCAATGTCTCGCCGCGCCGGCCTGAGCATCATGTCAACGCCAACGCTTGCCCACAACGTCGTGCACTTCGTGAGGCTGCTGCGAGGCGCGGGTCTGGCGATGTCGCCGGCGCACAGCGTGGATGCACTCGAAGCGTTGCGCTGGATCGACATCACCCGTCGCGACGATGTCCGCGCCGCACTCGCCGCATTGCTCGTTCACGCCCCCGACGAGCGCGAACTCTTCCATCAGGCCTTCGATCTTTTCTGGCGCGATCCCGATTGGGAAGGGAAATTGCGCGCGCTATTGCTGCCGAAAGTGACGAACGGCGTGCCGCCTCCGAAACGCAACAATCGCCTCGCCGATGCTCTCGCTGCCAGAGCGGCGGAATCGAAGCGCACTAGCGAGCTGGAAAGCGTCGAGCACCTCCACGCCCGCATCACGTTCAGCGCCCAAGAGCGCTTGAGTCATCGCGATTTCGATACGCTTACGTCCGACGAATGGCGCGCGCTGCGGCATCAGATCCGGTCACACAGAATGCCGCTTGCCACTGAGCCGACGCGTCGTTTAAAAACCTCATCGCACGGCACACATGCCGATTTGCGCGCCAGCGCGCGCAACGTCGTGCGATCGGGCGGCGACTGGACCACGTGGAAATACAAAAAAGTCGTCGAACGCCGGCCACCGCTGGTCCTGCTGCTCGACATTTCCGGGTCGATGAGCGCGTATTCCCGGGCTGTGCTTTACTTCTGCCATGCCTTGCTGCAATCGCGCGAACGCCTGCAGGTTTTCCTGTTCGGCACGCGCCTGACCAATGCCACGCGGGCATTACGCGAACGCGATCCCGACGTCGCGATTGCCGCGATATCGGATCAGGTAGTCGACTGGTCGGGCGGCACGCGGATCGGCGCGGCGCTGGCCGAATTCAACCGCCGCTGGGCGCGACGGGTGCTCAACGGTCGCGCGACGGTGTTGTTCGTCACCGACGGCCTCGATCACGAAGCAATCGATGTCCTCGAAACCGAGATGCTGCGTTTGCGCCGCTTTGCGCATCGGCTGGTCTGGCTCAATCCGTTGCTTCGATACGCCGATTTCACGCCGCGCGCCCGGGGCGTGCGGGCGATCCTGCCGCATGTCGATGCGATGCTTGCGGCTCATAATCTCGACAGCCTGAACGCTGTCGGCCGGGAGCTGGCGGCAGTGACGCGTCGTGCGGACCGGAAATCAGCCGGAGACACGTCATGGAACTGACCGAAACGCACCATTTGCCTGTGCCGCAGGACGTTGCGTGGGAAGCGCTGAACGACACTGAAATACTGCGCGCGTGCATTCCCGGCTGCGAAAGCATAGAAACCGATGGCGAGAACGCCTACGCGGTGGCAATGACGGCATCGGTGGGACCGGTGAAAGCGAAATTCAAGGGACGCATGAATCTGGTGGACATCGACGCGCCGCACACGTACACCATTGTGTTCGAAGGACAGGGCGGGGCAGCGGGTTTTGGCAAAGGTCAGGCGAAGGTGAACCTGGAGCCGGGCGACAATGCCGATTCGACCACCTTGTCCTACACGGCCAACGCGCAAGTGGGCGGCAAGCTCGCGCAGATAGGGTCGCGGCTGGTGGATGGGGCGGCGAGGAAGATCGCCGGCGAGTTTTTCAAGCGATTCAGTGCGCAACTGACGAAGGGCGATGAACCCGAGGGTGAGTCCGAGGGCGCCTCCGATCAAGCGGCTGCGGACGGTGAAGGTGAAGTGAAGAAGAGGAAAAGATCATGGACAGCGTGGATCTCGAAGTCCTGAGAAACAGCGTGCGATGGCTCGAACGCGGGCATCGCGTGTTGCTGGTGACGGTAGTCAAGACGTGGGGCTCGTCGCCCCGCCCCGAAGGCGCGATGCTCGCCGTGCGCGATGACGGCGCGGTGATGGGATCGGTGTCGGGCGGATGCATTGAAGACGATTTGATCGAGCGGGTCCGGCAACGCGGCATCGAGCAGACGAAGCCTGAAAGCGTGAAGTATGGGATCTCGGCCGAAGAAGCGCACCGGTTCGGACTGCCTTGTGGCGGCACGATTCAACTGGTGCTTGAACCGTTGTCGATGGCGAGCGGTATCGCCGAACTGTGCGATGCCGTTCTGGCTGGCCGGCTGGTGACGCGTACGCTCGATATGAACACCGGCGCGGTCAAGCTCGAGCCGGCTCAAGCGACGGATGGCGTGACCTTCGATGAAACCACGCTCTCGACTATTCACGGGCCGCGGTACCGGATGCTTGTGATCGGGGCGGGGCAGTTGTCGCGGTATTTGTGCAGCATCGCGGTCGGCCTGGACTATCACGTGACCGTGTGCGATCCGCGCGAGGAGTACACGGACGAGTGGGATGTACCGGGGACGAAGATCGTGCGCACCATGCCCGACGATACCGTGATGGACATGAAACTCGACGAGCGCTGCGCGGTGATTGCGTTGACGCACGATCCGAAGCTCGACGATCTGGCGTTGATGGAGGCGTTGAAGACGCCCGCGTTTTACGTGGGGGCGCTGGGATCGAGGAGAAATAACGCGGCGCGGCGGGAACGGCTAAAAGAGTTTGATCTGTCCGATGCTGAGTTGTCGCGCCTGCATGGGCCAGTCGGAATTTATATCGGCAGCAGGACGCCGCCGGAGATTGCGGTATCGATTCTTGCTGAGGTGACGGCGGCCAAGAATGGGGTTTCGCTGCCCACTATCTTGCAGGTCGAAGGCGCAAAGGCGGCGCGGGAACTTGAAGGGTCTGGCGAGATTTGCGGGATATAGGTGGTTGCAGAGTCGCCGCGCTTTAAACGATAAGCGCAGCGTTCGCTACCATCAGCTCACTTGGCCGCTGCGTCACATGGCCTGCAGACGATTTAATACGCCACGCGAGCGCTGATTCATCGGACTACTGCGTAAATTGTCTGAAAAGTGAATACGGTCCTTCAGGCGATTGCAATCTTAAGCGCGCCGGTAACTTAAAAATCCGGGTCGAAGCTAACAATTTGATGCATCGAAATTCTTTCAGATTGAACTTGCCAGAATGATGTTTTTCACCTTGCGCAGTTCGAATGGGGCTACGAAACAAATCCGCGATTTCGCGGGGTCCACATTCAGACACCAGCGCAATCGTCGACCCTGCGCCTCACATCAACCCCATCCCAACCATCGCGACAATCGACACCACCCCAATCACCGCCCCCACGGTCTTGCGCTTATTCAACTCGGTCCACAACAACACGCCTGTCAACGACAGCAAAATAATGCTGCCGGCCAGCGTATCGATGAGCAGCACCCAACCCATGCTCAATCCCGTGCCTTTGTGCAGGTTGTTCATGGTCGCGAGTAAACCGTTCTCGCTCTTTTTCACCGATACAAACCCGTTCCCCACCCAGTATTCCGCCGATACCGCACCACTCGGCGATGCCACCGCCACTGTCCACAACTCCGGCTGCATCGTCTTCTGGTCGCCCCAGCCCACCGCATGCGCGGGTTCACGTTTCGCTCGACCGATAACGCCGTCGAGCTCGAGTTCTTGCTTGAGCCATTTGCCGAGTTCCATCGGCGAGTTGAGACGGTGTGCGGGCAGGGCCATTTGCATCTGCGATACCTGCGGCTCGCCGCTCGATATCTTCAACGGACCGGCGCGATGGTTCAGCAGAAAACCTGTCGTACCGAATAGCAGCCCAAGCACGGCGCCCCACAAACCCACCCAACCATGTACCTTGCGCAGCCATTTTATGAATGTCGCGCGGCGCGAGCGCTGTTTGCGAACGATTTGTTCGGCATCGTTGTTAAGGCGGCCGCCGCGTGGCGCGCGCGGCATCGTGGTTACGTTGGACGCGGGTTCAAAGATTTCAGGCGCGTTCACGCGTGTCTCCATAAGGGCGCAGCGAAAGGGGGGGGTGCCGATGGTTTTCTCACCGATACGGCCAAAAAAGCGCATCGGCAGAACAAAGCTTTAAAATGATAATGGTTATCATTACACATTTGTAAAGATTCTTCAATCGCTGCGTCAGGAGGCCGGCGCATAGGTGCATAGCGTGCAGCGGCCCCAGGAGGGCGCGCCGGCCGCAGCGCTCAAAGGAAATCGGCTTAAATCGGCTTAAACCGGCCAGAGCGGCCCTTCTTCCATCGCGCCGACCTGCTCGCGCAGCTCGAGAATGCGGTCTTCCCAATAGCGCTGCGTGTTGAACCACGGAAACGCGGCGGGAAACGCGGGATCGTTCCAGCGACGCGCCAGCCACGCTGCGTAGTGAATCAGCCGCAGCGTGCGCAGCGCTTCGACCAGATGCAGTTCGCGCGGCTCGAAATCGCAGAAGTCCTCGTAGCCGGCCAGTAGATCGCCCAACGCGCGCGACGCCTCGGGGCGGTCGCCCGGCAGCAGCAGCCACAAATCCTGGATGGCAGGCGCCATGCGGCTATCGTCGAAATCGACGAAATGCGGACCCGCATCCGTCCAGAGCACGTTGCTCGGATGACAATCGCCGTGCAGCCGGATGCTTTTCACATCGCCGGCGCGCTCGTAGCATCGCTCGACGCCTTCCAGTGCCATCTTCACGACGGTTTCATACGCTTCGCGAACGTCCTGCGGCACAAACCCGTGCGTGAGCAAAAACTCGCGCGGTTCGTAGCCGAAGGTCTGGATATCGAGCGCGGGCCGCTCCACATACGGCTTGATCTGCCCGACCGCGTGAATCCGGCCGATAAACCGCCCAAGCCATTCCAGCGTCTGCGGCCGGTCGATATCCGGCGCGCGCCCGCCGCGCCGTTCGAAGATGGAGAAGCGAAAACCCTCGAAGTGATGGAGCGTCTCGCCGTTCAGCACACGCGCCGGCACCGCCGGAATTTCACGCTCGTAAAGCGTGGAAACGAAAGCGTGCTCTTCGAGAATGGCGTCGTCGGACCAGCGCAACGGCCGGTAGAACTTCGCGACCATCGGCGGCCCGTCTTCCATGCCAACCTGATACACACGATTCTCGTAGCTGTTGAGCGCGAGCATGCCGCCGTCGGTGCGTTCGCCAAGCGGCATCAGGACGCTGTCGAGCGCATCGAGCACGCGCTCAGGCGTGAGGTCGGCGAAAGGCGGAGCCGGGGGATTTGCGTTGTCGCCGGAGAAAGAGAGGCTGTCTGCGGGCGCACGCGATGCATCGGAATGGTTCGAGTTCATCCCTGCATTGTGACGCGCATCGCGGGGGGAAGCATCAGCGATGCGCGGTTACAGCAAATAGTGTCTTGAAACGCGCTTGATCCTCAATGCATGAGCGCGTTGGTCGGGCGAACGAGTTCGCCGGTATCGATCAGATCTTCGAGGAAGAACGGTTCCGTGTTGAGCAGCTCCGACGTGCCGGGCTCGTCGGCATACCAGGCGACCATGGCCATGTCGCCGAGAATGCGCATGACAATGCCGCGTGCGCCCTGTGGCACCGCGATATGGACGGAGCGAACGATTGAACCGATTTGCATGATGACTCCCCGAAGTGTGCCGGCAGAACAGTGCGCGTGCCGGTCGGTTCTGGATAAAGCACAGAAGGTTGATTCCCTGTGCACGAGATCGAAGTGCCGCGCGTAAATTCCTCGAATGCCTGCAACTCGCAGCCTATCCAGATGATTTCGGCTGAAACGATGTTCTACTTTAGCGCATCAATTCGTCTCGGGTCGAAATCTTGCATCGTATTAAAACAACGCAAGGGCATTCGAAGCGGTCTCGAAAGTCGATTGAAAGCGTCCGGCGCACCGTCCGGCGAAACCCTGACGATCACGGTATCGTTATGGCCTTCGCCACCGGAGATCCACTTGTGACTTCATCGCCGGCGCCGTCCCGGTCAGCTTCGTCCTCTTCGCTTTGCCCCGATCCCCTGCCGTACCTCGAACGCGGATCGCGCGCTTACTGGCACGCGGCGATTGCCTTGCTGTTTGCAGGCTACGCCACCTTCTCGCTGCTCTACTGTGTGCAGCCGCTCCTTCCGGAATTCACCAAGGCGTTCGGCGTGAGCCCTGCGCAAAGTGCGTTGTCGGTATCGGTGACGACGGCCTCGCTCGCCGTGGCGATTTTTATCGCCGGCTTTGTTTCAGAGGGATGGAGCCGGCACCGGTTGATGACGTTGTCGCTCACGGCCTCCTCGTTGCTCACGATCATCGTGGCGTTTCTGCCGAGTTGGCATGGCTTGCTGTTCGTGCGTGCACTCGAAGGGCTCGCGCTTGGCGGCGTGCCGGCGGTCGCCATGGCCTATCTCGCCGAGGAAGTCCATCCCGATGGCCTCGGCCTCGCGATGGGACTCTATGTCGGCGGCACGGCAATAGGCGGAATGGCGGGGCGCGTGATCAGCGGGATTCTCGCGGACTTGTTCTCGTGGCGGGTTGCTATCGGCGGGATCGGCGTGCTGGGGTTGCTCGCCACACTGGCGTTTCGTGCGCTCTTGCCGCCCTCGCGACGCTTCGTGCCGCGCGCCGGGATGGGCCTTAGCCATCATCGGACGGCGCTTGCCGGGCATCTGAAAAATCGTGGCCTGCCGCTGCTGTTCCTGATGGGTTTCGTGCTCATGGGCAGCTTCGTCACGCTTTATAACTACGTCGGATATCGGTTGATTGCGGCGCCGTTCAATTTGAGCCAGACGGAGATTGGCGCGATTTTCGTGGTGTACCTGACGGGCGTGGTGGCGTCGCCCTGGTCCGGAAAAATGGCCGATGTGTTCGGCCGCGGCCGCGTGCTGATCGCAGCGCTCGCGCTGATGATCTTCGGCGTGGCGCTGACGTTGTCGGCGTCGTTGCCCGTGGTGATCGCGGGCATCGCGTGCATGACGTTCGGATTCTTCGCCGGGCATTCGGTCGCAAGCGGTTGGATTGGCCGCTTGGCCAAGGGCTCCAAAGGCCAGGCCGCCGCCCTTTATCTGCTGGCGTATTACATCGGCTCGAGCGTGCTCGGTTCGTGGGGCGGACACTTCTGGACTGTCGCCGGCTGGCCCGGCGTGAGCGGCTTCGTATTTGTCCTGCTGCTGATCGGTCTGGGCGGCGCGGAATACTTGCGCCGACGAGAACGGCAGGCAGATGCTTAGATCGCTTAGCTAAGATTCACGCGCGAACGTAACGAAAGTTTTTTGTAAAGGCTAATAAATGAGGGTTTTTCTGTATCCGCTTAAAGCATGCGGGCGCAAAAGCCCGCCGCATAAGGCGTTTCGTCTGTTGTTCGCTAGCGTTTGCGCAAAGCAGCATGAATAAAGCGTAATCCACGTCCTATACTCAAATCGACAGTGCGACGTCTCACGCAGTCAGGTGGACGCTGAGCACGGACGATGGGAGACGTGTATGACCACCTACTTCACGATCGGCGACTTCATCCTGATTATCCCGATGGCGCTTGCAGGCATTCTCTTCCTGGGCGCCGTACCATGCGCCACGCAATTCCGGAAAAACACCCTACGTGTATTCGGTGCGCTGCTCGGCGTGCTGGTTGCGTTTTTGCTGGTGGAAGGATTGCCGGCACTGGTTTAGCAGTCCGATGGGCTGATTGGCGCGGCGGGCCGAATGGGCTCGACTTCCACGCCTGCTGGACAGGAACAGGGCGCGAGAAACGCGCTGTTCCTGCGTTCCCGCTCATCCTCGGGAATCTCCTGTGCTCACGTTCGTTCCGAACGTCGACGTCTTGGTATTACCGCTTCCAATTCCTTCTCGCTGGCGCATCCGCCAGATGGCAGCACGCGTAATTAGTCCCAATCGCTCCACCAGTCGATGCCAACCGATATTGAACGCAAAAAATCGACATCGAGGACTTAATGCCGCCGCTCACTGTTGCCGTTATTGCTTTTGTCGCGCTCGTCGTTGTTTTCACGACGGTCTGGGTGTGGCAAGTTAAATCGAAGAATGCCGGCATGATCGATCCCGTCTGGGCGATGTCACTCGGTGTGGTCGCGTTGCTCATTGCAGTGCTCGGACAAGGCGATCTGCACACGCGGGTCATTGTGGGAATCGGCGGGTTCGTCTGGGGCACGCGGCTTGGCGTGCATCTGTGGAAACGTAATGCCGCTCACCCCGAAGATCCGAGGTATCACAAGTTCCGCGAGCAATGGGCCGCCGATGCCAACAAGAAAATGTTCTGGTTCTTCCAGTTGCAAGTCGTGATTTCGATGCTGCTGTCGCTCGCGTTTTTCGTGCCGGCATATCGCACGACGCCGCCAGGCGCTGCCTGGGTAGCGTTGGCTGCGGTGATCTGGGTGATCTCGATTGCAGGCGAAGCGCTTGCCGACCATCAGCTACTCATGTTTAAAGCGGATCCATCGAATCGTGGCAAGGTGTGTCGCGCCGGCCTGTGGCGTTATTCGCGGCATCCGAACTACTTCTTCGAATGCGTGCATTGGGTGGCGTACATTCCGCTCGCGATCGGCGTAGGAGGATGGATTGTCGCGATGCTGCTGCCGCCCGTGCTGATGGCGTGGCTGTTGATGAAAGTCTCGGGTGTACCGATGGTCGAAGCGGAATCGGCTAAAAAACGCCCGGGATATGCCGACTATATGCGTACGACCAGCGCATTGATTCCATGGCCGCCGCGTCATCCTTAAATAATAATAGCGAGGAGTTTTCACATGAGCGAGCTGCCATCGCAAGCGGTTATGTCACAACCACAAGAAAAAGCAGCCCCGCCCGACAGCTGGCTGATCGACTGGTGCGAGCGCGGCCGGATTCCGGACTCGCTCGTGCGCCTGGGGATGCGCCGGTTGATGAAACGGCGGCTGCGCGATGAAGGTGTCGACGACGGCGAAGCGCGTTCGAAGCGCTTCAATCGTCTAGTCGATGAACTGCGCGCAAGCCCGATCGCGATCGACACGCAAGCCGCGAACACGCAGCACTACGAGGTGCCGGCAGCGTTTTTTCATGCGCATCTCGGCGAGCATCTGAAGTATTCGTGCTGCTTGTATCGGACGGGGGCCGAAACGCTCGATCAGGCCGAGCGCGCGATGCTCGAGGAGTACGCAGTGCGCGCGCAACTCACCGATGGCCAGCGCATCCTCGATCTCGGTTGCGGCTGGGGTTCGCTCTCGTTGTGGCTGGCGCAAACTTATCCGCGCTCGCAGATCGTGGCGTTATCGAATTCGCAGGGGCAGCGGGCGTTTATCGAGGCGCAGGCGACTGAGCGCGGCATCGCGAACCTGCGAGTGGTGACGGGCAATATCGTCGATTATCAATTCGAACCGGCGCTGCTCGGCGATGGTTTCGACCGTGTTTTGTCGATAGAAATGTTCGAGCACATGAAGAACTATCGGTTGTTGCTGAACAAGATTTCGGGTTGGATGGGCGAGGACGCCAAGCTTTTTGTGCATGTGTTTGCGCATCGCACGCTCGCTTACCACTTCGAGGTGAAGGACGGCAGCGACTGGATGTCGAAGTACTTTTTCACGGGCGGGACGATGCCGTCGGAGGCGTTACTGCTGCATTTTCAGGAGGATCTGAAGATCGACCGTCAGTGGTGGGTGAGCGGCGCGCATTATGAAAAGACGGCGAATCAATGGCTTGAGAATCTGGACGCGGCGCGTAGCGAGTTGATGCCACTCATGGTCCAGACTTACGGCGCTGCCGATGCCCCCGTCTGGTTTCAGCGCTGGCGCATGTTTTATATGGCAGTGGCGGAGTTGTTCGGCTACGCCGGAGGCAATGAATGGGGCGTGGCGCACTACCGGTTTTCCAAGCGTTCCCGCTAACTCAATAAAGGCTATCGCTCGCGTCTTCGTCGAACCCGTTCACCTCGCCGCCATCAAAGCCGGCCGCCGGGCAAACCATGGCCTTGCGGCCTCCAGTTGTGCCGCGAGCCGGAACAACGTCGCGTCGTCGTTCAAGCGCCCGGCGAACTGCACGCCAATCGGCATGCCGCGGGCATTCCAGTACAGCGGCACGGACATCGCCGGCTGGCCGGTGAAGTTGAAAAGCTCCGTGCAACCGGCCCAGTCAAACGCTTTCTTCGCCGATACCGACAACATCCGCCGCACCAACGGTTCAACAGGAAGCGCAGTCAGCACGTGCATCTGCAAGCGCTCGAATTGCGTTGGCTGCTTGGCGCCAATCTTGAACGGCGCGCCAGCAAGCGTGGGCGTCAACAACACGTCGTATCGCCTCATCAAGGCAGCCATTTTCGCCGTGACCTGGCGCTGCATTTCAAGCGCCGCCGGCAGATCCCGCTCGCCAATCTTGCGGCCGACATGCGCCATCGCCCAGGTTGCGATCTCGAAATCGCCGCGCTTCGGCTTCAGGCCGCTGATGCGATCGGCGTGCAACACAATCTCCTCGGCCAGCACCGACCACATCACGAGGAACGCATGAGCGATGGCGTCGAAGTCGAGCCCGAACGACGCCGGCTCTACACGATGACCCAGCGATTCAGCGAGCTTGGCGGCATCGTCGAGAGCGGCTTTCACGTCCGCCGACAATTCCCCCGCAAGCTGCGGCTCAACCATATAGCCGATGCGCAACGGCCCGCACGGCTCGCCGACGGCTCGGAAGAATGCGCCCGGTTGTCCAGTCGATGTGAGATCGAGCAGCAAGGCGCTATCGCGCACACTTCTCGACACCGCGTGATCCACCGATAAATCGCCGGGTGAGGGCAGCGGTTGCGGCTGGACATCGTTGGACGGCTTGTAGCCGAACAAACCGCAACACGACGCCGGGATGCGGATCGAACCGCCGCCGTCCGCCGCGTGTGCCAGCGGCAC
>NZ_AEJF01000166.1 GCF_001028175.1 Caballeronia mineralivorans PML1(12)
CCCGTGGTGTAGTCGAGTCCCCATGGGTTGCGCGTCGGCCCGAACAACTCGGGTTCGGTGTACGGCATCTGGCCGATTTCAGGCGTGTTGGTCTTGCCGAAAATGTTGAGCCCGGCCTGCTTCGAGCGCGCAATGATCAGCGAATCTTCAGTGGGCGTGTAGTGCTGGAAGTGACGGCAACCCATCGACATCCGCAAACCCGCAACCGGCGCACCCAGATCCTTGATGAGGTAGGGAACGCCCGCGAGTGGACCATCGCCGAGAGTGCCGGAGCCATCGCGGCCCCCACGGCTCGCGCGATTGCGAGCCGCCTGATAGTCCTTCAGCACGATGGCGTTGAGCGCGGGATCGACAGCTTCGGCGCGCGTGATTGCCGTATCGATCAGTTCCCGCGCGCTGACCTGGCCGCTGCGCACGAGCGCGGCGAGGCCGATCGCGTCGTAGTCGAGATACTCGGACTGCACGGTTCCCCCCTTGTCTCATGCGGTTGTGTCCCGTCTTCTCAGGCAGGCAACCGTGCAGTCCGCGGCGCAGTCCGCCGGGTTACGAATGCTCGCCGAGGAACGTGAGCGTGCGGCCGTGCGCCAGTGCCGATGCGGCTTGATTGTACGATGCGCGATCCGTGCAATTGAAGCCGTGATCGGCGCCCGGGTATACGTGGACCTGTGCGTCCTTGCCCGCGAAGCGCTGCTTCACTGAATCGACGGCGGCGGACGGAATATGGGCATCGAGTGCGCCGTAGTGGAATTGCATCGGCACCTTGATCTTGTCGGCTTGGTCGAGTTCGTTCTGGATGCCGCCGCCGTAATAGGCCACGGCGATATCGAACGCACCTTGCGCCGCCGACAGATACGCAAGCCGGCCGCCGAGGCAATAACCGATACCCGCGACCTTGCCCGTGACTTCCGGCAACGCGCGTAGCGCGGCGGCGGTCGCGGTGACATCGGCGAGCGCCAGCGTCACGTCGAGCTTGCCGTAGATTTCCATCGCCTTCTCGCGGTCTGCACCGGCATAGCCGAGTTCCACGCGCGGCTGGACGCGCCAGAAAATGTCCGGCGCGAGCGCGACGTAACCATCGGCGGCGTACTGGTCTGCCACGGCGCGGATGTGCGGATTCACGCCGAATATTTCCTGGATGATGACGACGCCCGGACCTTTGCCTGCCTTCGGCAGCGCGAGATAACCCTGGAAGGTGTCGCCGTTTGCTGGAATGTCGATCCAACGGGATGTCACGGTCATGATGAAGCTCCTGGCTGATGCCTGAATGATGGGGGCGAAACGAGAGGGAGCGAAAAAGCAGCGGGTTAGTGTGCCACCATTCGAACCGCCTTGCTGGCAAGGGCGCAGGCTGTAAAGTGGCTGTAGGAAACACACCCGACGGCGCCTCTTCATGGGTGTTTTCGCGATCGCGTACGCGTATTCCATGAGGCCTTGAAGCGGCGGCTAGTTAATACTCCTTCCCTAGTCTTTAACCCGACTTCTTAACCCGCACAATTGACTCCAAACAAGCGGACCGGATAATAACGGCATGGCCCGCTAAAACTAAAGCGACACCTCTAGAATGCCGCGAACGGCGCCGTCGGCAGAAGTGCCAATCCGCTGAAGAACCGCATGAACAGGAGCTTTCCGCATGGCACCAGCACACTTTCAATGGCTTCTCAACACATCTCTTATTGGTAGTCGCACCACTATCCTAAAAAACTTCCCCAAATTAATTTGACAACCCTACACTTGCGCGCAGTACGGATGGCGGCTGCCAAAAACGGCCGGCTGAAGGACTAGCCAAGTGCATGACGATGCATCCGGCGTGGTCGTCCACGGGGCTGAGCGATCGTGATGAAGACGGAGCACAGGGCGACACCGTTGTTTTTGGGACCGAAACTGGAGACTTACATGAACACCAAGCTTCACAAACTGTTGCCTATTAGCGCTGCAGCGCTGCTGTTCGCCTCGATGGCAACAACCGCTATGGCCGACGAGACCGTCAAGATCGGTCACGTTGCACCGTTGACCGGCGGCATTGCCCACCTGGGCAAGGACAACGAAAACGGCGCGCGCCTCGCAGTTGAAGAAATCAATGCCAAGGGTCTGACGATCGGCGGCCAGAAGATCACGCTTCAACTCGATCCGCAAGATGACGCGGGCGACCCGCGTACGGCAACGCAAGTTGCTCAGAAGCTGGTCGACGACAAAGTGGTCGGCGTGGTCGGTCACCTGAACTCCGGCACGAGTATCCCGGCTTCGAAGATCTATAGCGATGCCGGCATCGTCCAGATCTCGCCGTCGGCTACTAACCCGACGTACACGCAGCAAGGCTTCAAGACGACGTATCGCGTAGTGGCAACGGATGCTCAGCAAGGTCCGGCGCTCGCCAACTTCGCCGCCAAGACGATGAAGATGAAGAGCGTGGCGATCGTCGACGACTCCACGGCTTACGGCCAGGGTCTCGCGAACGAATTTGAAAAGACCGCCAAGGCGCTCGGCCTGAACGTGATGTCGCATGACGCGACGAACGACAAGGCTGTCGACTTCCGCGCCATTTTGACGAAGATCAAGGGTGAGAATCCTGACGCGGTGATGTACGGCGGCATGGACGCAACCGGCGGCCCGTTCGCCAAGCAAGCCAAGCAACTTGGCCTGCGCGCCAAGGTGCTGGCCGGCGACGGCGTATGTACCGAAAAGCTGGCTGATCTGGCAGGCGATGCAGCCGACAACGTAGTCTGCTCGGAAGCCGGCATGGCGCTCGAGAAGATGGAAGGCGGCCCGGCATTCGCAGCCAAGTTCCAGAAGCGTTTCGGCCAGCCGATCCAGATCTACGCTCCGTTCACGTATGACGCGGTGTACATCATTGTCGACGCAATGAAGCGCGCCGGCTCCACCGATCCGGCAAAGATCGTTGCTGCCATGCCGGGTACGGATTACAAGGGCGTGATCGGCGAAACGACCTTCGATTCGAAGGGCGATCTGAAGCACGGCGTGATCTCGCTGTACGACTACAAGGGCGGCAAGAAGACGCTGCTGGACGTGGTCAAGATGTAATTTCGCGGGCGGTCCGGTCTTGTGTTCGTGACCAAGACCGCCTTCGATGATTCTTTAAAAAAACGCGCTGATTCCGGTCAGCGCGTTTTTTTTGCGAGGGCGTTTGGCGAGGGTTTATCGATCACCCTCTCTCTGCGCTCAGAGCTTCAACTGCTTCATGATGCGCGGTCCGACGAGCGCGATCAGCGCCGCACAAGCTGCAACGATCGATAACCCGATCGGCAGCGTGCTCACCTGCGCCACACCGCCTATCAGCACCGGCCCGAACAGCAAGCCGAAGTAAGCGAGCCCGGCGACGTGCGCCAGGCCCTCGGCCGGGCTTACGCCCTGCACGCGCGCCGCCGCGGCGAACAGCACCGGCATCATGTTCGCGAGGCCGAGTCCCATCAGCGTGAAACCCGCCAGCGTGACTACCGCATTGGGCAATAAGAGCGCTGCAACCATGCCGATAAACGCCAGCGCCGCGCTCGCGAAGATGAGCTGCGGCGCGCCAAAGCGGGCGCGCACCGCATCGCCGCCGAAACGCCCGGCTGCCATGCCGCCGGTGAACGCCGCGTAGGCCGCGCTCGACAACGCGGGCGTGGACAGTACGACGTCGCGCATATAGACCGTCGCCCAGTCGTACATGGCCCCTTCGGCGATCAACGCAATCAAGGCCATGCCGCCCAGCGCCCACAACGCCCTGGAGCGCCAGCGATTCGACGACGACCGTCCGCCATGGTGGTCGTCCACATGAGGAACATGCGGCAGCACGGCGGGCATCGATACCAGGACCACGATCAAACTCACCCCTGCTGCGAGCACGAGGTGCGCGACCGGCGGCACGCCGTGCGCGAGCATCGCGCCGCC
>NZ_AEJF01000167.1 GCF_001028175.1 Caballeronia mineralivorans PML1(12)
CTGCCGCGCCGGCCATCCCGCCGATACTGAACATGCCGTGCAGCGACGACATGATCGGCCGGTCGAGCGCTTCTTCTACGGCGCTGGCTTCGGCGTTCATCGCGACATCGAGCGTGGCCATGCTGAAGCCGAATATTGCCAGCACCATGAGCAGCAGCCAGTAGGCCGGCGCGGCCAGGATCAGCGCTCCGCAAACCGACATGCCTATACCGCCCGCGAGGCACGCGCGGCGCGTGCCGACGCGCGCGATCCACGGGCCGTTCGTGAGCATCGCAATGATCGAGCCGGCGGCGACCGCCAGCAGCGCGATCGACAGCGAGCCGGGGCTCAGGTGAAATTTGTCGCGCACGGTGGGCACGTGAACGCCCCATGACGCGTACAGCATGCCCGCGATGAAAAACACGGCCATGGTCGCGTAGCGCGCGCGCTCGCGTTTTGCCACAGGAAGCCGCCGATGCACGGCGTTTGGAGTGTCGTGCCCGACGGCACGGGCGCTGGAAACGGATTCGGACACGGGAATCGCTCTCTTTGCGTTCTTCGTTTTGACAGCCGATCGTTTCATTGACCGGCGAAGCTTTCAATTCTATCGGGTTGCGGACATACCTGGTTTGAGTGCTTTAAGATCGCAAAGGCTGCTTGCTTCTTGCGGGTTCGCTTTTGAGTACTCTCGTGAGGTTCGCTTTGAATATTCCCTCGCATGCTCCGCTGCATTTATTGCATCAAGTACCGCACGGCACGCTTGCCACGCACTCGCGCGAGCCGCTTGGTTTTCCGTACCCGACCGCATTACCGTTCGCGCCGACTGCGCGTCACGTGCCTATGGTGCTCATTAGCCATCTGGCCGAACACACCCGTAATCTGCAAGTGGACGCGCGCGCTGGTTTTCTGATTACTCATTCAGCGAGCGATGCCATTCTCGAAGGCCAGCGCCTGACGATGCTCGGCTCGTTTTCTCCGGCGCCGCCTGAATCCGTCGACGAACTGGCACGCCGTTATCTCCGATATCACCCGGATGCCGCTCGTTATCTTGAACTGGGCGACTTCACGTTTTGGGTCATGTCGCTCGAACGCATGCGCTATATAGGCGGCTTTGGCGCAATGGGTTGGCTCGATGCAGCGGCACTTGATCCACTTGAGCCGTTATCCGAGCGGAATGAGCTTCAGCTCCTGGCATTATTTGCCGATTCTCCCGCTCGGCCGGCGGACCTCGAACTAATGGGTATCGACAAATATGGTTGCGATCTGCGGACTCCAGGAGCGCGCAATCGTTTCACCTTCGATAAACCGAAACAAACTCGCGCCGAACTGAATGCGGCGCTGATCGATTGTATTGAACGGCATAGGTGATTGTCTGAATTTCCGAACTCGCAACGCGTGTCTTTATGTCGCAAAATTACGAGATAGTGTTACGGTAATGAAGCAAATTTTGGAGAAGCTCGCACGGGATGGAAGTTTTAAGACATATGTATAGGTTTATTTTCATTTCATGAAAGATTCCTTGGGTTAATTTAACGATGTAAGTAAGATGAATGCGCAGTTTTGGCAACCTTCACCGAATCGCACCAATTGTTACGGACGCCCGTTCGACTGATTTGATTTAAATCGGCAGTGCAGAAACGTGCGCAAAATCCTAGTTGTGTTAATCTGCGATCCATTGAGAGGCTTTACCTTATAACCGGAACGGGCGACGACTCGTACACTGCAAACCACAAGGAAATCATCATGCCGTCTTACAAGGAACTTCTCGCGCAGCGCGAAAATCTCGAACGACAGATTGAAGAAGCGAAGTCGCGGGAATATGCTGAAGTTCTCAATGAAATCAAGCAGAAAATGGCCGACTACGGGATCACGCTTGCTGAATTGGCAGGTGGTCGCGGCGGTAAGAATTTGAAAAACGCATCGCGTCCGCGTGCAGGCGTGGCGCCCAAGTATCGTGATCCGGACAGCGGCAGCACATGGTCGGGTCGCGGCAAACCGCCAAAGTGGATTGCCGGCCAGGAGCGTGACAACTTCCTGATCCAGAAGTGAGTTTTAGTCTGATTGAAAAAGCCGCACCATTAAAACGGGGCGGCTTTTTTTTGCCTGCGTATTGGCCCGACTCGCCCAGGATTGCTGAAAGCGACCGGCTCTGCCGAGTTCAGACGGTATTCGAGGCACGACTGAGAACGCGTCGTGTTTAATGTAAATATATGATTTTTATAGGGTTTTATCGTTTTTAGGCCAGTGCGATCCAGCGCGGCTTGGTAAAATTCGTCGCTCAATGACTTCGAGTGATGACATGTCGCTATCAACAGCGCGCGCGGCGGAAAAGCAGGATGTAGCCCGCAAAACAACCTTTGCAAGTATTGCGGTGAATTTGGTGCTGATGGCGGCTCAGATCGTTGTCGGCGTGTTTGCGCATTCCCAGGCCTTGATTGCCGACGGCGTTCATTCACTGGCCGACCTGGTATCGGACTTCATCGTGCTGTTGGCCAATCGGCATAGCAACGCCGCTCCCGACGACGACCACAACTACGGTCATAGCCGTTATGAAACAGTCGCTTCATTATTTCTCGGCGCGTTGTTAATTGCCGTCGGCGTCGGGATGTTATGGCGAGCGGGTGAACGTATTACGAATCTTCAGGACATCCCGGCAGTTCACGCGAGTGCATTGGTAGTCGCGGTGATTGTCCTGATTTCGAAGGAATTACTATTTCGCTATATGCTCCGCGCTGCCGAACGCGTGAGATCGGCACTCCTGATCGCAAATGCATGGCACGCTCGTTCGGACGCCGCATCGTCACTTGTGGTTGCAATCGGCATTATTGGCAGCATGGCCGGCTGGCGTTTGCTGGATCCTATTGCCGCTGCAATTGTCGGTTTTATGGTCGCGCGGATGGGATGGACTTTCGGATGGGATGCGTTACAGGATTTGTCGGATCGCGCACTGGATCAAGCCGAAACGGAAAAGTTGCGACTGTTGTTGGTCAGCACGCCGGGCGTTCGCGACGTGCATGAATTGCGCACGCGGAAAATGGGCGATCTCGCTATTGTCGACGCGCATATTCTCGTCGACCCCCGTATTTCAGTTTCGGAGGGTCATTACATCGCAGAATCGGCGCGAGCGAGCTTGTTGACAAATACCCGTGTCGTCGACGCATTGATTCACGTCGATCCGGAAAATGATGACGTCAATCCGCCTCCGGGCAGAATGCCTACACGTTCGGCTGTGAGTGATGCCCTCAGCGCCGTATTGGATGCTCGCGGCCTGACGTACGACAATCTGAACCTGCATTATCTGAGCAGCGGCTTCGATATCGACGTGACGCTTCCCGCCGGTTTAAGCGACGAACAACTGGGCAGCCTAGCGCATGTCGATTTTGATGCGCTCAAGCGCAAACTCGGCGCGCGCGAAATTCGGCTTGCCCGAGCTGTGCGAAATCCGCCGGGTGTTGTGATTACTGAACACGCTGCCGCTTCTCGCAGCCATTAAAGTGTCAGATTAAATTCGGATGGTTGAAAGCGAGTTCAAAGCGGCAATTGCGTATCGAATTTGATCTCGCGCAGCACCACGCTGGTCCGGACTTGCGCGACCGCGGGAATCTTGAAGATGCGGTCGTGGAGAAAAGCGTCATACGACTTGATGTCCGGCGCGACAATTTTCAGGATGTAATCGGCCTCGCCCGTGGTGCTGTAGCACTCGGTGACTTCCGGGCACGTGGTGATCTCACGTTCGAATTGTTCGACTCCGCCTTCTGTGTGACGCGTGAGATGAATATGAGCGAGCGCGCAAACATGCAAGCCGAGTTTTTCGCGATCGAGCAACGCGGTGTAGCGCTGAATCACGCCCGATTGCTCCATATCCTTGATGCGCCGCCAGCACGGGGTGCTGGAGAGCCCGACTTGGTCGGATATCTCCTGAACCGAACGGCGGGCGTCCAGTTGCAGAAGTCGCAGGATTTTTTGTGAAAACGTGTCGAGAGTCAACTGCGCCTCCTTTCGGTCGCTACCAACTCCAATAGTAGAGGTGGCAGAAAGGAAGCGCAATGTCAAACGCCTGCCGTGAGCAATATTGCCTAACTCAATGCCCAGACTGCGCGTTTTGTCCTTCGGCGTCTTTGTCATCCGGCGTTTCACCGGACGCTTTTAGCGACGCCAGCAGCGCCCGTTGAGTCCGCAATTCGGCCAGCATGTTGCAGAAAAGGGCACCTTGTTCGACGGCGTCATCGAGTGCGACGTGCGTGTGCGGAAGTTCGTCGAACCAGTGTTTCGGCAAACGCGGTTTGATGGCTTTGCGGTACGGCAGATCAGTCAGCGCGAACGCGAGCGTCTTGATGTCGAGCGCTGACCATGAGAACGGGCAGCGCTCGGCGAAACGCATCATGTACCAGAACATATACGTGAAGTCGAAACCCGCCGGATACGCGACGAACACGGGCTTGCCGGGCAACGCCTCCACCCATTCAACGTAAGCACGCAATGCGGTGAGCGGTTGCTGCAAGTCCTTACGGCATGCGGCCCATGCTTCAGGTTGAGTTTTCCACCAGGCTGCCTGAATCGGGTGAGGCGCCGCGCCTTCCAGCGTTTCGAGATTGGCGGAGAACGTGCCGATCAGTTCCTTGTGCTCCGTATAGGCCGCCGATGCAAAACTCAGCATGGAGTGCGGCCCGGGAATGGGTCCATCAGCTTCGACGTCCGTGCTTACATAGATTTCCGGAATGGCGGTGCTCATGCGCTCATCCGGTCACCGACGAACGGGTTGGTGCGGCGTTCATGACCGAACGTGGACGCAGGACCGTGGCCCGGCACGAACGTCACGTCATCGCCCAGTGGCCAAAGTTTTTCCTGCACGGAGCGCACGAGGTCCGAATGGTTGCCGCGCGGAAAATCCGTACGGCCGATCGACCCCGCGAACAGTACGTCGCCGACCAACGCCAGGCGGTTCGTACGGCTGAAGAAGATTACGTGGCCCGGCGTATGCCCGGGGCAGTGATAAACCTCCATGGTTTCGTCGCCGAACTGAACCGAATCGCCCTCTTGCAGCCATCGGTCAGGCGCGAAGACCTGCGCGTCGCCGAACCCGAAGCGTTGGCTCTGCTGCGGCAACTGTTCGATCCAGAACGCGTCTTCGGTGTGTGGTCCGTGGATCTCTACGCCGTAGTGATCGGCAAGCGCTTTCGCGCCGCCGCAATGATCGAGATGCCCGTGCGTGAGCAGCACTTTGTCGACGCACACCTCGAGTTGCTCGACCGCGCTGATGATCCGCTCGACCTCACCGCCCGGATCGACGACGACCGCGCGGTTGGTTGCTTCGCACACGACGATTGAACAATTTTGCTGAAACGGTGTCACGGGAATAAGGGTGACCTTCATGGCTAAGCGACCGCACGCGTAAAAACGTCCATTGTAACGGGCGAAAACCGGCGCCGCGGCGGCGCGCCAAGCGTTAGCCGAACGGTCGAAATTTGCCTAAAAAGAAGGCTAGGTCCGCAATTTTTACGTTAGCAGAGAAAATGAGTAACATTTTGTGCATCAATGGCCGGTCCAACTATGTGTTTGGGTATAATCGGGCCAGTTGTGCATGGATTGAACATGCCATCAATGGGCAATGAGAGACGCGAGTAGCGCGTTTTTACAATTGTTATCAAGTACGCAGTTCGGAGCAGCAGTGCTTCGAAATCGCAATCAAGCATCGGTTTCGGCCGATGTGCACGTCTTGTCCAGCCAGGTGCGATGCGCCTGCCAACGGCCTTAGCTGCCGTCATGCTGGATGGGGCCTACGCCGCCGTTCCTGCGCAATTGAGCGCGCAAGAACGTGTGATCCACGTTCGATGGCGGCATGTGGGGTCTGGTCAGGCTGCCGGGGACAGGTTGCGCCAGACGTGAAAACTAACCGGGCATTTGCGGCGAGGTACGCCGCACCCGAGCACGGGCTCGCCGTTCGACTTTTCGAGCGGTGTGTATCTTTGCGCGGAAAAAGCCTTGAGCTGCCTACGCACGTCCGCGTTTTGTCGGACGGTTGGGCCGGCTCGAACCGTTGATTACACGTCTATGAATTTACGACTAACCCGACATCTCGGGAGTCTTTTGGTCTTTGCAATCCTCACGGGTTGCGCGATGCCGCCAAGCGGTGGCGATCAGGCCAGCGCGCTGAAAACCGGTACGCAGTCGAGCAGCGCGAACACGGGCCGCGGGGCGGGCCGTCTTGCTGCACCGCTCGCTTACGACTCCCGGCTAAATGCATTGCCCTCGTCGGCTAGCAACTCCTCCGACACCTCCTCGCTGGCGAACGCGGCGCCCATCACGGGCGGTCCGAATATCGGCGACTTCGAGCAGCAGGGCCGCGCCTCCTGGTATGGTCGCGGTTTCCATGGTCGCAAGACGGCCAGCGGCGAACGCTATGACATGCATGCACTCACCGCAGCGCATCGCACGTTGCCGCTCGCGTCGTGGGTTCGCGTGACCAATCAGGCAAACAACAAATCGGTGGTCGTCAAGATCAACGACCGTGGCCCGTACGCGCGCGGCCGCGTGATTGATCTTTCCTATGCCGCCGCCGCCGTGCTGGGCATGCGTGGCGCGGGTGTCGGAAAAGTGAAGATCGAAGGCTTGACGCAGCAGGAAGCGCGAGCGGCACGAGAGCAAGAGCAATCGCTGGCATCGATCACACCTGCCGACTGATCATCGTCGGCTTATTGCGCAGCAAAAAGACGGGCCGTTTCGACGGCCCGTTTTTTATTGCCGCGCGTTATTCGCGCGCCTTCTCTGCGCGCGCCTTATCCATTGCCAGCGCCCTTGTGTAGAGCGCATTGCGCGATGCCCCCGTCAACGTCGCCGCCAATCTCGCGGCGCTGCTCACCGATAACTCCTCCAGCAAGGTCGCGAGCAAGGCGTCATGAGCGTCGTCGGCGGCTTCTTGCTGCGGTGCGCCTTCCACCACCAGAACGAATTCGCCGCGTTGCCGGTTTGCATCGCCGGCGAGCCACGTTGGCCCTTCGGCCAGGGTGCAGCAATGGATGCACTCATGTAACTTGGTCAGCTCACGAGCAATCAGCAATCGCCGCTCGCCACCGAATGCGCGCCCAAGCGCCTGCACCGTTTCCACAATCCGATGCGGCGCTTCGTAGAAAACGAGCGCGGGCGTATGCGTGAGCAGCGACTGCAATTGCGTGTCGCGCTGCTTCGGTTTAGTGGCAAGAAAGCCGATGAACGAAAACGTGTGAACCCATGCGCCAGCCACGCTGAGCGCGGTGGTGAGCGCGCTCGCGCCCGGCAACGGAATGACGGGAAAGCCGGCTTCGCGCACTGCATCGACAAGCTTGGCGCCTGGGTCCGATATGCCCGGCGTGCCCGCATCCGAGACGCAGGCAATGCGCTCGCCATGACGCAGATGTGCGATCACGTGCTCGGCGGCGCTGCGCTCGTTGTGTTCATGCACGGCTATGGTCGGCTTCGAAATGCCATAGCGCGACAGCAGTTGGGACGTGTTGCGGGTGTCTTCGGCAGCCACCCGGTCGACGAGCCCGAGCACATGCAGCGCGCGCACCGTGATGTCCGCGACATTGCCAATGGGCGTCGCGACTATATAGAGCGCGCCAGCCGGAAACTGCTGGCCAAGGGCCAATTCGGAGAGTGGAGTCATGAGGGCGGGTGGCATGCGGAGGACGTCATTGTGCCATGCGAAGAGGGACAACTTTTTGGGGAACGGGGTGTCGAAAACGATCGGAAACGCGCTCGAGCCGCGTTCGAGCAACGCGCGCTGGAATATCTGCGGCGGCCGCGCCTGCGTTTTGTCGCGCGCAATTTCGCGTGTCGCGGCGGCGAAATCGAACGTGTGATGCGTGAGATCGGCAGCCAGCGTGCGCGGGTATTTGTCGAGGTGCGCGCGCGCCGCAGCCGGCAGTTCGCCGCGGCTGCGGCAAGTATTGGCGCGCACAAGCAACGGCGGCTCGTTCTCGCGGCGCAGCACGACCTGATGACGCGCGTGGTGCGCTACCTGTGTGCCGCTTCGATGTGATCGCGCTCGATGCGGGCCGTATCGTATGGTGACGCGATGCTTTTCGCGCAGATACGTCGTGAAAGCGCGCGCATCTTAAGGGATGCACACAGCGAGTGCGGTAAACTGCGCGGAGCTTGGGCGCCGGGTTGATCGATGGCTCGTGCTGAGCACGAGCCGCTTCATGCGAGCGGGTGATGGCGAGCCGTGGATCAGGATGCGCCGGAGCCGAGATATCGAAGTGGTGAAGCATCGGCTTGGCAAACCATCGAAGCAACCTATCAACAAACTACCGCGCATGGCGCGGCCGATAACCGAGAGTCGATGTCCGTCGAACGTATCCAGCAACATTTCCGCGAAAACGCGGCCGTCCATCGCGAAGCACTCGACACGCTTGCTTTTCCCGTCGCTGCAGCCATCGACGTGCTGTTTGGCGCACTCGCGAACGGCTCGCGAATTCTCACGTGCGGCAACGGCGGGTCGGCCGCCCACTCGCAGCGGCTCGCGTCTACGTTAGTAGGACAGTTCGAGCGCAAGCGGCCCGGCTTGCCGGCCATTGCACTGGACTCGAATGTCTTGACGATCACCGGCATCGGCAATAACTCGGCTTTCGAAGAGATCTATTCGAAGCAAATCCGCGCGCTCGGGCAAGCCGGCGACGTTTTGGTCGTCATCTCCACGTCGGGCAACTCGGTCAACCTGCTCGCGGCGATCCAGGCCGCGCATGAGCGCGAGATGTTCGTGATCGCGTTGACGGGCGCGGGCGGCGGCGTGATCAGCGAAGTGCTCGCCGATACGGACATTCATATCTGCGTGCCGTCCGAACGGCCGGCGCGAATCCAGGAAGTCCATCTGTTAACCATTCATTGCCTGTGCGATGGCATCGACGCGATGCTGCTGGGCGACGAATGATTCTTAAGGGGAACGAGTTGATGAACAAGACACGCGCCAGGTCGACGCTAGCCAAAGCCACCCTGCTGGTGAGCCTGTTGTCAGGCGTCGCGCTGACCCTGCAAGGTTGCCCGCTTGTGGTCATTGGCGCAATGGGCGGTGCAGTGGGCGGCGGCACGCTCGTCGCCACCGACCGGCGTACGCTCGGTGCGCAAACCGAGGACCGCGAGATCCAGGTGAAAGCCAAGTCGCGCATCGGCGAAAGTCTGCCCGACCAGGCGCACGTCAGCGTGACCGTGTTCAACCGGCGCGTGCTGCTGACCGGTGAAGTGCCGTCGGACCAATGGAAGCAGAAGGCCGAAGAGGTGGTGCGTAACATCAACAATGTGAACAGCATTGTGAACGAGCTCGCTATTCAAGGCGCGAGTTCGTTGTCATCGCGTACTAACGATGCCTATCTCGAGAGCCGCGTGAAGGGTGCGATGGTCGGTGAGAAGGATATGCGGGCGAACTACTACAAGGTGGTGAGCGAGCGCGGCACGGTGTATTTGATGGGTCTGGTCACGCGTGAAGAAGGTACAGCCGGCGCGAATGTCGCGGCGCAGGTGCCGGGCGTCGAACAGGTGGTCAAGGTGTTCCAGTACATCAAACCGGAAGAGGCTCAGGCATTGTCGGCGGCCGCCGCATCGGGCGCGAGCGCACCGGTGGCAGCATCGGCCAGTGAGGATGCGACGGTCGGTGCCGTGCCGGATTCGTCCGTGAGTTCGACGCCGCTGGGCGTGCAGGCGCCCGCACCGGTCAAGAACTCCGATGTGCATCCGGGTAACCCTGCGCCCGCCGCGAAATGAAGCGGTGGTTTTCCATGACCGTGCTCGCGACGGCGATCACGGCCGCGGCCGGTCAGGGGGTGCTCGCTGCTGACGTGCCCCCCAGTTTTTCTCCCGCCGATGCCATGAGCATCGCGCGCAAGAATGCCTGCATGGGGTGTCATGCGGTGGACCGCAAGCTGGTCGGACCGTCGTTCCAGCAGATCGCAGCGAAATACAAGGGCGACGCGCAGGCGCCAGCCCGGCTCGAAACGAAGGTGAGGAACGGCGGCAGCGGAGTCTGGGGTGTCTTGCCCATGCCGTCGCATCCCTCAATGGATGGAGCGGATATCAGGAAGGTTGTCGGCTGGATTCTGGCGGGCGCGCCATCGAAATAAGGTGTGCGGCTGGCGGCGCTTGACCCTTGTCAGAGGGCCTTGGGGCTGTGCTAGAATCGTGAGACGTTGGGGGGGTAGCTCAGCTGGGAGAGCGTCGCGTTCGCAATGCGAAGGTCGGGAGTTCGATCCTCCTCCTCTCCACCATGAAATCTCAAGGAAACCCGCAGGGCGAAAGCCTCTGCGGGTTTTTCTTTGATCGTTTTACCTCCACTTACTTCCTCTGAATTCCCGCTGGAGTGTCCCAAACGTGTCCCCCACCTGTACCGAAACAGAAGGCATATTTATGCATTAAATGCAGGGATATGGTGTACAACAGAGCCGACGTTGAGTCGGTTTTATTGCATCTGGAGGCACCTTTGAAGGTCCCAGTTCGACCGATGCTGAAAAAGTCGGTATCGAGTTGTTACGCGAGGTTTTCATGGGCATTTTGCCCCTAACCAAGACTCACGAGCGGCTTGTAGGCCGATCTGAGGGGTCGAAATTTTCGCCTTCGGCACGGCAGCAGCCTGCGACGATTTTTTCAACATCGACCCGTAGGCGACAATTGCGTTTCAGAAAAGTGGACGCTCATCGGCGGCGGTCGATGGCCTCAGCTGTCCGCATAACGCTAACTCCGTGCATTTACCCCAAGTATGGCAGTCGTCAGGCGAGGTTAGACGACCGGACCGTGGGGCAATGAAATATGAGCGGGAACGTGAAAAGTCGAGGCGGCTGGCCGAACGGGCTGAGCGACAGTGGCAAACGGCCTTGACGACATTGAGGGACCGCTACGGACCGCGTTTAGCAGCTGGGCCTCGATTAGCGTCCATCAACATCACATGATGTTGACGGCCAAGGTCTGCGATCGAGGTGTCGTCGACGTACTATGGGATACCATTCTGCGTACAGACCATGATCAAGGTGTCGTGAGGCTTATTGGCTCTGGAAGGCGATGGCAGGACGATGCCGATTGCTATTTCATGTACTTCATTGTGAGTTCATGGGGGCAGCAGAAACGCGGTTGAAGCTGATCTGAGCCGGAGGGTATTGGATGCTTTCAACCAAGATCGATCGCCGATCGTTATAGTAATAAGGGATGCGGCGCTGCATCTTCGATGCTGGGAAACCGTTGATCGGTGGGATGTTGCCGATCTCCGTAAGCGCGGTCTTGCTGATCTCGCCGACCAAGAACAGATTCGCCGCTCCCAACTTGTGCCAGATTTTGTCCAAAGGAGCGTGGAGCATGTCCATGAAGCCTTCTGAATTTGATATCGGTCTCGAATTCATATGTGGGCCGTTCTGGTGGCGCTGCACGGATGTCGGCACGCGCACCGTGACTGCCATCCGGCTCGTCGAAGACGATCTAGTTTGGTACGAAGGCCCGCCCTACATGGTCGAGGAAGTCGTGCTCGACGAGGCCGAATTGGAAGACGCGCATCTGAGTGACGCCGAGAAGATTCGGGCGAGCATCGATGGAGCGCGCACGTCGGGCCATCCCGGTTTTTCGCATGAGGTGGTGGGCCGGATGATGAACGAGAAGCTAGACAGCGATCCGTACCCGCGAAAGCGTTTATTGCAGTTCGACCGCGTGCGAGTCGATGGCGAGATCCTGCATCCGTACGCCGCGCGTCGGGATGGACGAACCGATGGTCGCTCGTGGATCATCCGACTCTATCTACCGTTCACGAAGGAATGGGCCGAAGTAGATGAAAGCGAGTTTCGTGCGCTCCCCCTGTCTACGCCAGATGCCGTCAGCAATCGGGCTAGGAAAATGTAACGGGGTACGCTCGCAAATTTCTGTCTGCCCGCTATTGACCCGTTATGTCCTTTGCCCGAATCACTTCGAACGCCTTGAAAGCCCGTCGCGTTTTGAAGACGTTTGCCGACAGTCTTCCGGCTGTCAAATCTGCCTTTACTGCATCAGCAGTCGTCGTGCAGTCGGGACCCAGGATCACGTCAACTAGTTTCATATCTTTTCGGAAATCGTAGAAGGGTACGCTTAGCGGATCTCATTCCACCCTCTGAACTATCGCCACCTTGGAGCAACCGGTCAAAGCAACTTTGATCGTCTCAGGTCGA
>NZ_AEJF01000168.1 GCF_001028175.1 Caballeronia mineralivorans PML1(12)
CCCACTGCGGTCGTTCGACTTTCTCGATAGCGGACCTCGACATAGTGTACGGACCGGATCAACGCGTCGCCAAAAATTATCCCGTTGCGCTAGGTCGAATGACTTCAGGGCATTCGCTGAGGCATTTCAACTACATTTATAGTTGACATACAAAAATAGCGTGCTAGCATCTACTAAACCTTTAGTAGACGGAGGCACTTTTGGAGATCATCCTTACTGACCGCGAGGCCGACGTCATGCAGATATTGTGGGAGCTGGGACCTTCGATAGTCGCAGACGTCCGTGTTGCTCTCCACGATGAGCTTGCCTACACGACCGTGCTCACGATTCTTCGCACGCTTGAAACCAAAGGTTACGTTTCGCATACCGAGGAAGGCCGTGGTCATCGGTACTTCTCTACAGTGAAGCAGCAGGCTGCTCGGAAGAGCGCGCTGCGCCATTTGACAAGCAAGCTTTTCAAGGGATCGACTGAGCTTTTATTCGCACAACTGGTCTCCGAAAGGAACTTGAAGCCGGACCAGATTCGTCGCATGCGAGAGTTGCTGGATAAACACTCCGACGAGGAGAACTCTTGATGCTGACATGGATGGCGTATGCGATCTTAGTGTCATTGGTTCTTGCTATAGCCGCTCTTTGCGCCGAGCACTTAGCCCGCCGACGTAGGGCTGCAAGCCGGTGGTATTGGTTGATTGCAATCACTACTTCGTTGTTGATCCCGACTGCCATGTCGTCGATATCAATCAAAGTACCCCAAGTCTTTAGCCCTACGGTTTCGCAGAAGGTAGTCGCTCTCAGGCAGGTTACGTCCGCACATTTGTCGCCACTCACCTGGATCGACGTCACGATTGCTCCGTCCAGGCTGGAAACAATGGATGCAGTACTCAAGCGCGGATGGTGTGTCGCATCGCTTGCTTTGTCGTTTCTCCTTTTTGTAAGCGCGTTGCACCTGCATTCCAGAAAAAGAAAATGGGAGAAAGGTACGGTCGCGGGAACGGCGGTTTATATTTCTGAAAACGTTGGACCGGCAGTCGTCGGCCTTATCCGACCGCGCATCGTTGTTCCAACGTGGCTGACACACTCGTCCCTCGCCCAGCAGTCAGCGGTTATCTCACATGAAAAGTCACACATTGCGGCAGGCGACCCGCAGCTACTGGCAATTTGCTTGTGCCTGATTGTGCTTATGCCGTGGAATTTCCCGATCTGGTGGCAGTTAAGACGACTTCGATGTGCCATCGAGATTGACTGCGACGCGCGAGTACTGAAGGGAGGGCAAGATTTCACGACCTATGGTGAGACTCTCATCGCCGTCGGCGAGCGCCAGTCGCGTTATATCGGATCTGTCGCAGGTATGTCGGAATCGCGATCATTCCTGGAAAGACGGCTGCGCATCATGACTCACAAAGCTGTTAAGCCCAGATTGATAACCGCAGCATTTCTTGTATGCAGTTCAACCGCGCTCGTAGTTTTTGCAGCGCAAGTGAGTCCACCTGACATGACCCAGCCATCGGACGACCACCAATACATCCATCTCGCCCCCGACATCGTTGATCGCTTCGTTGGAACCTATAAGGCAAACGAATTCTCGGTGCTGAGGGTTACGCGGGATGGCGACCGTATCTTGACCACGTTCACCGGTGAAAGAACGATCGAGAATTTTCCGGAAAGTGCGACACAGATCTACGCTCCATCCGTCAAGGGCACGATCAGCTTCGATATTGACCAGCAAGGTCATGTAACGAGGGCGGTTCTACATCAATTTGGAAACACGCTCGAAATGCAACCTATCGATCTGGCGAGCGCACAGCAGATCGAAGCCTTTGTCGCTGACAAGATCAAAACTCAGACGGCTACGCCGGGCAGCGAAGCGGCCCTTAGGAGCTTGATTGGAGGGCTTGTCGCCGGGAACCCCAACTATGCGGAACTGAGCCCGGCACTGGCGAATGCGACGCGTGAGCAGCTTCCTCGCTTGAGAGAATCGCTAAATCGACTAGGCACACTGCAAACTCTGACGTTTATAGGTGTCGGCGGAAAAGGCTGGGACGTCTATCAGGCTCGCTTTGAACATGGATTCACGATCTGGCGGTTAGCCTTACTTAGCAACGGGATCATAGACGGAGCATTGGTGACTTCAGGTCCTTAAGGCGATACGAAAGGCCTGCAATTCAGTGCGACCCTTTTCGTCGAATAGATGGCAGCGCTTACGGTCAAGGAATAACGAAACTTCCGCTACGAGTATGCCGTCGTCGACCGTATGTTCCATATTGCCCACGGTTCGTTCATTCGTGTCGAACGTCCGCTTGGTGGTCGGCATGCGCCTGACACGGTCGGCGCAAGTCGACCCGAAGCGGTCGGATGGATTTCTCGAAAGGGGACTTTCACTCAACCTTGGAACTACAGTGACGCGAGGTAGCCCACCGAAGCGACAGGCTGACCCTCACGCTCCGCACGCCTCCACAAACGCATTAACGAGCAGTGCGGACTCTTCTCTGAGAGCCGCACGCTCGGGTTGAAACAGCGTTGCCACGAAGAACGGATGCCCATCCATTTCGACGGCTCGTACATCGCCTGTTTCATCATCTGCGGCGACGCGTAGCGGGCCCGAAACAAGCGATGTTCTGAACTCAGGGTTAAGTCCGTAGCGGCAACGATAGCCCTCCGTTGTTTCGCTGACTCCATAGGCAGCCGCGATGTGAGTCCCAGGAAGCAGTCGGACTAGGTCTACGGTTTCAACCAGAGCGCACTCAAGCGGTGAAATGACTGCGCGGGCAGCGCCCGGTGCTGTTTCAGCATGCTCCGCGTCAGCCCAGCCAAGTACGTTCCGGGCGTACTCGATGACGGCATGCTGAAACCCTCCGCACGTCCCAAGGAATGGAATTGCTGCTTCGCGTGCGTGGCGAATGGCGAGCAACGCGCCTTCCATGCTGTGGTACGGACTCGCGGGGACGCACCAAATTCCATCGAACGCAGAAATTCGCGAAACTGAAATGATGTCCCCAGTGGGAACCCATTCAAATTCGACTTCGACTTGCTTCGCATCTGCCGCTCGCTTCAATGCAAGCGGAATAGCCCGGTGCGCTGGCACCGACTGGTTATAGTCGCCAACGAGACCGACCATGACTTTCTTTCGCATTGCCTTTACTCTCCTTGTAGCGTCCAACAGCGTCTGCCGGGACACTGGGGCAAAATATCTGCGGATATTATGCGTTTTCCGTGACCGCATCTGGGCGCAAACAGCCTCCCCGATAACGGGGCGGCGAACCACATCAATGTCAGAGACGTCAGTGCCGTTGCCTGATCAAGATGGCCACGATTGTCACTGATCTGGCGGATAGTGTCGAACGGCAGGTCATGGCTGATTACCCTCGTTCACCTTACCGCTGACCATTCGGAGTATCTCGGTATTGCGTCGTTTTCAGACGTCCACGATTGGTCGTGCGAAGTCCAAATGTGCACGGTGGGCGTTGCTCCAGGATTCTCGTCAAGGGTAGGGACTCGGAGAATGAGGTGAGCTTGTTCAGGACGCTCAGCGATGAGATGGGTGCCACAGACGGAACAAAAATGGCGTAGCTTGCCGGGAGAAGACTCGAAGCTCCGCAACAGACTTTCACCTGACGTCCAATGAAAGTGTTCCCGCAAAACTCGCGCTGTAGTCGCGTACGCGCTCGCGTGGGCCTTTTGGCATGTTCGGCAATGGCAGTGTGAGATTGGCGAGGAAAGCGCCACTGCTTCATAGCTAATTGCTCCACACAAGCAGCTTCCCTTCATTGTCGTCTGTCCAAGTCAACATTACAGCTTCATAGCGGAACGGGTTTGCTCAGCGGGGGCCCGGTATGGATTGTCGCAGATCTGGGTTGAGCACCCGAGTGTTCCTTCGCGGCCGGCACGTGCCCGATGGCGATCACTTGAGCTGGATCAAGGCGTCGGTCGAACATCTGCGTAACGTGCGCTCCTATCCGTGTCCCGAGTCCTACTCGGTGTCGTCTTTCAACTGCGGCAGAGCTGAGGTTTCGCCGGGTGTCAGCAGGCCGACCTGGGTGTAGACACGGAGCTTTTCGCGCGTATCGTTGATGTCCAGGTTGCGCATGGTCAACTGCCCGATCCGGTCGCGTGGCGAGAACGTCGACGCGACTTTTTCCATCGACAGCCGTTCCGGCTGATAGGTCAGGTTCGGCGACTTCGTGCTCATGATCGAATAGTCATTCCCGCGCCGAAGTTCGATGATCACCTCTCCGGTGATTGCGCGGGCCACCCAACGCTGGGCGGTTTCGCGAAGCATGATTGCCTGCGGATCGAACCAGCGACCCTGGTACAGCAAGCGTCCCAGACGGCGGCCGCTTTCACGGTACTGTTCGATCGTATCCTCGTTGTGGATGCCCGTCACGAGCCGCTCGTACGCAATGTGCAGCAGCGCAAGCCCCGGCGCCTCATAGATCCCACGACTCTTCGCCTCGATGATCCGGTTCTCGATCTGATCGCTCATTCCGAGTCCGTGGCGCCCGCCGATACGGTTTGCCTCCAGCATCAGCTCGACCGCATCCGGGAACTCCACGCCGTTCAGTGCGGTCGGCCTGCCCTCTTCGAAACGGACTGTGACCTGTTCCCTGGCGATCTGCACTTCGTCGCGCCAGAACGCCACGCCCATAATCGGGTTGACGATCTGCATGCCACTTTCGAGGCTTTCGAGGTCCTTGGCTTCGTGCGTCGCACCCAGCAGATTGGAGTCGGTCGAGTATGCTTTCTCCGCCGACATCTTGTAGTCGAATCCGGACTTGCGCATGAATTCGGACATCTCGGTGCGCCCACCCAGTTCGTCGATGAACGCCTGATCGAGCCACGGCTTATAGATCTTGAGGTCCGGGTTCACCAAGAGGCCATAACGATAAAACCGCTCGATGTCGTTGCCTTTATACGTGCTGCCGTCGCCCCAGATATTGACGCTATCCTGCTTCATCGCGGCGACGAGCATGGTTCCCGTCACGGCGCGGCCAATCGGCGTCGTATTGAAATAGGTCAGGCCGGCGGTTGAAATATGGAACGCGCCAGACTGCAAAGCCGCAATGCCCTCGGCGACGAGCTGCGCCCGGCAGTCAATCAACCGCGCGCCTTCTGCGCCGTACTGTATCGCTCGACGGGGAATCTCATCGTAATCATCCTCGTCGGGCTGGCCCAGGTTGGCGGTGTACGCGAACGGTACGGCACCTTTGAGGCGCATCCAATGCAGCGCGGCGCTGGTATCGAGGCCGCCGGAGAACGCGATTCCGACGCGCTGCTGGACGGGAAGGCTTTCGAGAATGGTGGTCATGTAGGAATCGTCTGGTTAAGGGGTGACGTATGAGCTAACAGAGGTGGGGCTGCGCCTCCGAGTCGATGGCGCCATGGAGTGGCTCGATAGTTCCGACCCGGAAGTTGGAAATTTAAGCAACGATTTTCAACGATTTGGACGTCTCTGTCGAATGACCGTTTGTGGCCAACATTTGCCTAACGGCAGTCGCCGTTGTCCAAACCAGAGCGTGCTTCCACTTCCTTCGTCGGCCACTAAGCGCTAACGAGCGAATGTATGATCTTGAGTTCAAAAATTAACTCACTGAGCCCGGAGGAAGAAAATGTTAAACGGGAAGCGTATTTCTATGATTGCCGCAATGGCTCGAAACCGGGTAATCGGAGCGGCTAACGACATCCCGTGGAGGGTGCCAGGCGAGCAGCGGCGCTTTCGTCAGTTGACCGAGGGGAATCTGGTGGTAATGGGCCGCCGTACCTTCGATTCGATAGGGCGTCCACTGCCAGATAGAGACGTGCTTGTTATTGGTTCCCGAACGGTTTCCATTGAAGGCGTATTGACGTGTAGGTCAATACAAGAAGCAATCGAAATCATCTCAAATGATTTACGCGACGAAGTGTTCATCGCCGGCGGTGAACAGATTTACCGTCAATTTCTACAGTACGCAGACACCATTTACCTTACTGAAATCGATCTGGAACCCGTGGGCGACACAACGTTCCCAGATTTGCCCGCCGACTTTGCTTGCGTGCAGAAATCACACGTTGCCGCTCCGACTGCTTATACGCTCATGACCTACAACCGCGTCCTTGACTAGAGAGTTTATTGTCAGCAATTCAAGCCGTAAATCGAACGTCCGTATAGTGGTCAATGCTTCGTACACTTTTAGTCACCAACCTTCGACTTGAACCGGTTCAATACATGAAGTACGTCGAACGTTTCGCACGCGAGAGGCATCGATTTCATTAACTCCGAGTCAGCCAACGCTCAGAACACCGTATCTCTCGGGGCATTGGCTCAAAACGGGCAGCAGCTGCCGCAGGACAAGCAGATCGCGGCCCCCTCGGAAACGCAGCAAGCTATCCGAGCGACCGCCAGTGCAGCTAGTGGCGGCAACGCTGCCCAGGCGAGCGCACTGACCGCGAAAGCGACCGCGGAATTGCCGAAGGATGGCAGCTATTTACCGTCATCCGTGAATACGCTCTATCGGAATGCGGAGGGATTATTACGCTCGGGTAACACGGCCGAGCATGCTGTCGGGTACGCGATCGCAAGCAAGCTTGCGGAGGCGACGGGATTTGGTGACGCGCAAGGTCCGGGGCGCCGGCTTCAAAGGCGCGATGCTTTCTTGTCCCGTTTAGTGCTGGCATGAGTGCCCAGAATGTTTTTGCGTCTTGTCAGCTATCGCGTTCCGGGCTTACCAAGTCCAAACCGGTCCTCATTGCGCGGCGCTCAATCATGCGAGGCGACAGGCGACGATTGACTGCCGGAGTCCGGGATCACGCTTTGCCTGGCGGAGTTGAGAATCCAGCGGCGTCGCATCGGCGCCAGGATTAACTTTGCCGCTACGCCAGCCATCATCGAAGTGCACGCGACGAACACGAAAACCGTGTTCCATCCGCCGTGCGCGGACAGCAGCGAAGCTACCGGCACCATCATGGCGGCGGTCCCTTTGGCGGTATAAAGCGTACCTGCGTTGCCCGCCGCATACTTGCCGCCGAATGTATCAGCACAGGTCGCCGGAAAGTTCGAGAAGATATCGCCGTAGCACATGAACACAAGCCCGGAAAACATCATGAACAGGTAGCGGTTATGACCGAAGTGCATCAACCCCAACAGTGCCAGGCCTTCGCCCAGAAACGTCATGAACATAGTGTTTTCGCGGCCGATCCGGTCGGAGATGAAACCGCATAGCGGGCGCGTGAAGCCATTGCACATGTTGTTGATCGACAGCGTCATTGTGAGCAGCGGCAACGTCACGCTCAGCACACCGACCGGCATTGCGGCAAAGCCATACTCCTTCGCGATTGGACCGATCTGCGCCGTGGCAATGATGCCGCCGGCCGCGACGCACACGAACATGGCGTACATCACCCAGAAAAGTGGCGTGCGGACCATCTGCTTCGTTGTGTAATCGGTCTTGGTCGCGACGATCCGCTTCGCTCCGGCCGCATGTGCCGGTGGTTTCGGCCGTACCAGCAAAGTCGCGAGCAGCAGGATGCAGGCGCCCTGGAACAGACCGAAAAATACAAACGCATGCTGGTACCCGGATCTCTGGATCATGTTGGAAATCGGGATCACCGTGAGCGCGGCGCCCGCGCCGAAACCCGCCGCAGTCAGGCCGGCGGCCAGTCCGCGTTTGTCGGGAAACCATTTGAGCGCCGTTCCCACACAGGTGCCGTACACGCATCCTGCTCCGATACCGGCAATCACTGCTGCGACGTAAAGCACCGGCAGATTGGGCGCGTAGGCATCGAGGATCCAGCCCAACGCTGCGCAGGCCGAGCCGCCGATTACCACCGGACGAGGACCGAATTTGTCGACCAGCCAGCCTTCGACGGGCACCAGCCAGGTCTCGGTGATGATGAAAATCGAAAAGGCCAACTGGATGGCGGCTTGCCCCCAGTGATGTTTGGCGTCCATCGGGACGACAAAGAGGGTCCATGCGTATTGAAGGTTGGCGATCAGGCCCATGCAGACGATGCCGGCCGCTAGTTGAACCCAGCGGTTATGCCGCCTTGCCGTATAGCCGCTGAAGAATGTGTCAGTCTGTGCCACGGGTTTTGTCTCCGTCTTTTACTTGTTGGCTTGCCTAGTAAAAACGTCCGGCAGGGTCATGCATACGGGGCCACACCTCAGGCGCGCTGAACGGCTGCGAGCGCTCTTTCTTAGGAGCGCTTATACGCGAGCCTTCAGGGGATCGGGTTTCGCGATGCATTGCTCCTGCCCGAAGCCCAAGGCCTAAGATGCGAGCGGCGCGCGTGGACGGCTAACGACGCGACGTCGGGACCATCGCATCGCAAGAACACGGCCGATCCAGCCATACTCGAAGACGCCGCCCGGACGGTAGATAACGCCGGCGCGGGGGGCTATCGTCCGAACATCGCAGTCCGGGTCAATGGCCGTAGTAAATCGAATGGCCGGGGATGACGCTGCTTTGCGGACCCGATACCGATGTCCCGCTCTCAGCCACACCGCCGTAGGAGTTAGTGTCGTTGACGCTCGGATGCACTCGCGCTTCTGCCGCCTGAATCCCTGCGGGATAGTGGATGTCGTCCGCAGCCGGCCGGTAACCCACGTTTTCCAACTGGACCAGATCAGCTACAACCTGAGCGTGCGTGACAGGAGCGTTCGCATCTTGCGCGAACGACGCGACGGGAGCAGCCAGCGCAACGGCCAGCACCGCGTAGATCAATGTTTTCATGATGAGTCGCCTTGTAAGTAAGTGAACTTCCACTTCACTCTGGCTGAATGAAGCCCGTGCCCTAAGGCCTCCAGGGAGACGATGAGCTGAGGTCATTCTGCGCAACCGGCGTTGACCCGAAGCTGACGCTTGGGTGACAAGATTGTTATCTTGCACCCGCTGCGCTGGAAGATAACGGCCTTGTAAAGTTCCGGCCGTCAGCCTGTTCGACCCACGGCTGCGGCGAGCCTCGTTTTGCCGAAGATGTAAGCTTGTTTCGCGATTGCGCGTGTTTTGATGAGGCGTTGGCGTCGTGGCACGACTGCGCCGTCGTGGACGGTTAGAAGGCAGCTGGATAGTGGATTCGCGAAGGCGATGAAACAGGAGGCATATTTTTGCAGCAAGTGCAGGGATATGCTTTACCCACAAAGTGCAACCATATGCTTTACAACAGAGCCGACCTCAAGTCGGCTTTGTTGCGTCCGGACGCAACTTTGAAGGTCCCAGAATCGGCCGGTTGTCGACCTTTGCCGGCAATCACAGGCTGGCGAAGGCCGAGGGGTGGGAAGCGCCTCGGCTCGACACCCGGCCTGCGGCCGGGAATAAGCCATGCGTGGTAAGCGTTGCTTCATTGGAGGGAAATGCAAAATGACGAACGCAAACAAGGCCTGGCCGACGCTTCCCGCGGTAGTGCTCCTGCTCGCTGCATGTGCCACGGGGGGCATGCGGGCAGGCACGGGGACACACCTTAGTGCCACGGAATGCCGCGACCTGACCGAGATCAGGAGCAAGGCACCCGTTACCCACGAGCGCAATATGAGTGAACTGGCGGCCTTGGAAAAAGCGGGCTACCATCCGGGCTGGTTTTTTGATCCTTACTATCCAGCCGATCTTGAGGCCGCGCAGCGTCAGGTCGATGTCTGGTACGAGACCGAGTGCCCGCAAACATAGCCCGGTTGAGCAAGTACTGGCCCCATGGCATGAGCGCCCACGCTTCGGGCGAGCAGTAAATACGTTTCTCGGACATATCCGCAGCTCGGCAATAATCGACCCGTTGGGGACGGACGGCAGCCTATTATTCGAATGACGGCTTGCGGACGTTGAAATGCCGTTGACGCGGATATTGCTACGGTCCGCCCGCGGCACATGCACAGTAAAAACGGCTGTAGTTAGCCGCGCGAAGCCTTTCCACGCGACAGAACGAATTTCAATTAATGTCCTGAAAGCCTCTCTGCAAGCAGAAGATCACTGATAATCAACGTGATTGGCGCCCATCAATTTGCGTCCAAAAGCTTCCACGTCTTTGGACCAACGATACCGTCCGCAACCACATTTCGCTCGCGCTGGAAGGCTCTGACTGCAGCCTCCGTCTTTTCATCGAAGAAACCTGTTTTTGGCAAACCCAATTTTTCCTGGATGACGTCCACATAGTCGTTGCGGTCTAGCCTTCGTAACGTGGGCCTTACGGTTCCACCATCGTCTCGTGCTGGCTCGATTTTTGGAATGAGCGCTGCAGTGTCTGCTGCGCTCGAAAGAAGCTGTGCGACTGCGCCGCGAAATGCATGCATGTCCAAATCCGGATCTTTTTTTCGGCCCGGTGGCAGTGCGTATTCCTTATGTCCAGCGCAGTACATTTCGGACCGGCCAATATGACGAAGGATGGCCGCAACACCCCTTTGATAGCACTCCACCTGGACTTCTGGCCAAGGCGAGTCGTCAGGCAAGCCAGTGTTTTCCGCCTCAATGCCGATGAAATTCGAGTTGCCCAGTCGGCTGCCCTGCCAGACACCGGCGCCCGCATGGTTGCATCTACCGGCCGCGACAACGTAGAACGTACCGTCGCGTCCCAGTCCCAATTGCGCCAGCGGCGGAGATAGATCGGGACGCCCCTGAAGCAGGGTGCCCAACGAAGGCATATTGCCGGCACGTGGACCAGCAGTATGGTGGCAAATCACACCCACGATGTCCCCGACATCTCCGCGCCCGCGTTTTTCCCATCCCGGTACTTCGGCGACCTTAAGTCCGGCATCTAAAAGTACCGACGACAACCACGTCAGGGAATAGCTCATTGCTCGATGCCTCCTTTCGCTACCGGAAGTTCCTCATCCCGCGTGGGCGAAGTCACAATACAGCCGCATCCATCAAGGTCCGATTCGTCGTTTCCAGCGGCGGTAGCAAGCTCGTCGACGCTTACTACTTTCGCGTTTGAAATTCCACCTCCGGGCGGAGGGTTGCATACGGTCAGGGTTGCTGAAGTGCCCTGCGGAAGTACCCCGGCCGGGACGATCGCAGTTAGATTGCTGTTATCCATCACCGTTGTCCGCAGTTCTTGCGCGCCCATCCGCAAGGCTGCCCCGTTCACGAAATTCGAACCGCTCGCCGCAAGTACAAGCTCCCCTTCGGCTGAAGTGGTGGGCGTAACGGCAAAGAGCGTCGGCGTTGGGCTGGTGCCGGGAAATGCGAAGGTGGGCGCGGCGGGCGGGTCTGGAATTCGCGAAGCCGGTTGTCGCCCGAACACTGCCTGTAACCCGGCAATCAGCCGGGTTAACACTAATATTACGAGCGACGTGCTATATCCGAGCAAAAAGGGTAGGAGCAAGAAAAGCGCCTGCAGCCACGGCCCTTTACCGGGCATGGGCGTGAGTGATGCGGCAGATATAGTTATAGTTGTATCTAGCCCTACTAATTGGCGGCCAAAGCTTCGAAAGGCATCGAAGCCGAATGGCAACGAAAGCATCAGTCCGAACAGAACACCAACGATCAGTCTCACAGCAAGTAGCCGACTGTTGGTCAGATCGAATGTCTCATCTTCCTGAACCGAAAGAACGTTCATTGCGATGGAACAAATCGCTCCTAAAGCGCCAACCGAAACCAACCAAAATAAGTAAGCTACTAACTGAATACCGACCGTGTACTTCGAACCATCGCTCGTTATATGAGAAAAACCCAAGATAATGGCCAGTGTTTCTGGCGATTCCGCGATGGCGAGTAAAAGGACACTGGCTAAGGTCGCAGCCAACCAATAGGGAGCGGACTCTGGCACCCATGTCGGAACTTGACTTAGCAGGAACCTTTGACGCAACGGTCCACTCGTTAACGCAAATAGGTTTTCAATACTACGATCCAGTGACGCTCTTTGCTCGTGAGTCGGCGACCTTGCCCCCCAGCGGCGGTATCTTAAGTGACACAGTTCGCTGATTTGCGACGTTGCGTCGTCGCCCGCTCCATTGATTGACACGCCGTTATAAAGCAGGAAAGCGTGGAGATCGCGTAGAAGGAACACTCGTCCGACGAAGCGCTTGTCGTTGACAGTACATTCATCAGACGAGACGGCCTCGTCGGGCCCGTGCGCTGGCCGTTGGGAAAGCATAAAGCCTCCAGATTCCTTGATTGAACCAACGGCAACGTGTTACACGCCGCATTTGTTTATATGCGATTGAATGGTCATGGGGCGCTTTTTCTTACGGCGAATGTTCGGTAGCCGACGTTAATCGGCAACTAGGCTGTACTCGCGGTCATGTTTGCGCCGGCCCCGCAAGTTAGATTCAAATAAATCGTCAGATCGGTTTTGTGATCGTTGATCAGACACGATCGACGGTCTGCAGGGCGAGGCGGGGATCCAAAGGTCCGCACAAAGCGCCGGCAAGCGTTTATAGATGGCCAGCTCCCGCCCAACGCTGAACCACTCGGAAGCAGAAATTCATCGCCATCGCATTGCGGCCACGATTGTCCGCAAAGGCCGCCCACGAGGCGACAACCGTCGCGGAAGCCCGACGGTCCGTTGTCTGGGTGAAGCCGCCGGCCGAATGTCCAGATGACGGTTCGCGCCGCCGCCCCCTGCCCGTCCGCGATCGGCAGAACGCGACCCACTACAGCCGTTCAGCTCGACGCGAAGCGGACGTTCAGCCTACTCGAACATGTCGGCAACCGCGGTTATCCCACGGCATCGATTGTCGGAGATCGTCTCTGGATCGCCCCAGAACCTCTGAAGCCAGATTACGCGGTAGCCTATCTCCGGGCATTGTCTCTATAACGTTCAATCCTCCGCTGTTAGTTCCACCGTGTTATCTTGGATTCGACATACAAACTTGTGTCGATCCGACGGTGGCACTGAACGAGAGAAAAATCGAAAATGTTCTGTCGGATCTTCCATTTCCAATAGAACCGAAATGGATTTTATTTTGTGTTTATGGGCGAGAAGTAGCAGCGTGTTTCTCAGTTCCCCCTCTTCCGTTTCCTTGTTCTCCTCTTGAGATTTTGCTCCGAAATATTTTATTATAACATTTTCGATAATCTTGCCTTCTTCCTTTACACCTATCTCGTCGATCATAGAATTTGCGACAACGTAGCGAAGCGGGCTATCGCTGTTCTCAGTTATGGATGTTACTTTAAACAAATTGTAGTAAACAAAATAGTCGTACTCTTCATTGGGAACTCGATACACCATGTCTGAAAATCCGCGGTGAATGCGATTTAATGGTCTCGTCGCTGGATTTTGTGTCGAGCCGACGTAATGTACCTCGGTGTCTATACCTAGGTCGATGCCGCACTGAAGCAAAAAATCGTGTATAGGCATCGATACTTTTCCGTTCTCAGAAACGAAGATCGTTATCAGTCGTTCGGAAACCTCGATACGCGGTTTGATCGTCTTGCCGCTCTGAGAATCACGTATTCTTGTTGTGACCTTTACTGGTTTATCGCTTCGACCGATCGTTACATAAAAGCTCAACTGATCGCCAAAAAACGAATATCGGGGCTTCCGTTTCATGGAAAATCTAACTCTTTTCCGTGCACCAAGGAAATACACAAATCTCTTGTCGATCTGCGACTTCAATATGGTCTGCAAGTTCTTCAAATAATCGGAGATCTGCTTTTTTACATCAAAGCCATCAGGCGGGTCGATTACTAGGTCATACCAGAACCGATCTGACTTCGAAAGTTCGACTTCCCACTTTTTATCAGCGTCCTTATATGAAGGTTCATTCTTGATGAATTCAAACATCCCACGCGACATGTACACACCCCGTTTTTGTTTTTGACGTGCAATCGTAGCGGGATTGCGTAATTTTCGCTGGGGTATGTGCGTCCGATTGTCCAAGCCAAACCGATGACTGAGGCAACTTCCCAAGGCTGCCGTATCCAGGGCCTAGATCGTGGCGGATCTGACTGCACCGGATCAAGGTCCGGAATTGGCCGAACACAGCTGGATGACGAGTGACTCAGTTCGACCGAGGCCGTGTCAAAACTCAAAATCACTAGATTTTACGAGGTCGCTTTACCCCTCCCAAGGTGCCGCGAGTCCGATATAGAGCGTTCTGACAAGCCACCTTTTGCGCTGAGCCGAAGCGGCGTGCGTTTTGACACACTCTGGACCCGGGGCGGCCAGCTGCAGTTTCCATTAGCAGCCATTCAGTATCGGTCAGCGGTTAGTTGACTAGGTTATCCAGCCGACTATTTCGGCCTTCGAGCGGACGCTAGCTCCGCTCGCTGTTTCAACGCATCATTCATCGCATGCATGCTATCAACCGTGCCCTTTAGGACACTCTGAGTCAGGCTTCCAACAAGAATCCCAGTGAATGTTTCACCCTGGATAAAGCGCGTCTTGTTGCCCACGGCTTCGAGAATGAAACGGTGCTCGCCGTCAAAAATACCGGGAAACCATACATACCCTTTCCATCGCAGTTCTCGATCAGGTCGCACAGCAAGTATCTTTGGGTGAAAGACCATTGCGTCCGGCCCCGATCCCTCAACAAACATCGATGATGTTTCCCTTGCGAAGCTGGCCGTGTACTCGTGAAATCTCCGGATTCCACAATGGGTAATCGTCGGTTGCTGTGAGAATCGTCCAGACAGTCTGAGGCGAACTGTCAATCAAGGTCTCCGTTTCAATCGACCCATTGCGATGCAGCGCTAGCATTGCCACGAATCCCAGGAAAACCACTCCCGAAAAACCGAGCATAAGGCGCTTTCCTAGATTCAAGATGAATTCCTTTGCTGTCGGGAAGATTGCATATTAACTGCAGGAGTGTGTGCGCTACCCTAATCAATACTGGCTTCGAGATTGTCCAAGACGTCGCCGCATTCGGTGTTTGCAACCGGGCGAGGCAACCTCACCTAGTCTGCTTGCGAAAGCTGGAATACGTTCCCTTCCAGTTCCTCTCCGTCACACATCAGTTGAGCAAAGCCGTCGTAGCGCTTTAGATTGCGCATTGGGACACCGGCGTTCACAAGCTTCTCGCGCAATTCCGGTAAGTCCGATTGCACCGAGAAAACGATCTTGGAATTCCAGTTATTGGGCGCTGGTGGTCGGTCGCGGTATGGCTCGCCGACACGGTGCAGCGCAATCTCGATCTCCCCCGCCTTTAGTACAACCCATTCGTCTTGAATCTCTTCCGTGAGGGGAAGACCAAAGTGCGTCTGATAGAACGACTTCAGCAGTGCAACATTGCGGACTTACAGTATCAACCGCGTCATTGAGACGAACATTGAATTCTCCGAATGTGTTTTTACGATCGATCTTCAGCCGTGGCAGTATACCTTCGCCAATATCGGCTGCACCGGAGCAGCGTTGGGTAGAACGCTGCGAAAAACGTAGGGCGATCCTGTAATCCCCGTTTCGATTTTTTTGCTCACCATAAAAGAGATAAAACATGCCCCAAGAGTTTCAATCTCGCCGTCTTGAAGGTCGGGTCGCACTCGTGACCGGTGGCGGAACCGGTATTGGCCGTGCCGCCGCCTTGGCTTATTCCAGGGAGGGAGCAAAAGTGGTTGTTGCTGGACGGCGTAGCTCAGAGATCAACGAGACTGTCCGGCTCATTGTGGCGAATGGGGGTGTGGGTTGCCCTATTCCCACGGACGTAGCAGTAGCTCAACAAGTGCGTGAGCTGGTCGACGTGGCCGTCGAACGCTATGGACGTTTGGATGCGGCGTTCAATAATGCCGGGATTGAGGGCACTATCGCCCCGATTACGGAACTTGCGGAAGCCGACTTTGATGAAGTGATTGCTATCAACCTCAAAGGGGCGTGGTTGTCGATCAAGTATGAGATTGCTGCGATGCTAAGCCTCGGCAACGGCGGCTCGATCGTCAATACATCCTCCTTTCTGGCAAAGGGTGCATCTGTCGGATCTACGGTCTATTCCGCCAGCAAGGGCGGCCTTGATGCGCTGATTCGTGCCGTGGCGATCGAATATGGTCCGCACAATATTCGCATTAACAATATCAACCCCGGCGCTATCAGAACGCCTATGTTTGAGAGGCTCGGTGGCGATGAACACTTGGATCTAATTGAGTCCTTCACGCCCCTACGCCGCATTGGAGATCCGGCCGACGCTGGCGATGTCGCCGTTTGGCTTTCGACCGACGAAGCCCGTTTCGTTACTGGGCAGACTTTGATGGTCGATGGCGGGATCTCAATTCCGCACGTTCGGTGAGATGTGCAGCGACCATAAAAACTGGTCGCTGCTTGTAGAAATTGGACCGTGCGGATGAGTGTCCGAAGCTGGGCCGCTCACTGCCGGTTGGCCCCGTCAGTTTCATGCGTGGATGATCCCACTATCACGGCAAGATGATGAATTTCCCTGGACGCGCTGGACGCGGACCTATCTGACAAGGGTTTCAGCAATGTCCAATGTAGATCGTCAAGTTGGTCACTGATCCTTCATGTCGGGCGCAGCCGGGCCCCTTCAAATCCGCTGAATTCCCAACACTACGCTTCGGTAGACATCATGTTTTGCGACGCAATCAGCCTAGGCGGCGGATGGCAACCGCAGATACACAGATCATCACTGAGGGCGGCATCTTGTCCATCCGGTGCGGTCATCATCTGACGTGGTCCGTCGCATTTGATTTTCCCTGTCGAGTTGCAGGCCGGACACGTTACGTTGTCACCGTCGTGTGCGACGTCCTGTCCGTTCAGTTGAATAGTGGCCGGCGTAGCATGCACGGTGCCGTTCGCTGTCGTCTTGTCGCCGTTCAAAATCAGATATCGTTTCACAGGTTTTACTCGCATACCGACGCTTCGGAGATTTCAGGAGATCATCCAAGAGCGAGGTCACCATCGGACGTATATCTTCAGGCTCTACTGATCGTGGGATCGTTGTCTACCCGCTATTTTCGATACCCCAATTTCACCCCTCAAATGCCAGCGATATGACTGGACATTTTCCACTCGGATTCACGGCGTCGCTTCCACAAATTTTCCGTTTTCGTAACGGAAAGTGTGTGTCGCCTCGTTTCCTTTCGCGTCCTGCTGCCAACTCACCCGCAGACCAACAGGCGATTCGCTCCAGGAAATGGCTGAGTATGGGGATTTCACACCGTCCGAGCTCAGATCGATCGTTTTGAGGCAACTCTGGACGGGTAACGAGAAGCGGGGATCAGCTGTTAAGTCATGCAGTTCCAGTACGTATAGTGTCCCCTCTTCGCCTACGCCGCAGAAGCCTGTAGGGTTCGAACTCGATGCTTGATTTACCACCACGAGTACAAACTCCTTTCCGTCAATCACCTGGGAATGGGAGACCGGAAACACGATGCTGGAGGCACTTGCGAGCGTATGCTTGAACGCCGCTGAAACCCGTAAAAGCCGAACCTCGTGTTGTGTCGCGTTCGCCTCGTACAGGCGGTGTGCGTTTTGCTGAAACAGCCGGCTGCCCGAGAGTTCGACGGCCGTCGGCGTCTGCTCCCCCGCTGTCGCTAGCGTGGTCACCGCGCCCAGCGCTAAGACGAGCACAGCACGTTCAATGGTTGACCATATGGTCCGCATAACAAACTCCAGAATATGTCCACGCGTGATCGTCGCTTTGACCCGCCTTCATCGCACCATACGTACCCTTGTCCCGCTGGTGCAAATCGTCCGCCGTTTTACCAGTGTTGATCGGTTTTGTCATGTCCCAACCGATGTTACCGGTTGCCGGATCGCAGAGCATCTCCGGCGTACGTTCCCAAGTGTTGGTTTGAGGATTCCAACTGTGATAGGCACCGCCGTTCCAGCGTGTGATGGTCTCCATGGTCAATTGCTCGTCGGTATAATGACGACCTTGCTGACCCAAATATTTCTTCGCAGCGGCTTGCTTCTCCTGGAATAGCGTAATACCTGCTTGTACGTTTTTCTGCCAGTTCCACACCTGCTCGTAGCTAGGTGAGGGGTGTGTCATCTGGGTCATACCGTATCCGGCGTCCCCGGCTACGACAGGTTCGTTATCTGCGTTGATGAAATTTTTGAAGTGGCTTTCCTGGTCAATCACCTGGTCGAAGCCGGTCGAATTCGGAAGCGTCGCTAGGTAGGCAACGACGTCCGCCTTCGCGGGATTCTTTCCGAGCACGAAGACGGTACGGCGGAATTTTCCTTCGCCCGCCATCACCTCTACCGATAGTTTTCCACCAAGACTCTTCCCGCCCAAATCAGCCTGCCAGGACTTGTCGTTACTCGAAAAGCTTCCTGCTTCAGAGAACGTCTTTAAATTTCTCCCACGCTTTGCGCTTTCACGCAAGCCGCTTACATGTGCTTCCCACACGATGATCCATTTCCACTGGTAGGGGGGCGGTATGTCAGTTTTGATTTCGAACACGATTGAAGGGAATTTTGTAGTCTCGTCAATGTAGAACTTGTCTCCAGTGGCTGGCCGAACCCACTCGCCGATATCGTTTTGGACGACGACCTTGACCAACGATTTGTGGGCGGTGTTCGTCGTGGACGCATGCTTCACATGGCGAACGCGATGCTTAGGCTTCTGAGTCATCATTGTCCCCTTGATAATGAATCGTGAGAGCGAGGCTTTCCGGTTGATCAGTGTAGACATGCTCAGTTAGGCCTTCAGCATCGCTAAAGCCGGACCAAGTCTTTCCTGATTCACTCTCAATCACATAGCGGTGATGAGCCAGCGGCGTCACTTCATCGTCGTCGAGCAAGCGGAATTGCTCGTGGTATCGCGCACCGCCGTCCGAACTTGGCAGTGCCGGTAGTGCGTAGCCTTGTGCTGTTGGTCCATTGAACGAATGTTGAGCACCCTTGATATCAATCTTGCCCGGTGCGTGAATCTCGATGTTGCCGTCCTTGATGCGAATATATGCGCCGCCTGAAGTCAGCAAGATTTCCTGCTTCGCTGCCGCCTCAATCCTTTCGGTTGCCGACAGCAGCGTGATCGTCTTCTGCGCGGTCAGTTCAATATTGTCCGAGTGCGCTTGAATCTCGACCTTGCCCTTGGCCGCAAACAATTTCATCCCGGCATTCTGCACAAACAGGCTGAGTTTTTCCGCAACGCTCGCAATCAGTGATTTGCCGGTTGCGATGTGGGTGCTCTGTCCGCTCACGAGGTTGGTCTGTGCATCGCTCACGATGTGAACGGATTTTTGCGTCGACAGGGCGATGCCGGACGGACTACCGAACAGCATGACGGGTTCCTTGAACGCATTGGCGTTGCCCGTTCCGCCACCCGCTGTCTTGCCACCCGACGACGAGCCCGAAACATTGTTCTGGGTAGCATCGGTGAAAGACTTCAGTGCGTCGTGACCGTCCTTGAGACTTTCGGCCTGATGCGTGGTGCTGGCATCCGACATCGCCTCCAGCACGCTTTCCGAATTCACCAGCTGCGAGCTCGCTTGTCGGACATCAAGCGGCTGGCTGCTCGCCGGGTGGGTAGTGACATACAAACCCTGGCCCGCACGCACTGCACCGTAAGCGTCCGACTTCAGGTCAAAGCCGCTACCGAGATATGACCCGCGAGTGTTGCCGGTCTGCTCGATCAGATAGCCCAGGTGAAGTTGGGCATTGGTGCTCGTTGAATATAGATGAACGCGGTTCTGGCCCGTCGCATCATCCATCACCATCTGGTTGTAGCCGCTGCCCTGATGTTCCTTCGACTTGTAGCCCGACAACAGGCCGTTGGAATGCCAGTGAGGTTTCGTCGCGCCGTTGTAGACGCGAGCCGTGACGATCGGTCTATCGCAATCGCCGTCTACCCAGTCAATCAGGACCTCTTCTCCGACTCTCGGGACGTGCACGCCGCCATATCCACCACCCGTATCTGACATCGCGACTCGCACCCAGCACGATGCATTCTCGTCGCCATCGTTGAGCCGGTCCCAATGGAAACGCACCTTGACGCGATTGAGCTCGTCGGTATAGACCTCTTCGTTGGCAGGTCCAACAACGATGGCCGACTGCACGTGCATCTCGGGCTTGTGATGCTCAAATGGACTACGATAAGGCACGACCCTGCGTTGCGCTTCGATTTCAACGAGAAAGAAGCCTTCACTGCCGTCGGCATGTGGGACCTTCAATGCACCGGTCGTGCCTGCATGATTCGCCTTGATCGTTGCCAGTTCGCCTTTCAGGCTATGCGGGAAATCGCCGGTCTGACTGGATACCGGAAGGTTGTTCTCAATGAACCACGCTACTTCGATTATCGCGAACTGGCGGTTCTGCTTGCTATCCGTGGCGTGGGCAGGATGATCGTCCAGTTCGAACCAGCGACCGGCATCCACTTGCCGAACACCGCCTGAACCGTAAAAACGCTTTGCCCGCGATTCCCACTCTTCCATGCGGATTTTCGAGAGGGCATCACCGCGATCCTGCTTGCCGTAGGTATAGGCGCCGGTATATTCATATACTTCGGCTTGCTGGGGCAGGTTTCCCTGTGTGGTAAGCGTCGGGGTGTTTGTGCCCTTGGGATTGGCGGGCGAACCCGGCGACTTATAGTCAAAGGTTCGGGTAGCAAGCGTTGTGCTTTGCAGCGTTCGCATGCCGGACCACTGCACCAGTGCGTCGGTTTCGCTATTCGTGCCGGCACGATAGAACGGGATGGTCTGCCCGAGGGCTGGCACCGAATAAAGGTCGTCGGTAATGACGAGGGTATGCGATTTGCCATCATCGGCCTGCTCGAAGTAGCCGAACAGTCCCTCGTTTTCCATCAGCCGATGAACGAAATTCCAGTCGTCCTCGTATTGCATGCAGAACGAGCGCGGGGGCAACGGGTTTTTCAGCACGAACCTAAAAGCACCCCGGGCCTGCGGATGCATACCGAATACGTCGGTCAGAATCGTATCGGCGGACTTGTTCTGCCAGATTCGCGCGTCCTTGCGAAAACGCAGGAAGTGCATCCACGACGCGAAGCCGAACTGGTAGCTTGTCAGGCTTCCATTGGCACCAAGACGGCGGGCAGTGTGCACATACCCGTGGTGGGGTAGATAGGAATCGTCCCCCTGCTGGATCCAGAGCGTGACCGGCTGGGCAATGAGCTTCTTGAGTTCAATGGCGTCGGATGTGGAAACAACATCCACCGTGAATTCGTAATGGCGGCCAATCCTTGACCGGCCAATAACCCGCTGCGGCAGCAGGACGTTATTACCCAGCGGACTATCCAGTTTTAGCAGGCGGTCACTCTGGATGAGTCCACCCGTTATTGCCCCGATTATGTCTTGTGCACCCATGCCGGCCCTTATTTTTTCTTATCACGCGATTGCGCATTCGCGCGATTTTACAAAACTTCAGACAAATCGACCAACCATTTAATGTCAGGAATTGCAAACCGTTTTTTCCATGCACTTTGCATAATTGAAATATCGTTAAACGGCCGTCGATTCGTTCTTTCTGCTTTACCGCCGTTTAAAATACCCGACTTATAATCGGTGTGCCCCGCTATCACGGCTCATGTCCCAAAATCGCAAAATCGCAAGAAACCGCTGGTGATGAGCCCGTTACGCAGGAAACCTCTCAGTAAAACGATGCTGTTGCCGCATACAGCCAGCTACGTGCGTGAACTCGTGTTGCACAACCATGTTGCATTGGCTGCATTTCGCGCGGGAAAGGGTAATGGCAATCTGCTGGCCGAACTCGCGAAAGCGCTTTATCTCGCCTGGTATCTTCAGGAAGCGGGGTTCGAAGCCGCTGATCGCGAACTCTATCTTGAGGTAGAAGTAATTCTGGATAACGCGGCCAGAAATTCGAACAACGACATCTGGTTCATTGAGCCGGCGGAATGCGGCCCTGTCACCCGGATTCTCGATCTGCACGAGCGGCGGCTATCATCCGCCCCGGTCCATGCGGTCAGCGAAGCTCAGGCACGATTGTTACGTTTCGGGAGAACCAGCAGGCGTTCGCCGTGGTGAGCTGACGATGGACATTTCTGTCGTGTCCAACCGTTCATTAGCGCCCTGACCACTCAATTCGGCGCCGCACTGAATTTGGCTAAACATAACCCCGCGTCGAATTTCCGTAATCGACCCATTGCGGTCCGTCGACCGAGCGCGACATCTACGGCGGCTTTCAAGGTCCAACGGACATTCGCTCGCGCGGGTCGACTGCCATCGAACGGCATTTCCTGCCGTTCGATGGCCAACCGTGATAGGTCCGCCGGAAGCCTCTTACCTGTCGCTCACGACACCATCGCAGCAGATGGCAGGTTGCGGCTAGGGCAAACGCCACTGATCGTGCCATCGCGGCACGCCTTCTGAAAACACAACGCCCCGGCGTCTGCTTTATAGGAAGCCGGGGGCGTTTTTAATTGGCTCAAGTTATTGTGCAATGCGTTTGAAACTGGCGTAGTAATCGTCGGTGTAGTAGCAGTCGCCGGTCTGCCTGCGCGGTCCACCACATACGATGCGGCGCTGCCCGCGATCCGCAGAGCCCGGCGTGCGAACTGTGTATGCGTGGTAATAGCCGCGCGGATGCTGCGGCAGCAATACCGCGCTGTTGCGGAACAAGACACCGTCCTCGCCAAAAGGGAAAGGGCCGCCCGCTTTGATCAGACGCAGTGTTTCGGCTGCTTCCCCCGGCAACTGCGCCTTAGTGACGGCGGCCGGCGCGCTCCGCTCCTGCGTGCCCGATGCGGCGGGTGTGTCGCTCGCGGCCAGCCCAAGCTGAACCGGTGCCTGACTCGCGGATGCACCCGGTTCCTGAGTAGCGTTTCGCGATCCGTCCTTGCCGCATCCGCCGAGGATAGCGCTCAAGGCGAGGATGCAGGAGAAAGCCCACGCTCGCTTCACGATACGGTCGTCTCCGGGTTGACTAGCATTCGACGATCACGAACGATTTGAGGGTATCGCTAACGGCAGAGCGAATCAATGTTCGGCAGACATAGGAATTTTTTACTCGGCAACCAGGCTGATGCGCGGTTCTCGGCGTTCGAGAAATAGGCGGATCAAGCAGATTGCGGTGAGAATCGTTTTATCGTCGATTGGTGGGAAAAACTTATGTGATGAAGCCTCGTAAGATGCATTGCTCCCTCGGCCGCGTCTAGAGCAGCAATCGACCCGGCTGCCGTCTTCCCAGCGCACTCCGTAAGGTCCCCCGCCGAGACCAAAGACGCAAACCACGATAAGCGCCTGCCACACGAGCCGGTTGGGCGAAGCGAGCGATGCGCAAAGAAATACTGGTCGTTTGGACAAAGTGCAAAGATATGCTTGCAAGCTGGTGTTCGCTGCTGAGCCGCACCCCTTATCGCGTCACGAGACGTGCGCAGGAACATGATTGCCGCGTACTGCAAAGTTATCCTTTTTGTCTCAGCGGGGGATGACGCATCGAGCAAGATGCGTGCACTTGATGTATCGAGGGCCGCACCTGTTCGTAAGTCGCGCCTCAAAAAAAACCGCTCAGAGCCAGAGGCGGTGAACGGACAAGATCGGAGAGTAACAACGACATCGTGCACATTCATGGATTGCGCATGAGATGAAGTATGCGACGGTGGACATCGGCGGCGCATACGAAAACTCTTAAAAGTTAAGCCTTTCGATTCGTTCGCGTGTTTTGAATCGAAGGCTGAAACGGACACGTTGCGAAATCGTCGAAAGAATCGCTGCGTAGTGCCGGACAGCACACTTCGCTTAAGCGCTCGCACCTTTCTTCCGGTTCACGATCGCCGTCTCCGACAAATCGATTTCGCGCATCAGTTTGTTCAGGGTTTCATCGTTGATTGCTTGCCGCGTGCGCATCTTGAGCAGCTCCGAGCGCTCCGCTCTCAATGCTGCCATTCTCAGCTTCGTCTCGACCATCTCGCTCTGACGCGCAGCTCGACGTGGTTCCTCTTCTTCGCCGAGTCCTTCAAGACGCCGCCGATACAAACTCATCACGCGCGCGGCCGTATCCGTGCAGCGTGCCGACGCCGCTTCGTCCATCTGCTCGCTGAGATTTTCCTGTGTTGAATCGATGGCACGGATTGCAGCCTGCGCCGCATGCCGGCGCGCAATCCGTTCCTCGGCTGCGTGCGGGTCGCCGCGGCGTTTCAGGCCGTTCAGCAGCATCGGCAAGCCGATCACTCCGATCAGCAACGACATCAGAATCGTCGCCGATGCAATGAAGACCGCGAGATCGCGTCCAGGCAGCTCCAACCCATTCGGCAGTACTTCGGGCAACGACAGCACACCCGCCAGCGTGATGGC
>NZ_AEJF01000169.1 GCF_001028175.1 Caballeronia mineralivorans PML1(12)
GCACGCCCGGCACCGCGTTTGCCACGCCGTGTTTCGCGGCCCCGCGGCTCGCGACCCAGCGCAGCACCCAGACCCACGCGAAGCGCAGCCCGTACAGCGCGACCACCACGGCCGCGACATAACCGAGCAGCAAGCCGACCTGCTGGAGACCGTCGTGATGCGCCTCGATCAAGGCGCGTCCGATGATGTGCGGAAACTGCAGTCCGAGCAGGATGAACACCATCCCGTTGAACACGAATTCGATCATTGTCCACGTGCTGGTCATGCGGATTCGCGCCGCCGTGGGAATACCTTCGCGCAGGCTCTGGAAGTTCATCATCATCCCGGCCGACACCGCCGCGAGAATGCCCGAGCAGCCGAAGCGCTCGGCGATCAGATACGCCGCGAACGGAATCAGCAGCGTAAGGATCACGCCGGCGGCGGGATCGTCGTCTTCGGACAGCTTCACGATCCGCCCCGGAATCGATGTCACCAGCCAACTGATCGCCGCGCCGATTACGATCCCGCCCACGGCGATCAGCACGAAACTGATCGCCGCCGCGCGCAACGAGAACACGCCCGTGAGCGCCGCCGCGATGGCGAATTTCAGCGCAACCAGGCCGGACGCGTCGTTCATCAGCGCCTCGCCTTCGAGGATGTGCATCAGGTTCGCCGGAATGCGCCCCTTGCCCGCGATGCCGCTGAGCGCGACGGCGTCCGTCGGCGACAACACAGCGGCAAGTGCGAACGCGACCGGCAGCGGCATGGCGGGAATCATCGCGTGCAGAAACCAGCCGAGCGCGCCCACGGTCATGAATACGAGGCCCAGCGCGAGCAGCAGGATCGCGCGGCGCTGCATGAAAAATTCGCGTTTCGGGATGCGCCAGCCATCGGCGAACAAAAGTGGCGGGATGAAGAGCATCATGAAAAGCTCGGGATCGAATGTGACATGCAGGCCGAATCCCGGCCACGCGAGACACGCGCCAATCGCGATCTGGATCAGCGGCAGCGGCAGCGGCAGCGTGAAGGGCAACGCGGCGGGCAACAGGCTGGTGGCGAAGCCAGACAGCGCGACTGCCAGCATCAGGATCAAGACAGTGAAAACGATTTCCATGGATTTGCGGGTTCGGCAGGAGCGCGGCTAGTCGATACTGACGCCCCTTTTTTAACGAAGAAGGGCCAAAGTTTAGCTTGGACAGGCTTTGGGGGTTTTATGAGGAATGCGGGATCGGTCCACGACGCGCACTGTGTTGGTGCGCTCGCACGCCGAGCCGTGAACCCGGCGTCTCGCGGCGGTGCACATGCGGGCGCACGGTCAGGAAACGCGTGGACTCGCGTGAGCACGGAGCTTGCTTTATCGAAGGGGACGGGACGGGTAGATTCCGCTTGATGATAAATGAGGGCTTTATGAAATCAGGACTGAGGGCGCCGGTTGCGCGACGTCGAGCGCAATCGATTGCTGTTATGGAATATGAACGGGTGCACGAACGAGGATCGAATGCGGGCATCCGGACGGGGAAGGCAAGATGGCAATAGCGAATCCTGACAAGGTGAAGCCGGTCTCGCCGCGGACATTCGAACTGAGCGTGACGTCGGGGTTCGACCGGTATTCGGTCGAACACGGCGGCTGGACGCTGTCGAGCGTGTTTCAGCCGGTGTTCAGCCTGTCGCATATGCGGGCGGTCGGCTACGAAGGTTTGCTGCGCGCGCACGATGCGCTCGATCGCGTTGTGTCGCCGCTCGATGTCTTCGGCCAGGCCGCGCGCGTGGGCGAGGCGATGCAGGTCGACCGGCTGTCGCAGGCGCTGCATCTCGAGAATTTCAAGGTGCTCGGCGCGGAGAACGAATGGCTGTTTCTCAACGTGCATCCGGGGGCGCTGACCGAGCCGTATCACATGGCCGCGTTGCTGGCGAATCTCAAGCGTTTGCAGATCGAGCCGCGTCGCGTGGTGCTGGAGGTGCTGGAGCAACGTGCGGATGACATCGAAACGCTCGCGGACGCCGTGCAGCATTTTCGCGAGCACGGCTTCCTGATTGCGCTCGATGATTTCGGCGCGGGGCACTCCAATATTGAACGGATCTGGCAGCTTGATCCCGATATCGTCAAGCTCGATCGCGTGATGTTGTCGCATGCCGCGCACTCGGCGCATTCGGTTCACGGCACGAGCCACTTGAAGCATCGGCGGAACATGGAGGCGATTCTGTCAGGCGTAGTGTCGCTGCTGCACGAGGCGGGCAAGCTGGTGTTGATCGAGGGCGTGGAGACCGAGCACGAGGCGCAGCTCGCGCTCTCGAGCGGTGCGGACTTCGTGCAGGGTTTTTTCTTCGGCCGCCCGAATCCGGGTCTCGCCGATGCCTCTCAAGCGCATACGTTGATGAGCGAATTGACCGAGCGTTTCCGGTTGCAGACGGAGGCGAAGGAACGGCGCGTGGCGACGCGGCTGCAGCCGTACGTGCGGGCTTTTGAGCGTGCGGCGGAACGGCTCGCGGCGGGGGAAGCGCTGGAAGAGGTGTGCTGGAATTTCCTGTCGCTGGATAACGCAGCGCGGTGTTTTTTACTCGATGCCAATGGGCGCCAGGCCGGGCGCAATGTGGTGCTCAGGGCCGATCGCGCGGCGCACGAAGCGCGGTTGTTGCCGCTTATCGATGCGCAAGGGGCGAACTGGTTAAGGCGGCCGTATTTCCGGGCGGCGTTGGGCGACCCGGATAGGGTGCATGTGACGAAGCCGTATTTATCGATTAATGAGGCGTTGCCGTGCGTGACGTTATCGGTGGAGACGCGCATGGGCGGGCAACGGTGCGTGCTGTGTGGGGATATCGACTGGATTGCGGAGGAGGAAGAGTAGGGCGTGGTTTCCGTCGCATCACGAAAAAGCCCGCAAAATCGCTTGCGGGCTTTTTCATTTTTTTTGCGGGATAAGCGCATACGCGTTGGCT
>NZ_AEJF01000170.1 GCF_001028175.1 Caballeronia mineralivorans PML1(12)
GTTGGCTGTATATCTACCGATGCCAGGCAACTCGGAACCGAGGAGTAGGGTTCTTACTTCGCCACCACCACCGGAATTCCCCTCAGCGCTCCGGCGCCCTTCACCTCATCGAGCGACGCCTTCACATACCGCCCCGTCTCCACCGAGATCCTCAATTTCGCCCCCAAATCCCGTTCGCGCCGCTTCACCACCGATAGATTCGCCAGCTTCACATGTCCATAACCACGAATGCGTTCGTGCAGCAGCGCGAGCGTTTCGACATCCTTCGCATTGTCCGGCGTCAGCACTTCAAGCGCGCGTCGAATGGTGATTTCGTAGTCGCCGGGGAGTTCGCGCTCCATCTTGCGCTCAAGCGATTTGCCAAACGGATCGATGACCGTGCCGCGCAATCCACGAACCTTCGCCATTACCCCAAGCACCGGCCAAAGCCATTGCCCGAACGTCATCTTCCGCGGCTGGCCACCATTCTTGGCCTTCGATAAAACCGGCGGCGCCATATTGAATTTCACCGTGAAATCCTGCCCAGCCGTACCTTCGAATTGCGCTTCCAACGCAGCCCGGAATGCCGGATCGGTGTGAAGCCGCGCGACTTCGTATTCGTCCTTGACCGCAAGCAGCCGATAAAACGTCGAAGCCACCGCACGCGTCACGGCATCGTTGTTAAGCGCGGCGGCCGCCGAAACCAACGACCGATATCGCATCACATAACCCGCACCGCCATAAGCTGACAACCGCGCTTCACGATCCGCGATCAACGCATCGAGCGGCATCGCAGCCATCTCGACTCGCGGCGTAACCTTGGCCTTCCGCAGCGCTTCCAAAGCATCAATATCCGCCGCAGCCAACCGGCCGATAGCAAACGCCAGCTTGTTCATCGGCACAGCGACGTTGTTCAACTCGATCGCCCGCATCAACGCCGCGTGCGACACCGGCACAAGCCCAAGTTGCCACGCATAACCCAGCATCAAAATATTCGCGCCGATGGTATCGCCGAGAAAACGTGTCGCCAGAGCCTGCGCATCGCACGTGTTCATACGCTCCGCGCCCGCCGCGTGTTGCATCTTTTCCAGCAGCTCTCCGGCGTGCAGATTCGCGTCGGGGTTCTGCACAAAAGTCGCGTTCGGAATCGCGTGCGTGTTCACGACAATGCGCGTGCGCCCATGCCGCACCGTTTGCAGCGCATCGGCGCTTGCACCGACGACCATGTCGCAAGCGAGCAGCACGTCGGCTTGCTGGGTATCGATACGCACCTGGTTGAGCAATGCATCGGTGGCGGCGAAGCGCACGAACGACAGCACCGCGCCACCTTTCTGCGCAAAGCCCATGAAGTCGAGCACGGACGCGCTCTTGCCTTCAAGATGCGCAGCCATGCTGATCAGCGCGCCGACCGTCACCACACCCGTGCCGCCGACGCCGGTAATCAAAATGTCGTACGGCGCGTTATCGAGTTCGAGCTGGGGTTCTTGCAACGCATCGACGCGGGCCGCGAGCGTTTCAGGATCGAATGCGTTCCCGGCGGCTTTCTTGAGCTTCGCGCCTTCCAGCGTGACGAAGCTCGGGCAAAAACCGTTCACGCACGAGTAGTCCTTGTTGCACGACGACTGGTCGATGCGGCGCTTGCGCCCGAGCTCGGTTTCCACCGGTTCCACCGACAAACAATTGCTCTGCACGCCGCAATCGCCACAGCCTTCGCACACGGCTTCGTTGATAAACAAGCGCTTGTCAGGGTCAGGAAACTCGCCTTTCTTGCGCCGGCGCCGTTTTTCCGCTGCGCAGGTTTGATCGTAGATAAGTACGGTAACGCCTTTGATATCGCGCAACCGGCGTTGTACATCGTCGAGTTCGTTTCGATGATGAAACGTCGTGCCTTTCGGAAACTGATCGTGGTGGCCGTCGTATTTCTCGGGTTCATCGCTCACCACAACCAGCGTGGCAATACCTTCCGCTTCAACTTGCCGCGCGATTTGCGGCACGGAAATGCTGCCGTCGACGGGCTGGCCGCCCGTCATCGCGACGGCATCGTTGTACAAGATTTTGTACGTAATGTTGGCCTCCGCCGCGACCGCTTGGCGAATAGCCAGGATTCCTGAGTGAAAGTAGGTGCCATCACCGAGATTCTGGAACACGTGCGGCGTTTTCGTGAACATGGAGTGCGAGGCCCAATCAACGCCTTCACCGCCCATCTGGATCAAGCCCGTTGTATCGCGCTCCATCCACGACGCCATGAAGTGGCAGCCAATCCCCGCCTGCGCGATCGATCCGTCGGGTACTTTCGTCGATGTATTGTGCGGGCAGCCCGAGCAGAAATACGGCGTACGTTTGACGGTATCGGCGGCGTTCGACAGGATTTGCGGCGCGACGAGATCGACGACTTTATCGCGGCGATCAAGCGATGGTTTGTGCCGCGCAAGCCAGTCCGCGAACACCGGCAACACGCGCGATGGACGCAGTTCGCCAAGCGCGCTTAATAAGGCCGCGCCATCCTGCGCGTTCTTGCCGACAACAATCGGCCGCGCGCCTTGCGTCCGGTTATACAAATGGTCTTTGATCTGCTGTTCGATCACTGGCCCTTTCTCTTCGATCACGAGGACTTCCGAGAGACCTTCCACGAAGGTATCGAGCCGCGTGGTCTCGAGCGGAAACGACAAGCCCACTTTATAGATGCGCACGCCGGCGGCATCGAGGTCATCGACGGTCAGATCCAGCCGACGCAGCGTTTCCATCAGATCCAGATGCGCCTTGCCACACGTCACAATACCGACGTTCGCATGACGACTCGGCGCGATCCATTTATCGATGGAATTCGTTTTGGAAAAGTACCGCACGGCGTCGAGCTTGGCGGCAAGCCGCGCTTCAATCGTCAAGCTCGGCAGATCGGGCCAGCGATTATGCAAACCCCCTTCAGGCGCGACGAAACCTTCCGGCGCCGGCCACTCGGTCTGTAACGCATCGAGGTCCACCGTCGACCCCGATTCCACCGTCTCCGAGATCGCCTTGTAACCGACCCACGCGCCCGAAAAACGCGACAACGCCCAGCCGTAAAGCCCGAACTCGAGCATATCGGCGATATTCGATGGATTTACCACGGGCATGTGCCAGGCGATCATCGCCTGATCGGACTGATGCGGCATGGACGACGACACGCAGCCGTGATCGTCGCCCGCCACGACCAGCACGCCGCCATGCGGCGACGAACCGTACGCGTTGCCGTGCTTGAGCGCATCGCCGGCACGGTCGACGCCCGGGCCCTTGCCGTACCACATCGCAAAGACGCCATCGACGGTGCGCTCGGGATCCGATTCCACACGCTGCGTGCCGAGCACGGCCGTGCCGCCGAGCTCCTCGTTGATCGCGGGCAGGAAACGCACGTCGTGCGACGCGAGCAGCTTGTTCGCTTTCCACAATTGCTGATCGACCATGCCAAGCGGCGAGCCCCGATAACCGCTCACGAAACCCGCTGTATTTAACCCAGCGGCGCGATCCAGCTGGCGTTGCATAAGGACCAGCCGAACCAATGCCTGCGTGCCGGTGAGGAAGATGCGGCCGTGTGCGGCCTTGAGATTATCGGTGAGTTGATAATTGGCTAACGGGGGATGGTCTGCAAAAGGCACACGCGCGTTCATGCGGTCTCCGGCGTTTGGTCGTCGAATTGAGGGGATATCGCCATTCTTCCTCGACATAGCCGGAAGGTTTTTGCGTTCTTCGCGATCGCACGCTCGTACCAGAAACAAAAGCGATCTTTATTGAGATGCGCGAGTGGAAATCACCTGCTGAACGGCTAATGTGTGGTTAACCCGTAGCTAGAACCGCCTTGGAGCGGGTAATCTGAACATCTCCCTGATAACGCAGCGCCACGAAAAAGGACGATCCGCCGATGAGGCTCTACTACTGGCCGAAGACGCGCGCGTTTCGCGCGTTGTGGATGCTCGAGGAACTGCGCGTGCCGTATGAGTTCGCCTACGTGAACATTCGAGCGGGCGAGCAGAACGCTCCGGCGTTTTGCGCCGTGAACCCGATGTCGAAGTTGCCCGCGCTCGATGACGGTGGCGTGTGCGTCGCGGAATCGGGCGCGGTGCTGCTCTATCTCGCCGATAAATACCCGCAAGCTGGCCTGGGCGTTCCCTTGGACGATCCGTTGCGAGGCCGTTTCCTCCAATGGATGTTCTTCACGGGCGCGTGCCTTGAACCGGCTATGGCCGAACGGATGACGGGCGCACCGGGTAACAGCGTGAGTTTCGGCTGGGGCGATCTGGGGCGGGTGGAAAAGGCGATCGAATCGGCACTTGCGGACGGCCCGTGGCTGCTGGGCGAACGCTTCACCGCCGCCGATATCCTCGTCTCGAGCACGCTGCAGATTGCCTATATGGCGAAGCTGATCGAGCCGGGCGGCGTGCTGTCGGATTATGTCGCACGCGCCACGTCACGCGAGGCGCACGAACGCGCGGTATCGATCGATAAACAAGAGGCGCAGAAGGTGCCGTCAGCCGCCTCGCAGCAGCAGACTGGCTCCGGCTCGGTGAGCTCGAAACCCTGACCTTCTCTTGGTTCAGGGAAACGTCTTAGGCTTGGGAATGCCCGCACCGGCTTCAATGTCCGAGACCGCTTGCACATGCGCGGCGTCAATGGCGTCGGCGGGACTCGGCAAACCGCTATCGCCGCCGACCGTTTTCCACGGCTGCACGGCTTTGTCGTGATGGCGGATTTCGTATTCGGCGTCCCAGCGCGCCCCTTGTAGTTCGAGGGGCCGCACGTGGATGGAGTAGACGCCGTAGAGGAAGAGTTGTTCCGGCATGGTGGTTCTCCCGTTACTCCTGGTACTTCTGTTACTCCTGCCAATCCTGCTACTCCCGTTCAAACGAAAACGGCGGCGCAGAAATTCCCGCGTCGCCGTTTTTTATAGTTCGAGTTCACCGAGGATCCGGTGCGCGAGCGCGCGGGCTTCTTCGAGCGCCTCTTCTTCGGATAGCGACGTGGCAGCGACGTCGTATAACTTTGGCTCTGAATCCTCGCCGTCTTCGCCGTCATCCCGCACCAGCGTGACGACACCTCGAAACTGGCCGCCGTCTACGGCGTGGGCCCCTATCGTCGCGGTGTAGATGCCTTTCGTGTAGATCGTGTCTTCCATGATGCATCTCCGGCAAAGGTTGAAACGATGCTAGCACGCGTATTTATCGCGCGTATGACCGTCTCTTATTTGACCGGCGGGCGCTAGCCCCAGGTCTCAACTTCAGGCCTCAACCTCAGGCCAGCAAATCTTCGACCTCTTCCAGCGAGGGAGAATGTGCCCCCGACATCCGGCACGCCGCCGCGCCTGCCGCCAGCGCGAAACGCAAGTGATCGGGCCAGCCGCCAGCGCGTGTCATCAAGCTGTACAGCAAGCCGCCGATGGACGCATCGCCGGCGCCCACCGTGTCGGCGACATCGACTTTCGGCGGCCTTGCCTGCCAGCTATCGTTGCCGACGTGCAGCGTGGCTTCGGCCGAACCCCGCGTGATGAGCACGGTGGCCTGCGGGTTCATCGCGCGGATCTCGGCAATGGCGTCGGCTTCATTCGGTATCGATGGGAAGAGTTTTTGCAGATCTTCGTCGGAGACTTTGATCAGGTCGGCAAGCGCCGCCATCTTGTGCAAGGTCGGCTCGTAACCGTGCTCCATCAGGTTCCGATAGTTCGGGTCGAAGCTGATCTTCACGCCATGTTCGCGCAGTTGCGCGGCGAGGCTGGCGAGCGTGTCGCCGAGCGGCTGACGGACCAGGCTGATGCAGCCGAAGTGCGCCCATTTGACCGCGTCCATCCAGCCGGACGGCAGATGGGTGGGATCGAAGGCGAGGTCCGCGCCGTTTTCACCCATGAAGTAATAGGTTGGTGGTTGCGTCTTGTGCACGATCGCCAGTAGCGGCGGCCGCTCGACGCGCTGCATGAAACGCATATCGAGGCCGGCTGCGACGCTGGCGTTCCAGAGTTCATCGGAGAAATTGTCCGTGCCGAGCGAGCCCGCGCATGCCGTCGGCAGCCCGAGACGCGCGACGGCGCGTGC
>NZ_AEJF01000171.1 GCF_001028175.1 Caballeronia mineralivorans PML1(12)
ATGCCGTCGGCAGCCCGAGACGCGCGACGGCGCGTGCGACGTTCCAGCCCGCACCGCCTGGGCGCGACAGCCAGTCCGACGGACCGGTGCGAATCAGGTCGGTGAGGATGTCGCCGGCCGAGACGAATTGCGGGAAGTTTGAATTGGAGGTCATCGTGCTCACCGTTTAGCCTGTCTCTTTCGCTGTCTCGCGGTTTTCCTGGGGCGCGTTCGCGGCGCCTATTGCGTTGAGCACTTCGTAGCACGCGCCCATCGTGTGGTAATCGGTCTTGCCGGCCGGGCTTTTTTCGTCGCCGTACTTGCGGTTGTCGCAGGTCAGGATGCGGAACCACGCGCCGTATTCGTGATCGACGAAATGCTTCCAGCTATAACGCCAGAGCTCGTCGTAACAATCCCAGAATCGCTCCAGGCCAGTCCGCTTGCCGAGCAGTGCGGCGGTGGCGAAGCTCTCGGCCTGCACCCAGAAGTATTTGTCGTGGTCGCAAATCGAGTCGTCAGGGCCGAAGCCGTAATACAGGCCGCCGTGTTGCTCGTCCCACGCGCGATTGAAACCTGCATCGAATAGTTCGATAGCGCGCGGCGCCAGCCACGGCAACGCGCGATGCCGCTCCAGGATCAGCAGCAGCTTCGCCCATTCGGTCTGATGGCCGGGCTGGAAACCCCATGGGCGAAAAATGTTCGAACTGTCGGATTCGTTGTAATGCCAGTCGATCGACCAGTCGGCGTGGTAATGCTCCCAGACCAGACCGTTGCTCAGCCGCGCCTGGCGCAACGTGATGTTGCCGGCGATTTTTTCCGCGCGATCCAGGTAAAGCACGTGGCCGGTTGCCTCGTACGCGGCGAGCAGCGCTTCGGTTGCGTGCATGTTGGCGTTCTGCCCGCGATACGACGACAACTGCCAGTCGGGCGTGGCTTCATCGGCGTACAGACCGGCGCTCGCGTCCCAGAACTGCTTGTCCATCAACTGGAAGGTTTCATCGATCAAGGGTTTGGCTTCATCGATACCCGCCATTGCCGCGTGCGCGCATGCCAGCAGAACGAACGCGTGGCCATAGCAATGCCGCGTGCCGTCGAGCGTGCGTTTCGCGCCGTCGCGCCATTCGATTTCCCAGTCGTAGCCTTCGTTCACCGCGTCCCAAAGCGCGTTGCGCAGGAACGCAAACGCGTGCCGGGCGTTGTCCTGATGCTGCTGGCCGCCGAAGTGGCGGAAGGCCATCGCATGATTGAAGACGAAGCGCGTGCTGCTGACGAGATGGCGCGTGGTGCGGTCGTAGACCGTGCCGTCGTCCTTGAAAAAATGGAAAAAACCGCCTGAATCGTCGCGGGCGGTTCGCGCGTAGAACGCGAGGGTGTGACGAACGTGGTCGAGGAGGAAGTCGCGGTTGCGAAAGTCCGGTTCTGCCGGACTCGCCACGTTCAGAGCGGTTGAGTTCATACCGGTGTCTGTGTCCGTGTTATGGCCGAGCTCGCGCGAGGAATCAGGCGCACGGGCACGAGCGTGTCGGTGGTGTTCGCGTTGTCCTGATTCTGGGCGGTTTCCAGCAGCAATTCCACGCCGCGCCGTCCGAGCGCTTCCTTGTCGACAGTGACCGTGGTGAGCGGCGGCGTGCTTTGCGCGGCGGCGGGAATATCGTCGAAACCTACGAACGCGATGTCTTCCGGCACCCGCAAACCGTGCGCAAGACAGACGCGCATGGCAGCGAGGGCCGCAGCATCGTTATAGGCGAAAACGGCGTCCGGCAGCGGTGCGGATTGCGCGCGCGCTTGGGCGATCAGGCGTTCCATGGCGTCGGCGGCGGCAAGGTCGGCGTCGATAGCCGGCTGCGTGGTGACTTCCAGCGTCGGATTGAAGAGCAATCCCGCTTCGAAATACGCCAGCCGATAACCCATTGCCCGCTGCGAGATGCTGTAGTGCGCCAGCGATCCGCCAATGAACGCAATCCGTTTGCGTCCGAGTGCAAACAGATGTTGCATGGCGAGCGCGGCGCCGCGGGTGTTATCGACGTTGACCGAACGGAACCCCGGCGCGCGCAAATCGATCAGTACGACCGGCCGGTTCATGGAGCGCAGATGAGCGAGCAGCTCCGGCTCGATAAACCCCGCCACCGCCACGGCGTCCGGCGCGTGAAGCCGCATTTGCTGGGCGAGATCGTGAGTCGGGCCGGCCGTCAGTACCGACGGCACCAGCCGCCGCTCACGGCACGCTTCTTCGAAGCCGTGCAGCACATGCGAAAAGAACGGGCTGACCGCGAAGTTATTGTGCTGGCGATGCAGCAGGAAGGTGACGCGCCGGATGCGGGTGCGAAGCTGGGCCGCGTCGTAGCCAAGTTCCCGCGCCGCTTCCACCACGCGTTCCCGCGTTGCTTCCGACAAGCCCGGCTGGTTTTTCAGCGCCCGCGATACCGTGCCGATCGACACACTGGCTGCGCGCGCGACATCACGAATGGTTGTGGCCATCGGGTTTCTCGTCTCCGCATTGCCTGGATTATTGTTTATCGGCGCTGATGCGTTGTCGACACGTTGCGTGTTTACTAACGCTATAGGGTTCGCACGAATGCGGCGATTGTATAGTAAAACAGAGCATCGATTCCCCTGAAAGCCCTAGAGAAAACCCGTAAGTGGTCTATACATAAGGCTTTCAGTTGTCTTCATTGTTTAGTAAATGAACCGAGGCATTTCAACTAAACACACAATGACACACATTAACGCGCTTCTCGCTGATGTACAGACGCTCCATTCGATGACCACACATCAAGCACCCTGTCATCGTCCTGATACTGATACTGATGCGAAGCAGCCACGGGTCATCGCTGCTTTGATAGCGACCAGCGAAATAGTCCCGGGCGCCCGGTTCCCGCGTCATATCAGTACGACCTCGTACGATCGCGTAAGACGTTCGAGCACGTGCTCAGGCAGGATCGCCTCGCGGCCCGTCGAACTATCGGCTTCGATCTGGCTGCGGAACGCCTGCACCGCGTGAAGCTTGCGGGCAAGCGTGGCCGCGTCCAGCACGATGCGCCGGGCACGGCTCCAGGGCACGCGTGAATCCTCGGGTGTCGCCCAGTGCCAGGTCCACACGGGGACTTCGACGAACGGCAGGTCGAGCGCACCGGCCACGGCCGTCATGGCACGGCCAACCGACTCGTGATCGGGATGACCGTCGAAACGCCAGGTTCCGAACACGATGTCACCGGGTTCCAGATGCGCTTTTAGCGCTTCTGCCAGTTCCGACTCGAACGTTTCGCCGCCGCCATCGGGAAGGTGCAACCGGACCAACGCGACGTGCCTCATGCGCAGACGTTGTAGCGCGTCGCGTGTTTCTTGCGGGCGGATTGCAGCGAGACGCGCTGCTGGCCACTCCGGCGAATCGGGGTGGCTCGCAGTGCCGTCAGTCACGGCGATGATCAGCACCTTGCGGCCCAGATCGGACAATTTCGCTAGCAGACCGCCGGTGCCGAGGATCTCGTCATCTGGGTGCGGCGAGACGATAACGGCGCGTGCGCCGGGCGGCACGAGGGTCGCCGGGTCGACTTCGGGCAAGGTCGACAGCCGCCCGGAGTTTTGCCAGGTAGCTTCCCGCGTGCCGAGCCCCTTGCTAGCGCGGTCGTTTGGCGCGTGAGCGTGAATTACACCAGGTTCCATGTGCCGCATTCCTCGTTGACGATTCGTTCAGCAAGCGTGGCTTCATCGCGCTCGGAGTGACGCTGCCGGAGTGTGTGGATGAAGTCCGGCAAGTCGTGTTCAGTTGCTTGCTGCTATCGGCCGCGTGTGAGCACAAGTGTGGCAAGTCACATGCCCGATCACCAGTCCGCCAAACGGCATAGGGATGCTGAAGAATTGAAACGGGTTTGCCGGCTCACGGCATCAAGTCATAGGCCTTCTGGCCGAATCAACAGAACGTCTGGACAAGTTCCAAATAGCAAAAAAGCCGCACAGGGCGGCTTCATGCTTTGGTTCGCGCAGGCAGTCATGCAACGTGTTTTCACACTATTGCCAGTTTCGGCACGGGTCCGGCGCTTACGGCTGGACTTGCGCGCCGGCGCCTTCTGGCCGTGCAGCTTGCTCACCGGAGGTGTCGCGAGCGCCCCAGCGCTGCGCGAGCACCGCGCACGTCATCAACTGGATCTGATGAAAAAGCATTAACGGCAGCACAACCGCGCCCACCGCATGCGAGGCAAAAATCACCTTCGCCATTGGAATTCCCGACGCGAGGCTTTTCTTCGATCCGCAAAAAACGATCGTGATCTGATCGGCGCGATTAAAGCCCAGCCGCTTGCTGGCAAATGCCGTCAACCCAAGCGCGAGCGCAAGCAGCACCACGTTCACCACGACCAGTCCGCCAAGCGTTTGCAGGGAGATCGTGTGCCAGATGCCTTCATTCACCGCTTCGCTGAACGCGACGTACACCACCAGCAGGATGGAACCTTGATCGACGAAACGCAGAACGCCCCGATTCTTCTCGATCCATTTGCTGATCACCGGCCGCAGCAATTGCCCGGCAATAAACGGCACGAGCAGTTGCAGCACAATATTGCCGACCGTGTGCCATGCCGAACCCGCGTGGCCGCTGCCGTCCGTCACTACCAGTCCGACCAGCGCGGGCGTGATGAAGATGCCGAGCAGGCTCGAAGCCGAAGCGGCGCAGACCGCCGCCGGCACGTTGCCTTTGGCGATGGAAGTGAACGCGATGGACGACTGCACGGTGGAGGGCAGCGTGCAAAGAAACAGGATGCCCATGTAGAGCGCGGGCGTGACGAGCGGCGTGAGAACGGGTTTCAGCGCCAGGCCGAGCAATGGAAACAGCGCAAAGGTACTAAGCAGTACGACGATGTGCAGGCGCCAGTGCGTCATGCCTGAGACGATCGCTTCACGCGAGAGCTTCGCGCCGTGCAGGAAAAACAACAGTCCGACTGCTATGTTCGTCAACCAGTTGAAGCCCACTGCTGCCGCGCCGCGGCACGGCAGCAGGCTGGCAAGGATCACCGTGCCTACGAGTGCGAGAGTGAAGTTGTCGGGGAGAAACTTGGGGCGGGTCATCGGCGTTTCGCATATTCGTGAAAATGCATGACGACTTCCGGCGAACACATTGTGCGCCTGCAAAAAAAGGCGAACGGAAACGCGCGAAAAGCGTCGCAAGCCGCTATTTGACCGGATAGCAATTCAAGATGCAAATTCATTTAAGTGATTTATTAATGCGTCAAATGCATGAATTGGCGCGATTGTGGGCTCGGCAGGACCATCCGCAGACCATTGGCCAGTAACCGGAATCAAGGGTATTTGATAAGACGGAAGCGTCGCGGGCCATCTCGAAAAGAGCCGAAAAACCGTGAAGTAACATGGTGTTACAACCGTCAGGAAGACCTAACACTTTTTGGCTCGACTCCAGTCGTGCAGCACAATAAATTGAGTGGTAGACCGGTTGGCTGGGCGCGTTGTCGTTGTGAAGCGTGGCCCCGATGTTCCGATAATGACCGGTCGGCGATGCTGGCGGATCTCACTTTCCGCCCACACGCTCGAACGAGTCGGACAATTCGCAGTATCGACATGTTGCTCACCCGATTTCGACTTATCGCTCGCTTGATCTTCGCCGCCGCTGCCGGTTTGGTTGCGGCGTCGACCTTGTGCGGGTCGCTCGCGTTCGCCGGCGGGAACAACGGTGCGATGTTCAACCGCAGTGCGGGCCAAGGGCCATGGCAGGCGGCGAACCGCAATGCCATGCGAGTCGATGACGTCGAGCGTGGTGCCCAGCCCTTCCGTTATCAACGCGTGGCGGCAGGCTCTGGCCTGACGCCGATCAGCGCGGAAGTGCGCGGCGGACCGCGCGCCGAGCAAGGCGCGCAGTTGCGCACCGGCGGATCGATCCGTGCCGATATCGCGCGTTATAACGAAGAGCGCAGCACCCCGCGCCCGTCGAGCCGCCAGGGCGACGATCCTCGTTTGCCCGCAAACTCCCCCTATCGGAATTAATTGCGGGCGCGAGGCGTCACGCACTCACGCACGCGAATCAATACTCCGTATTAAATGCGCGAAACGCGCATCGCCCTGCCAATCCCCAAAAAACACAGTGCGTCTAGCGCACTGTCCACTCGCTTGTTCGCGCGACTCGAACTTGCTTTCGAGTGCAAAACAAAAAACAATTCCCGCGTCTACGGAAAGCGTCGCAATGACGTAATCCCGCCACAGTTTCAACGCCAGAACCTCTGCTTCCATTCCTCTCAAAATTAGCGGCATTAACAATGCGTTTCGCCAGCGTTTCTTATCGCGTTCTTATTGTTGCCTGAATGCAGATTGCCCGGCCGCGCCGTGGCATATAGCATCGCGGGCCATCGACTGGCAAGCCGGGCATCCGTTCAAGCGCTTTCCGTATTGCGCGACAGCGCACGCCATAAAAGTGCGCCGCGTGCAATGTATTCAAACCGCTATAGACGGCATAAGGAAAGTTATTTTTGTCCGGAAAAATGATCCGTAAAGATGGTCCCGCCCTAAGCCATGCACATGCATAGCGGACGTCAATAAGAACAGTCCGAAGGCGAAGCAATGCCCGCCAAATACCCGTTTAACGTTAATACGACAGGAGAGTCCATGAAGCCACCCGTGAACCGCGCGTTTAAAGCCGCGGCCAAGGCGACCGTTACTGCAGGCATGTTCGGCTTGCTTGCCGCCGGTTCCGCCCACGCGCAATCGAGCGTCCAGTTATACGGACAAGTCGACGAATGGGTGGGAGCCACGAAATTCCCAGGCAGCGCCACAGCCTGGAACGTGGGCGGCGGCGGTATGTCGACGTCTTACTGGGGCTTGAAAGGCAGCGAAGATCTCGGTGGCGGCTATAAGGCGATCTTCACGCTGGAAAGCTTCTTTCGCGCGCAGAACGGTAACTATGGCCGCTTCGCGGGCGACACGTTTTTTGCGCGCAACTCGTATGTCGGTATCCAGTCGCCGTACGGTACGGTCACCGCTGGCCGGCTGACCACGCAGCTCTTTGTATCGACGATCCTGTTCAACCCGTTCATCGATTCGTACACTTTCTCGCCGATGGTGTATCACGTGTTCCTCGGCCAGAGCACGTTCCCGACGTACACGACGGACCAGGGCGTAGTCGGCGATTCGGGTTGGAACAATTCCGTTCAGTACACAACGCCCGATTTCAGCGGTTTGTCGGGTAGCGCGATGTACAGCTTCGGCAACCAGGCCGGCCAGAACGGCTCGAAGAAATACAGTGCGCAATTCCTGTATTTCCACGGCCCATTTGCGGCGACCGGCGTTTATCAGTATGTGAATTTCAGCGCAACGCCGGGTGACCTCACGTCCTTCGTGGCGGGTTACAAGAGCCAGAGCGTGGCCCAGTTCGGCGCGTCGTACGACATGAAGTTCGTCAAGTTCTTCGCGCAGTACATGTACACGAAGAACGATATCGATCCGGGTACGTTCCACGTGAACACGGGGCAAGGCGGCGTGACGGTACCCCTGGGTGTGGGTTCGGTGATGGCGTCGTATGCGTATTCGCGCAGCAACGGCGGCCTCGACCAGACGCACAAGAGCTGGGCTATCGGCTACGACTATCCGCTGTCCAAGCGCACGGACGTCTATGCTGCGTACCTGAACGACAAGTACACGAGCATGTCGAGCGGCGATACGTACGGCGTGGGCATTCGCACGAAGTTCTAAGCGCGGCAGGCGAGCGCGATGCGCTTGCTCCCGGCAATACCTCCCGGCAATACAAAACGCCGCCTGAATCAGTCAGGCGGCATTTTTGTTATCAAGTGCGAAAAGCGTATCTAACGCGCTATCGCGCGATACCCAACCGCGCTTTCGCGTCGTCGTATTCCTGCTTGAGCCGCGTTACCAGTTCCGCCACTGTCGGTACGTCGTCCATCAGGCCGACGCCTTGTCCCGCACCCCAGATTTCCTTCCACGCCTTGGCCTTGATCGCCGCGTCGCCGAAATTCATCGCGCCTTTGTCCGATGCCGGCAGAGCGTCCGGATCAAGTCCGGCGTTGAGAATGCTCTGACGAATATAGTTACCGTGCACGCCGGTAAAGAGATTCGTGTAGATGATGTCCGCTGCTTTCGAACCGACGATCGCCGTCTTGTACTCTTCCAGCGCATGCGCCTCGCGCGTGGCGATAAAGCGCGTGCCGATATACGCGAAATCCGCGCCCATGGCTTGCGCGGCGAGAATGGAGCCGCCATTCGCGATGGCACCAGACAGCGCAATCGGGCCGTCGAAGATGCGCCGCACTTCGCCCACCAGCGCGAACGGCGAGGTCATGCCCGCGTGTCCGCCCGCACCGGCCGCGACCAGGATCAGGCCGTCGACCCCCGCTTCCAGCGCCTTTTCCGCGTGCCGCAAGTTGATCACGTCGTGCAGCACGATGCCGCCGTAGCTGTGCACGGCGTCGATCATCTCCTTGACCGGCGCCCGCAGGCTCGTGATGAAAATAGGCACACGATGCTCGACGCACACACGCACGTCCGCTTCAAGCCGCGCGTTCGAGTGATGCACGATCTGGTTCACCGCGACCGGACCGACCGGTGCGCCCGGATTTGCCGTCTTATGCGCCTCGATTCCCTCGCCGATTTGCGTGAGCCATTCGTCGAGCAGCTCGGCCGGCCGGGCGTTCAGCGCAGGAAACGAGCCGACGATGCCCGCCTTGCACTGCGCGAGCACGAGCTCGGGATAGCTGACGATGAACATCGGCGAGGCGATGACCGGTAGCGCGAGGTGTTGCAGAGCGGCGGGAAGTGCCATGACTCGAGTCTCCTGATTGAATGTGAAGCCGGCGATACCCGCGCGTCCATCTGATGCGGAATTACGGCAACTGCGCACGGCGATTTCGGTCGGACTTGCAACGCTAAGCGCATGCGCCCAAGGTATGCGAACGACCGTTCTATTATAGGCGAATCTTTCGATGCGCGATCGCCCGGCACATTGGAAGAAGTCTTCAGCTTCTACGAAAGCGCTTGCCAGCAGGCAGTTTAGTATCGCCGGGGACGCCTACAATGCTTTTCCAGCCATCCGAACATTCACGCCATGCCGTTCGAAGACTACGAGCCGTTCACCGTCGACGCCGCGGGCGTCGAACTCTTCGGCATGAAGGGCGGCAACGGGCCGCCGCTTCTGCTGCTTCACGGTCACCCGCAGACGCACGAGATCTGGCATCGGCTGGCTAATGTTCTGGCGCAGCATTTCACCGTGATCGCAACCGATTTGCGCGGTTACGGCGCGTCGGCGAAACCAGTCAGCGACGCGCAGCACACACCTTATTCGAAACGCGCCATGGCCGCCGATCAGGTCGCGCTCATGCGGCACTTCGGCTTCGAGCGTTTCATGGTTTGCGCGCACGATCGCGGTGCGCGCGTGGCGCACCGGATGGCGCTGGATTTCCCGCAGGCCATCGACCGCCTGATGCTGCTCGACATAGCGCCGACGCTCGCGATGTACGAGGCCACCGATCGCGCCTTCGCCACCGCCTATTTTCACTGGTTCTTCCTGATCCAGCCCGAGCCCTTGCCGGAATTGCTGATCGGCGCGCACCCGGATGCGTATGTCGAGCGGGTGATGGGCAGCCGCCACGCGGGGCTCGCACCGTTCGCGCCGCATGCGTTGCAGGCGTATCGCGATGCGCTGCGCCAGCCCGGCGCGGTGCATGCAATGTGCGAGGATTATCGGGCGTCGGCGACTATCGATCTCGAGCATGATCGCGCGGATCTTGAGTGCGGCAACAAGATTGCGTGTCCGATGCGGGTGTTGTGGGGACAGGAAGGTGTGATCGAACAGTGCTTCGAGCCGCTGGACGAATGGCGTCGTGTGGCACGCGATGTCAGCGGCCGTGTGTTGCCTTCGGGCCACTATATTCCGGAAGAAGTACCCGACGAATTGCTCGCGGAAATCCTCGCGTTTTTCGAGGCGAGCGAGGAGGCGTAAGGGTCCTGCGCGCCCGCGTCATGGCCCGTTCATCTAGTTGTTGTAAGTCTGTAGGGAAAGCACCGATGCATCTCGAAAACAGGCGCGTTACGATGCAAACGGCGCTGATCACGTCAACAAAAATTCCGCCGCTTGGTCTACAAGCGGCTTTCTTTTGGCCGTTTCAAGTATCGCGCCTGGGTATTCAGGCAAACCACTCAGGCAATCTTCACCGTCTCGCCTTCCATCTTCAGCGCGCCGCTTGCCGTCAGTTCGGCAAGATACTTGCGCACCAATCCCCGACGATCGTCGGAGAGCAGGTTGGCGGCCGCGCGCATCAGCCGGGCTTCGTCGATTAGCAGCAACAGTTCGTCGATCTGCATCGAGCGCAACTCCATCAGCTTGAACACGATCAGCACCTTTAGCGCGTTCTTCGCGTTGCGCGCGGGATCGGCGCTCAAATAATCGATTCGCGACGAAGCGATATCCAACGCCTTCGAAACATCCGTGAACGGCGCCCCGTGACCGGGAATGACCGCTCGCACGTCCAGCGTGGCGATCACGTCCAACACCGCGCGCTGTTCCGCGAAACCGCTGTCACCCTCCAGTTCGGGAAAAATCACGCCGAAGCCGTTTTCCCACAACGCATCGGCGCTGATCAGGACGCGTTCTTCGGCGCAATACAACATCAGCGAATGCGGGTCGTGGCCGGGCGCGCCGAGCACCGACCAGTCCAGGTCACCAAGCCGGAGCGACACGCCCGGAGCGATCGTGCCGGTGAAAGCGAAACGCTCGCAACTTTGCCCGCTTCCGCGGAACGTGAGTCTGTCTTCGTCCCAGTCGCGCACGGCGTGCGCCTCGGTCTCTGGAATCAGCGTCTCGCACGCGAAGTTCGCCTGCAGCAACGCGTTGCCGCCGCAATGGTCCGAATGCAGATGCGTGTTCACAATCAGATCAAGCGTGCGTTTGCCACCAAGCGCATTGCGCACGAGGGCAAGGGTTTGCGGCGCGTGTATCGTATAGCCGGAATCGACTAAAGCGGCGTGTGTGTCGTCGACGAAAAGCACGTTATTCGACGACAGCCATCCGCGTTCGAACACTCGCATGGACGCGGGGAACGTGATCATGCGTTTGGCTCCTTCGGCAGCGTGGCCGTGAAGCGCTCGCCGATGCGCACCACGAGCGGCCCTTTTTCCCGCGCTTCCGCTTGCTTCAGGACCGCTGCCTTTTGCGTGTCATCGAAGGACGACCAGCCCGCAATTTCATCGATTGTGCGAAAACATCCGTCGCAAAGCCCCGTCGATGGATTCATCCTGCATACATCGATACACGGCGACGCCACGGTCTCAGTCATCACGCAGTCTCGCGCAACGCGACATCGGCTACCGGCGCGCCCGTCAGCGCGACCAGTTCCAGCGGCGTCAGATTGAACACCGCGTGCGGATGACCGGCGGCGGCCCAGAGACTGTCGAGTGCGAGCAAGTCTTCATCGATCAGTGTCAGCGGCGGTGTGGCATGGCCGATCGGGCACACACCGCCAATTGCATAGCCGGTTTTTTCACGGACGAATTTGGCATCGGCGCGGGCGAGTTCGCCTACCCGTTCAGCCACTTTTTTCTCGTCCACACGATTTACACCGCTCGCAATCACGAGCACCGGCGCGTCGTCTTTCTTGCGGCGAAACAGAATCGATTTGGCGATTTGCGCGACCGAGCAGCCGAGGCCAGCCGCCGCTTCAGCCGATGTCTTGCCGGTTTCGGCCAGCATCACGATGGGCTTCGTGTGCCCGCGTTCCTGCAGCAGGAGCGCCACGCGGCGAGCGGAATCGGGCAGGGCGTCGAGTGTTTCGTTCATCGTATTCATAGTGAAAGTAGTGGGTTGACCATCAAACGCACGACGCCGCGCCGTCGCGTTTCTTCGCGAGCAAGGCACGCCCCACCCGCGACGCGCTCGGCTTGCCGATCGCCCGCGAAATGAAGTCGCCGATCTCCACGAGCTGATCGAGATCGACGCCGGTTTTAATACCCAGCCCGTTCAGCAGGAAGATGACGTCCTCGGTCGCCACGTTGCCGGTAGCGCCTTTCGCGTACGGACAGCCACCGAGTCCCGCCACGGAAGCATGGAAAATCTCGATGCCTTCCTGCAGCGACGCGTAGATATTCGCGACCGCCTGACCATAGGTATCGTGGAAATGGCCGGAGAGCCGTTCGCGCGGGAATACCTTCGATACTGCCGCCATCACGTCGCGCGTGCGGCCGGCAGTGCCCACGCCGATGGTGTCGGCAATATCGATTTCATCGCAGCCGAGCGCCTTCATGCGCTGCACGACGTCGACCACGGCTTCGATCGGCACGTCGCCTTGGTACGGACAACCCAGCGCGCAAGAAATGCTGCCTCGCAGGCGCAGCCCGGCCTCTTTCGCGGCCTTCGCAACCGGTTCGAAGCGCGCGATGCTCTCCGCGATGCTGCAGTTGATGTTCTTTTGCGAGAACGCTTCGCTGGCTGCACCGAAGATGACGATTTCATCGACTTTCGCATCGAGCGCCGCTTCGAAGCCGCGCAGATTCGGCGTGAGCGCCGAGTAGATCGTACCCGGACGCCGCTCGATGCCGGCCATCACGGCCGCGCCGTCGGCCATTTGCGGCACCCATTTCGGCGAAACGAACGAAGCCGATTCCACGTTCTGCAAACCCGCGCTCGCCAGCCGGTTCACCAGTTCGATCTTGACCTCGGTCGCGACGAATTCCTTCTCGTTCTGCAAGCCGTCGCGCGGGCCTACTTCGACGATTTTTACTTTGGCGGGAAGCATGCCTGTCTCCTTTGAATACGTGTCAGTCTCTGCGGCTTGATCAACTTGACAGCCTTAATAACCGCGTTTTACGTCGACTATGCCGGATATCGGCTCGCCGCGCGTGAGCGCCATGATCTTGTGCGCGATCTGCTCGATACTTTCCTCGCGCAGCGTTTCGGCGGAAATATGCGGCGTGATCGTGATGCGCGGCGTGCGCCAGAACGGATGATTGTCCGGCAACGGCTCGGTGTGGAAAACATCGAGTGTCGCGGCGGCGATCTGGCCAGTCTGCATGGCGTGGAGCAGATCGTCGTCCACAAGATGTCCGCCGCGCGCCAGGTTGACGAGATACGCGCCCGGCGCGAGCCGTTCGAACGTGCGCTGGTTCAAGATGCCTTCGGTGTCCGGCGTGTGCGGCAGAAGGTTGATGAGCACCCTCGTGCCGTCGAGGAAGGTCTCGAACTGCCCGGCGCCAGCGAAAGTCTGCACACCGTCGATATCCCGTTTCGTGCGGCTGAAACCGCGGACCGGCATGCCGAACCCCGCCAGCGTCTGCGCGACCCGCGCACCGAGAACGCCCATGCCCATCACGCCGACCGTGAAGTCCTTGAGCGCATAAGGCGGGAGTTTTTGCCAGCGATGCTCGCGCTGGAGCGCGTCGTATTCATCCAGGCGGCGCAGGTAGCGCAGCACCGTGTGGGTTGCGTATTCGACCATCTGGTGCGCCATGCCGCTGTCTTCCAGGCGTACGAGCAGCGCATTCGGCGGCAGTGTGCCGGGTTGCTTGCGTTCGACGTCGAGGATCGCATCGACGCCCGCGCCGAGATTGAACACCGCTTTCAGGTCCGGCCGGTTCGCGAACAACTCGGCCGGTGCGCGCCAGACGACCGCGTAGTCGGCGGGTGCGGTGTCTCCTGGTTGCCACTGCCGCACATCGGCTTCGGGAAGCGCGCGGGCCAGATCGTTGAGCCAGAGCAGGGTCTCGGCGTGGTGCTCGTAGAAAATGATCTTCATCGAAGGTTCGTGTTCGCGGCGGATAAGCGCGCGGATGGGTCGGGAGTCAAGTTACGTTTGCGTACCAATCGCGTACCAATTGCACGCGATGTCGGAAACATTTTACGGTTTCGCCGATGAACGCGTGTCACGGCCAAAACTTGGCGTGCCGCCACCGGCCGATAACCAAATGACGAAAACTTGGTTCGCGCGGACGCGCTGACGCAGCAGAATTGTTCCTCACCATGCCGGCAATGAGCCGGCAGCGAGGTTCACATGAGTTCATGCAGCACATCCGCCTGGCCGCCGCGGCTTGTTACCGTGCCGGGTTTGCACGGCAGTGAGGGCGCGCACTGGCAAACGTGGCTGGAGCGGCAATTGCCGAAATCACGACGTGTCGAGCAAGACGACTGGGACGCGCCGCAACTCGACACTTGGGCGCAATCCGTCGCCGATACGGTGGCTCGCGTGCGTGGTCCTGTCATTCTCGCCGCGCATAGTTTCGGTTGCCTCGCGGCTGCGCACGCGATCGCGCAAGGGTTGACCGGCGACGCCGTTGCCGGCGTGCTGTTCGTCGCGCCGGCCAGTCCGGACAAGTTCCGTTTCGCTGGCGCGTTCGAGCCGCGCCGTCTCGGTGTGCCGTCGGTGCTGATTGCGAGCACGACCGATCCGTGGATGCCCTTCGACCAGGCGCTGCGTCTTGCCAGCCAGCTTGGCAGCGCGCTGGTGAATCTCGGCGACGCTGGCCACATCAATACGGCAGCGGGTTTCGGCCCGTGGCCGCGCGCGAAATATTTCGTGGATACGCTGATTCATTGCGCGGCACCGTCGCACTTCGCGGAACAACGTGACGAGTTCGAGCGCTTTGAGCACTTCCAGCAACCGGCGTATGGATGAGTTGCCCGACGCGTTACGGCCCCGGCTTTTCGATAGAATCGCCGCTTCGCAGCGGTTTTCACTATTCGAAGAATCGGGGGATGTATGGCGGGTTTGAAGCATTGGGCAGCCATCGCGGCGCTGGGTCTGACTACGTTCGCACACGCGGAGACGGCGTTGCTCAACGTCTCGTACGACGTCACGCGTGAGTTGTACAAGGACATCGATACCGCTTTTATCGCGGACTATGAGCAGAAGACCGGCCAGACGCTTTCGGTGCGCCAGTCGCATGGGGCGTCGAGTGCGCAGGCTTTGTCGGTGATGCAGGGCCTGCAGGCCGACGTGGTGACGATGAACCAGCCGAACGATATCGACTTGCTGGTCGAGCGCGGTAGCCTCGTGCCGGCCAACTGGCGCACGCGCTTGCCGAACAACGCGGTGCCCTACACGACCACGATGGTGTTTCTCGTGCGCCATGGAAACCCGAAGAACATCAAAGACTGGAGCGATCTCGCGCGTCCGGGCGTGCAGGTCGTGATCGCGAATCCGAAAACCTCGGGCAACGGGCGTTATGCGTATCTGGCGGCCTGGGGTTACAAAAAGCAACAAGGCGCGACCGACGAGCAGGCCCAAGCCTTCGAGAAAGCCATCTTCAAGAACGTGCCGGTGCTCGATACGGGCGGCCGAGGCGCTACGACGACGTTCACGCAACGGGGTATCGGCGATGTGCTGGTGACGTTTGAAAACGAAGTCGCGTTGATGGATGCGGGCGCGGGCGGCAAGGATTTCGACGCAGTGTATCCGTCCGTGAGTTTGCTCGCGGAGCCGCCGGTCGCGGTGGTCGATAAGGTTGTCGATAAACGCGGCACACGCAAGGAAGCGCAGGCGTATCTCGAGTATTTGTGGACACCTGCGGCGCAGGAAATCATCGCGCAACATCATCTGCGGCCGCGTAACGCAGAGGTGCTGGCGAAACACGCGAGCGAATTCAAGCCGATCAAGACGTTCACCGTGGAGCAGGTTTTTGGTAACTGGCAGAAAGCCCAGCAAACCCATTTCTCCGATGGCGGCACGTTCGATCAGGTGATTGTGGATAAGAATTGAGCGTGGGTTGGACGAAGGCTTTGCTCGGAAAGAGCGAATGACTTAAGGGGCAATTTATTGCCCCTTAAGTTCGTTTGCGGCGGTTAAACAGCACATTCCTGCCGCTTACGGGGAGCAAGCGCAGTGCAACCAAAAGAAAATCCCCCGAAATCTGACGACCTCGGGGGATTCTGGAGATCAACTTCGCTTCACCTGTAACTTCACGGCGTGGGTCAGTGAATCAAGTGACTTGTTTCACTGAACCTGCGCATGCCCGCACTTCACCTCACAAGCCTCCGGCGCCTGCATTTGCTGCGACGCTTCCGCGCGCATTCCCAGCCGCTCCAGCAGCTTCCTATCGGCTTCAGCTTGCGGATTGCTCGTGGTCAGCAACTGGTCGCCGTAGAAAATCGAATTCGCGCCGGCCAGGAAACACAGCGCCTGCAGCGCCTCATCCATCTGCTCGCGTCCCGCCGATAACCGCACCATCGCCTTCGGCATCGTGATCCGCGCAACCGCGATCGTACGCACGAATTCGAACGGATCGAGCGGTGCGGTGCCCGTCAGCGGCGTACCTTCCACCTGCACGAGATTGTTGATAGGCACCGATTCCGGATACGGCTCCAAGTTCGCCAATTGCGTAATCAGCCCAGCGCGCTCGCGCCGCGATTCGCCCATGCCCACAATCCCCCCGCAACACACGTTGATACCGGCATCGCGGACATGTTCGAGCGTATCCAGCCGATCCTGATACGTCCGCGTCGAGATGATCTGCCCGTAGAATTCCGGCGATGTATCAAGGTTATGGTTGTAGTAATCCAGCCCGGCATCGCGCAGACGTTCAGCCTGATGCGCTTCCAGCATGCCGAGCGTCACGCAGGTTTCCAGGCCCATCGCTTTCACGCCGCGAATCATGTCGGCGATCGGTTCCAGATGCTGGTCCTTCGGATTGCGCCACGCCGCGCCCATGCAAAAGCGCGTCGCGCCGTTTGCCTTGGCGATCTCGGCGGCCTTCAGCACTTCATCGACGGCCATCAGTTTGTCGGCCTTCAAGCCCGTGTCGTGATGCGACGACTGAGGGCAATACGCGCAATCTTCGGGACATCCACCGGTCTTGATCGACAGCAGCGTGGAGAGCTGAACCGTGTTGGCATCGAAGTGTTCGCGATGCACGGCCTGCGCGCGAAACAGCAAGTCGTTGAAGGGCAGGTCGTAGAGCGCGACGATATCCGCCACGCGCCAGCGAGCCAGCGTTTGCGGTGCGGACGCTTGAGCGGTCTTGTCGGTGGATTGCATTTGCGTCATGTGAGGATCCTTTTCGTTTTGCAGATAACGATGAATTACTGGCCCGCGCCAGCTGAACGAAGCGCGTTCAGCAGCAGGGATGTATCGATATAAGTGGTCGCCGTAAGCGCATCCGGCGGTGAGAGGCGAGGAATCGTGCCAAGCAGCGGCGCGTTGTATTGACTGTCGAGCCGCAGCCCGATTGCTTCAATGTTCTCAGCGGGAAACAGCATGGCCGGATCGATTTGATTAGCCACCCAGCCCACTAGATGCAGCCCTCGCGCCGCGATGGCCTCGGCGCTCAACAACGCATGGCTGATGCAGCCGAGCCGCATGCCGACCACCAGCACGACCGGCAGATTCAAGGCGAACGCAAGGTCGGCTGTATCGTGGACGTCGGTGAGCGGCACGCGGAAGCCGCCCACGCCTTCCACCACGACCACGTCCGCTTGCTGCATGGCGAATTGATGCGCTTCCACAATGCGCGCAATGTCCAGCGACACGTTCTCGCGCGCCGCCGCGATATGCGGCGCGGCCGCTTCTTTGAGCATGAACGGCGTGCGTATCGATGGCGGCAGTGCAACGTTCGCCGCGGCATCGAGTTGATCGGCGTCTTCGTTGTGCCACTCGCCGTCACGCTCGAACGCGCCTGCCGCGATGGGTTTCATCGCGGCGGCGCGCAGGCCGAGCTTGGTGAAACCATGCAACAACGCAGCGGATACGAGCGTCTTGCCGATCTCGGTATCGGTGCCGGTGACGAAGAGTGAGAGTGGTGCGGTCATGGGCGGTTGCTCAAGGTTTGCAAGGCATCGTCGAGCTTGGCGAGGTCATCGTGACTATGCGCTGCGGAAAGCGAAATGCGCAGGCGCGATGTGCCGACGGGCACGGTCGGCGGCCGGATCGCAGGCACCCACATGCGGTATTCATCGAGTGCTGCGGCAAGCGTCAGCGTCTCTTCATTGCCGCCGATAATCAACGGTTGAACCGCTGTATGCGAGTCCACCGGCAGCCATCGCGTGCGCTGCAAAATGGCGCGCGTACTGTCGATGAGCGTCGCCAGATGCGCGCGCCTTAAGTCACCTTCTTGTCCGCCAATGATCTTCAAGCTAGCCGATACCGCGTGCGCCACCGCCGGCGGCGATGCCGTCGTAAAGATGTACGACCGCGCGCGCTGCACGAACCATTCGATCACCGTCTCATGCGCGATTACGAACGCGCCGGACACACCTGCTGCCTTGCCCAACGTGCCGACATAAACCAGGTGCGGCGAGTGCAACGCAGCTTCCGCCAACGCGCCACGGCCTTGCGGGCCGAGCACGCCGAACCCATGCGCATCGTCGACAACGAGCCATGCGCCGTATCGCTCCGCGACTTCAAGTAGCCGCGCAAGCGGGGCGATATCGCCGTCCATGCTGAACACGGAATCGGTGACGATGATCTTCGTCCCACCCTCATTCACCGATGCATCGAGCATCGCATCGAGCGCTTCGACATGCGCGTGGGGATAGATGCGAATTTCAGCACGCGACAAGCGTGCGCCATCGATCAGCGATGCATGGTTCAACGCGTCGCAGAACATCAGCGTGCTGCGGCCGCCGGATGGTCCCACAGCGCCAAGCGTGGTCAGTGTCGCGAGATTTGCCATGTAGCCGGTGCTGAAATACAGCGCTCGCGCCTGGTCGACGAAACCGCCGGAGAACGCCGCGAGGTCGTCTTCGAGCTTCGCATGGGCGCGCGAATGACCGCCGAGCAGATGCGATCCGCCGCTGCCTGCGCCGTATTTTTGCGCGCCTTCCGCGAGTGCTTCACGCAGGGTTTCATGTGCCGCGAGCCCAAGATAGTCGTTGCTCGCAAAGCCGATAATCTCGCGTCCGTCCACCGTCATATGCGCGGCGCACGCGCTGTCGGCGATGCGTCGGCGACGACGCAAACCGTTGCGATCGATATCGGCGAGACCTTGTTTCAATGTGTCGAAAAGAGCGAACGATGTTTTGCTCATGTGGCCTCCGTCAGCGTTGCGTCGAAGACAGTGCGTGTGCGATCGGCGAGCAATCCGAGTTCGTCGTCGCTGAGAATGTACGGTGGCATCAGATAGACGGCCGTGCCTATTGGCCGCAACAATAGCTCATGTTTCAAGGCCTTTTCGAAGAAACGCCGTGAGAACGTGCGCGCTTGAGATGGATCTTCGATCACTGCATCGAAGGCGAAAATCGTGCCGCGTTCGCGCAGGTTTTTCACTTGGCGGTGATCTTGAAGCGGACTCAACGCAGCGCGCAACACGGACGATTTGCGTCGATTTTCTTCAAGCACGTTTGCGCTATCGAAGAGTTCGAGCGTCGCCAAAGCAGCGCGGCACGCAAGCGGATTGCCCGTGTACGAATGCGAGTGCAGGAAACCTCGCGTCATGTCGTCATCGTAGAAAGCAGCGTAGATTTCATCGCGTGTCAGCACGATGGACAACGGCAAATACCCGCCGCTGATCCCCTTCGATAAACACAGGAAATCCGGCCAGATCGCAGCCTGTTCGCACGCGAAGAACGTGCCGCTGCGGCCACAGCCGACGGCAATTTCATCGGCAATCAAATGCACGCCGTAGTCGTCGCACAGTGCACGCAGGCCCTTCAAATACGAGGGATCGTGCATCGCCATGCCGGCGGCGCACTGCACGAGCGGCTCCACGATAACGGCGGCGAGCTGCGAGGCTTTGGCATCGAAGAGAGTCTTCATATCGGCGAGCGCGCGCTGTGCGACATCGCGTGCAGTCTCGCCTTCGCGAGCGCTACGAGCATCCGGCGATGTCACCACGTGCGCATGTCGAATCAGGGGATCGTAGGCGTCCTTGAACAACGCGACATCGGTCACGCCCAGCGCGCCTATTGTCTCGCCGTGATAGCTGTTGGCAAGGCACACGAACTCGCGCTTCTCCGCGTGGCCGCTGTTGCGCCAGAAGTGGAAGCTCATCTTCAAGGCAATTTCAACTGCCGATGCGCCATCGGAGGCGAAGAACGCGTGGCCCAGCGTGTGCTGCGTGAGCGCGCTCAAACGTTCGGCAAGCAGGATCGCGGGCTCGTGCGTGCAGCCGGCGAGCATCGCGTGTTCGAGCGTGTCGAGCTGGTCTTTCAGCGCGGCATTGATGTGAGGATTGGCGTGGCCGAAGAGGTTGACCCACCACGAGCTGATGGCATCGAGATAACGCGCTCCATCGTGGTCATAGAGCCACGCGCCCTTGCCGCGCGCGATGGGCACGAGCGGCGTGCGCTCGTGATGTTTCATTTGCGTACACGGGTGCCATACGGCGCGTAGCGAGCGCACAACCCATTCATCGGGTGCAGGCTTTGGCGGGTTGTTCAGGTTCAAAACGACTCCAGGGGAGCGGCCCGTGATGCACTTAGGCGAGCACTCAGGCAACGCTCCCGATCACATTCAGGCAAGCCACGACGGCTTGCTCTTTTCCAGAAAACTGCGGACACCTTCGCGTCCTTCGTCCGAGGCACGAATTCGTGCGATACGCTCGGCGGTGTCCGAGATCAGCGCTTCATCGATCGGTTTCTCCGCCAGATCGACCACGAGTTGCTTGCACTCGCGCACCGCGTTCGGGCTATTTGCGACGATCGAGGACGCGACCGCATCGACGGCTGCATCTAGCGCTTCCGCTGCAACCACCTGATGCACGAGGCCGATACGCAGCGCCTCGGCGGCATCGAAACGTTCGGCTGTGACGAAGTATCGATGCGATGCGCGCGCGCCGATTGCGCGGATCACATACGGCGCGATGGTCGCGGGCATCAACCCAAGCTTCGCCTCCGATAAACAAAAGTGCGCGGATTCCGTGCTGATGGCGATGTCAGCGACTGCGACGAGGCCCATGCCGCCCGCGTACGCGTCACCCTGCACCCGCGCGATCACCGGCTTTTTGCATGCGTAAATCGTGTTGAGCATAGTGGCGAGGCCGAGTGCATCGGCGCGATTTTCCGCGTCCGAATAGGCTGCCATGCGCTTCATCCAGTTGAGATCGGCCCCTGCGCAGAACGCGGGGCCGTTCGCGGCAAGCACGATGACGCGGATGGACGCATCGTCGGCGAGCGCGCGGAATGCCGCGGTCAATTCGACGATGGTGGCTTCATCGAAGGCGTTGCGTACGTCGGGGCGATCGAGCGTGACGCGCGCCACGTGGGCATCGACGGAGACTTTCAGGCGCTGCAGGTTCATTGCATCGGTCATGGGGTTTCGCGATGTGCGCGACTCGGTGTTTCGCTGAACGCCAATTATCTCTAAATTCACTGCGAGATTCGATTTTGAGCACCTGGATCGAGGCGCGAGGACTGAGATGCGTGAAGCCGATCAACCGTTACCGAGGCTAACTTCGCGCATAACGCCTGCTAATTGCACGCTAACGGAGGCTTCTTGGCGGCGAAATGCAAAACGCCGGCATTGGCGGGCCGGCGTTTTTTATCGAAGACCAGGAGGATCTATCGCGATGCAGTCTGCGTCTGGCTAACGTTACGATCATTCCAGACCACCGCGTTATTAACGGCATACAGCCTGCAGGGATCGCTACTCTGCTTCTGACAACCCGACAACGCTACCGATATCGGGTCATCGCCCCCTTCCGCCCACGACCACGCACCCGAATCCGATACCGCAAACGCGCGGCTCGAATACTGGTGCAGGAAGTTTTGGTAACCCTCACGGCCCCTTTCATCGAGGAAAGGCACCGCAGTCACGGTATCCACGCTCGCATAACCCGTCGGTGTCGGCGCTTGCGGCACTGAAACTTGATACTGCCGATCCGTCGGCATGCCGATATCGGCCAGGAACGTCTTCACGCGCGGCCACCAGATCGCCACACCATCGCGATCTCCAACCAGCCGATGCGCATCGTTCTTATACGCGCCGAAGTTGATCATGTCGGCCTTCGCGCCGTGCGCGCTGTAAGACGCGAACATTTCGTCGGGAAGGTTGCCCTCCCAGACGGAGTCGTTGCTGCCATACATCCACAGCGACGGCAATTTCACATGCTCGCCGTATTCGCCGAATGCACTCGTCAGGTTTTTCTGCCAGCCGGGACATTCGTCCTGCCGCAGGCCACCGGAGAAATTGATCAGGCCACGTACGCCCTTGGCCTCCTGCACGTCGCGAGCGCCGTACGCCATGGTGACGAGGCCGCCATGCGAAGCGCCCGCCACCACCACATGCTTGGTGTCGACGAACGGTTGCTTCTCCATGTAAGCCACCGTGGCCGCCACGTCGCGCGCCTGCGAAAAACCGTTAGCTTCGACATTGCAACCGTTGCCGGCGTACTCGCCGCCCGATTCCGCAAAGCCGCGGCGATTCGGCACGACGACCACATAACCGTGACGCACGAATTCGCGGGCAAACGCGAGCGGACGCGCGCGCGGCTGCTCATGCGCGTTGCCGGGGAGCTTGCCGTGATTGAAGACGATCATCGGGAACGGACCCGCGCCGTCAGGTTTGAAGATCGTGGTTTCGAGCGTGACGTCGCCAGAAGGGATTTGAATGACAGACTCGTTGAGGCTGGCATCGACGACGGGAAGCGAGGGATCGACCACCGGCTGCACCGTGCCGAAGGCGGGCGCATCGAGCTTCGCGTACTGTTGCGCACCCGGGAACGGCTCTGCAAGCGCCGAGGCGGACACCGCCGCGAGCGCACACACCATTACACAACCTGACAACACTTGCCGAAATGCCATCCCCGAAACTCCACCCACTTCTCGACCCGGCTGATTTGCAAAAAGCGCGAGCCAGCTTATTGTCACGATCCATCGATCCGCGCGTTCGTACCTTTAACTCAGTATCGCTTGGCGGATCGTCAAGTCATGCCCCGAATAGGCACGACAATGGGCTTCAATACGCAACACCGACGCGCTGGCTGATATTTGGCTTATGAAACAATGGCTTAATATCATTCGCCAGCGACTGGCGAAAAGCTAGGGTACCCGGACAAAAAGAACTGGCGCAATTAGAAAGTACCCGCGAGGCACACTAATTTCTGGCGAAAGGAGACGTTAAGGAAATTATTGCCGTCGATGCAGCCAGATCCGTCGCTGCGACGTTTCAATCGCGAAGATCACCGTCGACATAACGCCACCGGCCGTCGGCATCGCGTTCGAACCGGCTCGTCTCATGTAGCCGGAACGCGCGGCCGCCGAGCTTGTATCGTGCGACGAATTCAACCTCGGCGTGATCGGCGTCTACCGGCGTGTGGCTTTTTATCTGCAGGCCGAGCCAGCGGGTGGCGGGATCGGCGGAGGTTTCCAGATCGCGAGGGCAGGTGCGCTCGGCCCAGGTCGCGCGCAAGTACGTCGTGTTGCCAAGCACGTAGGCGGTGTAGCGCGAGCGCATCAGTTCCATGGCGTTGCCGGCCGCCACAGCGCCTTCTATGAAACGTCCGCAACACTCCGCGTAATCAGGCGGGCGTTTAACGTGAGCGTCGCCCGATCCCGGCGACGCTCCGCCGCACGGGCATGGCACGGCTTGCTTCATGCGTCCACGCTCGGCATCTCGATGTGACGCGGTTGCGCTTTCACGCGCGCAAGCCACGCGCGAATGGCGGGATATCGCCCGAGGTCGAGGTTCGCTTCATCGGCAACATGGGTGTACGCGTACAACGCAATGTCGGCGATAGTGTATTGCTCATCGACGAAATACGTCCGCGTCGCGAGATGCATTTCCATCACGTCGAGCGCGCGGTACGAACCGGCGGTTTTCTCGGGCAAGCGAGGATCGTCTGGATGTTTGACGAACTGAAGAATGAAGCGCGCAACCGCAACGTTGGGCTCGTGGCTGTATTGCTCGAAGAACATCCATTGCAGGACGCGCGCTCGCGAAAGACGGTCCGTGGGCAGCAATGGCGTGCCTTCGGCGAGGTAATAGAGGATCGCATCCGATTCGAACAGGCACGTGTGCTCATCGATTTGCAGAACCGGCACCTTGCCGTTCGGATTCAACTGACGAAACGCCTCGGTGCGCGTGGCGCCGTTCATCATGTCCACTTCGTGCCAGACATACGGCCGGTTGAGTTGTTCGAGCGCGAGCCGGACCTTGTAGCAATTCCCCGACGACGCCATGCCATGCACTTGATACGCCACTTCATGTCCTCGCTTGATTGGTTGAAACGTTCACTTGGAAAAGCGCACCCACTCACCACGCGAGCGGCGTGCCGTCGTATTGCACGAACCTGCCGTTGAATTTCTGGGGGTCCGCAGCCGCCGCCGCAATCACTGCGCGCATGCCGGAAATGCTGTGCGCCGGATCGATCGCCGCCGACGACCCGCCCATTTCGGTGCGCACCCATCCCGGATGCAACGCGATGCAAGTCGAGCCGCGCGCTTCGAGCGACGTCGCCTTCAACGCCGCATTCACTGCGGCCTTGCTCGCGCGATACAGCCAGCCCGCTGTCCCGTTCATCTCCGCGATACCGCCCATCTTGCTCGATAGCACCGCGAGCACGCCATGGGCGGCGTCGGTGAGGGGGAGCAGGATTGGCATCAGTTGCATCGGGCCGCGGACGTTGGTGTGCATGACCTGATCGAAATCCTCCGGCAGGACCGTCTCCACGTGTTCCGTGCGCGGGCCATAAACGCCCGACACGATAATCGCGACATCCAGCTTCTCACCGTCGAGTTGCCAGCCGAGCGCGGCGATCTGCTCGGGTTGCGTTGTGTCGAGCGAGAAGGTTTTTGCGCCCATCGCGCCAAGCGCTTCCAGCGACGCTGCATCGCGCGCGGTGGCGAGCACGCGCCAGCCGTCGCGACAATACCCTCGCGCGAATTCGTGGCCGAGTCCGCGCGAGGCGCCCACGATCAATACGGTTTTCATATCGTTCTCCCGACCTCCAGGTCTAAACCAGTTCGATACCCATCGCCGTCGCTTCCCCGCCGCCGATGCACAAGCTCGCCACGCCGCGCTTCAATCCACGCTGGCGCAGTGCGCCGATCAGCGTAACGAGAATCCGCGCGCCCGATGCGCCGATCGGATGACCCAGCGCGCACGCGCCGCCGTTGACGTTGACCTTGTCGTGGGGCAAGTCGTGTTCCCGCATCGCGGCCATGGCGACGACGGCGAACGCTTCGTTGATCTCGAACAGATCGACTTCGTTCGCACGCCAGCCGTTCTTTTCAAGCAGCTTGCGGATCGCGCCGACGGGCGCAGTGGTGAACAACGCGGGTTCTTGCGCGAACGTGCTGTGTCCAACCACGCGCGCCAACGGCGTCACGCGGAGCCGCTTTGCAGTGGATGCCCGCATCATCACGAGCGCGGCGGCGCCATCGGATATGGAAGATGCGTTCGCCGCCGTTACCGTGCCGTCTTTCGCAAACGCGGGCTTGAGCGTAGAAATCTTCTCGATGTTTGCCTTGAACGGCTGCTCGTCATGATCGATAACGGTATCGCCCTTGCGTCCCGCCACCGTCACCGGCGCGATTTCCCAGTCGAACGAGCCGTCTTCGTTCGCCCGTTTCGCGCGCGTGAGCGACTCCACGGCAAACGCATCCTGCGCCTCCCGCGAGAACTTGTACGCCCCCGCGCATTGCTCTGCGAACGCGCCCATCAGGCGGCCTTTTTCATACGCATCTTCGAGGCCATCGAGGAACATGTGATCGAGCACCTGGCCGTGGCCCATGCGCATGCCGCCACGCGCTTTCGGCAACAGATACGGCGCGTTCGTCATACTTTCCATCCCGCCGGCCACGATCACATCCGCTGAGCCGGCCAGCAACATGTCGTGAGCGAACATGGCGGCGCGCATGCCGGAGCCGCACATCTTGTTGACCGTGGTGCTGCCGGTGGACAACGGCAGGCCCGCGCCGAGCGCGGCTTGCCGTGCAGGCGCCTGACCGAGTCCCGCAGGCAGCACGCAACCCATCACGGCTTCTTCGATCTGCTCGGGTTTAAGCCCTGCACGTTCGACGGCGGCGCGGATCGCGACCGCGCCGAGTTGCGGCGCCGTCACGCCGGCGAAATCGCCTTGAAAAGCGGCCATCGGCGTACGCGCAGCCGATACGATTACCACGGGGTCATCTGCAAAATCAGTCATGTTTCAGCTCCTTGATAACACCTTCCACGATAGCGGGGACATCGCCCAGACGCGCTGCATCGGCGGCGAGCACGTCGTTCTCCGAGGAATGGGCACCACCGCGCGCCAGCGCCGCGATGCATCGTTGGTAAGCAGGCTCGACTTGGTCGGTGTCGCTGATCATCATGCCCATGTTGCGCACCCGGCCGTCGTGCACGCCGTAGGTCCAGCCATGCACGGTGATCTCCTGGCCACGCGCCCAAGCGTCTTTCAGGATGGTCGTATGGCATACGTTCACCGTCTGTTCGATGGTGTTCAGCTCCACCAGCCGACGATTCCGCGCAACGCCCATCGGCCATTCATCGAGTAGCGCGGAGTGTTTATCGCGCACGTCTTCCACGTGACGCAGCCAGTTATCGGCGAGGCCCACGCGCCGACCCACAAGCGCCGCGCCCACGCCGGAACAGCCGTAGTGCCCGACCACCATGATGTGCTTCACCTTCAGCAAGTCGACGGCGAACTGGATCACGGACAGGCAGTTGAGGTCCGAGTGAACGACCACGTTTGCGATGTTCCTGTGCACGAACACCTCACCCGGCGGCAAACCGATGATCTGATTCGCCGGCACGCGTGAGTCGGAGCAGCCGATCCACAGATACTCCGGCGCTTGCTGATGCGCGAGGCGGGAGAAATATTCGGCGTCTTCCGAGAGCTTGCGCTCGACCCACGCGAGGTTGTTGTCGAACAGGTGCGAGAGCGGATTGTTGTCGGGGCTTTCAGGGTTGTCGATGTTGGGCATGGCATTCAGTGCGGATAGGTTTCATGCGGCGCGTGCTGCAAGTGCGCCGTCCAGAAAACGTTCGGGATAACGAACGCAAAAACGGACGCTGCGTTCGTACGGGAAGAAGTCGGCGAGCTCGCCGTTGAGGATCTGTTCCTTGTGCTTTTGCCAGAGAGCGGGATCGAAGAAATCGGCGTGATGTTTCATGAATACGTCGCGCACGCGCGGGTCGCCGAGCAGGAAGGTGTCGTAGGTTTCCGGGAAGATATCGTGTGGCCCGATGGCATACCACGGCTCGCCCGACATCTCCTCTTCCTCGGTGCGCGCTTGCGGCACTTTGCGCACGTTGCAATCGGTCAGGTATTCGATCTCGTCGTAGTCGTAGAACACCACGCGGCCGTGGCGCGTTACGCCGAAGTTTTTGTACAGCATGTCGCCGGGAAAGATGTTCGCCTGGATCAGCTCCTTGATTGCGTCGCCGTATTCCTTGATGCCGTGCTCGATCTCCGTCAGCGTGCCGTTCTGCAGATACAGGTTCAGCGGCGTCATGCGGCGCTCGATGTACAGATGCCTGATCACGAGGTTATCGCCTTCGTATTCGAGCATCGAAGGGACTTCTTTCGTCAGCTCACGCAGCAAGGCATCGTCGAGACGGGACAGCGGTAATGCGACGCTCGAATACTCGAGCGTATCGGCCATGCGCCCAAGGCGATCATGGCGTTTGACCAGCTGATACTTGTCCTGGATCTTCTTGCGCGTGGTTTCCTTCGGTGGCGGGAAGTTGTCCTTGATGAGCTTGAACACGTACGGAAACGACGGCAGCGTGAACACCAGCATCACCATGCCCTTGATGCCGGGGGCGATGACGAACTTATCGCTGGAATGCGAAAGGTGATGCAGTAAGTCGCGATAAAACAGGTTCTTGCCCTGCTTCTGCAATCCCACCGATGTATAGATTTCCGCCTTCGGTTTGCCCGGCATGATGGTGCGCAAGAACTGCACATACGCCGACGGCACTTCCATATCCACGAGGAAGTATGAATGCGAGAAGCTGAAGATGATCAGCAGTTGTTCGCGTTGCAAGAGGACCGTGTCGAGTGCAAGCAAGCCGGGTTGCGCATGGCGCACGGGCACGGCGAACGGCAGTATCAAATCGCCGTTGATGATCCGGCCCACGATGTACGCCGCTTTGTTGCGAAAGAACAGCGACGACAGCACGTGGATCTGGAAATTCGGCGCGGCTTTGAACTCGCCGAAGGCTTCGGTGATGGCTTGCATCACGCATTGAACATCGCGCGGCAGATCTTCGAACGGCGGCTCCAACTGAAAGTTCGTCACAATCCGTTCGAGCGTCGCGGCGAGGCCATCCTTGCTCGGGTAATACGCGCGATACGTCGGCTTGGCCGCAGGTTCGTCGTTCTCGATGTACTCCGTCGAAATAGCCGGCCGCACGAAAATGAAGTCGTTGTTGAAGTACGAGCGATGCAGGATCTTGCAGCACACGGAGTTGAAGAACGTCTCCGCGCACTCGGGTTGCCGATGCGCCGTCAGCAAGCCGATGTAATGCAGCTTGATCTGCTGCCAGATTTCATCGTCTATGTTCTCGGCGTCGTACTCGTCCTCCAGACGCGTCACGCACTCCTCCACGCGATCGTCGTACGACGTGATGCGTTCCCGCGCCAGCCGCTGCAACGCGTGCCAGTCTCCGGCTTCGAATAGCCCCTTCGCCGCGATGGCTGCATCGCGAAACACGCGATAGTGACGGTCGAAGCCTTCGAGCAGCGTTTCCGCGACATCGAAGCCAATCTGCGACGACAGCAACTTGGGAAAGTGATTCATATCGACCCTGCACTTCGTGTGGTGTCGTGTGAGGTTAGGGCTTCAACCCGGCCCATATTGTATCGCCGGCGGTTTTCGGTTCCTGGGCGGCAGCCGTTCTCGCACGCCGCGAGCTTTGCGGGCTCAAGTCACCTTCGCGCTTTTCTCCGTTGCCGCGGTCGCCTTGCGCAGGCGTTTTTCAGCGTTGGCTGAAAGCAGCGCACGGCCTTGCGCTTCATAGGCGGCGAGCTCGCCAAGCGTTGCGTTCAGGTCCTCCAGTTGCCGCTCCAGCACTGCGCGATGCGCCGCGATGGTGTCCAGGAACGCGTGCAACTGGGCGACCGTACCTGTGGGCGAATCGTAGAGATCGAGCAGCCTGCTCACCTCCTGCAGCGTGAACCCCAGCCGCTTGCCGCGCAGCGTCAGCTTGAGCCGCGTGCGGTCGCGCGCCGAATACACGCGACGCATGCCGTTCGTGCCTTCGCGCGCCGGTGCGAGCAACCCCTGGTTCTCGTAGAAGCGGATCGCGCGCGGCGTGATCTCGAATTCGCGTGCCAGTTCGGTGATTGTGTAGCGCGTGTCTGTCATTGAAATTACGAGGTTCTCAGCGCTTTTTTAAAGCCGACGTTAAAATACAGGTTAACGTTAGCGTCAACTTGGCGGCAATGCAACAACCGACAACCCGGAGACCGTACCCGCATGAACCCGCTCGAACAGCAACTGGATTACGTTTTCGCCGACCGTCTTCCCGAGACCGGCCACACGATGGAAGTCGCGCCCGGCGTGTTCTGGGTGCGCATGCCGCTGCCGTTCGCGCTCGATCACATCAATCTCTGGGTCATGCGTGACGAGATCGACGGCGTGGCGGGCTGGACGATCGTGGACTGCGGTATTTCAGACGACACCATCCGCGCGAACTGGGAGCACACGTTCGACACCTTGCTCGACGGCTTGCCGGTGCTGCGGGTGATCGTCACGCACTGCCATCCGGATCACCTCGGCCTTGCGGACTGGATCTGCAATGGCGGCGAGAAGAAACGGTGGGACCCGGTCCGCCTCTGGATGTCGCTTGGCGAGTACACGATGGGCCGGGTGATGTCCGCCGGGGACGGCTCCGACGCAGGCGGCGAACGTGCGGCGCGGCACTTTGCGCGGCATGGCCTGACGGACCCGGCATCGCTTGAAGCGTTACGCAAACGCGATACGTATTACCCGAAGCTCGTGCCGTCCATCCCGCCGTTTTATCGGCGTATGCGGGATGGGGACACGGTGAAGATCGGTGGCCGTGAGTGGGAAGTGGTGACGGGTTTCGGCCATTCTCCCGAACATTGCGCGTTCTTCTGCGCGGAGACCAAGGTGCTGATTTCCGGCGATATGGTGCTGCCGCGTATATCCACTAATGTCTCGGTGTTTGCTGTCGAACCGGAGGGCAATCCGCTCGCGCTGTTCCTCGATTCGCTGGGCCGCTACGAATCCCTTCCCGCCGATACGCTCGTGCTCCCTTCACATGGCAAGCCGTTTCGCGGCATGCATACGCGCATCGGGCAGCTTCGGGATCATCACGCGGCGCGGCTGCAGGAAGTGCGCGAAGCATGCGCGGTCAAACCGCAAAGCGCCGCCGATATCGTCCCGCTCATGTTCAAGCGTCCGCTCGATGTGCATCAGATGACGTTCGCGCTCGGTGAAGCGTTGGCCCATTTGCACATGCTCTGGCTGCAGGGCGAACTCGTGCGTCATACCAACGATGAAGACGGCGTGATCCGCTTCGCTCCGAAGTAAAAAAAGCCGGGCGTTTGCGCGCCCGGCTTCGCTGAACTGCAGCGTCGGCTGCAGGGTGACTACTGCACTGCGACGGTCGTGAAGTTCTGCCTTCCGAACGGACTCACGCGATATCCGCTGACATTACTCCGTGTGAGCGCCGCGGCCGTCGGATAAGCGAGCGGAATCCACAGCGCCTGCTCGTGAATAATCTGCTGGGCTTCCGTATAAGCCTTGGTCCGCTTGTTCGTATCGGCGGTTGCCTTGCCTTCGTCGATCAACCGGTCCAGCGTCGGGTCGCAGAAACGCGCGAAGTTGATGCCCGAACGCACTGCGGCGCAGCTAAATAGCGGCGACAGATAGTTATCCGGATCGCCGTTATCGCCCGCCCAGCCCATGAACAACATGTCGTGCTGACCCTGCTTCGCTTCCTTGATCAGCTCGCCCCATTCAATCACCTTCACCTGCGCCTTCACGCCGATCTTTGCCAGGTCCGCTTGCAGCAACTCGGCGCCCGCCTTCGGATTCGGGTTCAGCACGCTGCCGTTCGGACGCACCCAGATGGTGGTGTCGAAGCCATTCGGGAAGCCTGCATCGGCGAGAAGTTTCTTCGCGCGATCGACCGAGTACGGATACGGCGATACCTGCTTGTCATAGCTCCACGTATTCGGCGGGAACGGATTCACAGCCGGGGTCGCCGTGTTTTCGAAGACGGTCTTCAGGTAAGTCGTACGATCGAAGGCAATGTTCAACGCCTGGCGCACCTTGGGGTTATCGAGCGGCTTCTTCTGCGTGTTCAACGCGACGAACGCCGTCATGAACGCCGGTGTTTCGACCACTTTCAGCGACCCGTCTTTCTTCGCGTCGAGCACGTCCTGCGGTTTCGGCGACAACGCGATCTGGCATTCACCCGCCTTGATTTTCTGTGCGCGCACTGCAGCGTCGGGCGTGATGGCGTAGATCAGCCGGTCCACTTTAGGCTTCGCTCCCCAGTACGTCGGGTTGACGTCGTAACGGATCACGGCGTCCTTCGTGTAGCTCTTCAACACGAACGGGCCGGTACCGATTGGCTTCGCGTTCAGGTCGGTTTCTCGGCCGGCTTTGAGCAACTGGTCGGCGTATTCGGCCGAATAAATCGATGCAAAGCCCATCGTCAGGATGGGAACGAAGGTCGCGTTCGGCGTGTTGAGCTCGAACTTGACGGTGTTGTCGTCGACCTTCGATACGGACTTGATCAGCTTGATCAGGCCCATGGACTGCGCGTGCGGAAAGCCGCTTGCGCCCGCGATCTTGTGCCACGGGTTGCTGTCGGAGAGCATGCGGTCGAATGAAAACACCACGTCGTCGGCGCTCAGTTTTCTCGATGGCGTGAAGTAGTCCGTGGTCTGGAACGCCACGTCCGGCCGCAGATGAAACGTGTAGGTCAGGCCGTCGGGGCTGACGTCCCACTTCTCCGCCAGCGCGGGCGTGACCTTCTTTGCGACTTCATCGTAGGAGACCAGCGTATTGAAGATCACATCTGCCGATGCGTTGGTCGTCACGAGCGAATTGAACTGCACGACGTCGAAGCCATCCGGACTCGATTCGGTACACACAGTGAGCGGTTTCGCCATCGCGAGCACCGGCGTGATGGCCAGTACGGCGGCTGCGAGCATTCTGAAGCGCATGGGATCTCCCGTTACGAACGTGGTCGTCAGTGTTAGTCAGTCAGACGTTTCTTGTTGCGGCGAGTGGTGCAGCGTGTTGCAGCGGTTGCGGCTTATTGTACGGTGCGCTTCGTCGGATGCGTCAGCGCAACGAAAGGACGTCCGGTGCCGTAGCTCATGGACGTAGCTTACTGAACCGTTATTTCCGCTACAACGACCGATTCGGGATATCCATATGGGCCGTGGCCGGTTTTTTGCGTGCGCCGGCGGGTGGTTGCCTATTCCGCGGACGCACGCTAAACTCGTGGCCGTCTTTGGGGAGTAGCCTTTCTTCCGCAATGGGAGGAGGACGCGTCAACATACTCGGCTTGTCAGCCGTGGCGCGTTCGACCGGTCAGGTTTGGCGAGACCATGGGTGCATCTTGTCGTTCACGGTCGGACGGCGCGGGATTGCATCCTGGTTTGCTGACGTCCGACCGTGAAATCATCGTGTCTCCAAAACAAAAACACCCCAGGCTTGCCCCAAGCCCCACTCTGCGTTCGTCGGTTTCGCTGCCGCTGTCCTGCCATTTCCATTGCGTCGCTTTCGTGCAGGTTTTATTGCGGGGTGTCGCATGACGATGCTCTTCCTGCAACTCGCGCTGATGCTCCTGGTGATCCTGGCGGCATCGGAGCTGTTCACCAACGCGCTCGAACATCTCGGCGAAAAGCTAGGCATCTCCGAAGGAGTCACGGGTTCGCTGTTTGCCGCTATCGGCACGGCGCTGCCGGAGACCACCGTGCCGATCATCGCGCTGATGGGCGGCACGGCCAGCCGCGCGGTGAACGAGGAAATCGGCGTGGGCGCGATTCTCGGCGCACCGCTGATGCTCGCAACCTTGTCCACGTGCCTGATGGCCGTCGCCGTGCTCAAGACGCGCGGCTTCAAGGGTATCGTCGCGCCGGAACATAGCGGCTTTACGCGCGATCTTAACTACTTCCTCTGTGCTTTCCTGATCGCGGCGGGCGCCATGTTCGTGCCGCATCACGCATGGGAAGTGCGCGCGCTATTCGCCGTGGGGCTGGTCGGCGTGTATGTCACGTATGTGGTGTCGACGTTCCGTGCGTCCGCCGGTCTTGTCGAAAAGGGCCACGGCACCGAAGCGCCCGAGCGGCTGCTCATCTCGCGCTTTGGCTTGCCGAGCTCGCTCGCGACCATCGTCTTGCAGATGTTGCTGGGCGTGGCGCTGCTGGTTGGCGGTGCGAAGGGGTTTATCGCCGGCGTGGAAGGGGTCTCGCATGTGCTGGGGATATCGGCGCTGCTGCTCTCGCTGATCATTATTCCCATTGCGACCGAACTGCCCGAGAAGGTCAACAGCATCATCTGGGTGCGGCGCGGCAAGGATACGCTCGCATTTGGCAACATCACCGGCGCGATGGTGTTCCAGGGCACGCTGCTGCCGGGTATCGGCATCATGCTGACGCCGTGGGAGCCGCGGGTGGAAGTGCTGACGGGCGTCTTCATCACGCTCGCGGCGGCCGCGTGGCTGCGGTTCAACGCGAAGAAGAGCGGGGTCGTGCTGTGGGCGCTGCTGGTGAACGGCGGGCTTTATGCGCTGTATCTGGTATTGACGCTAGGACGTTAGAGCGGCCGAAAGCCCATAAGAAAACACTCTGGATTTGAACCGGCCCCGCACAGGTTCCCGGGGTGTTGCCGCGGCCATTGCGCGGATGGACTACGCGCTCACGCAGTGTTGTTGCCGGTTCTTCAGGGTCAGCCGGCGCACCGCCTCCTGCGTCAGTCAGAACTTGGCGGCCTGGTGATACTTGTTGGCCGCCTGAACCTTGTTCATCGCCGAACTGTATTCGCTCTGCAATTCTGTTTGCGTGGTTTTTGCGTCGGCGGCAATGGCTGCGTCGATTGCCTGGATCCTGTTGATCACTTCCATGGCGGTGTCGTCCTGTTCCGGCGTCAACTGCATGAAAAGCGGCGTGCGCTCTTCAGTCAGGCGCGCGGCTTCCTGCCAGTCAGCCATGGCTGCCGCGTGCTGGATCGCGAGCGTCAGCTCGAGCAGGCGGTCGATCAGGCTGTTCTGTTCCATGTCGATTTATCCTTGCTCCATCAGCTGTTGTTGGCCGATGCCAGCGCGCCTGCGCTATTGGTGCCGCCGAACAACTGCGTCAGGTACTGGGAGTTGTTGTTCATCGTCGCCATCAGCGTATTGAGTGCTGTGAACTGCGCCTGGTACTGGCTCGTGAGCTGCTTCGTGTAGGTCGCAAGCGTGGCTTGCTGCGTCGTGATGCTCTTGAGGTCGGCGTTCACCGCACTCTGGCTGTTCGAAACCAAGCCGCCCGCGCTCAGGAACGAGTTCAGGCTGGTCGTCATCTGCGCTGCCACGCCGGTCGTCGAATTGAATAGGGCCGAAACCCCCGACGGGTTGCTTTGGAGCGCAGCGGCGAGCTTGGTGCTATCCAGCACAAGTGAGCCGGCTGGCTGCGTCGCGGAGGCTTGTCCCTGCAGCGTGATCCCGATCGCTCCCAGGGAGATCGTTGAACTGCCGTTCTTCACGCCGCTGCCGATAATGCCCGCCAGCGTGTTCTGGATGGTGTTAAGCATCGGGTCGGCGGACAGCACGCCGCCTTGCTTACTCGCTGCCTGCGAGTTGTCGTTGCCCACCTGGCCGTATGTGGTGACCAAGGTGTTATAGAGGGTAACGAAGCTGCTGATCGCGGTGGTGGCCGACGAGGTGTCCTGCGCCACGGTCACCGTCTGCGAGCCCCCTGTCGTGCTGATGGCCGCAGCGGTCAGGTTGAGCGTCATGCCCTGGATCGCGGTGGTCACCGAGTTGCTGGAACTCGTCCCAGCCGTCCCGTCGACAGTGAACATGGCGTCTTGCGCCGACGCGGATTGGGTCCACGGGTTCGTGGTCGACGCCGACACGATGGTCGATTTGGCCGAGCTGGTGGCGCCGGCAGTGGACGTCACGCCGAGGCTGGACAGGCCGGCATCGCTCGCGACGTTGCTCACCGACACATTGATCGTGTTCGAGGCGCCCGTGGCCGACGAGCGCAGCACCAGGTGCGCGCCGTCCGTGCCAGTCACGACCGTGGCCGTGACGCCGGGGTTGCTTGCCGACGCGTTGATCGCGCTGGCGATACCGCTCACCGTGTTGTTCGCCGACGTGATGTCGAGGCTCATCGACTTGCCGCCGACGGAGATGCTCATCGTGCCGGTGCCGAGTGCTGTCGTGGCGCCGAACGCCGCCGACGAAAGCGTCTGAGCGCTGGCAATTTGCGTGACCGCGACGGAATAGGAGCCGGCCGCCGCGGCGCTGCCGGCGGTCGCGGTCAGTCCGGTGCCGTCCGCGGTCGCGGTGAATTTGTCGAGGGCGGTGCCGTTGGACAGCGACGCGATGCCGGCCTGTAACGCCGACAGCGCCGCCTGCAATGCGCCGATTGCCGATAGTTTGGTGTTGTCGCTCGTTTGCTGCGCGCTCAGCGTGGCTGTCTGGCCAGCGACCTTTGCGTTAACGAGGCTTGTGACCAGCGATGAGACATCCAGCGACGAATTGCCCGTAGAACCGCTGATGATGGACTGCGCTGCAGCCGCTTCGGCTGCTGTTGCTGCTGCCGTGGTTTGGGCTGCTGTAGCTGCGGCCGTGGTAGCGGCGCTGGAAATCGTCGACATGGGGATGCTCCGTACGTCGGTTTTGCTTTCGAGCCTGAATGATAAACGTTTGTAAAACGCCTAGGGGAGGCAAGCCTCCCCGGGAAACACATTCGGCAGGCGCATGGTGCCATGCGCCTGCCGTTACTGCGCAAGACTATTACTGGAGCAGCTTCAGAACTTGCTGCGGGTTGGAGTTGGCTTGCGCCAGCACCGAGATACCCGCTTGTTGCAGAACTTGAGCCTTGCTCAGGTTAGCCGTTTCCTGCGCGAAGTTCGCGTCGGTGATTTGCGACTGAGCGCCCGACAAGTCGGTCGACTGCGCTTGCTGTGCCGAGGAGATCGACGTGAAACGGTTTTGAGCCGCACCCAGGGTTGCCTGGATGTTGTTCACCGTTGCGAGGGCGTTGTCGATTGCTTCCATCGCGGCGTTCGCGCCTGAGGTCGTGCTGACGTTCACTGCCGAGATTGCCGGCGGCGTGTTCAACGTGTTGGCAGTAGCGATACCAAAGTTACCCGCAACGGAGTTCACCGTGCCGAAACCGGTCGGAGCCGCTGCCTGGAGTGCGCCCGTCGTATTGAAGGCGATGGTCGAACCTGCACCTGCGGCACCCGGCGTGATCGTGAACAAGGCTGTAGAAGCTGCCGCGCTCAGCGCATTGCCGTTCTGGTCGGTGAACTTGAAGCCGCCGCTGCCATCGCCCAGCACATTGATCGACGTGATGGCTGCCGTGGTGCCGGCCGCGGCGGTCGCACCGTTACTCGCCAGGTTCACGCCGGTAATCGAACCCAGGCTCGCGTTGTTGGCCGCGTACGTGCCGGCGCCGGTTGCACCGTTGGTCGTGCTGAGCGTACCGAGCGCGGTCGCTGCCGCAGTTTGAGCCGTTGCCTGAACCGTTACGGCAAACGCGCCTGCGCCAACCAGCGTCAGCGGTGACGGCAGCGTGGTCGAGCCCGTCGTGTTCGCGCCGAACAGTGCCGTCGAAGCGGCGGTCGACAGTGCCTGGTTGTTCTGGTCGGTAAAGGTGAAGCCACCGTTGCCGTCTGCGAGCACATTGACCGTCGTGATGGCGGGGGTGGTGCCTGCCGCAGCAGCAGCGCCGGCGGAGGTCAGGCTAACGCCCGCGATCGAAGCGACCGTTGCACCCTTTTGCGGGATACCGCCGCCGAGCGAGGCTGCGGACAGGCTTTGCGTCAGGTTCAGGCCGATCGTTTGACCGACGTTCGCGCCGATCTGGAAGCTCACGTTACCTGCCGAACCATCCAGCACGTTCTTGCCGTTGTAGGTCGTTTGCGACGCTACGCGGTTCACTTCAGCAACTTGCTGCGCAACTTCTTGCTGCAGTGCTGCCTGGTCGCTTGCCGACAACGAGCCGCTCGATGCCTGAACAGCCAGCGTACGGATGGTTTGCAAGCTTGTCGTGATCTGAGCCAAACCGCTCGATGCCGTCTGGATCATCGAAACGCCGTCGTTCGAGTTCGAAACGCCTTGGTTCAAACCGTTGATCTGCGTTTGCATACGATTCGAGATCGCGAGGCCAGCGGCATCGTCTGCTGCGCTGTTGATACGCTTACCAGATGACAGGCGCGTGATGGCTTGCGACAGCGCGCTTCCTGACGTGTTCAGGTTTTGCTGGGCAACCAGCGAGTTGATATTGCTATTAATTCCGAGCATTTGGATCTCTCCTGAAAGAACTTAAAGGGCTGTTGGCTACTTACTGCACGGTCCTGTTGCCTGGCGGTTCCGAGCGTGGTAGCCGGCCGCCTACTTGGGTTAGCGGCTCATGAAAAAAAAACTTGAGGAATTAGGAAAGGATTTGTAGGGAGATTGCTGGCAGAGGGAATGGAGCTCGGCAAGCCGCCTGCGAGTAAGCGAATTCGCGGGTATTCTTTTTCGGGCAGTCATTACGTGTTTGCCCATAACAGCCAGGAGCAACCATGCAGCACCGTACTATCGGTAATTCGGACCTCAAGGTCGCGCCGCTTGTTTTCGGCGGTAATGTGTTCGGCTGGACCGCCGACGAACGCACGTCGTTCTCCCTGCTCGACGCTTTCGTCGACCACGGCCTCAATTTCATCGATACTGCCGACGTCTATTCCCGCTGGGTCGACGGTCATCAGGGCGGTGAGTCGGAAACGATCATCGGCAAGTGGTTCAAGGAGAGCGGTAAGCGCGACAAGATCGTGCTGGCGACGAAAGTCGGCTTGCTGGGCACGCGCCCGGGGTTGTCGGCGGCGAATATCGAAGCTGCCGTCAACGACTCGCTCAAGCGCCTGAAGACGGATTACATCGACGTTTATTTCTCTCATCGCGACGACGACAAAACGCCGCTCCTGGACACGCTCGGTGCGTATCAGAAGCTGATCGCGGCGGGAAAGGTGCGCGTGATCGGCGCGTCGAACTACACCGGCGAGCGGCTGGAAGAAGCGCTGAAGGTATCGGCTAAGGAGGGCATTGCGGGTTATCAGATACTTCAGCCCGAATACAATCTTTATGATCGCGCCGATTATGAGAGCGATCTGGAGCCGGTTGTTAAAGCGCACAAGGTATCGGTCGTGCCGTATTACAGCCTGGCGAGCGGTTTCCTGAGCGGAAAATACCGCTCCAAAGCCGATATTGAGGGCCGTGCACGGGGCGCAAAGGTCGCGGGTTATCTGAACGACCGGGGCTTGAAGATTGTCGATGCGCTTGTGAAAGTGGCAGAACGCCACGACACGGAACCGGCCGCCATCGCGCTCGCGTGGCTGATCGCACGCCCAGGCATAACGGCGCCGATCGCGAGTGCCACATCGGTCAAACAACTCGAAAGCCTTGCTCATGCGACCCGCATTACCCTGGCGCCCGAGGATGTCGCAATCCTGGACGAAGCCAGCGATCTGACCTGAAATCGGCAAAAAGCACGTATCATCATGGGGTTGCAGCCCCGTAAACAGGTGTTGCGGGGTTGGCGACCGTGCGGCGATCTGATAACATCTCGCCCGAATCGAGATTTTTGCCCGATGGCGCCGCTATTTTTACGCGACGCCGGGCGGCCCGAAGTGCGCTGTTCCGTTTCTTACAGACTGCGCATGCCGTGATCGGCGGTGAAATCCCACCTCTCTCTTTTCCGGCCTCCGTGGCCGCTTTGCTCGTGTCCGCGCTGTTGAGTGGACGATCGGAGTGCCGGCGCGCGGCGTTGCCTTGGGCAGACGCTTCGCCGCGCAGTCAGAAAAACGTATTAGCGATTTAGGACTTCCATGACCACTATTGTTTTGAAAGAAAACGAGCCGTTCGACGTCGCGATCCGTCGCTTTCGCCGGACCATCGAAAAGAACGGCCTGATCGCCGAGCTTCGCGAACGCCAGTCGTACGAAAAGCCGACGACAGCACGCAAGCGCAAGAAGGCGGCAGCAGTTAGCCGCCTGCGCAAGCGTCTGCGCAGCCAGATGTTGCCCAAGAAGCTTCACTAAGTCTTGGTAGGTCGCAGCCTGCTTGATGGGCTGCACCAAAGCAAAACGGCGATGCCGCCCGCAAGGGTTGCATCGCCGTTTTGCTTGTCTGGCTTTTATGTTTCGGCTTTTACTTCGGCTCGGGGCGCAACTGCTGCGGGGCGTCTAACGGGCACTGTGGGCCATTTGCGGCCCAGTTGAGCGGGTCTTCTGTGGCCCGATCATCGGTCTGGGCGCGTTTCGTCTATGTCTGGACTGCGCGGTTGCAGGCTTTCGTGCGAGCTGGCCGGCGCGTATCGCACGCATATATCGCACATATCGCACTTATACGAACGCGTGCCGTTCTCCGACGCGTACCAGAAGCTGGGGCCATTCCTCCACGCTGAAATCGTCGTGAACCTCCTCCAGTTCGATCAGCAATTCGACGATATCAGGATCGTAGGCATTAACCTCTGACGCATACAGCGCACGCAACAACGAGCCGTCCTTCGCGTGCCGGTAGTACGAAATGCCGATGCCTTCGATCTCCGGCCGATACAGCTCGTCTGCGATCAGGGATCCAATAGCGCATTTGCGGCCGTTGCCGCTGCGTAGCCGGCACGAGCCGTTTTCATCCTCGGATACGGCCCGTTGCGTGAGCAGATGGTTGCTCACGCGTTCGTAGATGTCTCTCGCTGTTAACATTGCATTGCTCGATGCTCTAACTATGGCGTTGCTCGCCCGTGGCTCGTTCGACTCAAGCGCAAACGGTAAACGCGGACGCGGTTCGTTCGCGGGTCGCGGGTGACTTGGTTGCGTCAGCGGCGCCCCACGGAATCCTGCGGAACCGCCTTCAGGCTGCCGATTTAAGGCGATCCGCCGACAAATTGAACTGCCGGGCGATGGACGCAAAGCGTTCGCGCCATTCCCATTTGCCGAAAACGTCGTGCACGTTTTGCAGGCAACTGAGCAGCTCGACGGTTGTCGGATCGTAGACGTTGATGTTTGAGCGCAACAGGGCGCGCTTCAACGCTGCGACGCCGACGTCCATGTAAGACGGTACGGTTTCCGGCCCTTTACCGACATACCGAATGGGCACGCCTTCCATGGCGGTCATGTAGTCGCGCGGCTTGATGAAGCTGCCGACTGGACAACCGCCGCAATAGCCGCGGTACGCACCGCCGCCGTGCGGCAACAACGCTGCCTGGCCTTGGCCAAACAGGTGAAGAACGGCGCGGTCGAAGATTTCCTGGTGCGTTAAAAAGTTGAGGTTTTTCATTTTGGTTCTCCCCTGCACCGACAACAGCGGTGCTTCGTGGGTGTTCATCAAACAGCGTTATCAGTATCGGACGCGGACTCGGTCGTCATAGCGCGGTCGACCACATAAAACCACGTCATTTCACCCGTTTGTCTGCTTCTGCCGCGACCGTTCGCACGACCTGAACACGCTTGGCAAGTCGCACCGGGCGACAACCGTGTTTAGCGTCAGGCCGCTCGCCGGAAAACCCGCTTACACCATAGTTATAGCGGGTTCTTTCCGGTAAAAAGGTGGCGGTATGTGCGGTTGGCCGCAATTTTGACATGCTGTCCGACTTCTTGCACAGGGGTACAACCCGGGTAAAAGCTTTGTAGTAAAGGCTTCAGAGCGTGATTCACCACGGGCAAACGACAATCGTCAGGATTTTCCCTGATAGTGGCTTAAACCGCGAAAAATGTTGCGAAAACGCAATGTCAAGGTCGGAAAGCCGTGGAGCAAATTGCTTAATTTGTTCGACGTTTGGCGGATTCGCGCTTGGGCACCGCCACGCTGTCGCGGAATCGGCAGAGACAGGCGGCCTCGTGATCGTTGACCATGCCTGTCGCCTGCATGAAGGCATAGCAAATGGTTGTTCCGACGAACTTGCAGCCGTATTTCTTGAGAGCGCGGCTCATGGCGTCGGAAATCTCGTTGGAGGCGGGCGCTTGCGCATAAGTCGCGCGCGGGGTGTCGATAGGCGTATTGCCTACGAATGACCAGACGAAGTTTGCGAGCGAGCCATGTTCCGCCTGGATGCGCTGCACCGCGCGCGCGTTGGCGACGGCCGCCGAGATCTTCGCGCGATTGCGGATGATGCGGGTGTCGAGCAGCAGCCGTGCAGCGTCGTCTTCGCTGAAAGCGGCCACCCGGTCGATGTCGAAGTTGTGGAACAGAGCCCGGTAACCCTCGCGCTTGTTCAAGATCGTCAACCAGGACAACCCGGCCTGCGCGCCTTCCAGTACAAGCATTTCGAACAGGTGGCGATCGTCGTGGGAAGCAACACCCCATTCCTCGTCGTGGTAGCGGACGAGTGCTTCCGTGGTGGCCCAGCCGCAGCGGTGCGGCTCGGTGCTGTCGTCTGGGCGGCCTTTCTTCGTGTTGGTCATGTCGGATTCGGAGCGTGGGTGGTTGGCGTTCGATCAGCATAGGCGCAAGGGTTCGAGGAGAACAGTCGACCGATCGGCCAGGCGCTCTGGCCACTCACCGCCTGTATGCACGCTTTCGAAGGTTGCAGCTCCGGTGCCCGTCTGCTATCCGATGCACTTCCATCACGTTTCGTTCCGATGTCAGTTGACCCACTGCAGATCGTTGCCCGACGGGCCGGGGGACCTAGCCCATTTGGCCGAGTGGCGGCGCGCCGGTCGTGCCGTTAAGCTTGCGCACATGACTACTTCAATTTACACACACAGGTACCTGATCGGCGTCGACGGCGGCGGCAGCGGTACACGCGTTGTCCTGGCCGATGCAAACGGCATCGAACTGGCGCGCGCCACGGGTGGACCATCGGGCCTCGCGCTCGGCGTCGAGCGTGCGTGGGACGCAATCGAAGTGGCGTGTTCACGCGCGTTCGAAACAGCAGGCCTGCCGTTCGAGTGGAGTGCATGTGCGCTCGGCTGCGGCCTGGCTGGCGTGAATCACGCGGGGTGGCTGGCGCAGTTTCACGCAAGCGCGCCCGATGGATGCGCGCTTGCTGTCGAAAGCGACGCCTTCACCACGTTGCTTGGCGCGCATGGCGGCGAGCCGGGCGTGATCGTGGCGTTGGGAACGGGCAGCATCGCCGCGTCGCTGGATGCAGACGGCCAGTTCAGGATTGCAGGCGGTTATGGTTTTCCGAGTGGCGACGAGGCGAGCGGAGCGTGGCTGGGCTTACGGGCAGTCGTACACTTGCAGCAAGTGCTGGACGGCCGCGCACCCGCCGACGACTGGTCCGCCGCGCTTCTCGCGCACACGGATGCGACTGATCGCGACAGTCTCGTCGTATGGTTGTGCGCGGCGAATCAAACGGGTTATGCAACCCTCGCGCCGACGGTTTTCGAGCACAGAAACCATCCGTTTGCAGCGCGTCTACTCGGGCAGGCGGGTTGCGAGATCGCAAAAATGGTGTCGGCACTGGACCCTGACCATGCGCTCCCGGTCGCGTTGTGTGGCGGACTGGCCGTACCGCTCGCGCCATTCGTGCCGCAAGAACTCCGCAACAGGTTGCGTCTGCCGCTAGCGGACTCCGCTACAGGCGCGTTGCAACTGGCTCGCCGCGCCGCGAGCGGAAAATCGGCCCATGAGGGCTAAAATGCCACGGTCCTAATGGCTTAAAGGAAACCGCTTCCTATGTATTCGATTATCGCTACCGATCTCGACGGCACCTTGCTCAACACCGACCATCAGGTCGACCCGTTCACCGTCGAAACGGTCCGCGAACTGGAAGCGCGCGGCGTGCGTTTCATCATCGCGACGGGGCGGCATTATCGCGATGTGGTCGGGATTCGCAAAGTGCTCGGCATCGACGCTTATCTGATCACATCGAACGGCGCCCGTATCCATGCGCCGGACAACGAGCGCATCTATGCCCGCCACATTGCTCCGGCTGCCGTGCGTCGTCTCGTCCAGCCGGACCTGGCGGGAAGCGAGCGCGTGATTGTGAACCTCTTCGCCGACGACGCCTGGCTGATCGACCGCCACGCGCCCGAATTGCTGGCTTTTCACCAGGATTCGGGTTTCGACTATGACGTGATGGATCTGCGTCAGCACGACGGCGAGAACATTGCGAAGGTGCTGTATATCGGCGAGCCGGACGATCTCAAGGTGACCGGCGCGAATCTCGAACGTGAATTCGGCGATTCCATTTACGTCACTTATTCGTTGCCCGATTGTCTGGAAGTCATGACGTCAGATGTATCGAAGGGGCGAGCGTTGCAATTCGTGCTGGACCGGCTCGATATCGACACTGCGCATTGCGTGGCCTTCGGCGACAACATGAACGACATCGATCTGCTCGAAACCGCAGGCCGGCCATTCATGATGAACAACGCAAATCCGGCGCTGATAAAACGCCTGCCGAATGTTCCGCGAACCGGCAACAATTTCGAGGCCGGCGTTGCTCATCAATTGCGCGCGTTATTCGGCATGACCGATGAACTCGCCGCGCCGGCTCGCGCCGACGAATAACGCCGGGGTACTAGTCTTACTGTGTCATAAAAATACTACATCTCCTATAATAAAGATACCGTGACTCTCGGGCGTACATAATGAGTGGAGATGTCGACGAATTCGAAAGGTATCTTAATCATCTAGCGCAGGAGTTGGGTCATTCTGATCGGATCGCCGGCCTCAAGGGTTACTGCACCGGGCTTGTTCTGCCGTTGTCACGCAAGAGCGTAGAGCCTATGGCGGCGCATATCGATCCGATGCATGCGAGCGCGAGACATCAGGCGCTTCATCACTTTGTAGCCAAAGCGGATTGGTCAGATGCGGCACTGATGCAACGCGTGCGCGAATGGGTGGTTCCTGCATTGGCGACATACGCAGCCGATGAGGCTGGCTATTACTGGATCATCGACGACACGGGTTTTCCGAAGAAAGGCAAGCATTCTGTAGGCGTTGCCCGCCAGTATTGTGGGCAGCTCGGCAAGCAGGATAATTGCCAGGTAGCAGTAAGTCTTTCGCTCGCCACGCAGCGCGGTAGCTTGCCTATTGCCTATCAGCTTTATCTTCCCCATGAATGGATCGACGACCCTACTCGCAGGCAGCGGGCAGGCATTCCGGAAGACCAGATCTTCGCAACCAAACCTCAAATAGCGTTAGCGCAACTGCATGAGGCTATCGCGTCGGATATTCCTCCAGGGGTGGTATTGGCTGACGCCGGCTATGGCGACGAAACTGCCTTTCGGGATGGATTAACGCAAATGGGCTTGCTGTATGCGGTTGGCATTCGGCCGGGCACGTCAGTGTGGGGACCTGGAATGGCTCCTCTGCCACCCAAGCCATGGAGCGGACGAGGTAAGCCGCCGACGTTGCTGCGTCGTGCTCCAGGTCACGAGCCTCTTTCTGTCAAAGCACTGGCAATGCAAACGCCGCAAGCAGCTTATCGAACTGTCAATTGGCGCGAAGGCACTAACACCGCATTGTCATCGCGTTTCGCCGCCGTGCGTGTACGGCCTGCACACAGGGACTATTGGAGCAGTTCGGTTCGCGCAGAGGAATGGCTATTAATCGAATGGCCGGAGGGTGACGTCGAACCGCTCAAGTACTTCATGAGCACGGCACCTGAAAACGCAACGCTTGAGCAACTCGTGTTCGTCACAAAGATGCGCTGGAGAATCGAGCGTGACTACCAAGATCTCAAACAAGAGTTTGGCCTAGGCCACTATGAAGGTCGTGGCTGGCGAGGATTTCATCATCATGCTTCGTTGAGTATCGCGGCATATGGCTTTTTGATGGCGCAGCGCCTGGGTACTGACTCCTACGGCGACAGCAAAAAAAACGGCACTAAATTCTCGCTGCCTGTCCTTCCCCCGGATTACATCCCCCGCGGCAGTCCAGCGCGCGCAACGCCATGTCCCTAACTCGATTACGACCCTGCGAATACTACTTGGACTACGACTTATGCAAAGTCTAAACATAAAACACGCACGGATTCGACCTCATATTTTATGACACAGTAAGACTAGCGGGCCGTAGCGATTAGCCGCGGTCGTTTAGCCGTGGCGGTCCATAGCCGCTTATCCGCGACGATCCCAGCCATCACGACGATCGTCGCCGTGATTCCAGCCGGCGCGGTTCCAGTGTCCTCGGTCCCGCCCATCCCAGCGTTCGTCGCGATGATCCCAAGCTACCGGCGGCGCCCGGTAAAAGGGCGCTGGCTGGACATACACCGGTGCGGGTTGCACGTACTCGGGCACGCCGAGCGACAGTCCGATAGACAGATCCGTGTGAGCCTGTGCGACGCCAACCGCTCCCATCGCGAGACCTGCGGCAACCAGCAAATGAGTGACGATGCGCTTCATGGTGTTCTCCTTTAGGGCGACGCGTGTCGCATGAGTCCAACGCATGAGTCCAATCTACGCAATGGCCGTTTTACGAGTATCGACGAGTTGTTAGCAGATGAAAGTAGTGCGAAAGTCGAAGGCGGGATTTGTCCGTGAAGTAAATACCCGCACAGCCCAGCCAGCTATCGCTTCTCGGGTTACCCCTAAGTTCGGGATAAGTAAATGAACTTTTAAAACTTCTGCGACCGGTAAACGCGCATTACATTTGTCGCGAATTATTCATATTGGCCCGCCGTATCGACCCGGCATAGACGAATCGGGCATTAAAAAACGGGCGCCGAGCGCCCGTTTTCTTATCGGTTTTCACCGCTTTTTAATGTCAGGCAGCAGAGAGCGCCCGCTTTTTCGCGCCGGTCAGCAACGGATAGACCACGCCCGCGATGATCGCGCCAATGATCGGGGCGACCCAGAAGAGCCACAACTGTTCCACTGCCGCGCCGCCCACAAACAAGGCCGGACCCGTGGAACGCGCCGGGTTCACCGACGTATTCGTGACCGGAATCGAGATCAGGTGAATCAGCGTCAGGCACAAGCCAATGGCGATCGGTGCGAACCCGGCGGGCGCGCGGCTGTCGGTGGCGCCCAGGATGACGAACAGAAAGAAGAACGTCATGACGACTTCACACACCAGCGCCGCGATCATCGTGTAATGACCGGGAGAGTGATCGCCGTAACCGTTGGTGGCAAAGCCGCTGGCAACGAGGTCGAAGCCCGGTGCACCGCTGGCGATCACGGACAACACATAAGCGCCGATCACGCCGCCGACCACCTGGGCGACAATGTACGGAACCAGATCACGGGCCGGGAAGCGTCCGGCGACCGTCAAGCCGATACTCACCGCCGGATTCAGGTGGCAACCCGAAATATGGCCGATAGCGTAGGCCATGGTGAGTACGGTCAGGCCGAACGCAAGCGCTACGCCCGCGAAGCCGATCCCGAGTTGAGGAAAACCCGCGGCTAGCACTGCGCTGCCGCAGCCGCCCAGCACGAGCCAGAACGTACCAAACATTTCTGCGCCGAGGCGCTGTCCTAATCGCATGATTCGAAGTCCTAAAAATATTTAGAAAACTGAAACAATTCCGACGCTCGTGATCATGAGTATTCGTTCGGACCACCGCCGCGGGTACGCAGTGTAATCCGAGTGCGGCAACTAGTTGTCAACAATTGTTAAACCGCCAAGAACTAAGTCAACTCTTATTAGGAATGCCCTATAGTTTCAAGACTCTTCTCATTCGCATTAGGATTTCTTGCAATTGGATGTTCAAACGTTGCATCTTTTAATCGATGCCGTTACGCTTCTCAATAATCGCGGGCTATTAGAAAGGATTGGAAAATGTCGCAATACACTGAGCTCAAGGCGCAGATCGCGAAGCTTCAGGAACAAGCGGAGGAAGCACGCCGCGCGGAACTGGAAGCAGTACTGGCGGATATCCGGCGCAAGATCGTGGAGTATGGGCTGACAGCCCAGGATCTGGGACTGTCGGTCGTCCGGCGAGGCCGCCCGCCCAAGAAGGAGCCGCTGCCGCCGATCTATCAGGACCCCAAGTCAGGCAACACCTGGAGCGGCCGCGGCAAGCCACCCAAGTGGATCGTGGGAAAAAATCGCGAGCGCTTCCTGATTAGTCAGGCGCATTCCTAAAGCGCCGCATGACTGCTTCGAATATTGCTGATGAATAGGAGCAGAATGTCCGCATGAATTGCAAAGAGCAAAAGCAAAGCACAAAAAAAATCCGCCCTTTCAGGCGGATTTTTTTGTGCTTTGCAATAAACGTTGGATAACTACGCGATCATCGTTTCCAATCGAGTCGGCGCCACATTTTCCTGAGGCGCCCAGGTCTCCAGGCGACTGAATAATTAGCTGAAACTTAGCCGAGCGCGACGCGGCGCAACACAGGACGCTTCGCTGCTTGCAGCAACGCGGTATAGCTGTCGACGTAATTCTGCGCCATGGTCTTCGCGCTAAAGCGGCGTTCGAATTGCGCGCGAATTTCGGTACGCGAGAGTTCGCCGAGACGCTGGAGTGCGCCGACCGCGCCCTGCACGTCCTCGCAAATATAGCCCGTCACGCCGTGGTCGATCACTTCCGGTACCGAGCCGCGATTGAACGCGATCACCGGCGTACCGCACGCCATGGCCTCGATCATCACCAGACCAAACGGCTCCGACCAGTCGATCGGGAACAGCAACGCTTTGGCGCCCGACAAGAACTCCGGCTTTTGCTGCTCATTGATCTCGCCGACGAATTCGACACTGGCCTTCGACTCCGCCAGCAGCGGCTCGATCGTGCTCTTGAAGTATTCCTGGTCGACCTTGTCCACCTTGGCGGCAATCTTCAGCGGCAGACCGCTTTGAGCAGCGATCTTGATGGCGAGATCGGCGCGCTTTTCGGGGCAGATACGACCGAGGAAGGCGAGGTATTCCGGCTTCTTGTGCGTTTGCGGCGTCAGCAGATTTTCCGGCAGTCCGTGATAAATCGTGTTGAGCCATGCGGCTTGCTGCAGCGGTATGCGTTGCGAATCGGAGATCGAGATGACCGATGCTGCAGGGAATGCATCGAATACAGGCTGTAGCTCGGGCAGGTCAAGCCGGCCATGGAGCGTGGTCACAAACGGCGTGTCCATCTGCGAGAAGGTCGAGAACGGCATGTAGTCGAGGTGAAAGTGCAGCACATCGAACTCGTGCGCGCGGCGTCGCACGTTTTCAAGCAGAAGGGCGTGCGGTGCGTTCCAGTCGCGGATGGACGGATCGAGGCGCAACGCGCGCGGCCAGGCGGCTTCCAGCGTCGCTTTGGTTTGCGAGTCGCCGCTCGCGAACAGGGTCACATCGTGGCCGAGATCGACCAACGCGTCGGTCAGGTACGAAACGACGCGCTCGGTGCCGCCGTAGAACTTCGGGGGGACTGCTTCGTGCAACGGTGCAATTTGTGCGATACGCATAACGTGACTCTCCTGTTCGTGAGGGCTTCGAAGCACGGTCTCCGATAGAAACCGGTGAAGCCTTGCGGACGGGCCAGCGCCTTATGCTGCCGCCCCCTGAAAATCGGACCCGCGGTGAATCGGGTTATCCCTTACGAGCCATTATCGAGATGACTCCCGGTATCGCCGAGTCATTTTTCAAACGCTTAACCTTGTTACAGGCCGAAACACCGGCCGTTACGAAGCTCAACGGATTGCGGAAGCCCTTATGCGGCAAGCGATTGCGCGTCCGTCATCAAATTGCGCGGTGCAAGATGCATTGCCGAGGACGCAAGAACCAGCAAAGCGCATGCCACCGCCGTGCCACGCCGGCCATGCCCTCCCTGCGTTGGTGTCGGCCCTGGAGCGGGAAAATAAATGCGCTTCGGTTAAAGATTTTTCACGGCCTGCCGTTAATCAGGCGGTAAGCCATCCGGCTGGCAAAACGATTCGTCTGATCTCTCAACCGGCTGATCCGTACTTACAACTTATTGCCGACCGTAAGGCGGGAACCGGCATCTTTGCCCGGTTTCTTGTTGGTACAACGGTTTGGAGGCGAGGCAGCCGACCAAACCGGCTTACCAAGCCGACCACCTTACACGCTTGAACGCGCCGCCAATAAAGACGCTGCCGGCGCGTCGTAGTGCTCTGCCCATCTGCTATTTCCCTTCAAAGTTTTCCGGCCGCTTGCCGTAAACCACTTAACGGCGGTTTCGCCGATGCAACCATGAGGGTTCGACTGTGCTGATTTTCATCGGAACACTGGTGACGCTGTTGTCCGTTTTCGGCGGTTATGCGCTGGAAGGCGGACACCTCGGCGCATTGCTCCAGCCCGTTGAAATCCTGATGATCGCGGGTGCCGGACTGGGCGCGTTCATTCTCGGCAATGGCATGAAGACGATCAAGGCCACGCTGCGCGTGCTGCCCACGCTCTTCAAGGGCTCGAAGTACAACAAGGATGTGTACATGGAGCTGATGGCGCTGCTCTATGTCTTGCTCGCCAAAGCGCGCAAGGAAGGCACGCTGACGCTGGAGTCGGATATCGACGATCCGGCCAAAAGCCCGATCTTTGGCCAGTATCCGAAGATCCTGGCGGATCGCCATATCGTCGAATTCCTTACGGATTATTTGCGCCTGATGGTCGGCGGCAACATGAACGCGTTCGAGATCGAGAGCCTCATGGACGAGGAGATCGAGACCCATCACGCGGAAGGCGAAGGCCCGGCGCAGGCGCTGCACAAGGTGGGCGACGCGATGCCCGCGTTCGGTATTGTCGCGGCCGTGATGGGTGTGGTTCACACGATGGCGTCCGCCGATCAGCCGCCGGCAGTGCTCGGCGAGATGATCGCGCAGGCGCTGGTCGGTACGTTTCTCGGCATCTTGTTGTCGTACGGGTTGATCGGCCCGCTCGCAAGCGTCGCGGAACAGCGCGTGGCCGAGTCGACGAAGATGTTCCAGTGCATCAAGGTGACGATCCTGGCGAGCCTGAATGGCTATGCACCGGCTATCGCGGTGGAGTTCGGCCGCAAAGTGCTCTTCTCCACCGAGCGTCCGTCGTTCTCCGAACTGGAAGAACACGTGCGCCGCGTGAAGGCGAAGTAACCGCCTTCAGCGACCGAGCGCCCGGAGCCAGCCATGCCGACCCACAAAGATCGTCCGATTTTCATCAAGCGCGTCGTGTCGGGCAAAAAATCGCACCACGGCGGTGCGTGGAAGCTGGCTTATGCCGACTTCATGACCGCGATGATGGCGTTCTTCCTGTTGATGTGGCTGCTGAGCGCCGTGTCGCCGGTGCAGCGCCAGGGTATTGCCGAGTATTTCAACATGCCGCTCAAGAACGCGATTACGGGCGGACAGCGTAGCGGCATGGACTCCAGCATCATCAACGGCGGCGGGCGCGATATTTCGAGTCCCGCACCCGGCACGGTCCGCTTGAGCGACGGCACGCGCCGCATGGACCGGCTCGATGAACAGACGTTAAGAGCGGCGCAGGCTGAACTCGAACGGCGCGACCAGGCGCGTTTGCACGACCTGCAGGTCAAGCTGATGGCCGCGATCGAAGCGAATCCGGTGTTGCGCCAGTTCAGGCAGCAGATCCGGATCGATTCGACGCAACAGGGTTTGCGTATCGAGATAGTCGATACCCAAAAGCGGCCGATGTTCGCGCTCTCCAGCAACAACGTGGAACCGTACATGCGCGACATCCTGCGCGAGATCGGCAAGGCGCTCAACGATGTGCCAAACCGGATCGTGGTGCAGGGACACACCGACGCGACGCAATACGCGGGCGGCGAAAAGGGTTACAGCAACTGGGAGTTGTCGGCGGACCGCGCGAACGCCTCGCGGCGCGAGCTGATCTCGGGCGGCATGGACGAAGCGAAGGTGTTGCGGGTGCTGGGTCTGGCATCGACGCAGAACCTGAACAAGACGGACGCCTTCGACCCCGAGAACCGGCGCATCAGCATTCTCGTGTTGAACCACAAGTCGGAAGAGTCCATGACGCGCGAGGACATGCCGGCGACCACGATCACCAGCAACGCGGGCGGTTTCGACGGCCCGGGCAACGTCAAGCCGAACTTCGGCGCGCTGGCGCCGGCGCTGCCGGTCAAGCCATGACGATCAAGCCGTGAGACAAGCTCACGAGAGCACGACAGGAACATCGGACAGAGGGTGGCACACATCATGATCAAGAACATTCTGGCGATAGACGACTCCGCTGCCATGCGGCAAATCCTCTCGGCGACGCTCGCCGCGGCGGGGTATCGCGTAGTGGTCGCCGTGGATGGCGCGGAAGGTTACGAAGCGGCGCTCGCCCAGCAGTTCGATCTCATCGTGACCGATCAGAACATGCCGGCCATGAGCGGCATCGAGTTGATCGGGAAGTTGCGCGGACATCGTCCGTATGCGAATACGCCGATCCTCGTGCTGACGACCGAATCGAGCGACCCTTTCAAAGCAGCCGCGCGGGCGGCGGGCGCGACAGGCTGGATCGAAAAACCGTTCGACCCCGACATGCTGACCGAACTGGTGACCACGTTGTCGGGAGCGGAACACCCGCACTGAATTTTTTGCACGAAGCACCAGGCACGACGAACACATTAGCTTTTACGACGCGTACAGCGACGACAGACAAGGCATCCGGTGGTGACCCAGGCATGACACTCGACATTACGCAGTTCTATCAAACATTCTTCGACGAAGCCGATGAGCTGCTCGCGGATATGGAGCAGTTGCTGCTCGCGCTGGATCTGGCGAACCCCGATCCCGAGGACCTCGGCGCGATCTTTCGCGCGGCGCATTCGATCAAGGGCGGCGCGGCCACGTTCGGCTTTTCGGCGCTGACCGAGACCACGCACATCCTCGAATCGCTGCTCGACCGGGCGCGTAACAACGAGCTGGTTTTGCGTCGCGACATGATCGATACGTTCCTTGAGACCAAGGACGTACTGTCGGATCAGCTCGGTGCGTATCGCGCGAGTGCGGAGCCGGATGCGGTCGCCGCGAAAGCGATCTGCGCGAAGCTTGAATATCTGCGGGACAACGATCCTGCCGACGAAGTCAGCGCCATTGCCGGGACAACCGACATGGCCGAGCCGGAGCCCGAGCAATCATTCCCCGATACCGCCGCGCTCGCTCAGGATCTCGCGCAAGTCGCGTTGGCGCTGGGGCCGAACGAACCGCCGCCGCATGTGATCGAGCAAGCGAGCGAGGCGGTGGAGGAAGACGGCGAGTGGACCGAATTCCCGGTCGCGCCGGATGCAAGCCATGTGGCCGATAACGCCGCCGAACAAGATGGTCCGCACCTGAAAATTACGCTGCGGGGGGTAGGGGAGAAGGACCAGGCTCTGCTGACTGAGGAGCTTGGAAACTTGGGAACGGTTGTCGGGGAAAGGAAGTCGGGCGCCGATTTGACGTTGTGGCTCGACTCCGATGTGTCCTCCGACGATATCGTCGCCGTGTGCTGTTTCGTGATCGATGAAGCGCAGATCGCGGTGAGCCGCGGCAATGCAGCGGATGCGGCGCCAGCCGGTGCGTCGCAAGCTGCTGCAGAGCTGGAAGAGTCGACCGAGGTGGCAGCCGTTGCACCCGCATCCGAGAAGACGGAACCGGTGGCAGCCCCTGCTGCTGCCGAGTCCCGTACAAATACAGGCACGAGCACCGCGGTGACAGAAGTGCCCGAAGCGCCGAAAGCGCCCGAAGGCGATAAGAAAACGCGCGCCGGTGCCGCGCCCGCCGCCGCCGAAGGCAGTTCTATCCGCGTGGGCGTGGAGAAGGTGGATCAACTGATCAACCTCGTCGGTGAACTGGTGATTACCCAGGCGATGCTCGCCGAAACCACGAGCACCTTCGACCCCGCATTGCACGACCGTCTGTTCAACGGCATGGCGCAACTCGAACGCAATGCGCGCGATCTGCAGGAAGCCGTGATGTCCATCCGCATGATGCCGATGGATTACGTGTTCAGCCGCTTCCCCCGCCTCGTGCGCGATCTGGCCGCGAAGCTCGGCAAGGAAGTCGAACTCGTCACGTTCGGCCAGGCGACGGAGCTGGACAAGAGTTTGATCGAACGCATCATCGATCCGCTGACGCATCTAGTGCGTAACTCGCTCGATCACGGCATCGAAACCGTGGAAGCGCGGCGTGCGGCGGGTAAAGCAGCGGTGGGCCAACTGGTTCTGTCGGCGGCGCACCACGGCGGCAACATCGTGATCGAGGTCAGCGACGACGGCGCAGGCCTGCGCCGCGACAAGATTCTTGCGAAGGCGATGAAGCAGGGCATGCAGGTCAACGAGCAAATGTCCGACGACGAAGTCTGGCAACTGATCTTCATGCCGGGTTTCTCCACCGCCGAGCAGGTCACCGACATCTCCGGCCGCGGCGTGGGCATGGACGTGGTGAAACGCAATATCCAGGCGATGGGCGGCCATGTCGAAATCCAGTCGCGTGAAGGCAAGGGCACGACCACGCGGATCGTGTTGCCGCTGACGCTTGCGATTCTCGACGGCATGTCGGTGAAGGTGGGTAACGAGATCTTCATCCTGCCGCTGAACTTCGTGATGGAGTCGCTGCAGCCCGTTTCCGACGATATCTACACAGTCGCCGGCGGCGAGCGCGTGGTACGTGTGCGCGGCGAATATCTGCCGCTGGTCGCGCTGCACCAGGTCTTCGAAGTAACCGACGCACGTACTGAACCTACGCAGGGAATCATCACGATCATCCAGTCGGAAGGGCGCCGTTTTGCGATGCTGATCGACGAGCTGGTCGGCCAGCAGCAAGTAGTGGTGAAGAACCTGGAAACGAATTACCGCAAGGTGCACGGCATTTCCGCCGCGACCATCCTGGGCGACGGCAGCGTCGCACTGATCGTCGACGTAGCGGCGCTGAACCGTGAAACCCGCTCGGCGCACGGCGCGCTGACACACTAGTGCACTAACAAAACTTACCAACCAAATTCTGGGGGTTAACGTGGCAGCAGACATCCAATCCATCACTTCCGCGGCACAACGCCGTGACGTTCAACGTGTCAGCCAGGCCGAAGCGGCGGGACAGGAATTTCTCGTCTTCACGCTGGGCGCGGAAGAGTACGGCATCGATATCCTGAAGGTGCAGGAAATTCGCGGCTACGACAACGTCACGCGCATCGCGAATGCACCGGCGTTCATCAAGGGCGTGATCAACTTGCGCGGCATCATCGTGCCTATTGTCGATATGCGCATCAAGTTCAATCTCGGCCGCGTGGAGTACGACAACCAGACGGTCGTGATCATCCTGAACGTGGCTCATCGCGTGGTCGGCATGGTGGTGGACGGCGTCTCCGACGTGCTGACGCTGCAAGCCGACCAGGTCATGCCGGCACCGGAATTCGGCGCCACGCTCACGACCGAATATCTGACGGGCCTCGGGACCGTCGATGGCCGGATGCTGATCCTGATGGACATCGAAAAGTTGATGACGAGCAAGGAGATGGAGTTGATCGACTCCGTCGCCGCTTAAGTCTTTATGTGGTCGGTTTATCTCCACGCTGGTCGGGAAGAAAGACATGCTTAAGAACTGGTCGATTCGTACCACGCTGACGCTCGTAGGCCTGCTGTTCGTGGGCTTTGCAGCAGTCGTGAGCGCGTTGTCGCTGAATGGCTTGCGCTCGGCGGGCAATTCGCTTGCCTTGCTGGCCGACAGCGACATGGTGTCGATGCGCGCGCTCAACGACGCGTCGTCGAACCTGCTGCGTTCACGCGTGGCGCTCGACCGCGTGCGTTCGCTGACTGAAGCGAATAAAGCCGATGAAGCGAAGAAGGCGCTCGATCGCGGGCAGGTCCTGCTCGATAAATCGAACGAGAGCTGGAAGCTTTTCGTGGCCACGCCGAAGCCGATGCTGCCGCAAGCCACGCTCGACGAGATCGTCGCGAAGCACGACGCGCTGATGCGCGACGGCGTCGAACCCGAGTTCGCGGCGATCCGCGCCGGCGACATGGCTGCGTATCACGCCATTGCCGACACGAAGATCAGTCCGATGTTCATCGCCTACGACACCGTGACAGCCGTCACGGTCGGCCTTACGCAGAAGCACGCCGAACAGTTGCGCGCGGACGCGGAGGCGAATATCTCGTTGCTGATCAACGTGATCGTCGGCGTGATGGTGCTCGCGCTGCTCACGCTGATCGGTACGCGTGTCGCTATGGGCGGCATGATCGTGCAGCCGATCAACGACGCGGTCGACCACTTCGAGCGCATCGCGAAAGGCGACCTGACCAAGTCCGCGCACACCGATAAAACCAACGAGATTGGCCGCTTGTTTGCGGGCATAGAGCGGATGCGGGTGAACCTAACCGCCATGGTCGGATCGGTGCATCGCGGCGCGGAATCCATCGATGTCGGCGCGCGCGAGATCGCGAGCGGCAACACGGATCTCTCGCAACGCACGGAAGAACAGGCGGCGTCGCTGCAGGAAACAGCATCGAGCATGGAGCAGCTCACCAGCACGGTGAAGCAGAACGCCGAGAACGCGCGCCAGGCTTCGCAACTGGCCGTCAACGCGTCGGATATCGCGTCGCGCGGCGGTGCAGTAGTGGAGCAGGTCGTGGACACCATGAGCGCGATTTCATCGAGTTCCAGCAAGGTGGTCGATATCATCGGCGTGATTGAAGGCATCGCTTTTCAGACGAACATTCTCGCGCTGAACGCGGCCGTGGAAGCGGCGCGCGCAGGCGAAGAAGGGCGCGGTTTCGCGGTCGTGGCAGGCGAAGTGCGCAGTCTCGCGCAGCGCAGCGCGGCGGCAGCGAAAGAGATCAAGTCGCTGATCGGCGATTCCACCGCGAAGGTGGAAAGCGGCTCCGTGCTCGTCGCGCGCGCCGGCAAGACGATGGACGAAATCGTGCAGGCCGTGCGTCGCGTGACGGACATCATGGGCGAGATCAGCGCGGCGTCCGACGAACAGTCGCAGGGCATCGAACAAGTGAGCCGCGCTGTCGGGCAGATGGACGAAGTGACGCAGCAGAACGCGGCGCTGGTTGAACAAGCCGCGGCAGCAGCGGCGTCGCTCGAAGAGCAGACACGCAAGCTGAAGGACGTGGTCGGTCACTGGCAAGTAAGCAGCGACGCGCCGTCCAGCGAGCCGCGTGCGCGGATCGAGCCGACGGTTGCTATCCGGTCGCGCGAAGCGCCGGCGATTAAAGTTGCAGCGCGGGCTAACGTCGCGGCCAATCGCGCCGTTAATAAGCTTATTGCCTTGCCGGCTTCGGCTGCTTCAGCCAGCGCTTCAGCTCCCGCAGCAGCAACACCTGCCGCGAAAGCGCCCGCTACGAAGCTCGCCGTTGCAGCGGCCGGCGAGTGGGAAACTTTTTAAGGCAGTGTCGGACGATCATGCAGGCCCATCACATCGCGCTCCTTGGGGAGCATTTCACTGAGGTGCGCGAACCAGGCGTCAAGCCGGGCGGTGTGGTTGTCGAAGAAACGCGGTGCAGCGCCCGTACGGAATGCAGCCGATGCACGTTCCAGCAGAACAAAGGCTAGATGATGGCAACGCGCCCGCCCGTCGATACACTCCGCGACCGGACCCGAAACGGTTCGGAAGTGGAGCGCGACTTCGAATTCACCAGTGCCGATTTCGGCCGCATTCGCGATCTGATTCATCGTCGCGCGGGGATTTCGCTGTCCGAGCATAAACGCGACATGGCGTACAGCCGTCTCGCGCGACGCCTGCGCGCCTGCAATATCGATACGTTTCGCCTTTACCTCGATCGTCTCGAAGCGCAGCCGGATAGCGACGAGTGGGAAGCGTTCACCAACGCGCTGACCACGAACCTGACCGCGTTCTTCCGCGAATCGCATCATTTTCCGATCCTCGCCACGTTCGCGAAGAGCCGGCCGCAGCCGTTCTCGGTGTGGTGCTCGGCGGCGTCGACGGGGGAGGAGCCGTATTCCATCGCCATGACGCTGATTGAAACGCTCGGCGATGCAACCGCGCGCCAGTGTTCTGTGATCGCGACGGATATCGACAGTCAGGTTTTGCAGAAGGCCGATGCGGGCGTTTATTCGCTCGATTCAGTCAAGACACTTGGGCCGGAACGCCTGAAGCGTTTCTTCCTGAAGGGCACGGGCGCGCACGCCGGCATGGTGAAGATCCGCCCCGAAGTGCGCGCGCTGGTGAAGTTCGATCAACTGAATCTCACTGACGCGAAATACGCGCTGCCCGGCCAGTTCGACGCGATCTTCTGCCGCAACGTGATGATCTACTTCGACAAACCCACGCAGGCGCAAGTGCTCGCGCGCTTCGAGCCGCTGATGAAGTCGGGCGGCTTGCTGTTCGCGGGGCATTCGGAGAACTTCACCTACGTGACGCAGGCGTTCAAGCTGCGCGGCCAGACGGTGTACGGGTTGTCGCGTGACGCGGCGGCGGCCGCGGCCTCGGCCTCGGCGAAGAAAGCGGGCAAGACGCTCGCCGGGGAGCTGGCATGAGCGGCTTGCCGATTGCGTCGAATCTTTATTTCGACAACCATTTCAAGCGTCCGGGCGTGAAGCTGCTCCCGAACGAGTTCTACATGACCGGCGAGGACATGGTGCTCGTCACCGTGCTGGGTTCGTGCGTGGCGGCGTGCATTCACGACCGCACGGCGGGCATTGGCGGGATGAACCATTTCATGCTTCCCGACGACGGTTCCGACGCATCGCAATCCAGTTCGGATTCCATGCGATACGGCGCTTATGCCATGGAAGTGCTGATCAACGAGATGATCAAGCGCGGCGGCCGGCGCGAACGCTTCGAAGCGAAAGTCTTCGGCGGCGGCGCGGTGCTGGCGGGCATGACGACGATCAATATCGGCGATCGCAACTCGGAATTTGTCCGCCGATACCTCGCGCTGGAAAAGATTCGTATTGTTGCCGAGGACTTGCAAGGCATGTATCCGCGCAAGGTCGCGTTCATGCCGCGCACCGGCCAGGCAATGGTCAAGAAACTCATCACTCAGCAGGACCCGAGCGTGGTCGAACGCGAACAGGCGCTCGCAAGGCAAACGCCCGAAGCGCGCAGCGAACGGCTGGCAAAGGCACGGGCGCACGTCGAGTTGTTTAATCAGCCGAAAGCCAAGATTACCGATAAACCCCGCATCGAATTATTCGGTGCCGCAGCCGGCCTGCAGCGAACCGTCCGCACGAAGACGGCGGAGGAAGCATGACGATGGCCCGGAGCACGGAACCTAAGATCAGTGTGTTGTGCGTCGACGACTCGGCGCTGGTGCGCAGCCTGATGACCGAGATCATCAACTCGCAGCCCGACATGCACGTGTGCGCGACCGCACCCGATCCGCTGGTGGCGCGCGAACTCATCAAGCAGCACAACCCGGACGTGCTGACACTCGACGTCGAAATGCCGCGCATGGACGGCCTCGATTTCCTCGAAAAGTTGATGCGGCTTCGGCCGATGCCGGTGGTGATGGTGTCGTCGCTGACTGAACGCGGCTCGGAAATCACGCTGCGCGCGCTGGAACTCGGCGCGGTGGATTTCGTGACGAAACCGCGCGTGGGGATTCGCGACGGCATGCTCGAGTATTCCGAAAAGCTCGCCGATAAAATCCGCGCGGCAGCGCGAGCGCGGGTGCGGCAGGCGCCTCACGTCGTGCACGCTGCGCCAGGGGCTGCAGCCGCAGCGTCGAAGCCCACGCCGAACCTGAACAATCCGCTGGTGAGTACGGAGAAGCTGATTATCGTCGGGGCATCGACGGGCGGTACCGAAGCGATCCGCGAGCTCTTGTTGCCGCTGCCGCCCGATGCCCCCGGCGTGATGATTGCGCAACATATGCCGCCGGGCTTCACGAAGTCGTTCGCACAACGTCTCAACGGCTTGTGCCGGATCGCGGTGAAGGAAGCGGAGCACGGCGAGCGCGTGCTGCCGGGGCATGCGTACATCGCGCCCGGCGACGCCCATCTGGTGCTCGCGCGCAGCGGCGCGAACTACGTCGCGCATCTCTCCGACGCCCCGCCGGTCAACCGGCACCGGCCGTCGGTGGATGTGCTGTTCCGGTCAGCCGCACAAAACGCCGGCAAGAACGTGCTTGGTGTGATTTTGACCGGCATGGGCCGCGACGGCGCGCAGGGTATGCTGGAAATGCAGCAAGCCGGCGCCTACACCTTCGCGCAGGACGAAGCGAGTTGCGTGGTGTTCGGCATGCCGCGCGAGGCCATCGCGACGGGCGGCGTGAGCGAGGTCGCACCGCTGTCGGAAATGACCCGGCGCGTGATGGCGCGACTCAACTCGATGGGTGAGCGCACGCAGCGCGTTTAATCCTCGCCGAAAGAATTCGGATAGATACGCGGCGCAACGCGCCGCTTGAAGAAAACACAAGGAACACAAGGAGCAGTTATGGTGGACAAGAACATGAAGATTTTGGTCGTCGATGATTTTCCGACGATGCGGCGTATCGTGCGAAATCTGCTGAAGGAGCTGGGTTTCTCGAATGTCGATGAAGCCGAAGACGGCGCGGCCGGTCTTGCGCGCCTGCGCGGCGGCGGTTTCGATTTCGTCATTTCCGACTGGAACATGCCGAACCTCGACGGCCTGGAGATGCTCAAGCAAATCCGCGGCGACAGCGCGATTGCCCATTTGCCGGTGCTGATGGTGACGGCGGAATCGAAGAAGGAAAACATCATCGCCGCGGCCCAGGCTGGCGCGAGCGGTTATGTCGTCAAGCCGTTCACGGCTGCGACCCTCGACGAGAAGCTGCAGAAGATTTTCGAAAAGATGGTTAAGGCCGGGAGCTGACCGTGAACGAAATGACCAACCACGAGACGCTCATCGACGTCGAACACGAAAGCGATGCATCGAGCGACCGCATCCTGGCACGCATTGGCCAGTTGACGCGCACGCTACGCGACTCCATGCGCGAACTCGGCCTCGACAAACAAGTGGAAGCCGCCGCCGAAATGGTGCCGGATGCGCGCGACCGTCTGAAATACGTCGCGACCATGACGGAACAGGCCGCCGAGCGCGCACTGAACGCCATCGAACTCGCCAAGCCGATCCAGGAAACCATGCAGCGCGACGCCCAAGCGCTCGATGCTCGCTGGGAGCAATGGTACGGCGCGCCGCTCGAGCGCGCAGACGTCAAGACCTTGCTGGCGGACACTCGCGGCTTCTTGCAGCAAGTCCCCGTGCAGACGGTCGCGACCAATACGCAATTGCTCGAAATCATGCTCGCGCAGGATTTCCAGGATTTGACCGGCCAGGTGATCAAGAAGATTACCGATGTCGTGTACGTGATCGAACAGCAATTGCTCAGCGTGTTGCTGGAGAACATCGCACCGGAGCGGCGTGAGCAATTCGCGGCTCAGGCCGCGGCGCTGGCGGCGGCATCGAGCGCTGCGGGCTCGTCGGATACCTTGCTGAACGGTCCGCAGATCAATCCGGAAGGCCGTACTGACGTGGTCCAGGACCAGACTCAAGTCGACGACCTGCTCGCCAGCCTGGGTTTCTGAAGACACCGACGGTTCGACGCAGCCACGATTGCGGGTATCTATCGCATTCGCCTGCGTCGAAGCGCTTCTGGCGGCGTCCGCGCCTCGCATCTCTTCGTTCGCGCTCGAACATCCGCGTTAATTCCAATCGCCGTTTTCCAGAGTTCGACTTATTGGGCTGGCATACTGGTAATGCTTTGTGACAGCTTGTGTTGCGGGGACGTCGCAGCAGGCAAAATAGCGCATCTTGAAATAATCGGAACGGGGAGGCGAAGTGAACACTTCGATCATTTCATCGAGCTCATTGAGCTCGCGACGCGTAAGCGCGCTCGCCAGCCTGGCAGCAGGTCTGGCGTTGGGAGTGTTTGCGGTAATGCCGGCGTATGCGGTGCTCGGCGGCGCGCCGATGACACCGCCCGACGGCGCGACCGTCAGCAACGCCGTGACGCATGCCGCGGCGTCCACGGTTGCGTCCGCTTCGGCCAGTAGTTCTTACATCGTGCGCACCACGACGCTCGCCGTCGGGACGGTGGTGAACGAGTACGTCGGTTCGGACGGCGTGGTGTTCGGCATTGCGTGGCAAGGCCCGCGCATCCCCGACCTGCAGACCTTGCTCGGCAGCTATTTTCCGCAATATGTGCAGGGCATTCAGAACCAGCGTGCCAACGGCGGCGGCCGCGGCCCCGTGAGCGTGGCAGGCAGCGCGCTGGTGGTCCGTTCCGGCGGTCATATGGGCGCGTTCGCGGGCCAGGCTTACCTGCCGCAATCCTTACCCGCGGGCGTCAGCCCGAGCGACATCCAATAACGGACGGAGACTTCAACTATGCGTCCGACGATTTCCTCGTCCAATCCGACCCGGCGTCCGGGCCTGTTCCGCTGGCTCGCCGTGCTGAGCTTATCGGTGTTGCTCGCAGCCTGCGGCGGCGGAGGCGGCGATTCCGGCAGCAGTGCCGTCAGCAGTAGCAGCACTACTAGTAGTAGCAGCACGCCCAACGCGCAGCCGATTGCGGCTACGGCGTCGAACACGGTATCTATTACCGTCGGCCCAGGTGCGCAGAATTTCGTCAATATCCCGAACGTGTCCGTCATTGTGTGCGCGCCCGGCACAACCACTTGCCAGACCATCGACAACATCCAGCTCGATACCGGCTCGTACGGCTTGCGCCTCGCGAGCGACGCGGCGGCGCAGATTCTCGGCAGCTTGCCGGTGAATACGTCGACGAGCGGCGGCCAACTGGCGGAATGCACGCAATTCGCCGATGGCTTCACGTGGGGAACGGTGCGTACCGCCGACGTGAAGATCGGCGGCGAAACCGCGAGCGCCATTCCGATCCAGATAGTCGGCGACATGGCTAACTCCACCGTGCCGCTCAACGGCTGCATCAACGGCAGCAACGAGAGCACCTCGCGGCAACTTGGCGCGAACGGGATTCTTGGCGTGGGCGTGTCGGTGACCGATTGCGGCGCGTCGTGTACGGCCGCTTTGACCAGCAACTACTATTCGTGCCCGAGTGGAACGAACTGCACGGCTATTGGCGTGCCGGTCGCCCAGCAAGTCGTGAATCCGGTCACCAAGTTCGCCGTGAACAACAATGGCGTGATCGTGCAATTGCCGCCAGTGACGACTACGGCTGCGTCGGCGACGGGCACGCTGGTGTTCGGTATTGGCACGCAAAGCAACAATACGCTGAGCGGTGTGACGTCGTTTCGCTCGACGGGTTTTGGCAACCTGAGCGGCACCTACAAGGGCACGGCAGTGACGACCATCGTCGATTCGGGTTCTAACGGCCTGTTCTTCACCGATAGCTCGTTGCCCGCGTGCACGTCCACGTTCACGGATTTCTACTGTCCAGCCAGTCCGCAGGCGCTTTCGGCTATCGTTCGCGGGCTGGACGGCACGACGGCCACGGTGAATTTCACGGTGAACAACGCGCAGACGCTGGCTTCCAGCGGCACGAATTACGCGCTTAACGGGCTGGCGGGCAGCATTGGCTCGTTCCCGACGCTGTTTGACTTCGGCTTGCCGTTCTTCTTCGGACGACATGTGTATTTCGGCATCGCAACCAACGGAACTTCACCGTACGTGGCGTTCTGATCGCGGTTAGTTCGGTTCGATAGCCTCAGAAAGGACAAAGCCCGGCGAATCATTCCGCCGGGCTTTGTTTTTCATGGAAGCGTAAGAGCTTCGTCGCGCACGTGTCATTCTCCCGCACGCGGTTTCCTCGGTGCTTTCTCCAGCAAGCGGTCGTACAGCCAGCGCGGCACCACGTGCAGCACAGCGCCGGCTACGCGCATCTGCCATGGAAACGTCGCAAACCTCTTTTTCCCGGCGATCGCGTCAGCGGTCTTGACGGCGAATTTATCGGCGTCCATCAGGAAGGGCATCGGATATGGATTGTGCTCGGTCATTGCGGTGCGGATATAACCCGGCGCGATCGTCACCACCGACACCCCTTTCGGCCGCATCTCCACCCGCAGCGCTTCGAGATACTTCAGCGCCGCGGATTTCGACGCGCTATACGCGCCCGAGCCCGGCAGCCCGCGTATCCCCGCTACGCTCGCCACACCGACCAGCGTTCCGCGCCTTTCCTCGACCATCCGGGCGACGAACGGCTCGAAGGTGGCGATCATGCCGAAGTAGTTGATGTCCATCACGTCGCGGAAGACCTCGAGGTCGCCGTGACCGGTCAGCGCGCCGCGGCTGATACCGGCATTCGCGATCACCACGTCGGCACCGCCATGCTGCGCGCAGAACTGGGCCGCAGCGGCGCCTAGCGCGGCGGCGTCGCGGACATCGGCCGGATAGATCGAGATGGAATCACGGGGGAAGCGCGCCGCGAATGCCGCGAGCGCGTCGCCACGACGGGCGACGAGGCCAAGCACCGCACCGCGCCGGAGATATTCCTCGGCGAGTGCGAGGCCAATGCCGCTGGACGCGCCGGTGATGAAAACTCTCAGCCGGGCCGGCGTGGAACCGGCGCCCGGCGTGTCCTTCATAGCGGCGCTCACGCCTTTACATCTTCTGCGCGCGAACCTGGCCTACCAGGAAGTCGAGGACCTGGATCGTGCCCGGCAGGCTGTTCGTGGTGGCCGGACCCGTTTCATACTTACCCTGGACGGCCAACGTCGGCACGCCGTCGATCTTGTAGTCCTGCATCATCTTGGTGTCGCGTTGCAGGTCGCTTTGTGTCGAGAACGAGTTGTACGCGTCCATGTACTTCTTCTTGTCGACACCTTGCGTGGCGAGGAACGTAGCCTGCGCTTCCGGCGTCAGCAGATAGTTCTTCTTCACGTGGATCTCGTTGAACACGGCGGGCGTGAGTTTGTCCGCGAGGCCCAGTGCATCGAGTGCGTGATACATCTTCGAGTGCGGGATGAAGTCGTCGCGGAAGGCAACCGGCACGCGCTTGAACACCACGTCAGGACCTTGCTTCTTGACCCACGCTTCCAGATACGGGTCGAATTCGTTGCAGTGCGGGCAGCCGTACCACATGAATTCGATCACTTCGATCTTGCCCTTGGCGTCCACTGGCTGCGCGGCTTGCAGCACCGTGTAGTCGGTGCCCGCAACAGGCGCTGCCGGCGATGCGTGCGCCGCGTTCATGGCGCTCAGGGTGCCGGCCACGAGGCCGAGGGAGAGAGCGAGGGCGCTGAAGAGTTTTTTCATAATGACCGAGAAAGTGATCGAGAAAGGGCGTGGAGAGGCAAAAGGGGAACACACGACACTTAAAAGAAGCTTAAGCCGGCCGGGCCACTATCCGCCGCCACTGACCTGTTCGGCCGATTGACCGCCCGCCCGCGCTTGTCGGCCCGCGCCTGCCTTATACGAAGAAAGGCCGCGCGGGTCGCGGGTTTTACTGCGCGTTCACTGCTTGGAAAAGCGGATGACGGCGGTATCCACGCCTGCATCGGAGAGTCGCTGACGCACGTTGTTCATGTCCTCGAACTTCGTGAACGGCCCGATCCGCACGCGGTAATACGTGACGTTGCCGGCATCGCGTTGCGTCACCTTCGACTCGAAGCCCTGGAAGCCGAGCCGCGCGCGCTGCTGCTCCGCATCGGCCTGGGTCTTGTACGCGCCAACCTGCAGGAAATAGCCCGTGTTTGCGTCGCCGGGTGCGGGCGGCGTGACCTTGGCAGTCGATGAAGCTTGTGCCTCAGCCGGCTTCTTCGCAGCCGTTGCGCTCGACGAGCCGCCTGGCGCATTCGCGACCGGAGGCACCACGGCGGGCTTCGGTGCAACTGCTGTGCCGTTCGCGGACGGCGGCACTTCCAGGATCTGCGGTTCGTCCTGCACTCCCGACGACTGCGTCTGATCGTTCGTCTGCCCAGGCGCGGTGTTCGGCGGCGCGGGCTGCGCGGCTTGCGGCACAGCTTGCCCGGGTGTCTTGCCCTGCAGCGGCCGGTTGGGATCGTACGGCTGGCCCGTGGCGGGCGCGGAGACGGCATCGGCTGGAGCAGGCGCGACCTTCGTGACGAACGGCGTGGGTGCGCGGTTGATGTATAGCGCCACGATCACTGCAATTGCAAGGCCGACAATCAAGCCCAGCACGATACCGAGAAAAGTGCCCCCGGTTTGCTTCGACTGCTTCGACGTGCTGCGTGGTTTTGCCATCGTATGAATAACCTGCAAAAAGTCTTCTGAATGGCCGTCGATTATAACGGCGGCCTTAAGCGTGGCATGGCATTGCATATGTTGCATGGCGTGTCCGTCGCGCAAGCTTTGCACGCCGGGCACGTAGCAACGGATGCGCCCGAAGCGGACATCACATCTTCACGGGAGCGGACACACCGATCAGCGCGAGGCCGTTTTCGAGCACTTGCCGGGTGGCGGCAAGCAACGCGATGCGCGCGTTGCGCACGCCGTCCTCCTCCACCAACACGCGCTCCGCATTGTAGAACGAGTGGAATTCGCCCGCGAGGTCGCGCAGGTAGAACGCGACCGCGTGCGGCGAGAGTTCGTCGGCGGCGTGGGAGAGCATGTCCGGATACTCGGCGAGCTTGTTCAGCAGCGCCATCGCACGTTCGCTCGAGAGCGGCGTGAGATCGACCTGGGGCAGCGTGGCGGCATCGCCTGCGTAGCGCGTTTTCCAGTCGCCGAGAATCGTGCAGATCCGGGCGTGCGCGTACTGCACGTAATACACCGGGTTCTCATCGCTTTGCTTGAGCGCCAAGTCGATATCGAAGACGAATTCCGTGTCGGCCTTGCGCGAGATCAGGAAGAACCGCACGGCGTCGCGGCCGCGGCAAATGGTGTCTTCATCGATCTGGTCCGGCGCGACTTCCTCGCCCGGCGTCATGCCGCCCGACCATTCGATCAGGTCGCGCACCGTCACATAGCTGCCCGCACGCTTCGAGATTTTCACTTCCACGCCGTTGCGCATGACCGTGACCATCTTGTGCAGCACGTAGTCGGGATAACCCTTCGGAATGCCGATGCCAAGCCCCTGCAGCCCCGCCCGCACGCGCGCGATGGTGCCGTGGTGGTCCGAACCCTGCACGTTGATGACCTTGGTAAAGCCGCGCTGCCACTTCGCCACGTGATACGCGACGTCCGGCACGAAGTACGTGTACGTGCCGTCGGACTTGCGCATGACGCGGTCCTTGTCGTCGCCGTCGTCGGTTGTACGCAGCCACAGCGCGCCGTCCTGCTCGTAGGTCTTGCCCGCAGCGATCAGCGCGTCGACCGTACCCTGCACGCGGCCTTCCTGATACAGCGACGACTCCAGGTAGAACTGGTCGAACGTGACGCCGAACGCGGTCAGGTCCAGATCCTGTTCGTGGCGCAGATACGCGACGGCGAAGACGCGAATAGCGTCGATATCGTCGACATCGCCCTTCGCCGTCACCGGCGAGCCGTCCTTGGCTGCGACCGTCGCGCCGGCCAGATAGTCACGGGCAATATCCGCGATGTACTCGCCGTTGTACGCGTTATCCGGCCATTCCTTGTCGCCTGGTGCAAAACCGCGGGCGCGCAATTGCGTGGACATGGCGAGATTGCCGATCTGCACTCCGGCGTCGTTGTAGTAGAACTCGCGATGCACCGCGTTGCCTTGCGTGCCGAGCAGGTTCGCCAATGCGTCGCCGAGCGTGGCCTGGCGGCCGTGGCCCACGTGCAGCGGCCCGGTTGGGTTCGCCGAGACGAATTCGATCAGCACGCGCTTGCCTTCGTCGCGATCGCTGTAGCCGTAGCGCGCGCCTTCTGCAATGGCTGCGGGCACCACGGCCTGTTTCGCCGATGCCGCCAGCCGCAAGTTGATGAAGCCAGGACCGGCGACTTCAGCGGCATCGACCAGACCTTGAGCTCCGGCCAAGCCGAGCACCGCATCGACAATCTGTTGCGCCAGTTGCCGTGGATTCGCGCGCAGCGGCTTGGCGAGCTGCATGGCGACGTTCGACGCGACGTCGCCATGCGCCGCGACTTTCGGGCGCTCCAGGACGATTGTCGGTTCGACGAAGTTCGCTTCCGATGCGCCTTGCGACGCCTGTACGACCTGCTTGACCGCGTCGGCAAGCAGCGTTTCGAGTGTATGTTTTTGTGCGGGCAGCATGCTGATTCTGAAATCCGGTAATTGAGCTGTTGGTCCGTTGCGGCGTTGCTTCGTTCCTTCGGCGTTCGTTTGTTTGCTTGTTTGTTTCAATCCACGCGTCCGTGAAGAGCGCGACAAAAAACGTGCGATTGAGCGCGAAACACCGAGGCGGCGCGCGTTCGATAGTTTCAATCCATTACGCTCGTCCGGGGGCAGGAAAAAGACTTCGGACAGCTGGTCAGGACTGCGTATGCGCGCCCGGAGGCATAGCCGGAGCCGGTTACGGCCATAACGCAAAAACCGGGGTTTTGTAACCGGTGCAACATTTTGCTCGGGTAAATCGGGATTTTAGCAGGTGCTAATATGTCGAATCAGGGTCGAGTCGGGGAAAAGAGTCAGGAATTAGAACAATGCGCCGGCGTGTGGATGTGGTGGCCTGGGCTGTTGCCACGCTTGGCGCATCTCGCTCATTAGCTCCAAAAGGCCAACATAAGGGAAAGGACCTTGCCATGCTGATCACTTTTAAAACCAGGGCTGCACCGGACGTGCAGATGCTTGATAACCTCGCTGATTACCTGCTTGGCATCATCGGCAAGCGGCTTGGGGAGCGCGGTGTCATCACGCATGAAGAACTACCTGTATGCATTCAGAAGCTGGAGTCGGCGGTCGCGGTGGATAAACAGGAACGCGCCGAACACGACGGCCACTTCCACGAAGGCGAACCCGGCCACGAACCGCACGAGATTCCCGTCGGTCTGGCACAGCGCGCGTACCCGTTTCTGGACATGATGCGAATCGCGCATCAGGCAGAGGGCGACATCCTGTGGGGCGTCTGAGCCTCAGGCGACGTTGCGGGACTTGACCATTGGCGCTGACCATTTGAGTCAGTGCATTGAGTCAGTGCTTAAAAAAACCCGCCTCGTTGCCGATGCGGGTTTTTTGTCTTATGAATACGCAGCGCCTTATTGCGCGGCTGCGGACGCCGGCATGCTCGCACCTTTCTTTGCACGCGGCTTGCGGGGTTTCTTCTTGTGCTCGGTGACGGGCGGCGAGTAACTCGATGCGGTGCTTGAACTCGCGCCCGTACCTGGCTTGGCGGTGTCCTGCGCGAAGGCAGCCGGACTTCCCGACGTGAACAGCACAGCAGCAGCAACGGCGAGGACAGGCGTCAGCTTGATCATTTTCGACTTTCTCCGTGACGATTGAAGGAATGCGTGACCGCCGCCATGACGGCCTTTGCACTCCCACGAGTGTAAGGAAAGTCAAAATAACCGTAACTGACTTCGCCAATATTGCGTCTTTGTGATTCCCGGTATTTGCCTACAGTAAGGGCGCCAGTGCGCGTTCGGCGTCGTTCTTCGAAATCGCCATGCGTTGCGCGAAGCTTTCCACCTGATCGTCGCCGATCTTGCCGACCGAAAAATACGTGCTTTCCGGGTGAGCGATGTAAAAGCCCGACACGCTGGCCGCCGGCAACATGGCCAGCGACTCGGTCACCGTCATGCCGATTTCGTTCGCTTGCAGCACGTCGAACATGTCCTGCTTCACCAGGTGATCCGGGCAGGCCGGATAACCCGGCGCGGGGCGAATACCGCGATACTTTTCTTCGATCATCGCGGCGTTGTCGAGCGTTTCCCCTGCGGCGTAACCCCACAGTTCGCGACGCACCCGCGCGTGCAGCGCTTCTGCGAAGGCTTCCGCGAAACGATCGGCGAGCGCCTTCAGCATGATGGCGCTGTAGTCGTCGTTATCGGCTTCGAACTGCTTCTCTTTTTTCTCGACACCCAAGCCCGCCGTCACCGCGAACATGCCGATGTAATCCGCCACGCCGGAGTCCTTTGGCGCGATGAAATCCGCCAGCGAGCGGTTGGCGCGCTGCACGCCATCAACAATCGGACGCACGGTTTGCTGGCGCAAATTGCGCCACGTCATGGCGACTTGCGTGCGGGTGTCGTCGGTATAGATTTCGATGTCGTCGTCGTTCACCGTGTTCGCCGGCAGCAGCATCACCACGCCGTTTGCCTGCAACCAGCGGCCCTGGATGATGCGCGAGAGCATCGACTTGCCATCGGAGAAAACGCGCCGAGCCGATTCACCCACGATCTCGTCGTTGAGGATCGCCGGATACGGACCTGCCAGATCCCAGGTCTGGAAGAACGGCGCCCAGTCGATGTAGTTCGCCAGGTCCGCGAGATCGTAGTTCTTGAAGATGCGCCGCCCGATGAACGTCGGTTTCTTCGGTTCGTAGCTCGCCCAGTCGATTTTCGTCTTGTTCGCGCGAGCCTCGGCGTAGGTGACCATCGGCTGCGCCTTGCGGTTCGCGTGCTGTGTGCGGATGCGTTCGTAGTCCGTCTTGAGGTCGTCGAGATACTTCTTTGCGCCGTCATCGGAGAGCAGGCTTGACGCCACCGATACCGACCGCGACGCATCCGGCACATAAACCACCGGACCGTCGTAATGCGGCGCGATTTTCACAGCGGTATGCACGCGCGAAGTCGTTGCGCCGCCGATCAGCAGCGGCGTTTGCTTGCCGCGGAAATAGTCGTCGCGCTGCATTTCCGATGCGACGTAAGCCATTTCTTCAAGGCTCGGCGTAATCAGTCCCGACAAGCCGATGATGTCCGCGCCTTCTTCCTTGGCCTTCGCCAGGATGGTCGCGCAGGGCACCATCACGCCCATGTTGACTACTTCGAAGTTGTTGCACTGGAGCACGACCGAGACGATGTTCTTGCCGATGTCATGCACATCGCCCTTCACGGTTGCGATCACGATCTTGCCCTTCGGCCGGACGTCTTCGCCGGCATCGGCCATGCGCTTCTTTTCTTCCTCGATGTACGGAATCAAATGCGCCACAGCCTGCTTCATCACACGCGCCGACTTGACCACTTGCGGCAGGAACATCTTGCCGGCTCCGAACAGGTCGCCAACGATATTCATGCCGTCCATCAACGGCCCTTCGATCACGTTGATCGGCCGGCCGCCCTGGGCTTCAATGCGCGCCCGCACTTCCTCGGTATCTTCCACGATGAAGTTCGTGATGCCGTGCACCAGCGCGTGAGCGAGACGTTGATCGACGGGCTGATTACGCCATTCGAGGTTCTCTTCCTTCTTCGCAGCGCCGGTTTTGAATTTATCGGCGATTTCGAGCAGACGATCCGTGCCGTCTTCGCGGCGATTCAGCACCACGTCTTCCACGCGTTCGCGCAGTTCGGGATCGAGATCCTGATACACGCCGAGCTGCCCCGCGTTCACGATGCCCATGTCCATGCCCGCCTGAATCGCGTGGTAGAGGAACACGGTATGGATGGCTTCGCGCACCGGGTCATTGCCGCGAAACGAGAACGACACATTCGACACACCGCCACTGATCTTCGCGTGGGGCAGGTTTTTCTTGATCCAGCGCGTGGCGTTGATGAAGTCGACGGCGTAGTTGTTGTGCTCTTCGATGCCCGTCGCGATCGCGAAAATGTTCGGATCGAAGATGATGTCTTCGGGCGGGAAACCCACTTCATTCACGAGGAAATCGTACGAGCGCTTGCAGATTTGCGTCTTGCGTTCGAAGGTATCGGCCTGGCCGTCTTCGTCGAAGGCCATCACGACCGCGGCCGCGCCGTATCGACGAATCAGCGTGGCGTGATGACGGAATGCTTCTTCGCCTTCTTTTAGCGAGATCGAGTTCACGACCGCCTTGCCCTGCACGCATTTCAGGCCCGCTTCAATCACCTCCCATTTCGACGAGTCGATCATGATCGGCACGCGCGAAATGTCCGGCTCGGAAGCGATCAGGTTCAGGAACCGGACCATGGCCGCCTTCGAATCGAGCATGGCCTCGTCCATGTTGATGTCGATGATCTGCGCGCCGTTCTCAACCTGCTGGCGCGCGACGGCCAGCGCTTCGTCGAACTGGTTGTTGAGGATCATGCGGGAGAACGCCTTCGATCCCGTCACGTTGGTCCGCTCGCCCACGTTGATGAAAAGCGAACCGTCGGTGACGTTGAACGGCTCGAGGCCGGAAAGGCGCATGGTGTGATCGGTCATGGTGTCCCTGGGCGTTGCAGCGTGATTGTCTTGTCGGGCGTCTTGGGCGTCGTGGGGGGGGCGTGTCAGGCAGCTTCACGATAATGCGACGGCCACTTGCGCGGCTTCACATCGGCGAGTGCCTTCGCGATCTCCGCGATATGTTCCGGCGTCGTCCCGCAGCACCCGCCCGCCAGATTCACGAGCCCCGCCTGTGCGAACTCCTTCAGCAAGCTCGATGTGACATCGGGCGTTTCATCGAAGCCTGTATCGCTCATCGGATTCGGCAAACCCGCGTTCGGATAACACGAGACATATGTGTCGCAAAGCTTCGACAACTCCGCGATATACGGCCTCATGAGCGCCGCGCCCAACGCGCAGTTCAACCCGAACGTCAACGGCCGTGCATGGCGCAGCGAGTTCCAGAACGCTTCCACCGTTTGCCCCGACAGAATGCGCCCTGAGGCATCGGTAACAGTGCCCGAGATCATGATGGGCAGCAGCTCGCCCGTGTCCTCGAACAGCTGATCGAGCGCGAACAGCGCGGCCTTCGCGTTCAAGGTATCGAAGATGGTTTCGACCAGGAACAGATCGCAGCCCGCGTCCATCAGCGCCTTCGCCTGCTCGTAGTACGCGGCGCGCAGTTCGTCGAAGGTCACGTTGCGAGCGGCCGGATCGTTGACGTCCGGCGAGATGCTTGCGGTCTTCGGCGTTGGCCCGATCGCGCCCGCGACAAAGCGCGGCTTGTCCGGCGTGGAGTACGCATCGCAAGCTTCGCGCGCCAGCTTCGCCGACTGCATGTTCATTTCGACCGCCAGCGATTCCATGCCGTAATCGGCTTGCGCCACGGTCGTTGCACCGAAGGTGTTCGTCTCGAGGATGTCCGCGCCGGCAGCCAGGTACTTGTCGTGGATCTCGCGAATCACATGTGGCTGCGTGATCGACAACAACTCGTTGTTGCCCTTGATATCGCGCCCATAGTCGGCAAAACGCGCCCCGCGATACGCGGCTTCGTCGAGCTTGTAGCGCTGGATCATGGTGCCCATCGCGCCGTCGAGAATGAGAATGCGCTGTTGCAAAAGCGTAGGCAACACGGCGCCGCGCGTGTACGGGCGGCGCGCGGCGGCTGACTTCGGGGCGTCAATTGCGGCGGACGGATTCATGATCGACATGGCTCCAAACAGGCTGAAATAGCCCAACATTGTATCTGTAGTAGGGTTCGACCGTTTTCTTATGGCGCTTTCCAAAACAACGGGCGAGCGACGCTCAAGAACAAAAAACCCCGCCACTTTCGTCGGCGGGGTTTTTGGGGATGTCGCTGCTGTTCTTACTGCTCAGCCGGGGTACAACGGTTAGTGGAGGATCACCGGCTGGTTCATCAAGATGTCGAACTGGCCGAGGAACTCGTCCACGTCCTCGAGCGATTGCTCTTCTTCCATCAACTTCTGGACATGCTCGCGAAAACGCGCCGCGAGTGCGCCGTCAATGAAGATTTCGCGCTGCATGGTCTTGTCCACGATCTCGTAACCCCCCGCTTTCATCGCGAGATGATTGTCCTGCGGCGGGAATTCGACTACACAATAGTTAGGGCTGTTGTAGATCATCTGCATGGCGACACTCCTTATTCCTGTTTGCCCGTAAGGCGTTTCACCGTCTTACATTGAGCGTTTGGGTTGGAATTCAAGGGGTGGCCTCGACGTTGAGTCCGAAAGCCCATCGAGGACCTTTGTTAGACATTCTCCCGCAAAAATGTTTCCAGAAACGCCGCGAAACGCTGTGTTTCTTCTACTGGGGACAGATGTGTCGCGTCAAGTATTTCGAATCTTGGATCCATGATTGAATCTACCACCACTTCCGGGTGCGCCTTCCGGTACGTTTCCGTCAGCAAACTTCGCACCGTTCCATTGACGATACTCGCCGTTCAGTTTTGCCGCACATTCGCCGCGCATTTATCGGAATGAGGCTTCATCTGCGGCGTCGTGAACACCTTCATGCTAAGAACGTACCGCGTGTCGAAACCGTTGACCGTCACTTGCATGCTGGCCCCGTTTGGATGCGGTTTCAGTTCGGGATCGAACCATCTTTCACACGTCCGTGCATGCTCTGGAGTCACCTGTTTAACGGCTATTTCCGGCGAATCTTTACGTCGCGCAGGTTCGCCGGGCGTGGGGCTCAGGTCCGCTTTCACCTACGAGGAAATCAGGGTTTGTCGGATCCAGGCGTGCCGGGTGTTGAATTGTCGGACGCATTCGGTGTGCCTGCACCGGATTGATCCGGCGTTACGGACGGTGGCTGCAGCTTGCCGCGCCAGAGCATTTCGATCTGCATGCCGTTCGGCTCCGTCTGCAGAATACGCACGGGCAGCCAGCCCAGCGCGGGCGCGAGCCAGATGTCCAGACGCCGGCGATCGCCGTCGCGTCGGGGCAGGCGGGTGAAATGGCGTGCCTGGACGTTGCCGTCGGCGGTCTGGACGTTTTCATCGCCGACGGTTTCTATTGGCCAGATCTCGTTGCTGTCGTTATCGGCAACACTGAATTGACGCGCTACGCCGGGTTTGTAGGTGTCGGGTGTGCCTCGTACAAGGCTCGATAGCTGCATGACCACGCTGAAGCGATCCTGCGCGCCATCGGCGAGTGGCTGGTTGTTCGGCGTGCGTGTATAGACCAATTGCTTCGTGGTGCGATCGAAGACGGTGATGTCGGCGGCACGGCGGCCACGCTGCTCCGAGTATTGCTCAGGCGCAAGGCCAAAACGATCGGTGTGACCCTTGCTGGAATATACGTAAGGCCCGACGAACGGCAAGGGGATGGAGACGACCATCTCGTAGTGCTGGCCGTCGTTGATCCAGTGGATCGTGCCTACCTGATTCATCACGCCGTTGATTCGCGTGTCGTATCGAAGTTCACCCGAGGGCGGGACGCTGAACTTATCGGCGGGCGCGGCTGCTGCTTGGGAGGCTGCTGCCGCTTGAGCGGCAGCAGCATCGCTCGCTGCCTTTGCGGATGCTTGTGCTGCTTGAGCGGCTTGTGCTGCTTGCTCGGCCTGTGCCGCTTGCTCGGCCTGTGCCGCTTCCACAGCCTGCACCGCTTGTTCAGTTTGTTGCGCTGTCGTGATGGCGTGTGTAGGTTGAGGTTGCGGCGCCGGTTTGGGTCTCGGCCTGGGGGCGGGCGGAGGCGATGCGGGGGGCGTCGGCGTTTGCGCTACAGGCTTGGGTGTCAATAACTCCACCTGCACCGGGACATGTTCCGCCGGCGTCGGGTTCGACGTGCTCCTGCTCCTCTCCACCCAACGTCCAGCAACCCAATGCAGCGCTACTACGGCGAGCAGCACGGCCAGCCACACGACCCATCGAAGGGAAGGGTCGGAGGATGAATCGTCGGATGATCCGCCAGAAACGGCGCGACGGCGGCGAAGCAGGGAGAACGGCATTGGCTAGCTCGGAAACGCGCGTGGTCAGGCAAGCGTGTAAAACGCTGCCCGGGAAATAATCGGCGGCGATCATGAAAGAACGCAGGTGAAAAAGAGATCGCGGGCGAAACACCTATGACCCGCGTGCACGCCGCGATGTTCCGCGCGGGTGTTGAGACATGCAATCCTCAAGTATTACCGTTCGCCAGGTTTGTACCCGAGTTCGTAAGAAAGTTGTCCGGCGCACTCGCGCAAGGCGGTGTCGATTTCCCCGCCCCAGCGGGTATCGAACGATCCTTCGTGGCCGAGCGCAATCAGCCCGAGCGCGAGATCACCGGTCGAGTCGAATACAGGCGTACAGAACGCATGGATGGTCGGCAGCAGCATACCCTCCACGCGCGCCGCGCCGTGTGCGCGGATATCGGCGAGCAGTGGTTCAATGTCCTCCATCGACTGCCGCGTGGCGGCGAGTTCGCGGTCGAGCATTGCTTGCGTCTTGCTACGCGGCAGCCACGCGGCAAACAGCAAACCCGTCGCCGATGACAACAGCGGCATGACATCGCCGAGTTTCAACGATGCCTTCGCCGGATAGCTCGACTCCATCCAGTGCACGACGGTCGGGCCCTGGTTGCCCCACACTGCGATGCCTACCGTCTGGTCGAGCCGGTCACGCAACTCCGTCAGCGCGATGCGCGCGAGCTTCACGCCATCAACGCGGGCCAAGCGCGCCAGACCCATTTGCAACGCGAAACCGCCGAGTTCATAGCGCCCGGAAACCGGATCCTGCGAGACTGCGCCCAGCCGCAGGAAACTCACCAGATAGCGATGCGCCTTCGCCGGACTCATGCCGGCGCGCTGGGCGAGATCGCGCAGCATCATCGCGCGCGGCTCGTTCGTCAGCACGTCGAGCAGGCGGAAGCCGACTTCTATCGACTGGATGCCGGAGCGGGATTTCTCTTCGGCGGTGTCGGTTGAGTCGGAGGAATCTGCGAGGTCGAGGGCATCGTCGGCTTCGGCTTGTTCGGATGCGGGCAACGTGGACGAAGCGGGACGGCTGGGAGAGGGCATGGAGAAATCGATGACGGCGCGAGCCGGTTCATAAAACCAATGTTAGGTCGGGCGCGTGAGCGGCTTAAATGGAGACGGTAAACAGCTAAGGGCATGGCGAATGCGACTACATGGAAACGGCAACCGGCAAACGCCGTGATATTCCACCGCCTCAGCCCGAATCGTCGCAAAACCGCCCCGACGCGATTCACCATCGTAAAATAGATTTCCTCCATCGTCACTAAACGTAGAGACGCTTTATGAAACTTGCCACGCTGAAGGACGGTACGCGCGACGGCCAACTGGTCGTTGTATCGCGAGATTTGCGCACGGCGGCCATTGCCGACGCGATCGTGCCGACGCTGCAACGCGCGCTGGACGACTGGACTTTCTACGCGCCGCAATTGCTGGATCTGTCGGATTCGTTGAACCAGGGCCGCGCGCGCCACTCGTTCGCCTTCGATCCGAAAGCGTGCATGGCGCCGCTTCCCCGTGCCTTCCAATGGGCCGACGGCTCGGCCTACGTGAACCACGTCGAACTCGTGCGCCGCGCGCGCAACGCGGAAATGCCGCCCGAATTCTGGACCGATCCGCTGATGTACCAGGGCGGCGGCGACGATCTGCTGGGTCCCACGGACGATATCGTGTGTGCATCGGAGGCTTATGGGATCGACTTCGAAGCCGAAGTGGCCGTGATCACCACCGACGTGCCGATGACCGTCAAACCCGCCGACGCGCTCAGGCACGTGCGCCTCCTGATGCTGGTCAACGATGTCTCGCTGCGCAACCTAGTGCCCGCGGAACTCGGCAAAGGTTTCGGCTTTTTCCAGAGCAAGCCGGCCACGGCGTTTTCGCCGGTCGCGGTCACCCCGGACGAGCTCGGCGATGCCTGGCGCGAAGGCCGCGTGCATCGGCCGATGATCGTGCATTGGAACGGCAAGAAAGTCGGCCAGCCCGATTGCGGCACGGACATGGTGTTCAACTTCGGCCAGTTGATCGCGCACGCGGCTAAAACCCGCAACGTGCGCGCGGGATCGATCGTCGGATCGGGTACCGTCTCGAACAAGGATACGAAGCGCGGCTATTGCTGTATCGCCGAGAAGCGCTGCCTGGAGACCATCGAACACGGCGCACCGACGACGGAATTCATGAAGTTCGGCGACAGCGTGAAGATCGAAATGTTCGACGACGCCGGCAAGTCGATCTTCGGTGCAATCGATCAGGCGGTTGTCGCGCTCAACGAATAACTGGCGCCCTCAGTAAGGGGTTTCGCCCGATGCGCGCCCATGCTGCGCCGCCCTACACTTAGCCGCATTGCGTCGAAACGCTCATAAAAAATTGCGTCGGCGCACCCATAACAAGGAGACTTCGATGCAGTCAGGCGGCGGATGGGGAACGGCGTTCAGGCAACTGGCGGCGGGTGTTTTGATCACACTTTCAACGGCGGCCTGGGCGCAGACGCCGCATGTGAAGATCGGGCTGGTGTTGTCGCTGACGGGGCCGGCCGCGTCGCTCGGCATTCCGGCGCGCGATACTGTCGCGTTGCTGCCGAAGGAAATGGGCGGCCGTCCGGTGGATTACATCATTCTCGACGACGCCTCCGACACCACGCAAGCCGTCCAGACCACGAAGAAGCTGATCTCCGAAGATCACGTGGACGCGATCATCGGTTCATCGATTACGCCAAACTCGCTCGCCATGATCGATATCGTCGCCGACGGCCAGACGCCGATGATCTCGCTGGCGTCGTCATCGAAGATCATTGAACCTGTCGATGCCAAGCGCCACTGGGTCTTCAAGACGCCGCAAACCGACGCGATGATGGCATCGGCGATTGCAGAACATGCCAGCAATCACGGCGTGAAAACGATGGCGTTCATCGGTCAGGCCGACGCGCTCGGCGAGACGTTTTACGCGGAGGTATCGAAGTTCGCGCAGCTTCACAAGATCGCGATGGTGGCGAACGAGCGCTTCAACCGCACCGACACCAGCGTGACCGGGCAGGTGCTGAAGATCCTGGCCGCGAAGCCGGACGCGGTGGTCGTAGGCGCAGCGGGAACACCCGCCGCGTTGCCGCCAAAGACGTTGATAGAACGCGGCTACAAGGGCACGATCTATCATAATCACGGCACGGGTAACCGCGACTTCCTGCGCGTGTGCGGTGCGGATTGCAACGGCACGTTTTTGCCGACGAGCCCGGTTCTGGTCGCCTCGCAATTGCCTGACGATCATCCGGCGAAACATCTCGCGCTCGAGTACATCAAACTGTACGAATCGAAATACGGCGCGGGGTCGGTATCGGCGTTTGGCTCGTATGCTTGGGACGCGGGTATGTTGCTGAACCGCGCGGTGCCCATTGCGATGAAAGCGGGCGCGCCGGGCACGCCCGAGTTTCGCGGCGCTTTACGCGATGCGCTGGAAAGCACGAAAAATTTCGCGGACTCGAACGGCCTCGTCAACATGACGCCGAACGATCATATCGGTCTCGATCAACGTGCTCGCGTGATCGCGAAAATCGAGAGCGGCAAGTGGATTTATCAACCTCGTTGATCCTCCTTTAGCTAAGGCACGACCATGAGCGACCTATCTCTCTACGCGCATTACACGTCGCTGGAATTGCGGCGGCACGATCACGGTGTGCTCGAAATCGTGATGAACGGCGCGGGTGCGAACAAGAGCGGACTCGCAACCGCCGATGCCAATATGCATCGCGAACTGGCGGATATCTGGCGCGATATCGATCGCGATCCAGATACGCGCGTGGCGTTGATTCGCGGCGAGGGCAAGGGATTTTCAGGCGGCGGCGACCTGGATCTGGTCGAACAGATGGCCTCGGATTTCGAGGTCCGTGCGCGGGTCTGGCGCGAAGCGCGCGATCTCGTTTATAACGTGATCAACTGCAGCAAACCGATCGTCTCGGCGATGCACGGCCCGGCGGTCGGTGCAGGACTCGTCGCGGGCCTTCTCGCTGATATTTCCATCGCGGCGAAAACGGCGCGCATTATCGATGGTCATACGCGGCTCGGCGTGGCCGCCGGCGACCACGCCGCGATTGTGTGGCCGTTGCTGTGCGGCATGGCGAAAGCGAAGTATTACCTGCTGTTGTGCGAACCGGTGAGCGGCGAGGAAGCGGAGCGGATCGGTTTGGTGTCGCTGGCGGTAGATGAGAGCGAATTGCTGCCGAAAGCGGTTGAAGTTGCGAATCGTCTGGCGCAAGGTTCGCAGACGGCAATCCGCTGGACCAAATACGCGCTGAACAACTGGCTGCGAACGGCCGGTCCCGCCTTCGATACCTCGCTGGCACTCGAATTCATGGGCTTTTCCGGACCCGACGTGCAGGAAGGGATCAAGTCGCTGCGCGAGCGGCGCGCGCCGGATTTCCCGGGCGGATCGCCGTTCTAGATGTGCATCGAATCTTTTGTGGTTTCCCTCATATGTTCCCGCAGCACCAAGGAGAAAGTCTCATGACCGATACGCCCGGTGGTACGCCGCCTTTTGGAAGTTTCTCCGGCATGACCGGTTTCTCACAGGGCGACATAATGGAAAAGATGTGGGACATGATGAAGTTGAACCCGTTTGCGGCAGCCGCGGGCGGATCGCCGTCGCTTTCTATGATGTCCGACATGCTCGCGCCGCTGACCAACGTGGAGGAGCTCGATAAACGGATCAAAGACATGCGCGCTGTCGAGCAATGGCTGAAGCTCAATCTGAACATGCTGCAATCGGCCATTCAGGCGCTGGAAGTGCAGCGTGCGACGCTCGCGACGCTGCGTGCGTTCGGCGCGTTCGCGCAGTCGTCGGTGGAGAATGCGCAGGCTTCGGCGGCTTCGTCGTCGGCTGCTGCTGCATGGCCTGCGCCGCCGCAGGAAAAGCCGAAGGCGGAAGCGGAGCCGGGCACAGCCGCGCCCAATGAAGCCGGCGTGAACGACGCGTCATTCGATCCCTCCGGCTGGTGGAACATGCTTCAGTCGCAATTCAACAGTCTCGCGACCCTGGCGATGGCGCAACAGCATGCCGGCGCTGCGGCGCCCAGCATGAGCACGGATGAAGACGAGAACGGCGACGATGACGATGACGACATCGAACCGCCTGAAGCCGAGGCGCCGCCGCCCGCGGCAAAGAAAGCCGCGGCGAAGAAGGCACCAGCCAGGAAAGCGGCGGTAAGAAAGAAGCCGCTTTGAGGTTTGCTTAGAGGGGCTGCGGCGCGGTGGAACGACGACCTACTGCGCTGCGCCGTTGGCGAGCAGCTGGTTGCGCAACCCCGGCGCCGACGTGCGCGGATCGAGCCAGATCGCGAAGAACGCGCGAGCGAAATCGTCGCCGGGAATCAAGCCGATGACTTTGTCGCCGGCATAAAACGTCGTGCCGCGTTCTGGCACGAACACGCCAATCACATGATCTCCCGGTTGCACGTCCGGGAAGATATCTTCCATCTGCTGTTGCCATTGCGCTGTCTGCTCCCGGCTGGCGACCTTCAGACCGTCCATTTCCTCGCGGCCTCTTTTGGCTATCGAGGTGCCCTTGAAAGCGCGTGCATATTCGACATCCACCGCGAGCGGCCGCGCCGCCAGTTCCTTGCTCGACAAACCCGCCGGCCCGACAAAAAGCTTGGCGTCGTAGATATGCAAACCGTACATGCGCAGTTCGCCTTCGCCCTGCATGCGCGCTTGCGGAATGGTCTGGCGCACGAGCGCCGTGGCATCGAAGGCGAACGCCTGAAGGGGCGGCACGAGCAGCACCAGAAGGAGCGTGGCGGCTCGGCAGATCAGGCGTGTTCCAGCGTGAACTGAATCACGTCGGTGTTGGAGTGCGCGAACGCGGCCTCGCAATAACATAAGTAAAAGTCCCACAAGCGGATGAATCGTTCGTCGAATCCTTGCGCACGAACCTCGTCTAGCTGGTTAACGAATGCATTGCGCCATAACTTGAGCGTGCGCGCATAGTCGCGGCCAAAAGAAAACTGGTTGACCACTTTCAGCCCATGACGTTCCGCGGATTGCACGAAGACAGCAGGAGACGGCAGCATACCGCCTGGAAAAATATATTGCTGGATGAAGTCGGTGCTGGTTCTGTAGCGATCGAACAGCGTGTTGTCGATGGTGATCGTCTGCACGCACGCCCGGCCGCCGCGCTTGAGGTTGCGCTTGAGGCATTCGAAGTAGCTGGGCCAGTATTCCTCGCCGACGGCTTCGAACATTTCTAGCGATGCAATGGCGTCGAACTGGCCGTGGGCATCGCGGTAATCCTGAAGGCGCAGGTCGGCTCGTTCAGCGAGGCCCGCGTCCGCCAGACGCTGCTGTGCGTATGCGAGTTGCTCGGTGGATAGCGTAAGGCCGGTAATATTCGCTTTCGCCTCGCTTGCAGCAAGCTTAGCGAAACCACCCCAGCCGCAGCCGATTTCCAGCACGTTCAAGTCCACACGGTCGAGTTTCAACTCGTTTAGCAGCCGCCGGTATTTCGCACGCTGCGCGTCGTCGAGCGTCTGGTCGGGAGAGCCGTCGAAGAGCGCGCTCGAATAGGTCATCGTGCTGTCGAGCCACAGCTTGTAGAACGCGTTGCCGAGATCGTAATGTGCGTGGATGTTGCGCCGGCTGCCTGCCTTCGTGTTCGCATTGCGCAGATGCCGCAGGCGATTCGTCAGCTTGCCGAACCATGATCCATAGATCACCGCTTCAACTGTTGTGCGGTTGCGGACCATGATGTCGAGCAGCGCGGCGAGGTCGTCCGTATGCCAGTCGCCGGCCAGATACGTTTCGGCAAAGCCGATATCGCCGCTCTTCAGCGCCGCCGCGCACACGTTCCAGTTGGTCAGCACGACACGCGCGTACGGCGGGTTGCCGCCAGCGTCGGGCGCTTGTCCATAGCGGCGCGTGGTGCCGTCGGGGAGATGGACATCGAGGACGCCGTATTGAAGCTGGCTCAGCAACCTGAGCACCACGCGTGCGGCCGCGGGTTTGCGCAGCGCGCGATGGGTCCGAAGCAAAGGCAGGATGAACCACGATGCCACCGGATTGCGAAGCGATGAAGGAGAGGAGGGCTGTGTCGACATTTGCAAGTCACCTGGTCGGCAGTTCGGCCCGCTCGTGCGAGACATTCGCGGACGGCGGAGTGGGTTTGCTCAGGAACGGCACGCGCTTGAAGAACAGCTTCAGCGCCTGCCAGTGAATTCTCGCGACCACACCAAACGTCATCAGCGGATAACCGAAGAACACGCGCAGCACGTTGCGGGTGTCGAGTGGACACGCGGTCCCCGCGATGCTGGTCAGCAGCAGCGGACCCTCGCCGTCGTCGTAATCGATGCGCGCCAGCGACCGCAGCGGCTTGCCGCATTTCGGCGATGCAAACATGAAGTGGAACGTGTAGTGTCCCTGCACCTTGCAGAACGGCGACACGTGAAAGACCTTGCGCGCGGTGAGCGGCGCGCCGTTGTGGATGCCGCCGGCGGGATCGAGCAGATAGCAGTGGCACTCGCCGAACGTGTTGTTCACTTCGCAGACCACGGCGCGCAACGATCCGTCCGCGCGTTCGCAAAACCAGAAGCTGACAGGGTTAAAGACGTAGCCCAGCACGCGCGGGAACGTGTGCAGGAAGATCTCGCCGGTGGCGTCGTGGATGCCGTTTTCATGCAGCATCGCTTCGATCCATTGCAGCGCTGTTTGTCCTGCGGCACCGTGATCGCTGTCGTAAAAGCTCAGCAGGCCGAAGCGATTGGTCGCGAAAAAAAGCGAGTTTTGATGTGCGCCCCGAGCGAGTCGCGCAGCGCGGGCGCGAAGCGGCAGCCGCAACGTGTAGACACCGTAGGTGAACGCGTTGCGCGCGGGGCGCAGCCGCCTGTGGCGCACCGAGCCCACGAGCAGTAGGTCGGGGGTATCGAAGGGGGTGCTCATGCTGCAAGCGCCGGTGCGTTACTGCTCAGTGCAGCGACGGCGGTCAGCTTCGCGGCCGCGTCCAGTCCCGACTTCAGGCCATCCTCGTGGAATCCGTAACCGGTCCACGCGCCCGCGAACCATGTGTTGCGCACGCCTTGCATCGAAGGCAAAACGCGTTGAGCCTGCACGGCGGTTTGATCGAAGACGGGATGGCGGTAGGCGAACTCACGCATCACTGTGTCGCGACGCGGCTCGCGCACGGGATTCAGCGAGACGATTACCGGCGTCTTGAACGGCAGCGGTTGTAGCTTGTTGATGAGGTAGTGCACGCACAACTGCGGCTCGCCGCCCAGCTCCCCGGTGCGGCTTTCATAGTTCCATGCCGACCATGCGCGCTGCGCCGGCAACAGCCGCGCGTCCGTGTGCAGCACCGCGCGATTCGGCGCGTAGCCAATCGCACCGAGCGTGGCCGATTCGTCGCGCGAGGGATCGGCGAGCAGCGCCAGCGCCTGATCGCTGTGGCAGGCGAGCACGACGTGATCGAAGTGTTCAATTCCCCGCGTGCTTTCGATCTCAACGCCCAACGCGCTGCGCCTCACTGATTTCACGGGCGCACAAATACGGGCATCGCCGATGGCGGGCAACATGCGCCGCACGTATTCGCGCGCGCCGCCGTTGACCGTGTGCCATTGCGGCCGGTCGTTGACTTGCAGCAGCCCGTGGTTGTGACAAAAGCGGATCAACGTGCCGATGGGAAACGCCATCATCTGCGATGTCGAACACGACCAGATCGCACCGATCATCGGCAGCAGATACCAGTCGCGGAACGTCGTCGAAAATTTTTCGCGTTCGAGGAAGGCGCTCACTGGCTCGGCGAGTTGGATGTCCCGGCTTGCCCGGACGAGCGCGGTGGTCGTGCGGTTAAAGCGCAGGATCTCGGCCAGCATGCGCAGAAACGCCGGGCGCAGCAGATTGCGACGCTGCGTGAAGACCGTGTTCAGGTCGCTGCCGGCCCACTCGAGCCGACGCTCCGTCAGCGATACGGAGAACGACATATCGGTTGCGGTAGTGGGGATGTCGAGTTCTTCAAAAAGCTTCACCAGGTTCGGATAGGTACGGTGATTGAAGACCAGGAAACCCGTATCCACGCCGTGCGTGATGCCATCGAGTGTCACGTCCACCGTGTTCGTGTGACCGCCGAAGTAGCCGTTGGCCTCGAACAGCGTTACATCGATACCCGCCTTGGCCCTCGCCAGCCGGTACGCGCACGCCAGTCCCGAAATCCCCGCTCCGATTACCGCGACTTTCATGACGTTGCTCCGTGTGTCTTTGTCTTTTGCGTTCCGACCAGCGCGCGGTTGCTCATGCCGTGTTCAAGGTGATTTACGCAATCCCCGTCGCGATGGATGCAGCCAGCTGGAATTAAACGGTCATTTCTTGACTATATTTTGTCCATCAAAAACACAAAAATTCGTCTATGATAAACAATGTTTGAGTCGTCACTAAAGTCCGTAGATATTAGAGTTTGAGGATATTGGCCTCGCTGCTTAATTTATACATATGACAATTTGTCCATGACAAATACATCAGAGACTGAGCCGTCCTTGAGTAGCGCGACGGCCGGCGTGACTGAAGCCGGAGGCTCGGTGCTGGTGAGTGCGGATACGACGGGCATTGGTATTGGCGCGATTGCGCACGAGATCGGACTGACCAAGGACACGCTGCGGGTCTGGGAGCGGCGCTACGGCTTTCCGCAACCGTTGCGCTCGACGGGCGGCGAACGGCTCTATCCGCAAGAGCAGGTGACCAAGCTTCGGCTTGTCAAGCGCTTGCTCGACGCAGGCCACAGGCCGAGTAAGGTCTTGCCCCAATCGATCACGCGACTGCAGCAACTGGCTGAAGATTCGGGGGTGGGACAGGACGCACCGGACGTGGAGCTTGACCGGCTCGTGGAGCTGCTGCGAGTGGGCCGTTATGACGACTTCCGCTTCGAGCTGCTCAAGCGCGCCACGCGCGAAGGGCTCGCGCGTTTCGTCTTGGACGCTGCTGCGCCGCTGTCCGCGCGGGTTGGCAATGCATGGGCGGCAGGCACGCTGCAGGTCTATCACGAGCACCTGTTCAGCGAAGCGATGCAGGTCGCGCTGTGCTCGCTGATGCGTCCACTGTCCGAGGCTTTACGTGGGCGCGGCGCTCACCCGCGGGTGCTGCTCACCACGCTGCCCGGCGAGGCGCACGGGCTGGGCATCCTGATGGCGGAGGCCATGTTCGCGCTGGTGGATTGCGAATGCATTGCGCTCGGAACGCAGACGCCGCAACAAGACATAGTCGATGCCGTTACGGCCCACGACGTCGAGATCGTCGCGCTGTCCTTTTCCGCTTCCATGCCCGTGCAGGCAGTGGTCAACGGACTCACGGAGTTGCGCCAGATGCTCCCTTCGAAGGTCGCAATCTGGGTCGGCGGCAGCAGTCCCGCGTTACGGCGCAAGCTTCCTGACGGCGTGTTGAACGTAGCGGGACTTGCGCCCATTGAAGATGCTGTGGCGAAGTGGCGTCATAGCGCCATGCTATGATCGGCGGGCTGTTGGCTGCCGCGTGGGCTTTGCATCAAGGCCAACGCCGCGACGCCGGACGGGACATGACGTGGGGCGTGGCGCAAAACGCTTTGCGCCTTGAGTCTGTCACGCACGAAAGGCATGCTTCACGCGGGGTGCGCAGCAGTCACAAAGCGCTGAGGACCGGGCAGGAAACAGGGTTTTAAGCAGCTTTAGCAAAGTATCAAAAAAGGCTTTAAACGAGCTTCATCACAGCTTGCGCTTCGTACTTACCTCAGGCACAGGGTTCGCTCCTCACCCACGGTAGACATTGCATCGCCGCTTGGCTGCTGCGATTGCAACGGGCAAAAAGTCGCAGAGGGACGCGACAGGCGCTTCTTTACCGTTTTTGCATCTGGGCGCCTGATTCCCGCGTAAAATTGAAAGATTCGCTGCTGGCGGCGCGGGTTTCCGCGCGTAGCCGGCGAAAGTTACAACAGACAGAACTGTCGCACTACGTTGCAAACCAGGGGTGGACTATGAACACGATGCTTTATCCGGAACTGTATAAATCGCTGGAATCGGTTCGTTGGGACATGGAGAAAGATATTCCCTGGGACAAATTCGACTCGGCGCTGCTTACCGACGAACAAGCCAAGACCATCAAGATGAACGCAATCACCGAATGGTCCGCGCTGCCCGCCACGGAAATGTTCCTGCGCGACAACCACAACGACAGCGATTTTTCAGCGTTCATCAGCGTGTGGTTCTTCGAAGAGCAGAAACACTCGCTCGTGCTGATGGAATACCTGCGCCGCTTCAAGCCTGAAATGGTGCCGACTGAAGAAGAACTGGATGCGGTCCGCTTCGAATTCGATCCGGCTCCGCCGCTTGAAACGCTGATGCTGCACTTCTGCGGCGAGATCCGCCTGAACCACTGGTACCGGCGTGCTGCCGAGTGGCATACAGAGCCGGTGATCAAGCACATCTACGAAACCATTTCGCGCGACGAAGCGCGGCATGGCGGTGCGTATCTGCGCTACATGAAGAAAGCGATGACGCAAACCGGCGATATCGCGCGCGCGGCGTTCGCGAAGATCGGTGTCCTGATGGCATCGGCGCGACGCACCGAAAAGCCGCTGCATCCGACCAACTTGCATGTGAACCAGGCGCTGTTTCCGCGCGATACGATCCAGTCGCGTCTGCCGGATCCGGAGTGGCTCGAACACTGGCTCGACGAACAAATCCGCTTCGACGACAGCTGGGAGAAGAAAGTCGTCGAACGCATTCTGCACAACCTGTCCATTCTGTTTGAGCGCTCGTTTGCTACGGCGCAGGAATTGAATCGGTATCGCAAGGAAGTGGTCTTGCGCTTGCAGGCTGCGCAAGGAGCGTCGCAACTGCCGGCTTGATCGGGGTTCCGACTCGTTGTTCCAAAATAGCCCGCTGGTTTTTGACCGGCGGGCTGTTTCGTTTTTAGAGCGCGGTTAAAGCGCTTTTGAAGCACAAACGCCTGTGAATATCGAAGCGTGCCGGCATGCGTGGCACACTACGGTCCTTCCAAATCCCTCATCGCTTACAGCCATGTCCGCTCCTTTCGAACGCAAGATCATGACGCGCGACGCGCTTGCCGCTTTGCGCCCGCAACTCGCGTCGCCCGTGGTCTTCACGAACGGCGTCTTCGATATTTTGCATCGCGGACATGTGACGTATCTCGCCGACGCAAAGGCGTTAGGTGCAACGCTGATTGTCGGTGTGAACAGCGATGCATCCGTGCGTTTGCTCGGCAAGGGCGACGACCGGCCGATCAATCGCGAAGACGACCGGATGGCGCTGCTCGCGGCGCTGGAAAGCGTGGATTGGGTGGTGAAATTCGAAGAATTCACACCGCTCGAATTAATCGGTGAACTGCGTCCCGACGTGCTCGTGAAAGGCGGCGATTACGACATGGACAAGCTCGCGGAATCGGCGCTGGTTCGGAGTTGGGGCGGAAAGGCGCTGGCTATTCCATTCGAGCACGATCGCTCGACGACCGCGTTGCTCAAGAAAGTGCGCACCCAGGGGTAAAAGCGTCGCCGGAAAAGCCGCTTATTGCGACAGCGGCGCTGCCTGCACCGGAGCCGTGGGCGCCGGACCGCCGACCACGGCCTGATCGGCGGCTTCGTCTGGGCTGATCGGACGAACCCGCACCAGTTCGGGATGCACTTGGCGGTCGAGATGTTGCGGTTCGCGTCCACCGGCGGCCGGCAGCGGTCCAAACACCCCTTGCGCGACGACGAACATCAACAGGTTTGCCAGAAACAACAGGGCGAGCAGCCAGCGCAGCATGGAAAGCGCTCCATCAATCGGGTGAACGGGAAACGGCGGCTTCGCGAGCGATCAACGCAAGCCCCGCGAGCACGAGCGAGTCGTGGCGAGTATGCGGCACCTTTAACGCGCCCGCCACTTCGCTGGCGCCGCCGCCGCTGAGAATCAGGCGCACGTCGTTGTTCCACTGGGCGCGCAGATCGTGCCACGCTCGCTCGATCAATCCAGCCTGCGCAAGCAGGCATCCCGACGACAACGCCGTGCGCGTGTCGGTGGCGAAAATGCCGGTGGATGAGGTGAGTGCGCGACGGGCGGTATCGGGGAGGAGCGTGGGCAGTTGCGCCGTGTGGGTGCCGAGCGATTGCATCATCAGCAACCATCCGGGCGCGATCAGGCCGCCTGTGAACGTGCCGTCGGCGAGCAGCGCTTCGAGCGTCGTCGCCGTGCCGATGGTGGCGATCAGCAGGTTTTCCCCCGGATACGCAGCGTGGGCGCCGATCATGCCGCACCACCGGTCGCTGCCGAGCGCCGCAGGTTCCGTGTAGCGGTTCGTTACGCCGGATTGTTGCGCCTGAGCGCGCACGATCGAGTGGGGCAGGCCGGGCCAGCGTTCATCGAGCAGGGCGGCAATGCGTTCGCCCACGCGCGGTCCTGCAACGTTCGAAATCCACGCGCCCGCGGGGGTGGGCAAATCGGCCCAATCGGGCAAATCCGCGAGAACGGCTTCAACGTCGACGTGTTCAAACGCGCCGCCGTTCAGCGTTTCATTGGTGGCGCTCACTAGTGACCACTTGATCCGGCTATTGCCTGCATCGATAAGCAGAAACGGTTTACCACTCACGGCCGCTGCTCCGCAAGACGCAGTGAGACGTCGCCGGTGGTGGCGGTTCTTAAACCCGTCGCTGTATCGATTTGCAACTGGCCGTTATCGTCGATACCCACCGCCAGGCCGCGCGCCACCTCCACACCTTGTTCGAGCAGCACAACTTCGCGCCCGGCGTAAGCGTGCGCGGCGAGCCACTGCTGGCGAAACGGGCGGAAGCCATCGGCGGCAAAACGCGCCAGGGTGGCATCGAGCGCGTTCAGGACGGCGGCGAGGGTATCGGTGAGATTCGCTTCGGGCCATGCCCGCGACAAAGAGGCGGGCGTATTCCCCGGCGTTGGCAGGGCGTTGCGGCGCTGAGCTTCGTCCAGTTCCGCCGCGAGTTCTGCTGCGCCATGCAAATTGATGCCGATGCCGATCACCACGGCGCTCGCCCGCGGCGTGTTCCACGCGGTTTCGATGAGGATGCCGGCGAGCTTGCCGTCGTCGAGCAGGATGTCGTTTGGCCATTTCAGCGCCAGTCTCGCCGATGCCGTCAGCGGCAAGCTGTTCAGCGCCTCGAGCACGGCCGTGCCCACCGCGAGGCTCAGGCCCGCGAGCCCTTCGAGCGGCCGCGGCAACACGCAGGCCGTGGAAAACAGCAGCGCGTTGCC
>NZ_AEJF01000172.1 GCF_001028175.1 Caballeronia mineralivorans PML1(12)
CCGCCGTCTGTAAGTACGCAACGCGCACGAACGGCGTGCCATCGGCGGCTTTCAGCGTCGAACGTGGGGAGAACGAGTCGGGCGCCGACGCCGACGTCTTGTTGCGGGGCTGCTCCTTGAGCTGCGCCATCAGGTCGGCATTCGTGGAGCCCGTTTCATCGACGATCTCGATCGGCCAGTCGCGCACCGGCCGCGCCACCAGCGACATCAGCCGGTCACGGTCGATCCGCCAGGCGGCGTCGAGCGGGAAAGAGTTGGATGAGTTCATATCCGCATTGTAGCGATCTGGCGCCCGGGGGCTGTGCGGCGGGAAATGCGAACGCCGGTCATTGCACCGGGCCTGGGCGTCGAAACCCTGGCCGGTCGGCCGATGCCCCTGCCAGTTCGAGATTCCATCACGCACCTTCGCTACAATGAGTGCTCCCTGCCACCCTACTCCGAGCGTTTTCGAGCCTTGAACTTCGACACTCCGCCCGGCCTGAAGGTCGAGTCCGGCCAGCAGGGCAAGGTTGTCCGGCTTTCCGGCCAGTGGACGGCGTTCGCACTGGCGCGCGATCACGCGAGCACGAAGCGCGGCGTGGTGGAGCGGCTGCGCAGCGTCGGGGAGGAAGCGATCAGGCAGTGGGATCTCCTGTCAATCGAACGGCTCGATCACGTCGGCGGACAGGCGCTGTGGCGCGTCTGGGGCAGGAAGCTGCCGGAGCGCGTCATGCTCTCGGACACGCAGAAGGAAATCTTCGAACGGGTCGCGTTGCTCGACGCGAATCGCGAGGAACCTGAGCGAACGGATCGTATCGATCCCGTCACGCGCCTCGGCCTGATGCTGTTCTCGTTCTTCGAGCATCTTCATGGCGGCATCTCCATGTTCGGCGTCTTCATGCTCGACCTGATCGGACTGGTACGTCGGCCGAAGCGCATTCCGTGGACGGAAATTTCCGCGAACGTCTATAGCGCGGGCACGCAGGCGCTCGGCATCACGGCGCTCGTGGCGTTCCTGATCGGCATTGTGCTGAGTTATCTGTCCGCGCAGCAACTGCGCATGTTCGGCGCGAACCAGTACATCGTGAATATCCTGGGGTTGTCGGTGATACGGGAACTGGGGCCGGTGCTGTCGGCCATTCTGGTTGCCGGACGCTCCGGCTCCGCCATCACCGCGCAGATCGGCGTGATGCGCGTGACGGAAGAACTCGACGCCATGCAGGTCATGGGCATCCCGCACGGTTTGCGGATCGTGCTGCCGCGCGTGCTCGCGCTGGGCATTGCCATGCCATTGCTGGTCATGTGGACCAACATGGTCTCGCTGCTCGGCGGCGCGCTGGCCGCGAAGCTGGTGTTAGGCATCGACCTGTCCTTTTTCGCACGCTCGCTGCCCTCGGTCGTGCCGATCGCCAATCTGTGGATCGGGCTCGGCAAGGGTGTGGTGTTCGGTATGCTGATCGCGCTGGCCGCGTGTCATTTCGGCTTCCGTATCAAGGCGAATTCGCAGAGCCTGGGCGAAGGGACGACAACGTCGGTGGTGTCGTCCATCACCATCGTGATCCTTGCCGACGCCGTGTTCGCCATCCTCTTCCAGTCGGTGGGGCTCTGATGTCGGCTACCCTTGCATCCGCCGTTCGCGACAAGCCGACACTCGTCACCGCCGAACCGGTGATCGAAGTGGTGGATGTGACCAAACGCTACGGCCGCACGGTGATTCACGAGCATCTGAACCTGGAAGTGCGGCGCGGCGAGATCCTTGCGCTGCTCGGCGGGTCGGGTTCCGGCAAGACCACGCTCGTGCGGCAGATACTCGGGCTGGAATCGCCCACGTCAGGCACGATCCGCGTGCTCGGCGACGAGTGGGCGAACATGGACGCTGAAACCGCGCGCATCCTGCGCACGCGCTCGGGCATGATGTTCCAGCAGGGCGCACTGTTCTCGTCGCTGTCGGTGTACGACAACATCGCGCAGCCGTTTCGCGAACTGGGCAAGATCCCAGAAGACCTGATCCGCGAGTTCGTGATGCTCAAGCTCGAGATGGTCGGGCTGTCGTGCAAGAACATGAGCAAGATGCCGGCGGCGTTGTCGGGCGGGATGGTCAAGCGCGTGGGTATCGCTCGGGCGATTGCCCTTGAGCCCGAGCTGCTGTTTCTCGACGAACCCACGGCGGGGCTGGACCCGAAGGCATCGGATGAATTCGTCGATCTGATCGCCACGCTGCATCGCGCGCTCGGTCTGACCGTCGTTCTCGTCACACACGATCTCGACACCATGGTCGCGCTGTCCACGCGAGTCGCGGTGTTGGCCGACCGGCGCGTGCTGGTGGCCGCGCCGGTGGAAGAGGCGGTGGCCGTGGATCACCCGTTTATCCGCGAATATTTTCTCGGGCGGCGCGGCAGGCGCGCGTTGCAGGCGCTGCCGCCCGAACGCCGCGCAAGATTGCCGGCGGCGGCGCTGGAAGATGCGCCGTGTCGTCCCGCGCTTTAACCGTTCTCATGGGCGTTTTTATGGGCGGCGCTCACGAAAGCTCTGGCAGTACGCAGTAAAAAAAGGAACCTGCTGATGGAAAACAAATCCCATGCGTTCTGGGCCGGTCTGTTCACTATCGGACTTTTGGCTGCTATCGGCGTCGCAGTGTTCTTTTTCAACGTCGACCGTGCCGTGCGCGTGCCGTACGACCTGGTCGCGCGGACCAATGTGACGGGTTTGTACACTGATGCCGACGTGCGGTATCGCGGACTCGGCGTGGGCAAAGTGCAGTCCATCAGGTTCGATCATGAGAATCCGGGGCAGATCCGCATTCGCATCATGGTCGACAAGAACGCGCCGATTACGCAATCCACGTTTGCCACGCTCGGTTTTCAGGGCGTGACGGGGATCGCATTCGTGCAACTCGACGATACCGGCAAGAATCCCGCGCCATTGCCTTCATCGATGCAAAAGGTGGCGTCGCTGCCGTTGCGCCCGGGCCTGTTCGACCAGTTGCAGCAACGCGGCGACATCCTGATCAAAAAGCTTGAACGGATTGCCGACGACACAGACAGATTCTTGTCCGACGACATGCGCGATCAGGTGCTGCAGACCGCCAAAAGCCTGCAGGGCGCCGCCGACGGCATCGCTGTGTTGAGCAAGCAAATCGGCCCGGTGGCTCAGCAACTGCCGCGCACGCTGGATCAACTGGACCGGACGCTCGCGTCGACGAATGTGCTCGCGAGCAGCCTGAGCCGGGCGGACGGGCCGTTTGTCACCAACATGAACAAGGCCGGCGAAGCGGCAGAGCGCGCTGGCCGGGTGATGAACGAGGTGAACGAGTCATTGCAGCAGATGGCCGCGCGAGTGGGTTACGAGACCTTGCCGCGCGTGAATTCCCTGGCCGACGACGTGGGCAGTGCGGCGCGTTCGGTGGATCGCGCCGCTGACACTTTCAACCGGAATCCGCGCAGCGTGTTGTTCGGGGCGCCGCAACCGGCGCCGGGGCCGGGCGAACCGGGTTTCCAGTGGCCGACGGCGCCATCGAATCCATCGAAATGAAGTCGTAAAACATCGCGCAGGCACGTCGGCGCAGGGTCCGCTCCCCACCGAAATTTGGCGGACTAGAGTTCGATGTCCAGGCGTTTTTGATCTTGAAATAGGGAACTGTGATGCCACACACGATCTTGCAGGCGATGCGCTTATCCAAGCGCGCTGCGCGCCCGCTGCCGCGGGCGCGCTCCGGTTTTATCGGTCTGGCCCTGGCAGCGGTGTTAGCGGGGTGCGCTTCGGGACCGCCGGCGGCTGTGTCGAATATCCGTTACGACCTTGGTGAGCCCACGCCGCTTGGCAACACCATGAACATGCCGCCGGTGAAGGTGCTGGCGGTGAATGCAGCGAAAAACCTGGATACCGACGCGTTCGTATATCGCCTGAAATACGTCGATGCCCAACGTACCGCCATCTATGCGGACAGCCATTGGACAATATCGCCCGCGGAGTTGCTCACGCAGCGCCTGCGCGATGCGCTGGCTTCGCGCGGGCCGGTGCTCACAGGTGCCGACCCGGTGCGCGCGCCCATGCTGCAGGTCGATCTGACGGACTTCGAGCAAGTTTTCGATGCCCCCGAGCAAAGCCACGGTGAGGTATCGGCGCGGGTGACGTTGTCGCAGCATGGGCAGGTGATCGGCCAGCGCACGTTCGTCGCCCGGGCGCCGTCGTACACGCCTGATGCCGCCGGTGGCGCGCGTGCGCTCGCCGCTGCTTCCGACGACCTGATCGCGCAAATGGCCGCATGGCTCGGCGTGCAGCCGCTGGTCGCTTCGCAGTGAAAGCCTTGAACGTGTCCAGGACCGCCCGATGACTGCCATGCAGGTCGAAGCCGCACGGCGTTCAGAAGGACGAGGCATGATCCTCAAGCACTGGCAGCGCCGGCCGTCCGCGCTTTCGCGGCAGGCGCTGGCGGTTTATACGATGCTGGTGGTCTACGGTTCGCTATATCCGTTTTCCGGCTGGCGAACGCTCGGAATCGGCCCGTTCGCGTATCTCGCCGATCCCTTGCCGCAATATCTCACCGCGTTCGACGTCATCACCAACGTGCTCGGTTATATGCCGTTCGGCGCGCTGGTCGTGCTCGCGCTGTATCCGCGCTGGCGGGGCGCGCTCGCAGCGGGTATGGCGTTCATTGGCGGGGCGATGTTGTCGGGCGCGATGGAAGCCGTGCAAACCTATTTGCCCACGCGCGTGGCGTCGAATCTGGATCTGGCCGCGAACGCGCTTGGCGCGCTGCTTGGCGCCGCGCTCACCGCGCCGGCTACCAGCATGCTGCTCGATCGCGGGCTGCTGCGGCGCATTCGTTTCATGTGGTTCGAGCGCGACGCCGCGTACATGATCGGGTTATCGGCGCTCTGGCCGTTCGCCACGATGTATCCCGCGCCGTTCCTGTTTGCTGTCGGCGATTTGCCGCGCGTGCTGTGGCAGCGTGTCGATCCGGTCATGCAAGAGGCGTTGCTCGCCTGGACGCCCGCTGCATGGAGCGTAGCGGCATGGCCGGCGCAACTCGGCGCAATGCTTCCCGACGACGGCTGGGAAACGCTCATCACGTCGCTCAATCTGTTCGCCGCGCTAGTGCTGGCCACCTTGCCGATGCGCGCCCGCGCGCCGCGCGTGCGGCTGCTGCTCGGCCTGGTGATCGCGACGC
>NZ_AEJF01000173.1 GCF_001028175.1 Caballeronia mineralivorans PML1(12)
AATCGCGCTCGGGGCTCACGTTCGACTGGGCCACCGGCGGCGCTGTTGCCGGCATCGCGTGCGGCACGCTGGCGGGTTTGTTGTCCCTGCGACGCTCGCGGCCGTGGCGCGCAACGCTCGCTGGCATAGCGCTCGTCGTTGCGCTCGTGCTGGTGAACATGCTGCCGGTGAATCCCTATTTCGATATCGTCCTCGCCGACTGGCGCCAGGGGCGTTATGTGCATTTCAACGGTCTTTCGCAGTGGCTTGCCTGGGTGTGGCCGTATGCCGCACTTGGCTGGCTGGCATCGACTGCGGAGCGCGCATTTCTTGCCCGGCCGCGTGACGACGGTGAAAAGCGCCGCTCGCTATAATCGGTCGAGATCGACTAAAAATCCTACGACATCACCCTCTTTCGGCCAAGCCCATGGACCCGTTCTACAAATATCACGTGTTCTTCTGTCTCAACCAGCGCGACCCCGACGCCGGGCGCCCGAGCTGCGCGAATTGCAATGCGCAAGCCATGCAGGAGCACGCGAAGAAGCGCGTCAAACAACTCGGACTCGCCGGCGACGGCAAGGTGCGCATCAACAAGGCCGGCTGCCTCGAGCGCTGCGAACAGGGACCGGTGATCGTCGTGTACCCCGAAGGCACCTGGTACACGTATGTGGATGAAGCGGATATCGATGAAATAGTCGATTCGCACCTGGTGAACGGCAAGATCGTCGAGCGTTTGCTTATCGATCAGCCGGTGGTCTGAGGGCTCACGCGATGAACGCACAGACCGACAGGTTCCTGATCGACGGGCCGGTGGGCAAGATCGAAGTCGCGCTGGATCGCCCCGGCGAAGGCGCCGCGACAAGAGGCATTGCGCTGGTCGCGCACCCGCATCCGCTGTACGGCGGCACGATGGACAACAAGGTTGCGCAAACCCTCGCACGCACGCTCGTGCAGCTTGGGTACATCACGTATCGCTCGAATTTCAGGGGCGTGGGTGAAACGCAGGGCGAGCACGATAACGGCACCGGTGAGCGCGACGACCTGCTTGCCGTGGTCGCCCATATGCGCGCGCAACCGGGGCAGGCCGATGTGCCGCTGGTGCTCGCCGGTTTCTCGTTCGGCACCTTCGTGATGTCGCATGTGGCGAAGCAGTTGCGCGAGTCGGGCGAGGTCATCGAACGCATGGTGTTCGTGGGGACGGCGGCAAGTAACTGGCAGGTGGCCGAGGTGCCGGACAACACGCTTGTGATCCATGGCGAAGTTGACGACACCGTGCCCATAACCTCGGTCTACGAGTGGGCGCGGCCGCAGGAATTGCCCGTCGTGGTGATCCCGGGCGGCGAGCATTTCTTTCATCGGAAGCTGCATGTGCTGAAGAAGATTATCGTCGACGCATGGCGTTGAGTTTGGCTCGACGCCGCGCTTCACCGATACAAACCTTCTGTTGAATCAACGCGCGGGGCGAGGCTTTCAAAGGCTTTGCGCCGCGGCCGGTTTTATCCCCGCATTCACGAATCCCCGGCACATCACGCCACTTTCGCGGCAAAAGCCGTTGGACGCGCGCGTATAATGGCGCAGACTTTTGCGCGACCGCCTGTCGGTTTAGCGCTCGCCGTAGCGCATGCGGCACGTATCCGGCGTCTGTATAACCGGGTGCGTATTGCCCATGCGCCGCTCGAGTATCGAAGCGCGCGGAGGTCAGTCCAGCGAGCGTTTTATGCTGCGCCGGCGGATCAAGGATTCGACCGGGCTGCGTCGGGTTTGTCTTGGGTTTTGCTGTGTTGCGTGCTTCACGTCGTGTTTTAAACCTGGCCGCCATTCAGGGTAGTTCAAACGCGATTCAAAAGCGGTCAAACGAAAACCGATACAACCCGAACGGTCCAGACAACGGGTCCAATGAATCCGCTGTCCCGGCGTCGCGTGCGGCGTTGAAAACAAAGCGCTCTACTGGACTGACCCTCCGCCTGTACAACCCGCGAGTCGCGTGTTTCTCCTCGGGAACGCCTGATTCGCCGATGTTTTTTCTGCCGATCCGAACCTATGCGCTTTTCCCCTTCCGGCTTGTCCTTCGTCGCTCCTTCTTCCATTCACCGCGCGGTCACTGCCGCTATCGTTTTGCCTGCGACGCTTGTCGCGGCGAGCGCGTTTGCGCAAGTGCCGCCGCCCGATGTCACGGCGCGCTCGTGGGTTCTCGTCGATGCAACCAGCAACCAGGTGCTCGCTTCCGGCAACCCGGACGAACGTTCGGAGCCGGCGTCGCTGACCAAGCTGATGACCGCTTATCTCGTCTTTGACGCGCTCAAGTCGAAGAAGATCAACATGGACCAGACGGTCATGCCGAGCGAGGCCGTGCGCCGCGTGGGCACGGACGAGTCGCGCATGTTCATCGAGGCGAACAAGCCGGTTACCGTGCACGATCTTGTGTACGGCATGATCATCCAGTCGGGTAACGACGCAGCTATCGCGCTGGCCGAACTGGTGGGCGGCAGCGAGTCGAATTTCGTCGCGCTGATGAACGCTGCGTCGAAACAGATCGGTATGAAGAATACCCATTTCGCCGATGTGAACGGCATGCCCGACCCGCAGCACTACACCACGGCGGGCGATCTGGCCGTGTTGTCCGCGCGCCTGATTCGCGATTTTCCCGAGTACTACGCGATCTTCTCGGTGAAGGATTTCACCTATAACAAGATCAAGCAGCCGAACCGCAACCGCTTGCTGTGGATCGACTCCACCGTCGACGGCCTGAAGACCGGCCACACCAAGGCAGCCGGTTATTGCCTGATCGCTACGGCGAAGCGTCCGCTGGATGGCGTGCCTGACGCCAGCCGGCGTCTCGTCGCCGTCATGATGGGCGAGCCGAAAGAGCACAACCGGGTTCAGGACAGCCTGAAGATGCTGAACTACGGCTACACGGCCTATGACGCGGTGCGCCTTTACAAGGCCGGTCAGGTGATCGAGTCGCCGCGGGTGTACAAGGGCACGGAAAATCTGGTGAAGGCGGGCGTGGAGACGGATCAATACATCACGGTGCCGAAGGGCATGGGCGACAAGGTAAAGCCTACGGTCACGCATAACGACACCATCGTCGCGCCGATCAAGAAGGGTCAGCAGATCGGCACCGTGAAGATGGTGGCCGACGGCAAGGAAGTCGCGCAGTTCCCGCTGGTCGCGCTGCAGGACGTACCGCAAGCCGGATTTGTCGGCCGGACGTGGGACTCGCTGCTGATGATGTGGCAAAAGCGCAAGTAAACGGCAAGGCAGGGCGGTGGTTGGAATTGCATGATCCGGCTCCATCTATGCCTGCTGTATGACGCCCGGGCGGACCGGGCGTCTCGTGATGGAGGACACCATGAGCTCACCCGATATCGACGCCCTGTTCGATTTCCCCTGCGATTTTCCAATCAAGGTCATGGGCGCGACGCATCCGGAATTCCGCGATGCCGTCGTCACTGTGATCCGCGAATTTGACGACCAATTCGACATCGAGCGGATTGAAACGCGCCCGTCGTCGGGCGGTAAATACACTGGTTTGACGGTGACTGTGCGCGCTCAAAGCCGCGCGCATCTGGACGATATCTATCGCGCGCTGACTGGCCACCCGATGGTCAAAGTGGTGCTTTAAGCCTGAGTTCGGGCGCTGCAAGCGGCTGCGCGGGGGCATCGCATGCAGCCGGCGTGCACTCGTAGAGCTGCTTGAAGCGCGCGATTTCATCGAAGAGCCAGGTGCGAAAGTCTTGCACGCGCTGCGTCCCAAGCAGCGCGGGCGGGCACACGAAGTAGTAGTTCCACGGGCTCGGTCCGTCGACATTGAACAGCCGCACGAGCCGGCCCGCCACGATTTCGTGCATGGCAAGCGATCGCCGCACGAGCGCAATTCCCTGGCCTTGAATGGCCGCCTGCAGCAAATTCGACGAATCCTCGTATAAAACCCCGCGCTTCGGCTCTTGAAAGTCCACGAGCCCGGCGGCGTCGAACCACGGTTTCCAGAGCTCGTCGTGCGAGCGCAGCAGTGGCGCGTCGGCCATGTCGGCGGGCGTGCGCGGCAGTTGACCGCCACGGAAATTCGGCGAACACGCGGGGAAAAACACTTCGTCGAGCATTTCCTCTGAGTGCAGTCCGGCATATTTGCCCAAGCTGCTGAAACGGATGGCGACGTCCACGTCGTCACGCGTGAAATCGGTCAGCGTGTTGGTCGAGAGCAGTTCCAGATTGATTTCCGGATGCTCCTCGATAAACCCGCCTATGCGCGGCGTCACCCAGCGCGCCGAAAACGACGACAGCATCGATACAACCAGCCGCCGATGCCGGTCGCCGGCTCGTACCCGTTGCGTGGCGTCGGCAAGCGCGACCAGCGTGGCGCGAACCTCGGTGGCGTACTGGCGGCCGATGTCCGACAGCCGCACGCGTTTGCCGTCGCGAGCGAACAGCGTGATGCCGAGATCGGCTTCCAGCGCGCGGATCTGGTGGCTGACGGCGCCGTGGGTGACGAAGAGTTCATCCGCGGCGCGCGAAAAGCTTTCATGGCGCGCGGCGGCTTCGAAGGCGCGCAGCGCGTTGAGGGCGGGAAGTTGTCGAAGGTCCACGGGCGTTCACTCGAGTTGCGTATGTGAATTTATCTCACAAACCCAAGAAAATTGCTCGTTTTGCTTAAAGCCATGCTGAGCCTAACCTTGTAGCCATCAAGACGATTTTTGGCGGAGGCTGTCATGCGAGAAATATCTACAAGCATCACGTTTGAAATTGGCGATGGCGAAACCGTGCCGATGAGAATTGGCCACAGCGTCAAGCTGGTCGTTCAAGGTGCGCCCGTCTGGGCGACGCGTAGCAACGACACCGAAGACTATTGGCTCGTTCCCGGCGATTCGTTGAAACTGCGCTCGCGTGAGCGGCTGTGGCTCAGCACGGAAAAGGGACGCACGGCGCAGGTCGTATTTACGCTGGCGCCACGGCCGGATCAGCGTGCGATTGGGTGGCTGGCGCGCGGGTTCGAGAAACTTGCCGGGCGGTTCCGGTCGGGATGGCGGACGGTTTGAGTTCATTCGCACCGGGGTCATAAAGGGGTTCTGCCAGCGGCTAATTTGGGACGAATGTTGCCCGACGTTGGCGATTGGCAGAACCCGCCCGAGTGCCGGCCAAAACGCTCCTCGGCGAGGGCGGCGGGATTTCGGTAAACTGACGAGATCATGTCCGCCACGCCGGTAATAACTTCCCCCGTCGCCGAAACCGAGCGAGTGCGCCCTGCAAGCGGCGCGCTGACGCAGCCGGTCAACATCCACTGGCGCGGCCTGGAGCCCTACTCCAGCAGCTTCGACGCCATGCGCGCCTTCACGGAAGCGCGCACACCCGACACCGTCGATGAAATCTGGCTCGTCGAACATCCGGCCGTTTTCACGCTAGGCCTCGCGGGCGATCCGGCACATCTGCTTAATCCCGATAGCGACATTCCGCTCGTCAAAGTCGATCGCGGCGGCCAGATCACCTATCACGGGCCCGGACAAGTTGTCGCGTACCTGCTGCTCGACCTGCGCCGCCGCAAGCTGATGGTGCGCGAACTCGTGCAGAGAATCGAGGCTGGCGTGATCGAAACGCTCGCATCGTATAATCTCGCCACGGAACGCAAGGAGCGCGCGCCTGGCATCTACGTGGCGCCAACGCCGCCGCAGCTTGCCCACGCGGGCGCGAAGATCGCGGCGCTCGGGCTGAAGATTCGCAACGGCTGCAGTTATCACGGTGTGAGCCTCAACGTGAAAATGGACCTGCAACCGTTCCTCGCGATCAACCCGTGCGGCTACGCAGGACTCGAGACCGTCGACATGGCAACGCTCGGCGTGGCAGCAGACTGGAACGACGTGGCTCAAACGCTGGCTGAAAACCTCACTCACCATATCGGCGGCCATCGCGCGACCGCCGCCCAACCGCAGAACGGCGTGGCCGTCTGAATGGACCGATCGAATGACTGACGTAACCGGAAACCTGGCTGGCGGTGCTGCTGCATCGAACCCTGCTGCCGCACCCTACGACGCCACCGCCAAACAAAAAGCGCAAGCGAAAACGGCACGCATCCCGATCAAGATCATCCCGATCGAAAAGCTGAAGAAGCCGGAATGGATCCGCGTAAAGGCCGCAACGGGAAGCTCGCGTTTCACCGAGATCAAACAGATCCTGCGCGAGCACAACCTCCACACGGTTTGTGAAGAGGCGAGCTGCCCGAATATCGGCGAATGTTTCGGCAAGGGCACCGCGACCTTCATGATCATGGGCGACAAATGCACGCGCCGTTGCCCGTTCTGCGACGTGGGCCATGGCCGCCCCGATCCGCTCGATGCTGACGAACCGCTGAACCTTGCACGTACTATCGGTGCATTGAAGCTGAAGTACGTGGTGATCACGAGCGTTGACCGCGACGACTTGCGTGACGGTGGCGCGGCGCACTTCGTGGAATGTATCCGGCAAGTGCGTGAGCATTCGCCGATGACGCGCATCGAAATCCTGACGCCGGATTTCCGCGGCCGTCTGGATCGCGCAATCGGCATCCTGACTGCCGCGCCGCCGGATGTGATGAACCACAATCTTGAAACGGTGCCGCGTTTGTACAAGGAAGCGCGCCCGGGTTCGGACTACGCGCACTCGCTGAAGCTCCTGAAGGACTTCAAGGCGCTGCATCCGGAAGTGGCGACCAAGTCCGGCCTGATGGTGGGCCTGGGCGAAACGGAAGAAGAGATTCTCCAGGTGATGCGCGACCTGCGCGCACATAACGTCGATATGCTGACGATCGGCCAGTATCTGCAGCCCTCCGAACATCATCTTCCGGTGCGTTCGTACGTGCATCCGGATACCTTCAAGATGTATGAGGAAGAAGCGTACAAGATGGGCTTCACCCACGCCGCTGTGGGGGCAATGGTTCGTTCGAGCTACCACGCGGATCAGCAGGCGCACGACGCGGGTCTGGTCGGCGCGATGTAACTCTTCTGGCGCCGAGCTGGCGATTAAGAAAAACCCACGGAAAACGTGGGTTTTTTCGTTTCTGGGCCTGTCTGTTTGCCCGGAATCCGTCACGCTCCCCAACGCGATTCAAAAGAGCCAAAAACCTCGGGAAAGCCCGTAGATAAAGCGTCTTAGGGATTACCCGAATACCGTCCGGATGGTCGGACACCGTTCATCGCGAATTCTGGAAACGCGGATTTATGCTGCGGTGAAGCAACAAAAAACCCTTAAGAATCAATGCTTCACAAGTGTCAAAAACTGGCATCGACCTTGCAATAAGAAAGGCAGGCCAAACAGGCCGAAAAAAATACAGGGAGACGATTCGATGCAACCCATCCCATCCAGCTTGACCTGATTTTGCCGACGCCAGACGCGCATCGCCGCAGCCAAGCGCCGGCGCGTTTTTGTCTCACCCCATTTGCTCTACGCCGACCATGCCCGGAACCACTGTGAAGAAACCCTTTTATAAAGTCCTGTACGTGCAGGTGCTTGTGGCTATTGCCCTTGGCATTGCGCTCGGGCATTTTTATCCCGCGCTCGCCACCGAGATGAAGCCGCTCGGCGATGGGTTCATCAAGCTCATCAAGATGGTGATCGGCCCGATCATCTTCTGTACGGTCGTGACCGGGATTGCCGGCATGGAAGACATGAAGAAAGTCGGGCGCGTGGGCGGCAAGGCGCTGCTCTACTTCGAAATCGTCTCGACGTTCGCGCTCGTGCTCGGCCTCGCCGCTACGCACATCTTGAAACCGGGCGTGGGCTTCAACATCGATCCGGCTACGCTCGACGCCAAGGCAGTCGCTTCATACGCCGCCAAGGCGCACGGCCAGACGACCACCGACTTCCTGCTGCACATCATCCCGGACACGATCTCGTCGGCGTTCGCACAAGGCGAAATCCTGCAGATCCTGCTGGTCGCGCTGCTGTTCGGCGCGGTGCTCGCTACTGCGGGTGAGAAGGGCCGCGTGGTGACCGGGTTTATCGAAGGGCTGTCGCATATCCTGTTCGGCATCGTGCGCATCATCACGAAGCTGGCACCGATCGGCGCGTTCGGCGCAATGGCGTTCACCATCGGCAAGTACGGCATCGGCTCGCTCGTGCCCATGCTCAAGCTGATCGGCACGTTCTATCTGACGTCCATCGTGTTCGTTGTGGTCGTGCTCGGGATCATCGCGCGGATGGTGGGGTTCAACATCCTGCGGTTCGTTGCGTACATCAAGGAAGAAATGCTGATCGTGCTGGGCACGAGCTCGTCGGAAGCCGCGCTGCCGCAACTGATGCTCAAGCTCGAAAAGCTCGGCTGCTCGCGCTCGGTGGTGGGCCTCGTGGTGCCGACCGGTTATTCGTTCAACCTTGACGGCACCAACATCTACATGACGATGGCCGTCCTGTTCATCGCGCAGGCCACCAACACGGACCTGACGTGGACGCAGCAACTGACGCTGCTCGCCGTGACCATGCTGACGTCGAAGGGCGCAAGCGGCGTGACCGGCGCAGGCTTCATCACGCTGGCCGCAACGCTCGCTGTCGTGCCGACCATTCCGCTGTCGGGCATGGTGCTGATTCTTGGCATCGACCGCTTCATGAGCGAGTGCCGCGCGCTGACGAATATTGTCGGTAACGGCGTGGCGACGGTCGTGGTGTCGGCGTGGGAAAAGGAACTCGATCGTAACAAACTGCGCGATCAGCTCAAGCACGGCGCGGTGGATACCGAAGCCGAAACCGTGTCCTGACGGTTTGTGATCCATCAAGCAGCGATTAGTTGATCGCAGAAAGGAACACACGGCAATGAAAGCGGCGAAGCATTCTGTGGCGGATGCTTCGCCGCGTCCGTTTACGGAGGTATCGACGCAGGCATCGACGCAGGCATCGACGAAGGCGTCGACGAAGGCGTCGTTCGAAGCAGCGCGTGCCACAATCGCGGGATTGCATCGTCTGGAACCCGTTCACGTGACGCGTCGTTTGCTGGTTTTCCTGCTCCTTCTCGCCGCGCTTGGCGGCGTGTGCGCGCTCACCTGGAGCATCGCGTGGCAACGTGGCCTCGACGCATTGCGTCAAAACGCTGCGGCGCGCGTCGACCGCACGACGGCCGAGCTGAAAAGTACGCTCGACCGTTACGAATATCTTCCTTATCTGCTCGCGCGCCATCCGTTCGTGCAGGAAGTTCTCGCCGATCCAAACCCGCGCTTCACTGCGCGCGCGGACCGTTATCTCGAGGACCTGAACACGCACGCGCGCGCGACAGCGACGTACATCATCCAGTCGAACGGCCGCTGCGTGGCGGCGAGCAACTGGAACAGCCCGGATAGTTTCGTCGGCGCCGAATATTTGTTCCGGCCATATTTCGTCGATGCCGTCAAAGGCGGCACCGGCCGCTTTTTCGGGCTCGGCACGATCTCGCGCGAGCCGGGCTATTTCATCTCGCAGCCGGTTTTCAAAGAGGGCACGCGCGACATCATCGGCGTGGCGGTGGTCAAGCTGAACCTGGAGTGGCTGCAAGGCGCCGATGCCTCCGAGCCGCTGCTTGTCACCGACGATCACGGCGTGATCTTCCTGTCGTCGGTGCCGGCGTGGAAATATCACACGCTGCGGCCGTTGCCGAAGGACATCGAGGCGTCGGTGTATTCCGCGCGGCAGTACGCCCAGCATCCCATCACTGCGTTGCCGATCACCATCGTGCGCACGCTTGCGGGCGGCGCGCAGATTGTGCGGGTGGGGGGCGGGCGCGATGCGCCGAGCTTTCTCGCCACGCAGCGCGCGCTGGGCGAACCGGACTGGCACCTGATGACGATGGCATCGCTCGATCCGGCGGTCGATGCGGCGTGGAGCGCGACCATTGTGACGGCGCTGGTGTTTGTGTCGCTGTGTTTGCTCGCGTTCTACTGGCGCATGCGGCGTGCGCGCGTGCGCGAAATGATCCGCAGCCGCGCGCTGTTGCAGACCGCGTATGCCGAGTTGAACGAGCGCGTAGCGGAGCGGACGGCGGATTTATCGGAGACGAACGCGTTGTTGACCAAGGAGGTCGGTGAGCGCACGCGGGCCGAACAGGACCTGCGCGCCGCGCACCACGAACTGATCCAGGCGAGCAAACTGGCGGCGCTCGGTCAGATGGCGGCGGGCATCACGCATGAGCTGAACCAGCCGCTCGCGGCGTTGCGCAGTTTCTCCGACAACACGCGCGTGCTGATCGAGCGCGGCGATCATGTGGCGGCCAATGAGAATCTGGAGGCGATTGCCGCGCTCACGGAGCGGATGGGGAAGATCACGAATCAGTTGAAATTATTTGTGTCGAAGGCGCGTCCGAAAAGCGCGCGCACTGATGTTGGCCGCGCATTGCGCAACGTGCTCGCGATGCTGCAGCCACGGATGAAGAACGTGGCGCTTGCCTTCGATGCCGAACAACGCGCTGATGCCGGTCCACCGCTGTATGTGGGCTGCGAGGATCTGCGGCTCGAGCAGATCCTGATCAACCTGATTGGCAACGCGCTGGACGCGGTGGCCGCGTGCGATGCCCCGCGCATCGAGATTGAGTTGGTGATGCACCAATCGACCGTCGACATCGTGGTGCGAGACAATGGGCCGGGCATTCCGCCTGATGTCTTGCCGCGTCTTTTCGAGCCTTTTTTCACGACGAAGGAGATGGGACACGGCTTGGGATTGGGACTGGCGATCTCGTCTGCCATAGCGCGGGACTACGGCGGCACCCTGGTGGCGCGTAATCTGGTCCCGCAGATGGAAGTGGATGGACCGGAGGGCGGCACGCAGGCGGACGCGGACCGTTCGCACGGGGCAGAATTCGTGATTACGCTGAGGCGCGCGTGACGAGAGGTGAGTCGGCACGGGCCACATGCTGAGAAAATACGTCCTTTCGCGCCGAAAAGAGCAACACCCAGCAGGAACACCCAGCAGGAGTAAAAACCGATGACCACAGGCCTTCAGGTGATCTTCATCGAAGACGATGAACTGGTACGCCGCGCAAGCGTGCAAAGCCTCCAGCTCGCCGGTTTCGACGTCACTGCATTCGGCAGTGTGGAGGGCGCATCGCGCCTGATCGATGCGAGTTTCCCCGGCGTGATCGTGAGCGATATCCGCCTTCCGGGCGCGAGCGGGCTCGACCTTCTGGCGCAGTGCCACGAACGAGCGCCCGAAGTACCGGTCATCCTTGTGACAGGCCACGGCGACATCTCGATGGCCGTCCAGGCGATGCGCGACGGCGCCTACGATTTCATCGAAAAGCCATTCGCGTCAGAGCGGTTGATAGAAGCGGTGCGCCGTGCGCTGGAGCGCCGCAAGCTCGTGCTGGAAAACCGCGCTCTTCGGCGTGAACTTGCCGGCCAGAGCAGCGTGGCGCCGAGAATCATCGGACGCAGCCCGGCTATCGAACAGGTGCGCAAGCTGATTGCGAACGTCGCGCCGACCGATGCCTCCGTGCTGATCAACGGCGATACCGGGGCCGGCAAGGAATTGATCGCGCGCAGCCTGCACGACTTGTCGCCACGTCGCGACAAACCGTTTATCGCGGTGAATTGCGGCGCGCTGCCCGAGCAGATGTTCGAGTCGGAGATGTTCGGCTACGAGGCCGGTGCGTTCACCGGCGCGCAGAAACGGCGTATCGGCAAGCTCGAACATGCGTCGGGCGGCACGCTGTTCCTCGATGAAATTGAAAGCATGCCGCTCGCGCTGCAAGTCAAACTGCTGCGCGTGTTGCAGGACGGCGTGCTGGAGCGGCTTGGTTCGAACCAGCCGATTCGCGCGAATTGCCGAGTGATCGCGGCCGTGAAGGGCGATATGGCGGAGCACGTCGCGGCGGGTACGTTCCGGCGCGACCTGATGTACCGGCTGAACGTGGTGACGATCACGCTGCCGCCGCTCGCTGAACGCCGTGAAGACGTGGTGCCGCTGTTCGAACACTTTTTACTCGATGCCGCCGTGCGCTACGAGCGCCCCGCACCGTTGCTCAGCGATCGCCAGCGCGCTGAACTGATGCAGCGCGACTGGCCGGGTAATGTGCGTGAACTGCGTAACGCGGCGGACCGGATGGTGCTGGGCATTATCGATGAAACCGGCGTGCCGCTCGAAGCCGCCACGCAGTCGCTCAAAGAGCGCACGGAGCATTTCGAGCGCGCGGTGATCGGGGAGGCGCTGGAGCAGTGCGGTGGCGTGGTCGCTGCGGCGGCTGACCGGCTGCAGCTCGGCAAGGCCACGCTCTACGAGAAGATCAAGCGGTATGGGCTGGCGGTGAAGGGCGAAGGGGAGCGGTAGAGGATTCTTGATCGTCATCGCACGCCTCCCAAAGACAAAACGCCCGCTGACCAGTCAGCGGGCGTTTTCACTTCTCACAACGTCAAGCCCGAACCGCCTTCAAGCTGCGTTCAGTGCCTTGTCCAGAAGCGCATCGAGTTCTTCGAACGTCGGCTCACCGACATAACGCTTCAGGATCTTGCCGTCCTTATCCACGACAAACGTCGTCGGCGTCAGTTGGACATTGCCGAACTGCTTCGCGGCGCTGCCGTCGTCCATGGCGACCTTGAACGGCAGGTTGCGCGTCTGTGCGTAGTTGGTCACGTACATCGGCGCGTCGTATTTCATCGCGACCGCGACGAATTCCAGTCCCCGGCCCTTGAAGCGGTTGTACGTGTTGACCATGGCCGGCATCTCTTTCATGCAGGTTTCACAGTCGGTCGCCCAGAAGTTGATCAGGTAGACCTTGCCCTTGAGATCCGTCGATGTCGATATTTTCTGGCCCGACAACAGCGTGAACGTGGCGTCCGGAACACGTTGTTGTCCGCCGAACGCAAAATAGCCGGTGCACGCGATCACGCCGGCGACGATCGCCATCACGATGTAGCGCAGCGGGCTCTTGCTGCGTCCCGGTGAAACCTGTGAATTCTCTGACATGAAAACCTCGAGCGTGCTCGGTTGAATCGCGACGACGCCAGCCTGACTGGATGCTCCGCATTTTAGCGCCAATCTCTGAAAAGCGTTTCTGCGTGCGGCTTGGTGTGAGGCGTTTGCAAGGCAGGGCGTTATCCAGCGCAAAACTCGCTGCCAACGTATCAGGGGCCAGCAGCGGATAATCACGGTTTTCCTCGCAACATTTCTCATGATCCGAGTTTTCCCACGCGCCTTGAAGCGCGTCGTCACGCAAAATTCCCCGCGCGCCCTGTTCAAATCGGCCGCTTCGACCACCACGCTCCTGTTCGTCGCCGCCGCGCTGTTGGCCTGCACGCCGGCTTACGACTGGCGCACGATCCAGAACAACGACGACGCCTACGAAGTCACCTTCCCGGCCAAGCCGCGTTCCGACGCACGCGATATCGACATCGCCGGGAAGCCGATGCACATGAAGATGCAGATGGCCGAGGCGGGCGACGCCGTGTTCGCCGTCGGTACCGTCGACTTGCCCGATGCCGATCCGGCGACCCAGCGCGCCGCGCTCGATTTTCTTCAGCAAGGGTTGGCACGCAATCTCAATACCGTGCCCGCGATACATCCGGTCCAGATTGACGTGGCGGCAGGCGGACACTTGGCTGGCGCCGAAATTGCCGTGAGCGGCACGAGCGCTGATGGCCAAAAAAGCGGAACACGTCAGATCCGGGCGCGTTTCATCGCCAAGGGCACACACGCGTACCAAGTCGCGATCGTCTCGACCAAGGCGCCGCCGCCCGATCAAATCGATCAGTTTTTCTCCTCGTTCAAACTTTTTTAAGTATTTGCACGAAACAGCGCCCATTCGTTCGCCGATATTTCTCTAATTGGCAGACACGCAGCGAACGTTTCAGGCCTGAGAAATCGCACAAGCATTTTGGGCTAAAACTAGGATTTATCTCAGTTTTTTAAACTATCCACAGAGGTTGTGGATAACTTTGTGGAAAACTTCACCGCACCCTCGCCAAGTGCCCGTCCGACGCGGCTTTCCTTACTTTGACTCGATTCGTGGCAGTCTAAAATAATCAATAAAATCAATGGTCTGCGGATCATTGCCAAAATTGGTGTTTGATCAGATGTTAAAGAAACAAGGAACGATGCAATGTGCATAAGTCAAGTCTTGACAGGCGATTTTTCTTTTTGTCGAGCGGTGCGGTTCCGGTGGTGTTTTATGCGGTCGTGGATGCACGCCGGTATTGAATCGCTTCGGCGAGGTGGGCAGCGGTCGGCGAATCGGCTATAGGCAGGTCGAAGCGGCCCGATTCCTTCGGTAGATCGGCGGGGGCGAGATCATGATGCGGCGGACCGGGAAATCGAAGCCACAATTCTGGAGTGCGGCGCGCACTCGCTCGCGGCTTTCACGGACGTCGAGATCGGGCAGGCCGACGATTGAACTCGGGCGCGCGCCCAGGGGCGGGCGCGCGGCTGCGCACCACGGCAAGCGACATGATTTTTCCCCGCTGCCGGCGCCTCGTCAATCCGAGGCAACGGCTCAATGAGCCAACATCACGGCTCGCTTAGCCGATGACACGCTTTAGCAAAACCAGATAGTCAGTCCTGAGGGCTGGACGACGGCCCGCCGCCTAACTTCGCTTCCAGTTGCGCGACTCGTTGTTCGAGTTCCTCTAGCCGGGCGCGCGTGCGCACGAGCACTTGCGTCTGGGTATCGAATTCTTCGCGCGTCACCAGATCCAGCTTCGAAAAGCCCTGGGACAGCATGGCTTTCATATTCCGTTCAATGTCTTTTGCCGGCGAATTCTTAAGCAGTTCGCTCATCTTGGCCTGGAAGTCATTGAATACGTCGTTGGGTTGTTTCATGCGGTTTTCCTCTTGCGCACCATGAAGGTGCATTCATTGTTAGCTCAGTGCTCCGGCAAACCGGATGATCCATTTTGGTGCGCGCGATAGGGCGCCCCGTCAGAACCGGGACACATCCACGCAGCACGATGCTGCGCTTGCGAACACACCTGTTTGCCCGGACCTTGCGAGCACTCTAGCAACGATCCACGGTGCGCGCCAGCGCACGCAGGCGTTGCTGGCCGTTCGGTCTACGCCCGCGCACGGCGTGCGCCGCAGCCTTGTTCTACATACCTAGACGCGTGCATGGCATACGAGTTGCATAAGTGGCCCGGGCCTCGTCCGTGCGCGCTTTTCCGGGCGGTCGGTAACGCGGCGTGGCGCATCAGACGCTGCTCGCGACGGGCACGAGGCAACGAGGGATCAGGCATGGGACCAGATTAAAGCGCTAAAGCGCCAACTCTGTTCGACACACAGCGAGGGATACATGAAGCTCATTACCGCAATCATCAAGCCGTTCAAGCTCGACGAAGCACGCGAAGCGCTATCGGCTATTGGCGTCTCGGGCATTACCGTGACCGAGGTAAAAGGCTTCGGCCGCCAGAAGGGCCACACGGAGCTGTATCGCGGCGCCGAGTACGTGGTCGACTTTCTGCCGAAAGTGAAGATCGAAGCGGCGGTCTCCGACGACATCGTTGACCAGGCGATCGAGGCGGTAGAGCGCGCGGCCCGCACGGGCAAGATCGGCGACGGCAAGATCTTCGTCACCCCGATTGAACAAGTCATTCGCATTCGCACCGGTGAGACCGGCGCGGACGCTCTCTAAAAAAAGATTCGGCGATAAGAGGAAACAGAAGAATGCGTAAATTATTGATGTCCTTGTTGATGGCGGGGTCGCTGCTAGGAGTCAGCGTCGGCACCGTGATGGCGCAGGATGCATCCGCACCAGCGGCTGCATCCGCCGCGGCTTCAGACACGGCCGCAGCAGCACCTGCAAGCGCACCAGACACCGCCAGCGCGGCAACGGCAGCCTCGGCCGCCGCTCCGGCTTCCGGTGCATCCGACGCAGCACCCGCTGCGCCGACGGAACCGTTCTCCGTGGATTCATCGAAGATCAGCGCTGGCGATACCGCCTGGATGCTGACCTCCACCGCACTCGTTCTGTTCATGACGATCCCGGGCCTCGCGCTCTTCTACGCGGGTATGGTCCGCAAGAAGAACGTGCTCGCGACCGTGATGCAATCGTTCGCAATCTGCTGCCTGGTCACGATCATCTGGACGGTCGTCGGCTACAGCCTCGCCTTCACTCCGGGTAACTCGTTCATCGGCGGCTTCTCGCGGGTGTTCCTGCACGGCATGAACTACATCAAGGGCGACAAGGCGACCACCCTGACCGTCAGCCACCTGGCTCCGACGATTCCGGAAACCGTCTACTTCGTCTATCAGATGACGTTCGCGATCATCACCCCGGCGCTGATCGCCGGCGCGTTCGCCGACCGGATGAAGTTCTCGGCCATGCTCGTGTTCATGGGCCTGTGGTCGCTCGTCGTCTACTCGCCGATCGCTCACATGGTCTGGGAACCGACGGGCTGGCTGTCGGCTGCTGGCATCCTCGACTTCGCGGGCGGCACGGTGGTTCACATCAACGCCGGTATCGCAGGTCTGGTGTGCTGTCTGGTGCTCGGCAAGCGGGTCGGTTATGGCCGCGAAGTCATGGCGCCGCACAACCTGGTGCTCTCGCTGATCGGTGCTTCGATGCTGTGGGTCGGCTGGTTCGGCTTCAACGCGGGTTCGGCAGTGGCCGCTGATGGCCGTGCCGGTTTCGCGATGCTCACGACACAAATCGCGACCGCATGTGCTGCATTCGGCTGGATGTTCGCGGAGTGGCTGGCGAAGGGCAAGCCTTCGGTGCTCGGCATCATCTCGGGCGCGGTTGCAGGTCTGGTGGCCATTACGCCGGCATCGGGTTATGTCGGCGTGACCGGCGCGCTCGTGATCGGCGTCCTGGCTGGCGTGGTCTGCTTCTGGTCGGCAACGTGGCTCAAGACGAAGCTCGGCTACGACGATTCGCTCGACGCGTTCGGCGTCCACGGCATAGGCGGTATTCTCGGCGCGCTCCTGACCGGCATCTTCGCGGTCAAGGACATCGGCGGCGCGGACGGCAGCGTCCTGCTGCAAGCCAAGGGCGTGCTCACCACGCTGGTCTACAGCGGCGTGGTCAGCTTCATCCTGCTGAAGGTTATCGACATGGTCATGGGTCTGCGTGTCACAGAAGAAGAGGAACGTGAAGGTCTCGACGTGACGCTGCATGGCGAACACGTCGAATAAGAAATGTTTTCGAAGGGGGTGAAACCGGGCGCGAGAGGCCGCGGTTTTATCCTCTGAATCGAGCGCCAAGCTATAGCAGCACGGCTCCGAGACAAGCGCAGCGATTTTGCCCGCCCACTTACCGGCGGGCATTTTTTTGTCTGATTTTTGTGCAAAGTGACTGTTTCTGGCAGACGGGATTGGTGCAAACGGCGACACGAACCGTGCTAATAGGCTTGGGAAAAGGGAGTTCATACCCAAATACGTGAGGCGTTTGCTCTACAATCTTTCCTCTTAAGTCCGCGAGTCATCAATGGTTCCGCACCTCGTTACGGCTTTAAACGGCCCTTTGCTCGATCTCGAGCGGAAGATACTCGACGCGACGCCGTCCATCGAACGCTGGTTCCGGCTGGAGTGGCAAGAACACACACCGCCGTTCTATTGCTCGGTAGACCTGCGCAACGCCGGTTTCAAGCTCGCTCCCGTCGATACCAACTTGTTCCCCGGCGGTTTCAATAACCTGCCGGTGGAAGTGCTGCCGCTTGCCGTGCAGGCCGCGATGGCGTCGATCGAAAAGATCTGCCCCGACGCGAAGAATCTGCTGGTGATTCCCGAGCGCCATACGCGCAACGCGTTTTATCTCGAGAACGTCGCGCGGCTCGCCACGATCATGCGTCAGGCCGGGCTGAACATCCGCTTCGGCACGCTCGACGAGAACATCCACGGACCGGTCACCATCGCGCTCGCCGATGGCCAGAAGATCGTCCTCGAACCGCTCGAGCGCACGCCGCGCCGGCTGGGGCTGAAAAACTTCGATCCCTGCTCGATCCTGCTGAACAACGACTTGTCCGGCGGCATCCCGCCCGTGCTGGAAAATCTCCACGAGCAATATCTGTTGCCGCCGCTGCACGCGGGTTGGGCCGTGCGCCGCAAGTCCAATCACTTTTCCTGTTATGACGACGTCGCGAAGAAGTTTTCCAAGCTTGTCGAGATCGATCCGTGGATGATCAACCCGTATTTCGCGCATGTGGAAGGCGTGGACTACGAGGCGCGCACGGGCGAGGAAGCGCTGGCTGAAGCCATCGACGGCGTGTTGAAGAAGATCGCGAAGAAGTATCGCGAGTATGGGATCAGCGAGAAGCCGTACGTCGTGATCAAGGCCGATGCCGGCACGTACGGCAAAGGCGTCATGACAGTGCACGATGCATGTGAAGTCGCCGCGCTGACCAAACGCGAGCGCGTGAAGATGAACGACGCGAAGGACGGCCTCGAAGTCCACGACGTGATCGTGCAGGAAGGCGTGCATACGTTCGAGCGCGTGGAAAACGCGGTTGCCGAGCCGGTCGTGTACATGATCGACCGGTACGTGGTGGGCGGGTTTTATCGGGTACACGACTCTCGTGAGCGCGACCAGAACCTCAACGCGCCGGGCATGCATTTCGTGCCGCTCGGTTTCGAGCACACCGCGCTCCCCGATACTCACGCAAAGCCCGGCGCCGCACCGCCGAACCGCTTTTATATGTATGGCGTGGTGGCGCGGCTCGGGTTGCTCGCGGCGTCGTTGGAACTGGAAAAGACCGATCCCGAAGCGATTCAGGTCTAAGCTTCACTGCAAAACGACGGCCGCACGAGGTTGCGGCCGTTTGCACTTCAGGCGCGAAGGCGCGCGACGTGTTAAAAATCGGCTGCTGCAAGACCGGCAGCAACGCGCATTCACACCGATCAAATCAAGGCCAAACGGCCGCTCTGGACGCTTATGGACATCCTTTTTATCGCCGATCCGCTCGATCATTTCAAGATCTACAAAGACACGACCTACGCGATGATGGCCGAAGCCGCGCGTCGCGCACACACGCTCTACGCGTGCGAGCCGCAGCATCTGGCGTGGGTCGGCGGCAAGGTGGAAGGGACGGTCCAGCGCGTGAAGATCGTCGGCGACGAAGCCGATTCGGCGCGCTCACCGTGGTACATAGCTGAAGCGCCGGAGGTGCTCGATCTCAAGCATTTCGATGCCGTCCTGATGCGCAAAGACCCGCCGTTCGATATGGAATATGTGACGTCCACATGGCTGCTGGAGCTGGCCGAGCGCACCGGCGCGCGCGTCTTCAACAAGCCCAGCGCGATCCGCGATCACTCGGAGAAACTGGCTATTGGCGAATGGCCGCAATTCGTCGTGCCCACGCTCGTCACCCGCGACGCCGCGCGTCTGCGCTCTTTCCACGCAGAACACGGCGATGTGATCCTGAAGCCGCTCGACGGCATGGGCGGCATGGGCGTGTTTCGCGTGAAGGCCGACGGCATGAACCTCGGCACGATCGTGGAAATGCTCAGCGACAACGGCGCGCGCAGCGTCATGGCGCAGAAGTTCATCCCGCAAATTGCCGATGGCGACAAACGCATCTTGCTGATCGGCGGACAACCGGTGCCGTATTCACTTGCACGCATTCCGCAAGGCAACGAAGTGCGCGGCAACCTGGCCGCAGGCGGATTGGGCCGCGCTCAACCGCTCACCGAGAACGACCGCCGAATCGCGGAAACGCTGGGGCAAACGCTCTTCGATCGCGGCTTGCTGCTGGTCGGCCTCGATGCCATCGGCGACTACCTGACCGAAGTGAACGTCACGAGCCCGACGTGCTTCCGTGAAATCATGGACCAGACGGGCTTCGATGTAGCCGGCATGTTCATCGATGCATTGGAACGCGCTGCCGCAGCTTAGTACGACCGTGGCAGGACGCTAGAAATTAGAGGTGACTGTCGAAGAGGGCAGTCTGCCCGTTGATTTCTCCCGGACTGTTACAATCTCCCCCTCATGAGATTCGTTTCGTGGCGCGATCCGGCCCCGAAATTGAAAGTGGAAACTTGCTGCAGTGCATAACGCTGCGCATAGCGTGCGAAATCCGACTAAGCTTATGTATTGGCGCTTGTTGACCTTTCCGCACACGGATCGATGTTGCAGTCGCGTTTGGCGCCGCTTGAAGCAGTCTGGCACCGCAATTGGCATATATAAAAGCAAGTTCCCGCAATTTCCGACGCATCTCGTCGTTTTGGGGCAGCACACTCTGACATGGCTGGCATTCTAATCATTGCGCACGCTCCGTTCGCTTCGGCGTTACGGGAGTGCATTACCCACATTTATGGCGGTTTGCCCGCACGCATTGGTGTGATCGATGTGATGCCGGATTGCGATCCCGTCGAAGTCCGTGCGTTCGCGCGTTCCGAAATCGACCGTCTGAAGGAAGAGAACGGCGCTGTCGTACTCACGGACGTGTTCGGTGCAACGCCTGCGAATATCGCGCAAAGCCTGGCAAGCAGCACGGTTCGCGTGCTCGCCGGCGTCAATTTGCCGATGCTCGTGCGCGCGGTCTGCTACAGGACCACACCGCTCGACACGCTGGCTGAAAAATCGCTGCAAGGTGGATCAAAGGGCATCCAGGAACTCGATGCCTCGACGCCCGCCAATCCTTGCGCGATGGCGAGCGCAGCCGCTGCTGCTGCAAATTGCGCAGTCGGTGCTGCCGCGACCAGTTGCATGCCCGCCAAGGTGGCAACTCACTGAGTCGAGCGCGCCAGCAGCACGTTGAAAAGACCGTTAAGAAGCATTGACCAAGCTGCATTGCGTCAGCCCTCTCACCTAGCGCCCGGAGCATCATGCTGCAACAGGAAACAACTATCGTGAACAAGCTGGGGTTGCACGCGCGTGCCTCAGCCAAGCTAACGCAACTGGCAGGAAATTTTCAATGTGAGATCTGGATGAGCCGCAACGGCCGCCGGATCAACGCGAAAAGCATCATGGGCGTGATGATGCTCGCGGCGGGAATCGGCAGCACGGTGACAATAGAAACCGAAGGCGCCGACGAAGCCGAAGCAATGAAGGCCATCCTCGCGCTCATCGCAGATAAATTTGGCGAAGGACAATGACCTTGTCCTGCTAGCAGCACTGAAAAAAGCCGCGCATCGACGCGGCTTTTTTGTGTCCATTGCCATGACATATCGTGCAATAACTTGCGTCGTTTTGTGACAGAAAGTTGCTGCGCTGCACAGCGTGCCGGATAGCGTTCGAATTTATAATGGTGCGCGGATCGCATCGTCAGCCGGGGATGCGGCAAAACCGTGAGCCACCCATAACTAGAGAGAGGTGCGCGTGTCGTTCACGCTGCATGGAATTCCCGTCTCGCGCGGTATCGCCATCGGCCGCGCGTATCTGATCGCGGCGGCGGCACTCGATGTCGATCACTATCTGGTCGAGCCGGATGGCATCGACAGTGAAATTGAACGCTTTCACGCAGCGCAGGCGCAGGTGCACGCAGAGCTGGACGCACTGCGCGACGATCTGGCCGCCGACGCCCCCAGCGAGATGGGCGCGTTCATCAACGTCCACTCCATGATCCTGAACGACGCCATGCTCGTTCACGAAACTATCGACCTCGTCCGTACGCGCCGCTACAACGTGGAATGGGCGCTGACCGAGCAGCTTGAAATCCTGAGCCGCCATTTCGACGATATCGAAGACGAGTATTTACGCGAGCGTAAAGCCGACATTCAACAAGTGGTGGAGCGCGTGCTGAAGGCGCTCGCGGGCGCGCCGTCCACGGCGACGCTCGTGGTGGATGGTGCCGCGACCAATGGCCACAACGACATGATCGTGGTCGCCCATGACATCGCGCCCGCCGACATGCTGCAGTTCAAGACCCAGGCGTTCAAGGGATTCGTGACGGACCTCGGCGGCCGTACGTCGCACACCGCTATTGTGGCCCGCAGCCTCGGTATTCCCGCGTCGGTCGGCGTGCAGCAGGCGAGTACGTTGATCCGGCAGAACGACTTGATCATCGTGGACGGGGATCACGGCATTGTGATCGTCGATCCGGCGCCGATCGTACTGGAAGAGTATTCGTATCGGCAAAGTGAGAAGGTGCTGGAGCAGCGCAAGCTGCAGCGCCTCAAGTTCTCGCCGACGCAAACGTTGGACGGCACGAAGATCGATTTGTGCGCGAACATCGAATTGCCCGACGACGCCAAGACAGCGCTCGATGCAGGCGCGATGGGCGTGGGCCTGTTCCGCAGCGAGTTCCTGTTCATGAATCACAAGGACAAACTGCCGGAAGAGGAAGAGCAATTCGAGGCTTACCGGCGCGCGATCGAGTTGATGAACGGCCGGCCGGTGACCATCCGCACGATCGATGTGGGCGCAGACAAGCCGCTCGAATCGATGGGCAGCGGCGACGGTTACGAGACCGCGCAGAATCCGGCGCTGGGCTTGCGCGCGATCCGCTGGAGCCTGTCCGAGCCGCAGATGTTCATGACGCAATTGCGGGCGATCTTGCGGGCATCGGCGTTTGGTCGTGCGAAGATCCTGATCCCGATGCTCGCGCACGCGCAGGAAATCGACCAGACGCTCGATCTGATCCACGAAGCGAAGCGTCAGCTTGACGACGCCGGTATCGACTACGATCGCAACGTGCAGATCGGCGCAATGATCGAGATTCCGGCTGCCGCGATCGCCGTGCGTTTGTTTTTGAAGCGGCTGGATTTCCTGTCGATCGGGACCAACGACCTGATCCAGTACACGCTCGCCATCGATCGCGCGGATAACGCCGTTGCGCATCTCTACGACCCGCTGCATCCGGCGGTGCTGCACTTGATTGCGTTCACGCTGCGTGAGGCGAAAGCTGCTGGCGTCCCGGTCTCGGTGTGCGGTGAAATGGCTGGCGATCCGACCGTGACGCGCCTGCTGCTCGGCATGGGGCTGACCGAGTTTTCGATGCACCCAAGCCAGTTGCTGGTGGTCAAGCAGGAGATCTTGCGTGCGGACCTGAAGGCGTTGCAAAAGCCGGTCGAGGACGTGCTCGCCGCTTATGAACCCGCGGAGTTGCTCGCTGCGCTGGCGTTGCTTCAGAAGATCTGAGCGAGGCCGCGCTCGGCCATGAGTTTGTCAACCACACGCATCACGAACTCCGGCGTGATGATGGCCGTGCATTGAAACGGCTGCGCCCTGTCGAAGCGGCGTGGGCACCAGGCGAAATTCTGCGGATCGAACCCGGTGGTCATGTCGTTGAAGCAGCTATTGCAGCCGTGGAAATTGACTACGCGATACGGCGTGCTGAACTCCGTCGACGGGTGCGAAAAACCGCTGATCATGACCACGGGCGTGCCCACGGCCCATGCAAGCCACGACAGTCCACTCCCCAATCCGTTGACGTCCTCCCCGTCCTCAGCCATCGGCTGCCGCTTACGCGGAAAGGGCGGGGATTCCTCCAGCGAGACGGCCACGTCCGACCGCGAGAATGTTGATAGCGGCGGGAGAGTTCATCACACTATTTCTTCGCATGCGTTCCGCACACCGGGCACGTCGCTTGCCGTGCGATGCGCATCGTGTTCCATTCCATGCGTAACGAGTCGAGCATCATCAGGCGGCCTTCGAGCGTCGTACCGAACCTGCCTATCACCCGTAACGCCTCGGCCGCCTGCATAGCGCCGATGATGCCTACCGTCGGCGAGAAGACGCCCATGGTCGAGCACGCGACTTCCTCGAACGCTTCGTCCGGCGGGAACACGCATGCATAGCAGGGCGATTCGGCCGAGCGGAAGTCGAAGGTGCTGATCTGGCCGTCGAAGCGCAGTGCCGCGCCCGACACGAGCGGCACGCCGTGGGCGAAGCATGCAGCGTTGATGGCGTGGCGCGTGGCGAAGTTATCCGTGCAATCGAGTACGACGGAGGCACGCGGGACGTGGGCGTTGAGCCACGCGGCATCGGCGCGAAGGGCTGCCGTATTGACCTTCACGCCCGGGTTGAGCGCGGCGAGCGTGTTGCGGGCGGAGTCCACCTTGGGTTCACCGACCGATGCACTCACGTGCAGGAGTTGACGCTGGAGATTGGTGAGATCGACGGAATCGGCATCGACCAGCGTGATCTCACCGACACCCGCCGCTGCCAGGTACATGGCAGCAGGCGACCCGAGCCCACCCGCGCCAATGACGATGGCGTGCGCATCGAGAAAGCGTTGTTGCGCTTCGATGCCAATTTCATCGACGAGGATGTGTCGGGAATAGCGAAGAAGCTGATCGTCGTTCATCGAGCGCTCAAGTGGGCTTCGACCGGCACGCCGCGAAGTTGGAAACAGGCGGACGGTCGCGAAACCCCTATTTTAATCGCGTGAAGCGAATCACACGATGCGGTGGTGCAGCCGGAGAACTAGCGATGTGGGGCGTGAGGGGTACGGCGGGGGCGGAAGGGTACTACGGCGATACGATTTCTTTGCTTAGTGCTGAATCAGTCAGCGCGGACATCGACTCCGCGCTGACTGAAACCGAAACAAAACTTACTGTGTAGCCGAAGCCGGCACGGGTGCCGACGCGGGCACCGGTGCCGCGTTCGCTCCCTGCGCGCCCGAGGCAGGCGTTGCATCTGCCCCTGGCGTTGCCGGCAAGGCCGGTTTGACAATAATAGGAGCAGACGCCGATGGAGCCGGCTTGTCCTGCGCCAGTTTCCTTTCGGAATAAGACTTCGATTCCATCACCGGCTTGCCTTCGAGCCTGTTCAGCCCTTGCTGGAGCATGAAGTCGTCGGGCGTGCCGAACTCGACCGGCTTGCGCTCGCGATCCTTGCGGCGCTGCTCCGGCGTCTTCTTGTCGTTTTGCTCCTCAAGAAGCCGCAGTTGCTCGAGCCGGTCCGCTTCACGGGCTTCCTGTTCCTTCTTCTCGTTCGGATCCTGCGTATTGGCCAGGTGGTTCGAATAGTCCACTTCGCGGGTGACGAGTGCGTCGTCCGGATCGCCTTCTGCGTACTGATCGACCGGAACGTCCGGGCGAATGCCCTTGTTCTGGATCGACTTGCCGCTTGGCGTGTAGTAATACGCGGTGGTCAGGCGCAGCGCGGTGTCGGCGGTCATCGGACGCACGGTCTGCACCGAACCCTTGCCGAACGTGGTCTTACCGACAATCAACGCGCGATGATGATCCTGCAGCGCGCCCGCGACAATCTCGGAGGCCGATGCGGAATACGCATTGGTCAACACGACCATTGGCACCTTCTTGAAGATTTCCGGCAGGTTCTTCAGCGGATCGGAGTCAAAGGAAGGCAGGCGATAATTGTCGTAGGTATCGCGGAAGGTTTGCTTCGCGTCCGCGATTTGTCCATTCGTCGACACCACCACGGCGTTATCCGGCAGGAACGCGCCAGCCACGCCGACCGCGCTCTGCAGCAAACCGCCGCCGTTGTTACGCAGGTCGACTACGAGGCCCTTCAGGTCGGGTTGCTGGCGCGCGAGATCCTGCAACTTCGCGGCGAGATCAGGCACCGTGCGTTCCTGGAAGCTCGTGATCCGGATGTAGCCGTAACCCGGAGCCGGAATCTTCATCTTCACGCTCTGCACGCGGATGAGCGCACGCGTGACCGTGATCGGGAAGGTGCGGTCGTCGGTCTTGCGGAAGATGGTCAGCGTGACCTTGGTGCCCGGATCGCCGCGCATTTGCTTGACGGCGTTATCCAGCGTCATGCCGCGTACCGGCTTGTCGTTGATGCGCGTGATCAGGTCGCCCGGACGAATGCCGGCGCGGAACGCAGGCGTATCTTCGATAGGCGAAATCACCTTGATCAAGCCATCTTCCGACGAAATCTCGATACCGAGCCCCGCGAAGCGACCCTTGGTCTGCTCCTGAAGCTCCTCGTAATCGGTTTTGTCGAGGTATGACGAATGCGGATCGAGGCTCGACACCATGCCTTTGATAGCAGCGGTGAGCAGTTTCTTATCGTCGACCGGTTCGACGTATTCATGCTTGATTTGCCCGAATACTTCGGCAAACAACCGCAATTGATCGAGCGGAAGAGGCGCGGTGGCGGCTTGCTGGGCTGATGCGGAGAGTTGCAGCGTTGCAAATACGCCGGTAGCAAGGCCCGCGGCGATCAGGCCGATGTTTTTCAGGTTCTTTCGCATAGAGTCTGTTGCGGTCGGAAGCGGATTAGGCTGCGTCGTGGTTGATTGGGCAGTATAACTGCAAGCCTTGGACCACGACTTAATCGCAGCTTAAAGGACTCACCGGGAAATGAATGGACGGGTTCTTTTTAGGGGCGGTAGTTTGAAAATCGTTATCCGGGCGCAAATGTCGGGCCCGGTTAAAGGATGCATTCGCCTAGTTCAGGTCGGGCCGTTTATTTTCGCGTCTTTGGGCGATAAACGTTGGTGAGTCGGTGCAGCGTCATCGCTCTTTAGCCGGGGCCGATGCTTTGGCGCTGCGCGGGGTGAACGTATGAGGACAGTAACAAAGCTGACAGCCGCGAATGCTGCATCAAAGCATCCACGGCCGTCGGCCAAGCATAAAACAGAGCGCTGTTAACCCGCTTTCCCTTGTTTCGCAACCGCCGCTTGCGCCTTGGCGATGGCTTCCGGGTCGCCGAGATAATAGTGCTTGATCGGCTTCAGGTCTTCGTCGAGTTCATAGACGAGCGGCACGCCATTCGGGACGTTCAGGCCGACGATGTCGTCGTCGGAAATTCCGTCCAGGTACTTGATCAGCGCGCGCATGGAATTGCCATGCGCGGCAATCAGTACACGCCTGCCCGACTTGACGGCTGGCGCGATGGACTCATTCCAGAAAGGCAGCACGCGTGCGACCGTGTCCTTCAGGCATTCGGTCAGCGGCAACTGCTCACGCGGCACTTTCGCATAGCGCGGATCGTTGTACGACGTGCGTTCGTCAGACGGATCGAGCGCGGGGGGCGGCGTGTCGTAGCTTCTGCGCCAGATCAGCACTTGCTCGTCGCCGTATTTCTTGGCGGTCTCGGCTTTGTTCAGCCCGGAGAGCGCACCGTAATGTCGCTCGTTCAGCCGCCACGAATGGACGACCGGCAAGTACATTTCGTCCATTTGATCCTGCACGTGCCAGAGCGTGCGGATCGCGCGCTTGAGCACCGATGTGTACGCAATGTCGAAGCTGAAGCCGGCCTCCTTTAGCAGCAAGCCGGCCTGCTGCGCTTCACGGTTGCCTTGTTCAGTCAGGTCGACGTCGACCCAGCCTGTGAATCGGTTTTCCTTGTTCCACGTGGATTCGCCGTGGCGGATGAGCACTAGCTTGTACATGATGTCCGTTGAGAGGTCGGTTAGTTAGGAAGCGGGAAACTGGCATCGATTCTGTGCGGCAACGCGTTCTGGCGCAACTCGGCCGATCGGCCGAGGCCATCGCGGCGGACGGTTATTTTATAATGGCAGGATTGTCCCGATTTTTTTCGACCTTTCATTTTTCCACACTCCCAATCCGGCGGTCCCGACGTGAAGTTTTTCACCGATTACACCAACCTTGTTCTTATCGCGGTCGCCCTCATTTCTGGTGGGTTGCTGCTTTGGCCAACGCTTGTCCGGCGCGGCCGCGGCGGTGTTTCGGCGCCAGAAGCCATTCAGCTGATCAACCGGCGTAACGCCGCGGTGATCGACGTGCGGCCGGCCGCCGAGTATTCGCAGGGGCACCTGCCGGCGGCGCGAAACTTCGAGCTCACGGAGCTCCAAGCAAAAATTGGCCAAATCGCGAAGAATAAGAGCAATCCGGTCTTGCTCGTGTGTCAGACCGGCCAGCAGTCCCAGAAGGCGAGCCGGATCGTGAGCGATGCAGGTTATGCCGAAGTCCATGTATTGCAGGGCGGACTGGATGCCTGGCAGAAAGCCGGCATGCCGGTCGTGAAACAAGGAGCGGTAAAGTGAATAAAGTGATCATGTACAGCACGCAGGTGTGCCCGTATTGCCAGATGGCCGAACGTCTACTAAAGTCGCGCGGCGTCGAAAATGTTGAGAAGGTGCTGATCGACCGTGATCCGGCGCGACGTGAAGAAATGATGACGCGTACGGGGCGCCGTACGGTGCCGCAAGTGTTTATCGGTGAGACGCATGTTGGCGGTTACGACGATCTGTCGGCGCTTGATCGCAAAGGCGGCCTGATGCCGCTGCTCGAGGCTGCCTGACACGTCGGACCCGGAGCGTCGGCGTCGGCCTGAATGCGTTCGCTACGCAATTAAGCAGCTCGCGGCTTTCAGCCGGAAAAACCGGAAAAGCCGTGAGCTGCACATTAAATAATCAAGGGAATCAACCATGTCTGACGACAACAACCAGCCGTTCTTCAACATCCAGCGCATCTACTTGAAGGACATGTCGCTCGAGCAGCCCAACTCGCCGGGCATCTTCCTCGAGCAGGAAATGCCGTCGGTGGAAGTGGAAGTGGACGTGAAGGCCGAGCGCCTTGCGGAAAGCGTGTTCGAAGTGCTGGTAACGGGCACCGTGACCGCGAAGGTGTCCGACAAGGTCGCGTTCCTGATCGAAGCCAAGCAAGCCGGTATTTTCGATATCCGCAACATTCCCGCCGATCAAATCGATCCGCTGGTCGGCATTGCGTGCCCGACCATCCTGTTCCCGTACTTGCGCTCGAATATTGCCGACGCCATCACCCGCGCCGGTTTCCCGCCGATCCACCTCGCCGAGATCAATTTCCAGGCGCTGTACGAACAACGTATTTCGCAGTTGTCGGCGGCTCAGGAAGGCGTGGCCAACGGCGCGACGCTGAACTAAATCCCGCACATTCCGGAGCCGGGCATGCAAGTAGCCGTTCTCGGCGCCGGTGCGTGGGGCACCGCACTGGCTGGCCATCTGGCCACTCGCCACTCTACGGTGCTCTGGGCGCGCGATCGCGCGCTCGTCGAGTCGCTGTCCCATTCGCATGAAAACGAGCGCTATCTGCGCGGCATAACGCTGCCCGCATCGCTTCAATACGATCCCGATCTCGCTTCCGCCCTGACCCATGGCGCGGCGAAAGACGCACTGTGCGTGGTTGCCGCGCCGGTCGCGGGCCTGCGCGCGTTATGTCGGAACATGCGTGAATTGGGCGTTGTGCCGGCGCATATCGTCTGGTTGTGCAAAGGCTTCGAAGCGGACACGCAATGTCTGCCGAACGAGGTGGTTGCGGCCGAATTGCCGCAACACGCGAGCAGCGGCACGTTATCCGGACCGAGCTTCGCGCGCGAAGTCGGGCAAGGCTTACCTGTGGCGCTGACGATCGCGAGCGCGTCGGCAACGCTTGTCGAGCGCACGGTCGCGGCTTTTCATCACGGGGCCATGCGAATCTATACCGGTGACGACGTTATCGGTGTCGAAGTGGGCGGCGCGGTGAAGAATGTGCTGGCGATTGCAACCGGAATTGCCGATGGACTCGGTCTGGGCCTGAACGCCCGGGCCGCGTTGATTACGCGCGGACTGGCCGAGATGTCGCGGCTCGGCGTGGCGCTCGGCGGGCGCGCGGAAACCTTCAATGGCCTGACCGGACTCGGCGATCTGATTCTGACGGCGACAGGGGATTTGTCGCGCAATCGCACGGTCGGAATGCAGTTGGCAACGGGCCGTTCGCTCACCGATATCCTCGCGGCGCTCGGCCATGTAGCCGAAGGCGTGCGATGCGCGCGGGCCGTGCTGGCGCTCGCTGAGGCCCATGGCATCGATATGCCGATCACACACGCCGTGTGCCGCGTGTTATTCGAGAATGTTGCTCCGGGTGACGCGGTTCAGGCGCTGCTGAGCCGCGATTCCAAAGCGGAGTGATAGGCGTGGCGAAGCCTATTCGCCACCCTCGAACCCTGTCTGACGCCACGCTTCGAACGTTACGACCGCCACCGTATTCGACAAATTCAAACTTCGATTGCCCGGCCGCATCGGCAGACGCACACGGCGCTCGTTGGTGAACTGCGTGAGCACCGCGTCCGGCAGGCCCCGGGTTTCGGCGCCGAACACAAACCAGTCACCGGCCTTGAACGTGTGCCCGAAAAACGGCGTCGAGCCGCGCGTGGTGAAGGCAAACATGCGGCTCACGTCAGGTGTTTCGGTTTCCAGGAACGTCTCCCAGTTCGCATGCACATGCATCTGCGCGTACTCGTGGTAATCGAGGCCGGCGCGGCGCATTTTGGCGTCGTCGAGAGGAAAACCGAGCGGCTCGATCAGATGCAGGCGGGCGCCCGTATTGGCGCACAGCCGGATCACGTTGCCGGTGTTCGGCGGAATTTCAGGTTCGACCAGTACGACGTTAAACATTAGCGATAACTCTTGAAATTTAGTCTTGCGGGGTGCGCAGCGCGACGAAGTTGCTCACGCGCCGCACACCGGCTGCTTTCAGCGTAAAGGCCAGCGCGTCCAGCGTGGCGCCGGAGCTCATGACGTCGCCGACGATAGCCACGTGCTGGCCGCGTAGTGCGCGCTACACCTTGAACGCCTCGCCGACGTTGCGGCGCCGCGTATCCAGATCGAGCTTCGCTTGCGGCGCGGTGTCCCGGGTGCGCTCGATCAGCGCTGCGTCGGCACGCGCGCCGAGCAGGCGGGCGAGCGGTTTGCCGATCGACCAGGCCTGGTTGTAGCCGCGAACCCTCAGGCGCCGACGCGACACCGGCACCGGTGAGACGATATCCGGGGCCGCTGCGTCGGTTGCCTCGAATGCGGCCTGCAACTGGCGGGCGAATTCCTCTGCGGTTGCCCGCCGGGCGTGAAACTTGAGATCGAGCGCGAGTGTATCGAGTGGCGCGTGGTAATCGGCCAGCGCGATAGTCGCGTCGAAATGCGGCGGCTGCGCAATACAACGTCTGCAAGGTGGCTGCGCTTCACGTTTAACGCCCTTGACTGCGGCAAAAAACGGCATGGACAAAGCACAAACCGGGCACCGCATGCATGTCTGGTTCCAATGCTGTTCGTCGCAGCCCGCACACAACACCTTCTGCGACAAATTGCCACACAATGCGCACTGATTGGGCAACGCGATGTCGCGGATCCGGTCGAGCTGCCGCACGACGGCGACAGAAGCTGCGCGTAGCGAGCCTGGAGCGCGCGATACGACGCAAAACCGTAGATTCATACGTTCGATCCAAATAATGCGTGGCAGCACAACAGGCCGCCGGGAGTGCGCCGATAGCCGAGCATAAAAACAGGCGGAAACCGTTGCGCTGTCTGGTTTGGCCGAACGTTTCAGGAATCGACCGAGTATACTTCGCACTCTTATAAAGCAGGTTGTCATGTCCCCAACTCCCGCCAACGCTGGCCGTCCGGCCTACGATTCGCGCCGTCTGAAGCGCATTTTCGACCGTCGCGCCGCGACGTTCGATGACGTCGCTTTCCTGCCGCGCGAGATTGCGCAGCGCATGCGCGAGCGGCTCGACTACATCAAGGTAACGCCTGTGCGCGTGCTCGACGCGGGCTGCGGCATGGGTGCCGACCTGCCCGGTCTGCGCGAGCGTTTCGCTGAGGCCTCAGTGCTCGGCATGGATTTATCGGCGGCGATGCTGGCCCGGGCGAACAAGGCCGAGATGGCCGAATCCGAAGCCAACGCCGGCTGGCGGCGGTTTCTTCCCGCCACGCTGGGCAAGGCATTCGGCGCGCGCGGCCCGCAACTGGCGCAGGCCGACTTCGCAGAACTCCCGTTTGCTGCCAGCGCCTTCGAAATGCTCTGGTCGAATCTCGCGCTGCACTGGCATGCGCGGCCCGACCTCGTGTTTCCGGAATGGGCGCGCGTGCTCAAGGTGAACGGCCTGCTGATGTTCAGCACCCTGGGTCCCGACACGCTGAAAGAGCTCACCGGCGCGTACGCGCAGGCGGAAAAATCGCTGGGCTTGGCGCCGCAGCGGCACACCATCGAATTCGTCGATATGCACGATCTCGGCGACATGCTGGTCGAGAGCGGCTTCGAGATTCCCGTGATGGATCAGGAGGTGCTGACGATCACGTACAAGTCGCCGGAATCGCTGTTAAAAGACGTGCGCCGATGGGGCGCTTATCCGCGCGACGTGGCCCCGCAAACCCATGCTCGCGCGGTGCGTGATGCGCTTCACGCGGCGCTCGAAGCGCGTCGTCGTGAAGACGGCACGATCCCGCTGACCTTTGAAGTGATCTATGGACACGCATGGAAGGCGGTGCCGCGAATGACGGCGGAAGGGCACGGTATTGTGAGGCTCGAAGACATAGGGCGAGGCTCAAAACGAAGCAAGTAAACAAGTCACAAACGCCTTTATCACCCCTCGAATGCGCGCGTTGACAAGCATCCAAAAGGATGCGGCAAAAGGGCGCAGAGGCTTGTGCGGCTTGGCTTTGCGGCGTGCACCACCTTGCTTGTGGATGCTGGGCAACGCGCCTATAATGCGTCAGTTTGTCGCCTGGCTGGCACGATTTTGGGTGCATTCCGAGCGACTTGCGAACAATACGTGAGCAGTGAGCGAGCAATAAGCGAGCAGCACATGAGCGGGACGCGGCGCGGGTGAGACAAATCTGACGCGGGAGACGGCGATGCAAGCAACGGATCTGCCGATGGACACCGAACCGGTCGTCAAGGACTGGTTGATCAAGCGGAACTGTTCTGTCTCGCCGCGGCAATTCGTGGCCTTTTATGTGTCGCTGGCGCTGTTTTCGTTGCTGATCGCGAGTTTGCTGGTGTGGGCAGGCGCTTGGCTGGTGCTGCCTTTTACTGGTATCGAGTTGCTGGCGGTCGGTATCGCGTTCGTCATCTACGCGCGGCATGCTGTCGACTACGAGCGGATTCTGCTGTTTCACGACCGGCTTCTGATCGAACGGATGGACGCCGAAACGCTGACGCAGTTGGAGTTCAATCCGCGCTGGGTGCGAGTCGAACCGGGAGCCACGCCGAGAGATCCGGTGAAGCTCGTGTCACGGGGACAGTCGGTGCCTGTCGGGATACATTTGGCGCAGCATCGTCGCAAGCAGTTTGCCGTCGAGTTGCGCACGTGGCTGATGCGCTGCAACTGAAACGCGCTGGTGCGTGCAGGCAAGGCGGCGTTGCACAGTTTTGGCAGATCAATGCGCAGGAAAAGCAGGAAGCGGCACACGCATCGACACGCGCCGCCGAGTAAATCGTTTCCTGAGGAGACGATGCATGAATCGGACGAGTGCATACGGGGGTCGAGGGTCTGAATGGAAATTTTGGGTAAGGAAGCTATGAAAACAATCAAGCGAGCCCTGTCGGGCGTGCTGGCGTTAAGCGGACTCCTGTTCGCCGGCGCAGCCCTGGCGGTCAGTGACGTTCCCGGCGGTCCTGGAGTGAATGAACTCAACTTCCAGACGCCAGTGACGAAGATCGCCGAAGAGCTCTACGGCCTCCATACGTTCATGCTGATCATCTGTACGGTGATTTTCCTCGGCGTGTTCGGCGTGATGTTCTATTCCGTCCTGATGCATCGCAAGTCGAAAGGCCATAAGGCTTCGAACTTCCACGAAAGCACCACCGTCGAAATCATCTGGACCATCGTCCCGTTTGTGATCGTCGTGCTGATGGCGCTGCCGGCCACCAAGGCCGTGGTTGCCATGAAAGACACCACCAACGCTGATCTGACCGTGAAAGTGACCGGTTATCAGTGGAAGTGGGGTTATGACTACGTGAAGGGGCCGGGCGAAGGCATCAACTTCCTGTCCACGCTGTCCACGCCGCGTAGCCAGGTAAATGGCCAGGAGCCCATTGGCGAGCTGTATCTGCAAGAAGTCGACAACCCGCTCGTGGTTCCGGTCGACAAGAAAATCCGCATCATCACCACCGCTAACGACGTCGTCCACTCGTGGTACGTCCCGGCATTCGGCGTGAAGCAGGACGCGATCCCCGGTTTCGTGCGCGACACATGGTTCAAGGCCGAGAAGACCGGCACGTTCCGCGGCTTCTGTACCGAGTTGTGCGGCAAGGAACACGCGTACATGCCGGTCGTGGTCGAAGTACTGTCGGCTGATGACTACGCAGCATGGGTCGATGGCCAGAAGAAGAAAATGGCCGCCAGCGCGGACGATCCCAACAAGACCTACACAATGGACGAGCTGAAGGCGCGTGGCGCGCAGGTCTATACGTCCAATTGCGCGGTCTGCCACCAGCCGACCGGCAAGGGCGCGGGCCAGTTTCCGGCGCTCGATGGCAGCAAGATTGCCAATGGTCCGATTGCTGAACACGTGAGCATTGTGTTGAAGGGCAAGGGCGCGATGCCGAATTGGGGCGCGACGCTAAACGACGTCGAGATTGCTTCGGTGATCACGTACGAACGCAATACCTGGGGCAACCATACGGGCGACATCCTGCAGCCGATGCAAGTCGCTGATGCACGTAACGGCAAGATGCCCGCAGGTGGCGATCATCTGGCGGCAGCGGGTGCGGCGGCGGGTTCCGACGCAGCGGCGAGCGGCGCGGAAGCAGCAAGCGCTGCTCCGGCAGCGCCTGCAGCACCGGCATCGGACACTGCGGCTCAGTCGGCTTCGCTGCCAGCGAGCGTGTACTTCGAGACGGGCAAGGATGTTTTGCCCGCCGACGCGGCCAGCGCAGTCCAGGCTGCTGCCGATTACGCGAAGGCGCATCCGGACGCGAAGCTGACGTTGTCCGGTTTCACCGACGCAACCGGCTCTGCCGCCAAGAACGCGGAACTCGCGAAGGCGCGTGCGCAGGCCGTTCGCGACGCGCTGAAAGCCGCGGGTGTAGCGGAAGACCGCATTATTTTGAAGAAGCCGGAAACGATCACGGGCGGTGCTGACGCGAGAGAAGCACGGCGTGTAGAGATTAGTCCGGCTGCCTGACGTACCCGGTTCGTCCAGTTTCTTTCTGAAAGGAAGCTGGCGTAGCGTAACGCCAAGTGCCGCAGTATTCGCTTTAGGAGATTGTCATGTCTAGCATCGGACACGATGTAACCGCGGGCCACGAACATGGTCACGCTCACGACGAGCACGCGCACGAACTGCCGTACGGCTGGCGTCGCTGGCTGTTCGCGACGAACCACAAGGACATCGGTACCTTGTACCTGTTGTTCTCGTTCATCATGTTCCTCTCCGGGGGCGTGATGGCGCTGATGATCCGCGCCGAGCTCTTCGAGCCGGGCCTGCAGATCATGCGTCCCGAGTTCTTCAACCAGTTGACCACCATGCACGGCCTGATCATGGTGTTCGGCGCGATCATGCCGGCGTTCGTGGGTTTTGCGAACTGGATGATTCCGCTGCAGATCGGCGCCTCGGACATGGCCTTCGCACGGATGAACAACTTCAGCTTCTGGCTGCTGCCGGTGGCCGCCATCCTGCTGATCACGTCGTTCTTCGTTCCCGGCGGCGCGACCGCTGCGGGCTGGACGCTGTACGCACCGCTCTCCACGCAGATGGGCCCGGGCATGGACTTCGCGATTTTCGCGATCCACTTGATGGGCGCGTCGTCGATCATGGGCGGTATCAACATCGTTGTGACGATCCTGAACTTGCGCGCGCCCGGCATGACGCTGATGAAGATGCCGATGTTCGTCTGGACCTGGCTGATCACCGCTTACCTGCTGATTGCCGTGATGCCGGTGCTGGCAGGCGCGATCACCATGGTGCTGTTCGATCGCCACTTCGGCACGTCGTTCTTCAACGCAGCGGGCGGCGGCGACCCAGTGATGTACCAGCATATCTTCTGGTTCTTCGGGCATCCCGAGGTGTACATCATGATCTTGCCGGCGTTCGGGATCGTGTCGCAGGTGATTCCGGCGTTCTCGCGCAAGCCGCTGTTCGGCTATAGCTCGATGGTGTATGCCACTTCGTCCATCGCGATTCTCTCGTTCATGGTCTGGGCGCACCACATGTTCGCCACCGGCATGCCGGTGACGGGCCAGCTCTTCTTCATGTACGCGACCATGCTGATCGCGGTGCCCACGGGCGTGAAGGTGTTCAACTGGGTCGCCACCATGTGGCGCGGTTCGTTGACCTTCGAGACGCCCATGCTGTTCGCCATCGGCTTCCTGTTCGTGTTCACCATGGGCGGGTTCACGGGCCTGATCCTCTCCATGGCGCCGCTCGATATCCAGATGCACGGGACTTATTACGTGGTGGCGCACTTCCACTACGTGCTGGTGGCGGGCTCGCTCTTTGCGCTCTTCTCCGGCTGGTATTACTGGGCGCCGAAGTGGACGGGCTGGATGTATAACGAGACGCGCGGCAAGATCCACTTCTGGGCGTCGATGATCTTCTTCAACATCACGTTCTTCCCGATGCACTTCCTGGGCCTCGCCGGTATGCCGCGTCGTTATGCGGATTACCCGGCGCAGTTCACGGACTTTAACCAGATTGCGACGATCGGCGCGTTTGGTTTCGGTCTGGCGCAGGTGTACTTCCTGTTCGCGGTGGCGCTGCCGGCGTATCGCGGCGGCGGCGAGTTGGTTAAGGCCGACGACAAGCCGTGGGACGGCGCCGAAGGTCTGGAATGGACCGTGCCGAGCCCGGCTCCGTTCCACACGTTCGAACAGCCGCCGCACGTGGAATAAACGCGCGTGGAATGAACTCAGGCAGCGCGTGCCGTCGTTGGATGTTGCAAAACGGGACGTGCGCCACGCAGGACAATGACAGCGAAGCGCATGACTAGCGGAATAAAGCCTGAACGCATGACCCGGAATTCACAGAAGCAACGCACGCCCGCGGAAGTTCGCGCGGGCAACAAGCGGCTCGGCCTGATCCTGCTGGCAGTAGCCGCGGTGTTTTTTCTGGCGGTAGTCGTCGATCAGTACGTGCGCTCAAGAGGTTAAGGAAGGTGTCGAGGCCTCAGGAGATCAAGGAAGACCGCGCGTTCAACCGCTCGATGATGCTCAAGCTGATTGTCGTGGCGGTGGCCATGTTTGGTTTCGGTTTTGCGCTCGTGCCCATGTACCGCGCGATTTGCTCGATTACCGGCATCAACAATCTGGTGCAGCGCGATGTAGGCGCGCGCGAGGCGAAGAACACGCAGGTCGATACGAGCCGCACGATTTCCATCGAATTCGATGCCAATGCGCGCGGCCCGTTGCAGTTCAAGCCGGAACAGAACACGCTTGACGTGCATCCGGGCGAAGTGATGACGGTGATGTACGAGGTGACCAACCAGCAAGGCCGCACGGTGCAGGCGCAAGCCATTCCGAGCTACGCGCCGATGCAGGCCACCGAGTACTTCAAGAAGATTGAGTGTTTTTGTTTTACGCAGCAAACGTTGAAGCCGAACGAGACACGGCGCATGCCCGTCGTGTTCGTGGTGGATCCGAAGCTGCCGAAGGATGTGAAAACGATCACGTTGTCGTACACGTTCTTTGAGTTGAGCACGCCTGCGTCGGTTTCGCGAAGCGGCATTTAGTAAGGCTGCGCCCGTAGCAAACATGCGCGGCTGCAGTTCATAAGCTGCTCCAGGCGGCGGAGACGCAAGATGGTTGAAACACAAAAGCCGGCGCCGAAGAGCAGTTTTCTCCGGTTGCTGAAGGCGGTTTTCTGGTCGTTCTTCGGCGTGCGCCGTCGCCGGGATCTGGAAAGCGATGCCACGCTGAATCCGCTGCATCTGATCGCGGCCGGGATTATCGGGGCGGCGCTGTTTATCGTCGTGTTGCTGGTGGTGGTGCGGGCGGTGGTGGGATAAAGCCAGTGGTGTCGCGGCAGACGGATCGAGCTGCGGCGCCGGTGGCAGCAAAAAATTCAAGCAACTGGATCGAAGTGGAGAATCAATAATGAGCGGTCAAAACGAAAGCACATACTATTTCGTCCCGCACCCGTCGAGACATCCGATCATGGCCGCCACCGGCCTTTTGATCGCGATGGCTTCGCTGGCGTCGTGGGTCAATGGTGAATCGTGGGCGCCGATCACGTTTGTCATCGGCCTGCTTTGGCTGCTGTACACGCTGTGGCACTGGTTCGGCGACTCCATCGGGGAATCCGAAGGCGGGATGTACGGCAAGAACGTGGATTTGTCGTACCGATGGAGCATGAGCTGGTTCATCTTCTCCGAAGTGATGTTCTTCGCGGCGTTCTTCGGTGCGTTGTTCTACGCACGCCAGATTGCGCTGCATGAACTGGGCAGCCTCGATTACAAGTTGATCTGGCCGGACTTCAGCGCCGTGTGGCCGAACAACGGTCCCGCCGCGCTTGTGCCGCACTTTCGTTCCATGACGCCGTGGCCGCTGCCGACGATCAACACCGCGCTGCTGCTGAGTTCGGGCGCGACGCTGACGGTCGCTCACCATGCGCTGCGCGAGAATCATCGGAACAAAACGATTATCTGGCTGGGCGCGACCATTCTGCTCGGCCTATGCTTCCTGTTCTGCCAGGGCTACGAATATTTCCACGCATACAACGAACTGAACCTGACGCTGGCTTCAGGCGTGTACGGTTCCACGTTTTTCCTGTTGACGGGCTTTCACGGTTTCCACGTGTTCCTGGGCGGCACGATGCTCACCGTCGTTCTCGTGCGTGTGATCCGCGGGCACTTCACGGCGGAGCATCATTTCGCGTTCGAAGGCGCCGCGTGGTACTGGCACTTTGTGGACGTGGTGTGGCTCGGGTTGTACGTGGTCGTGTACTGGTTGTAAGCGTTCAGGCTAGACGGGCGCGGCGGGTTGATCCAGCCACGTCCGGTTTGGCGGGATAGTTTGAAGTCGATTGAAAAAGATGCTTTGCAAAGCGCCGCCTCGACCTGACTCGGGCGGCGTTTTGCTTTTGGACGTGGCTTGGCGGGAATGCTGCTGCGGAATCGTTGAAAGTGCGTTGAAAAGTGTTTCCCGATGCGCCGTTTTGTCGCAGCGTCGAGCGCAACGGCCCGCTAGTATTTCGCGAACCTTGGCGCGGCCTGGAAGCCCAACCTCATGCGCTTCTACGCGTGCGTTCTCAGCGTCCGAGCGGAATCCCTGTGGACTGGATCCAGCCCATCCAGTGCGCGAACAGGATGAAGAGAAACAGTGAGATCGACAGCCCGACGCGCATGGCAAGCGACCACACCATGCGCTTGGTCTTGCCCTTGTCGGTCATCATGAAGTACAGCGCTGAACCCAGGCTCGCGATGATGAGAATGAATGCAATGGCAACGAATATGTGCATGAAAACAGCCAGTTGGCCTAAGAAGTTCGATCCTTCGATTATCGCACCGCGAGTAATGTGCCGCGTGGGCGTTCAGGTTTTCATCGGTGGACATGCGGTATGAAAATTCGCTTCTGGCCGGCGCTGATCATCCTGATCGTCATGGCGCTCACCGTGCGCCTTGGCTTCTGGCAACGAGATCGCGCGCATCAGAAAGAGCAGTTGAATGCGCAGATTGTTGCGTTCGAAAACGCGCCCGTGCAACGCGTGGGCGCGTCGCCGCTTGCGTTGAAGGACATCGAGTTTCATCGCGTGCTGGCGCGTGGCACGTTCATGCCCGATCAGGTCGTTTATCTCGATAACCGGCCGTATAACGACCAGCCGGGTTTCTACGTCGTGATGCCGCTCAAGATCGATGGCGGCGGGGTCGTGCTGGTGAATCGCGGCTGGTTGCCGCGTAATCTGGCGGATCGGACGGGTATCGAGCCGTATGACACACCGAGCGGCGAAGTCGAGGTTGAAGGCATTGCGCGGGCGAATGCGTCGCAGGCTTTCGAACTCGGGCACGGCGGCTCCGCGGCGCGGCAAAAGATTCGGCAGAATCTCGATGTCGCCGCGTACGCTGCCGAAACGGATTTACCGCTGCAACCGTTTGTGATCCAGCAGTTGAACAATAGCGGCGACAAGCTGGTGCGTGACTGGCCGGCGCCTACCATGGGCGTGGATACGAACTACGGCTACATGCTGCAATGGTGGGGCATGGCGCTTGCCGCGCTGGGTTTTGGACTGTACGCGGCGCGGCGCGCGGCGAAGAAAGAAAACACCGGGCAGGCTGCTCCGGAAACACTCGATGGGAAGGTTTGATCCAACGGGTTCGCTCACCAAGCGATGACCGTGCGTTTGCCCCAGGCGGGCGTACTCGGAAGTGACAGGCAGAACGCACACTCGATCGAAAACCGAGTCCGACAGGCCGCCATGAAGCGGCCACGAAGCAGGCGCGACACACTTGAATGATTGCATCGCGTGGAAATGAAGTACGCGATGCCGCACACGAATAGAGGCAACATTTTGTCCATGCAAACTCCCCGACCTTCGCCGTCCGCCGTCCACAAGGCGCGTGCCCAGCAGCAGGAACGCACCCCCGGTTCATGGAACAAGGGACGCTGGATGCTGGTCCTGCTCGCGGCTGTTTGCGCGGCGCCGGTGATCGCGTCGTATCTGATGTACTACGTGGTCAAGCCGGCCGGCGGCACCACGAGCTATGGCGCGCTGATCGAGCCGCAACGCCCTATCCCTGAGCAAATGGTCGTCACCGACGAACAAGGCAAGTCGATGCCGCTCACCGCCATGCGCGGCAAATGGCTGATGGTCACGGTCAACGGCAGCGACTGCAACGAGCAATGCGTGACGCGCCTGTTCTTCATGCGGCAAGTGCGCGCGCTGCAATCGGCGGAGCGCGAACGCGTGGTCGACGTCTGGCTACGCACCGACGACAAACCCGTCTCGAGCGTGATTCGCACGGCTTATCCGCAGCCGGACACGCGCATGCTGGTCGCCGACCCCGCAGCCGTGGCTGCTTGGCTGCCGGCGGGCGCCGATTCGCAACTCACCGATCACATCTTCCTCGTCGATCCCAACGGCAACCTCATGATGCGTTTCCCGAAGAATCCGGAGCCGGAGAAGATCAAGGCGGATCTGGCGAAGCTGCTGAAGTGGTCACGTATCGGTTGAGCATGAGTTGAGGACAGCGCGCGCATGACTTACGTTTTACAACTCGGATTGATCGGCATCTGCATTGCGTTATTGCCGCTTTCGTACGTGTGGGTGAAAGCCGACGACAACAAGTTTCGCAAGCTCGTCTGGCTAACCACGTTCTTGACGCTGGATCTGGTGATGTTCGGCGGTTTTACGCGGCTCACGGATTCCGGCCTCGGTTGTCCCGACTGGCCGGGTTGTTACGGCACCTCGTCGCCGTTTATCGCGCATGCGGCCATTACCGCTGCCCATCAGGCGATGCCGACGGGACCGGTGAGTATCGGCAAGGCGTGGATTGAAATGATTCACCGCTACTTCGCGATGGCGATCGGCGTACTGATCATCGCGCAGGTGCTGATCGCGTGGACGGCGCGTTTCAAGCGACGGCCGCTGCACGTCTCGCCGTGGTGGCCGACGGCGATCCTGATGCTGATCGTGGTTCAAGGTGCGTTCGGCGCCTGGACGGTCACGATGAAGCTGCAGCCAGTGATTGTCACCACCCATCTGTTGCTCGGTCTGGCGCTGCTCGGTTCGCTCGGTTGGCTGGCCGCGCGCCAGACGCCGATTCCCGCCATCGATCCCGCCGCCGCCCGCTGGCTGCCCGCGGCGCTCGTCGGATTGTTGCTGCTGGTGTTCCAGATCGCGCTGGGCGGCTGGGTCAGCACGAACTACGCGGTACTCGCCTGCACGGACTTTCCGCTGTGCAACGGCGCCTGGATCCCGCCGATGAACTTCGAACACGGCTTCCACCTGTGGCGCGCGCTAGGCATGACGGGCGACGGCGATGTCATTTCACAGGACGCACTGGTCGCGATTCACTGGACGCACCGAACGTTTGCGCTAGTCGTGGTGCTGTACGTGCTGTGGCTCGCGGCGAAACTGCGTCGATTTGAGTCATTGAGAAAACCCGCTAACGGCATCATGCTCGTGATCGTTATCCAGTTTCTGACGGGACTGTCCAACATCCTGCTGCAGTGGCCGCTGCCCATTGCCGTAGCGCACAACGGCGGGGCGGCCATCCTTTTGCTGTTGCTCGTTATGGTAAACTTTCGAATCTCCTCCAGCCGTCCCGGCCACACCGTGGGGTCGTCTGCCACCACCGCCCCGCGCGACGCCGTTCCTGCATCACTCCCGCGCCAAGCTCCGTGAGTTTCTATGGACAGCACGACACTGATTTCCCCCTCCGGTAGCCGCCTCTCGCAGTACATTGCGTTGACCAAACCGCGCGTGACGCAACTCGCGGTTTTCTGCGCTGTGATCGGCATGTTCCTTTCAACGCCGGGCATGGTGCCGTGGACCGTGTTGATCGGCGGAACGGTGGGTATCTGGCTGCTGGCCGGCGCCGCGTTCGCCATCAACTGCCTGATGGAGCAAAAGATCGATGCCATGATGCGCCGCACCGCGTGGCGTCCGTCCGCGCGCGGCGAGATCACGCCCGTGCAGATCCTGCTGTTCTCAGCGGTGCTTGGCGGTGCGGGCATGTGGACCCTCCACACGTTCACGAATGCGTTGACCATGTGGCTCACGATCGCGACGTTTGTTGGCTACGCGGTGATTTATACGTGCTTGCTGAAGCCGGCCACGCCGCAGAACATTGTGATCGGCGGCGCCTCGGGTGCAATGCCTCCGGCCTTGGGCTGGGCTGCGGTTACAGGCCACGTCCCCGGCGATGCATGGATCCTCGTGCTGATCATCTTCGTGTGGACGCCGCCGCATTTTTGGGCGCTGGCGTTGTACAGGAGGAAGGATTACGAGAACGCCGGCTTGCCGATGCTGCCGAACACGCACGGCGAGAAATACACGCGCCTGCATATCCTTTTGTACACGGTGATCCTGTTCGCCGTGACCATGATGCCGTTCATCTCCGGCATGAGCGGTGCGCTCTATCTTGCGTCGGCCGTGGTGCTCGGCGGCATGTTCCTCGGTTATGCGTGGAAGATTTATCGTGAATATTCCGATGCCTTGGCGCGCAAGACCTTTCGGTTCTCCATCGTGTATTTGTCGCTGCTGTTCGGCGCGCTGCTCGTGGATCATTACGTGCGGACGGTGATCGGAGTATGAAGTTTTCAGCTCGAGAGATCGCTGTCTGGATGGGATTCGTATTGGCCGCCGTGCTGCTCGCAGGATGCGACAGCAAACCAGCGTTCACGAATCTCGATATCACCGGCAATACGCAGTTCGGCAGCGATTTCTCGCTACCCGACACCAGCGGCAAACCGCGCACGCTAGGCGATTTCAAAGGCAAGGCCGTCGTACTGTTTTTCGGCTATACCCATTGCCCGGATGTCTGCCCGACCACGCTTGCTGAACTCTCGCAGGCGCTGCAAAAACTCGGCGATGACGGCAAGCGCGTCCAGGTGCTGATGGTCACTGTCGATCCCGCTCGCGATACGGCGCCGTTGCTGAGCGAATATGTATCGGCGTTTAGTCCGAGGTTCATCGGTTTGCGTCCCGCGGACACTGCGGAACTCGTCAAGATCACGAAGGATTTTCGCGTGTATTACGCGCAGGTTCCGGGCAAGACGGCCGGCGAATACACGATGGACCACACGGCCGCGAGTTACGTCTTCGACCCGCAAGGGAGGCTCAGGCTGTTCGCACGCGACGGGCAGGGCGTGGATACGTGGGTACATGATCTGAAGTTGTTGCTCGACTGAGCCAGCACAGCAAGCTGTGACAAGAAGGCCGTTCCAACGTGGGTTGGAACGGCCTTTTGCTTGGGCATTCCGATCGCTTTCTACGCTCAATCGCCCTTAACGACGCGGCGCTCCATGAACTCTCCCGCCTGGCGAATCGATCTCACTCAATGTGCTAATAAAAAGCATGACCGTGCGTAATGGCTGGCGCCGCACATCTTGCGGCACTCGCAGGGCGTCCATAGTGTGTAGACCAGCCGCATGGAAGTGGGCTTCATTTTAGGGTAATTACCGATACGAAAGAGGCCGTGAAATCAATTTGAGATACATTCAACTTATTGATAATTAACGAATTTGTTCAATGGGAGAGAATTGATTTCGTAAATTGACTGGTATTATTTTGGTTATATAATGGGCTCGCCAAAGACGCCTGCTTTGCGACCATTCTTATGGACATTCGGTTAGCCAAACGATCCTAAAAAATGATCGCAAAGTGTCGATCAAGGTGTCCGGAAGGTGTTCTGCTCATCCGCTGTTCTTGCATCAAGCATCGCGCCAGAGTCCGTCGGCTATCGGACCAGCGAGACGTCGAAACAGGCGTCGCAAAACAATTCCAGAGGCGAAAAACGCCATCGCGGGGAATCGCTACGGATCGTTTCACCGGCGAATTCCGGCCTGCTCGCAGCAGGTGCGACGGTTGATGGAGCTTCATCACGCGGCAGACGCGCGTCACGCTGCACGTTTCACGAGAGAGATTCATGCTGAAAGGAAACATCCTGACGACCGACGGCTGGATATACGGCTCGATCGAGTTCGAGAACGGACGGGTGACGGCGCTCGAAGGAGCGCGCGTGGACCCGAAGACCAACGACGCGCCGTACGTCCTGCCGGGTTTCGTCGACTGCCACGTGCATGGCGGCGGCGGCGCGGACATCATGGAGGGCGGCGAGGCCGCCACGATCATCGCGCGCGAGCACGCGAAGCACGGCACCACCAGCATGCTGGCTACCACCATGACCGCTCCGCGCGACGAACTGATGGCGGTCGTCGCAGGTCTCGGCGAACAATCCATTCGCCGCGCGCCCGGCGGCGCGCGCGTGCTCGGCGTGCATCTGGAAGGTCCCTACATCAATCCCGGCAAGCTCGGCGCACAACCGGATGCGGCGGCAGTCGCCGTGCGCGACGAAGTGCTCAAGTACTTGTCGCTCGCGCCCATCCGCGTGGTCACGATCGCGCCGGAAATCTCCGGGCATATTGAAGTAATCCAGGAAATGGCTGCGCGCGGCGTGCGTGTGCAACTGGGCCATTCGCTCGGTACTTACGACGACGCTGTCAACGCGCTCAAACACGGCGCACGCGGTTTCACGCACTTGTTCAACGCCATGTCGCCGCTGCATCACCGCGATCCCGGCATGGTTGGTGCCGCGCTCGCACATGCCGAGTACGCCGAACTGATTCCCGATCTTCTGCATGTGCATCCCGGTGCGATCCGGGCCGCGCTGCGTGCCATTCCGCGCCTCTATGTGGTCACCGACAGCACCTCCGCGTCCGGCATGCCCGATGGCGAATATCGCCTGGGCAGCCAGCACGTCACGAAGTGCATGGGCGGCGTGCGCCTCGCCGACGGCACGCTCGCCGGCAGCACCCTGACCATGGATCAGGCGCTGCGCAATCTTGTCTCCATCGGCTTGCCGATGGCGGACGTTTCCAATCGCCTGTCACGCTACGCCGCCGATTATCTCGGCCTCGAAGACAGAGGCCGGATCGCGCGCGGCGCGTGGGCCGACCTTGTCGTTTTCGATCGCGATCTGGCGTTGACGGCTACTTATGTAGAGGGTGAATCAATTGTCGAATATGCTTGATGAGGCACTGGCTTCCGCCGATGTGGTGGTTGCCCAGCTCGCCGATACTTCCCACATTGAAGCACTCGCCGCACGCCTCGCCGAGGAGCCGCGTCATGTCGCGCTGACGGTTGCACGCGGTTCATCGGATCACGCCGCCAGTTACTTCGCAGGCCTGACGATGAGCCGAATCGGCGTGCCGGTTGCGTCGCTGCCAATGTCGGTGGCGACCCTGCAGCAAGCGCCATTGCGTGTGAAAGGCCAACTGGCCGTGGCGTTCTCCCAGTCGGGCAAGAGCCCCGATCTGATCGGCACGATGCAGGCATTGCGTGCCGCGGGCGCGCTGACCGTGGCCGCCGTCAACGCGCCCGGTTCGCCACTTGCCGAAGCTTGCGAGTGGAATCTGCCGCTGCTGGCCGGGCCGGAACTATCCGTTGCCGCGACCAAAAGCTATATCGCGATGTTGTCGCTGTCGGCGATCGTGATTGCGCATGTGCAGAAGGACGTCGAATTGCTGGGCGCGCTCAAAACGCTGCCGGATGCATTGCGCGCGGCAGGCAAGCTCGACTGGTCGCACGCAGTCGATGAACTGAAAAACGTCGAACGCATGATCGTGATCGGCCGTGGACTGGGTCTTGCGATCGCCCAGGAAGCGGCACTGAAGCTGAAGGAAACGTCGGGAATACAAGCCGAAGCGTTCTCCAGCGCGGAAGTGCGGCACGGACCGATGGAACTCATCGGCGAGGACTATCCGCTGCTCGTGTTCGCACCGCGCGGTCCGGAGCAGGCTGGTTTGATCCAGCTCGCCCGCGACATGCGCGCTCGCGGCGCCCGTGTGCTGCTCGCCGCGCCCGCCGACGTCCCCGAAGCCACGCTGCCGCTCGTCGAGACTGCCCATTTCGCGCTGGATCCGATCGCCGCGATCCTGTCCTTTTATGTGATGGCCGATGGCCTGGCTGCCGCGCGCGGGCGTAATCCCGACGCGCCGCGCCACCTGGCCAAAGTCACCGAAACCCGTTAATCGAGAGTCATCCGATGCGCCGTGCCGAGGAGTCCCTGTTGAATCATTCCCCCGAAAACCCGAACGACGTCGTGCTGCTCGCACCGTTCACCGGCCCGATGGTGCCGCTCGCCGATGTCCCCGATCCTGTGTTTGCGGACGGCATGTTCGGCGATGGTATCGGCATCGATCCGCTGGAAGGCGTGCTGCTCGCGCCCTGCGATGGTGTCATCACGCATCTCGCGCGGACCCATCACGCGGTGACTCTGCGCACGTCGCAAGGCGCGGAAATCCTGGTGCATATCGGTATCGATACGGTTGAGCTTGCCGGCAAAGGCTTTACGCCGAAGATCGAGCAGGGCGCAAGCGTGCGCGCCGGCCAGGTGCTGATCGAATTCGATGCCGACTATGTTGCGCAGCATGCGCCGAGCCTCGTTTCGGTGATTGCAATCGCCAACAGCGACGCGTTCGAGGTTATCGACCGCGCCGGCCGCGGCATGCTGAAGGCGGGCGAAAGCCCGTTGCTCGTGCTGCGCGGCAAGGGTGGCGCGAAAGCGGACGCGGCCCGCAGCGATTCGAATTTCACCGACGAAGCGCGCCGCAACGTGACGCTCGCGCATGCAGGCGGTTTGCACGCGCGGCCTGCTGCACGCGCCCGCGAAGCGGCGCGTGGTTTCGACGCCAAGGTGGAAGTGCGTTTCAACGGCCGTAAGGCGCCGATTGAAAGTGTTGTCGGTTTGCTCGGGCTCGGCGCGGGCGAAGGCGCGACGATCGAATTACTCGGCGTGGGTGCACAAGCGGCGGCGGCGGTCGAAGCGGTCGCGGCGGAATTGCTGCGCGAAGCGCATGGCGAAGTGGAAGAGAAACCGGCGCGCACGCAGTCGCCCGCCCCAATCGCCATCGCACGGGACCCCGGCAAGCCGCTCGATCCGAACACGATTGCGGGCGTGTGCGCATCGCCGGGTGTTGCGGTCGGCAAGCTTGTGCGCTGGGACTATAACGACATCACGCCGCCCGAGCAGGCAACGGGTACATCGGCATCGGAAAGCCGCTTGCTGGACAAAGCGATTGCGGCCATCGACGCGGAACTCGGCGAAACTGTCCGTACTGCTTCGCAACGCGGTGCAGTCGGCGAGGCGGGGATTTTTGCGGTGCATCGTGTGTTGCTCGAAGATCCGACGCTGCTCGATGCAGCCCGCGATCTCATCAGCCTCGGCAAGAGCGCCGGGTTTGCATGGCGTGAAGCGATTCGCGCGCAGATCGTGTTGCTGTCGAATATCGAAGATGCGTTGCTGGCTGAACGTGCTGCCGATCTGCGCGATATCGAAAAGCGTGTGCTGCGCGCGCTCGGTTATACGAACACGGCGGCGCGTGAATTGCCCGACGAAGCCGTGCTCGCCGCCGATGAATTCACGCCTTCCGATTTGTCCTCGCTCGATCGCACGCGCGTTACCGCGTTGCTGATGGCGCGCGGCGGCGCGACGTCGCATGCCGCGATCATCGCGCGCCAGATCGGCATTCCGGCGCTGGTCGCGGTGGGCGATGCACTGCACGCTATTCCCGACGGCACGCAAGTCGTCGTCGATGCGTCGGCTGGACGCCTTGAATACGCACCGACCGCACTCGATGTGGAACGCGCGCGCCTCGAGCGCCAGCGTCTCGCGGGCGTACGTGAGGTGAACCGGCGCACGTCGCAGGAAGCGGCTGCCACGAGCGATGGCCGCACGATCGAAGTCGCGGCGAACATCGCGACACTCGATGACGCAAAGACCGCCGTGGACAACGGCGCCGATGCCGTCGGCCTCCTGCGCACGGAACTGCTGTTCATCCATCGCCAGTCGGCACCTACTGCGGACGAACATAGAGATAGCTATCAATCGATCGTCGGCGCGCTGAACGGCCGCACGGCGATCATCCGTACGCTCGATGTGGGCGCGGACAAGGAAGTGGATTACCTCACGCTGCCGCCCGAAACGAATCCGGCGCTGGGCTTGCGCGGCATTCGTCTTGCACAAGTACGCCCCGATCTGCTCGACGACCAGTTGCGTGGCCTGCTAGCGGTGAAGCCGTTCGGCACAGTGCGCATCCTTCTGCCGATGGTCACCGACTCAGGCGAACTTGTGCGCCTGAGAAAGCGTATCGATGAACTCGCAGCAGAAATCGGCCGGACCGATCCTATTCAAGTCGGCGTGATGATCGAAGTGCCGTCGGCGGCGCTGCTGGCCGATCAACTCGCTCAACACGCGGATTTCCTGTCCATCGGCACGAACGATCTCACGCAATACACGCTCGCGATGGACCGTTGCCAGGCCGATCTCGCCGCTCAAGCCGATGGCTTGCATCCCGCCGTGCTGCGCCTCATCAAGGCCGCAACGGATGGCGCGGCCAAACACGGCAAATGGGTCGGCGTGTGCGGTGCGCTTGGCGGCGACCCGGTCGCCGTGCCCTTGCTCGTGGGCCTTGGCGTGACGGAATTGTCGGTGGACCCGGTTTCGGTTCCCGGCATCAAGGCGCTCGTGCGCAAACTCGATTACCCACTGTGCCGTCAGCGCGCCGAGGACGCCTTGGCGCTCGAATCGGCACAGGCAGTAAGAGCAGCAAGCCGCGAAATCTGGCCGCTGGACTAACACGTCCGTCCGGCAGCCGGCCTTCGCGTTCATTAGTAAAAAAAGCTTCGATCGACGACACGTTTCACCACCACGATCAACGACAAGACACTTATCTCTGGAGAACCTGATGGACGCTAACCTGTTTGCAAGAATGCAGCGTCTCGGCCGCGCGCTGATGCTGCCGATTGCCGTGCTACCGGTGGCCGGGCTGCTACTGCGCCTCGGCCAGCCGGATGTCTTCAACATCAAGATGATCGCCGACGCAGGCGACACGATCTTTTCGAACCTGCCACTCCTGTTCGCCATCGGCGTGGCGGTTGGTTTTGCGAAGGACAATAACGGTACGGCCGGTCTGGCAGGTGCGATCGGTTACCTGATCGAAATCGCGGTGATGAAGGACATCAACGACAAGCTCAACATGGGCGTGCTGTCGGGGATTGCGGCGGGTTGCATGGCCGGGTTTCTCTACAACAAGTACAAAGACATCAAGCTGCCAGAGTACCTCGCGTTCTTCGGAGGGAAACGCTTCGTGCCGATTGTCACGGGGGTGGCCTGTCTGGTGATGGGGATTGTGTTTGGCTATATCTGGACGCCGGTCCAGGCAGCCATTGATGCAGCCGGCGGCTGGCTGACGGGTGCGGGCGCCATCGGCGTGTTCGTGTTCGGCGTGCTCAACCGGATCCTGCTGGTCACGGGCCTGCACCACATCATCAACTCGCTTGCATGGTTCGTGTTTGGTTCGTACACGCCAACCGGCGGCGGCGCGGCGGTGACCGGCGATTTGCATCGCTTCTTCGCAGGCGACAAAACCGCGGGCGGCTTCATGACGGGTTTCTTCCCGATCATGATGTTCGGCTTGCCGGCTGCCTGCCTGGCCATGTTCCATGAAGCGCCGAAGGAACGTCGTGCGGTCGTGGGCGGCTTGCTGTTCTCGATGGCGCTGACCGCGTTCCTGACGGGCGTGACCGAGCCGATCGAATACAGCTTCATGTTCTTGGCGCCTGCGCTGTACGCGATCCACGCGGTGCTGACGGGCCTGTCGCTTGCCATTTGCTCGGCGTTGGGCATCCACCTCGGCTTCACGTTCTCGGCCGGTGCAATCGACTATGTGCTGAACTACGGGCTTTCGCAGCGCGGCTGGCTGGCGATTCCCGTCGGCCTGGTCTACGGTCTGGTCTATTACGGGCTGTTCCGCTTCTTCATCCGCAAGTTCAACATGGCAACGCCGGGCCGTGAGCCTGCTACGACCGACGCAGAAATCGAGTCGTACGAATCCACTGGCTTTGTTTCCCCGACAGCCGGCGCTACGGTGCCGCGCGCAGTACGCTACATCGCGGCTTTGGGCGGTGCGTCGAACCTGACGCTCGTCGATGCCTGCACGACCCGTCTGCGTCTTTCGGTAGTGGATTCGGCGAAGGTTTCGGAACCCGAGTTGAAGTCGATTGGTGCTCGTGGTGTGTTAAAGCGTGGCGCGACGAGTGTGCAGGTCATCATCGGGCCGGAAGCCGATCTCATCTCCGATGAAATCCGCACCGAACTCGAACGTTCGTCCACGCGCGGTGGAACGCCGGCTTCGTCTGCATCGGCTGCTGCTTCATCCGCTGCACCGGTTGCTCCGGGCGAACAAGGCCCGCTCGATCCGGACCCGGTGCGCTGGCTCGCTGTGTTCGGCGGCGCAACCAACGTGGCCTCGCTCGATGCGGTTGCCGCCACGCGGCTGCGGGTAGTCGTGCGCGATCCGTCGTCGGTGGATCGCCAGCGGCTGTCGACGCTCGACGTAGCCTGGGTTTCCGCCGATACGTTCCACATTGTCGTGGGTAATGCGGCGCAACGCTATGCAGACACCATGGCAAAGCGTCTTTCTTCTGGCGGTGGTGCATCGCCGCTGCCTGCGTAATTTTGTCGTAAGCGGCTTGCTGCTGAGGTTTCAAAGGCTTAGCCGCTGACAACGCGAATTTTTTGCACAGATGGGTTCGCGCGTTTCTAATTCCTTTGGTTTACTTTAAGACCCGGCATGGCGAAAACCATGATCCGGGTCGTTTATTTTTTTGATAAAATAGTATGTTAACCTAACTATATAGTCGTTGGTAACGAGTTCGATATTCGTCTATTTTTACCGCGCGTTGCACGCAGGAAACATGGGCATTGGCTCCGTCGTTGCGAATCAATTAACACTGCTGAATAACCAAGTCATATCGAGGATCCGGTTTGTTTATTTGACGAGCGTCGTATAAATGGCAAACGCACATTCAATCGATACCGGCGCGGGCCACGGCAGCGTGCGCTCGTATGTCATCGGCTTCATCCTGTCGGTCGTGCTGACGGTCGCGGCTTTCGGATTGGTCACGCAGCAGGTCATGGGGCCGACAGAATCGATCATCGCTATTGCGGTGCTCGCGTTCACCCAGATCCTTGTGCACCTCGTGTTCTTTTTGCACATGAATACGTCGTCGTCGCAGCGATGGAGCGTGGTCGCTTGCGGATTCACCGTGATGGTGGCGGTGATCGTGATCGGCGGGACTTTGCGGGTACTGCATAACGTCGGCGCGCATATGATGTCGCGCTAAGCGGCCGAGGTTTTGCAAGCGGCATAAAAAGAACGCGGTGTCTGAGGGAAACCTCCGGCGCCGCTTTTCATTGGCTCGTACCCTAGCGCGTTGCGCGGGCCAAAGAAAAAGCCCGCCGTCTTTCGACGGCGGGCCTTCCAAGTTTTCGGCGAGCGACTTACCGCTACAAAAACATCAAGCGTATTCGTGCAGCGCCGAGCGCATTTTCTTCATTGCGCTGGCTTCGATCTGACGAATCCGTTCCGCCGATACCCCGAATTCATCGGCAAGTTCATGCAGCGTCTTGCCGCCCGAGCCATCATCTTCCACTTCGAGCCAGCGCGCCTGAACGATCCGGCGGCTACGTTCGTCTAGCGATTCGAGCGCGCTCGACAACCCCTCGCTCTGCAGCTTGTCGAACTGACGCGATGCAAGCACGTTGGTCGGCTCATTGTGCGAGTCCGCCAGATACGCGATTGGCGCGTACGATTCCTCGCCGTCGTCAATCTGGCCTTCCAGCGCAATGTCACCGCCGGAGAGACGCGTTTCCATTTCCGCGACTTCCTCGCGCTTCACGTTGAGCTCTTTCGCCAGGCCATCGATCTCGCCCGGCGTGAACGCGTTGTGCCCGGTTTTATGGCTACGCAAGTTGAAGAACAGCTTGCGCTGCGCCTTCGTGGTCGCCACCTTCACCGTGCGCCAGTTGCGCAAGATGTACTCGTGAATCTCAGCCTTGATCCAGTGCATGGCATACGACACCAGCCGCACGTTCTGTTGCGGATCGAAGCGTTTCACGGCTTTCATCAAGCCGATATTGCCTTCCTGAATCAGGTCGGCGTGGGGCAGGCCATAGCCCAGATAATTGCGGGCGATCGATACCACCAGGCGCAGGTGCGACAGCACGAGCTGACGGGCTGCGTCCAGGTTGTCGTTCTCGCGGAATTCGGTGGCGTACTGACGTTCTTCCGACGGCGTAAGCATCGGAATCCGGTTGACAGCCGAAATGTAGGCGTCGATGTTGCCGATCTGGCCAGTCAACATGGACGACTGCGCAAACGTCAGCGCACCTGCCGAAGCGGCCTTGGCCGGCGCCGAGTGTCCAATATTCGGAAGGGTCATCGCATTGGTCACGCTTGTGTGCTCCTTATCAACAAAAAACCCGATGAGAAACCGGGTCCAGCCACGATATTAGCACTCTGTCATTTCGAGTGCTAAGGATTAGAGGGCCGTTGCGCGCTCAAGTTCCCATACGCTATTAGAATCCATACTCCAATAGCCAATAAGTGCTTTCCCGTACTGTTGTGCGCCGCGAAACGCTTTCTTTGTCAAAGTTACCGTAAGAAACATGCAAGATTTCGCACGATTTGGCTTCCAACCGCCATTCGACGAAACTTAATTCCGCGTTTTCCCTATTGCGCAGAACTGTTCTAAGCATTTTTTTGAGACCGTCTCTAAAATGGCTGCGTGCTGCGTAACAAAGCTGGCCGGCTGGCGAGCTTGGCGGCGAGTCTGTTTGTGAAAAACCCGCTCCGGAGTCTTCATGCAGAAGAACAAAAGTGCCTGGAAAAAGCGCTCTTTCTACGTTGCCCTGTTCGGGGCGCTTGCCATGATTTCGGCGAGTGCCCGTGCCGATCAGTTCGGCATTCAGATCGCCGGCGGCGAAGCCGACCACGACATCAGAAAAGCGGATGTCGGCGTGGTCTGGGACCCCAATTGGACCTGGTGGGAAATCGCAGGTTTCCACTTCACGGTCGTTGGCGAAGCCCACGTGGCCTACTGGGACATCCGTGAAAGCCAGGCATCGCATCCGAACATCTGGGAATTTGGCCTCACACCGATGTTCCGTTTCATCAAGAGCTCGGGATGGTTCCGGCCGTATGTGGAAGCAGGCGTTGGCGTACGCCTTTTGTCGCACGTTCGCGAGACCCCGGACCGCACCTTCTCTTCATCCTTTCAGTTCGCTGACGTCGTGGGCGTCGGGGCTCAGTTCGGCGCGCATCAGAACTATCAGGCAGGCTTCCGGTTTCAGCATTTATCCAACGCCGGTATCGAACACCCGAATCCTGGTATAAATTTCAGCCAGATATATTTGCAATACAACTTCTGACGAGGGCCGCGTCGATCGGTTCCTCAAGTGCGAACGGAAAGGAACCGACAGATGCCGGCACAACCCATCGAGACGCTCATCGAGGCAATACGTGAACTCGAGCGCGACCGTTTCCGCGCGATGGTCGACGGCGACGGGGAATTGCTCGACACGCTGCTGGCGGAGAACGCCAGCTACGTCCACACCAACGGCAAGCGCGAGACGAAGCGGCAGTTCATTGACGCGATTACGGCGGGGCGCCGGCGCTATCGGCAGATCGAGATCCAGTCGCAGGAGCTGATACCGGGCGGGCGGGACACGTGGATCGTGTATGGGCGCGCGTTGCTCGAGATGGAATCGAAGAATGGCGCGTTGCTGTTTCCCATCGCGTACACGGCCATCCACATTCAGCTCGATGGGCAATGGCAGTTGCTCGCGATGCAGGCGACACGCGTGGCGCTGGATTAGCGCTGGTTCGATGCCGTTCGGTCGGGCATCGCGGTTCGGCCGGCGGGACGGCGCCTTGTGAGCGCCGGTCGCCATGCCAATACCGGTTGTCGCGGTTTTATCGCCTGCTTCGCTAACGTCTGCCGCGCTGGGGGAGAAGGCGGTGGTTCAACGGCATCACCGAATTCTGCTGGCGGCGCGCTTAACTCACCTTACTTACTTCTAAAAGCCGCTTCCTTCAAGCCGCGACCGCTTCGCTTTCCACTTCCTTGCGCCCGCTCCAGCGCCCACGATTGACCGCGCTGACGATGGCGTCCGCGACCGCCTGCGCCGCGTTCGCATGCACCGCGACGCCAAAGCGCATAGCCTGATCGCCGATCCGGCAGCCGATGAACACTGCCGTCTCGCCCTTCGCCGTCGCAGCGGTTTCAAACGATGCCACTTCAATCGCGACACCCGCGACCTCGGCCACAGCCGCCGCGACGCGCTGCGCGTGCGCTTCGTCGGCAATCGTAGATACGGGCAGCATCACGTGGCGTCCATCGAAGCGCAACGTCGAGACGTCAGCTCGTGACGCCGGCCCCAGCGCATCGAAGTATTCGCGCCTGAACAATGCGCAAATGGCTTCGCCAGAGACTTCTGCGCCGCAGGCATCGGCGACTTTCTGCACGGCGTGGCTGAATTCGATCTGCACGCGGCGCGGCGGGGTGAAGCCCAGCCCGCGTTCGAGGAGATAAGTCGCGCCGCCTTTGCCGGACTGGCTGTTCACGCGGATCACAGCGTCGTAGCTGCGGCCAAGATCGGCTGGGTCGACGGGGAGATATGGCACATCCCATACGGTGCCGGCTTCGCGCTGCGCGAGGCCTTTGCGGATCGCGTCCTGATGTGAGCCGGAGAAGGCCGTGAACACGAGATCGCCGGCGTACGGATGACGCGGGTGCACGGGAATCCGGTTACAGCGCTCGACCACGCGGCGCACGCCGTCGATATCTGAAAAATCCAGACCTGGGTCGATGCCCTGTGTGTACAGATTCATCGCGAGAGTGACGAGATCCACGTTGCCCGTGCGCTCGCCGTTGCCAAACAGGCAGCCTTCCACGCGATCGGCGCCCGCGAGGATCGCGAGTTCCGCGGCGGCCACTGCCGTGCCGCGATCGTTATGCGGATGCACGGAGAGCACGATGCTGTCCCGATAACCCATGTTGCGATCCATCCACTCGATCTGATCGGCGAACACGTTCGGCATGGCCGCTTCCACTGTGGCTGGCAAATTCACGATCATTTTGTGATCGGGCGTGGGGCACCACATTTGCGCGACGGCGTCGCAGACTTCGCGGGAAAAGGAGAGCTCGGTCATGCTGAACGTTTCCGGCGAATACTGGTAGATCCAGTGCGTGTTGGGGCGCGCGGCGGCACACTCCTTGATGATGCGTGTGCCTTGCACGGCCAGCGCTTTGGTCTCTTCCTTCGACATCCCGAACACGATCTTGCGGAACGACGGCGAAATCGCGTTGTAGAGGTGCACGATCACGCGGGACGCGCCTTCCACGGCTTCAAACGTGCGCTCGATGAGATCCTGGCGCGACTGCACGAGCACTTCGATGGTTACGTCGGCGGGAATGCGATTTTCGGTGATCAGCTTGCGCACGAAGTCGAAATCCGTCTGCGATGCCGACGGAAAGCCCACTTCGATTTCCTTGAAACCCACCGCTACCAGCATCTCGAAGAATTCGAGCTTGGCGTCAATGCTCATCGGGTCGATCAGCGCCTGGTTGCCGTCGCGCAGGTCGGTGCTCATCCAGATGGGGGCGCGCTCAATCGTGCGAGTCGGCCATCGGCGGCCGTTGAGTTTGACCTGGGGGAAAGGGCGGTATTTCTCGGAAGGGTTGCGCATCATCATCGTGGGCCTCGGCTGAACGCGTTGTACGCGTGAAAGCGCAGTCGTTGCGAGGCGGATGAGCGGCCGGCGGCTTGCCGGCATCGTTCCAGTGCGCGCTGGTCAGGCTCGCGTTGTTCCATGGCGTGGGTGACGCCGGTGACGAACGTGAACGATGCAAATGCAGCGTGCATGTGATCCTCGCGTTTTCGCGCCGCGGATGAACGGACGAAAGCAGACGACTACGGGTGGTGAAAAAAAGGGGAACTACGAAACTGCGGGAGGGACCGCGCAAGGAATGCGCGGCGCCACGTTTAGCGACTTACGCTAGACGTAGCGATAGGGGCCGCGCTAGGCGACCCTGAGTAATTCGAAGGGAGGGGAATTGGGTAAAGCTCATTGCTGCACATTAGCGTAGCGCGATCGGGTTTGTCAACCTTGAGCGCCTATCGACTGAAGAATGTCTTTGTGGTCATTGCCGCCTGACGATGTCCGTAATCAGCTCCGCCTGGCGAGCGAGCGCAGGCGGAATAGGCGCCTCGCCGCGCAGCACGGTTTCGATCCAGCGCGCGGTGGTCGCGGCGTCGAGGGCGCTGGGCATAGCCACCGCGGGCGCTTCCGGAGAAGAGCGCTCCGGCGATATCAGTGTCTCCGAGTGACCATCGTGGAACCAGTCCACCTGCACTTGCCGACGCGTGTCCGCCACCGCTTCGCCTTCCGTCCCGCGTGCGAGCAGGGCGCCGCCCGCGGCCGCGTCGGGATGTTCGGTGAACAGTCCCGTCAGGCTCTCGCGATACTCCGGATGCGTGTAGTTCACCAGTCGCAAGCCCGGCTGCGCGAACGGTTGCAGGATCTTGACCAGTGTATGCGTGGAATTTCTCACGCCCATGATTCGCCGGATCGCCAGCAGGCGCGCGAGCTTCGGTGCGAGCACGGCGATCGGCGCGAACGCCAGCCGTCGCGAGGCTAGGTTGTCCTCGATTTCATCGTGGGAAGCGCATTGCTCGATGCCCAGTTCGGCAAAAATCGCGGCGCTGGTCACGCGGCCGGGATCGTCGGTGACGCCATGCACCAGCACCGGCACGCCTTCCCGTGCGAGCAGCAATGCCAGTAGCGGCGTCAGGTTGGGCTGCTTGCGCGCGCCGTTATAAGTGGGGATGGAGACGGGCCGCGCGTGGTCACGGCCGTTCTGGATATGCAGCGGCTCGAACGAGCGATGTGCGGCCGCCAGCATCGCGGCCAGTTCGGCGGCCGTTTCGCCCTTCACGCGATACGCCAGCAACACGGCACCGAGTTCGAGATCGGAGACGCGGTCGTCGAGCATCGCTTCGTAGAGGGCGTAAGTGTCCTCGCGGGTCAGCGCTCGTGCGCCGTTCGGCCCGCGGCCGATTTCCTTGATGAAGCGGGCGCACGGGAAAGCTGCAGTGTCGGTCATCGAATATTCCGAGCGGCCGGCTCGCGCGTCTTGTCTTCAATCACGTTGCGCACGATCAGCCGCTTCAATGTGTGGAGTGCGGGAACCACATTCAGTACCGCATTTGAGGCGGGCGTGCAAGTTGTAGGGACGTTCTGTTCGGGCCTATAGGCCGTTCAGCCGAGTCGCGACGCACAACCGTGCACGTTAAACTTGAGATCTTGGTCGATGCTTCATCACACAGGAGAAAGCGGAATGAGTCATGTATTTGCTCCGGCACCCGCGGTTGCGGTGCCCGTTGTCGGTTCCAGCGAGCAGTTTCCCGTTCGCCGGATTTACTGCGTCGGCCGGAACTACGAGGCGCACGCGCGCGAGATGGGGCACGATCCAGATCGCGAGCCGCCGTTTTTCTTCGGCAAGCCCACCGACGCCGTGCTGTACGTCGCGCCCGGTGCGACCGGCGAATTCCCGTATCCATCGCAATCGAAGAACGTCCACTTTGAGATGGAGCTCGTGGCCGCGATCGGCAAGCAGGGTAAGGACATTCCTGCCGACAAGGCACTCGATTACGTGTACGGCTACGCGCTCGGTCTTGATATGACGCGCCGCGACCTGCAGGCGGAAGCGAAGAAGCTGGGCCGTCCGTGGGACACGGCGAAGGGCTTCGATCATTCGGCGCCGCTCGGTCCGATTCATCCGGTTGCGAAGGTCGGGCATCTGGAAAAAAGCGCGATCTGGCTCACGGTAAATGGCGAAGAAAAACAGCGTTCGGACATCTCGCAACTGATCTGGTCCGTGGGCGACACCATCGCGTATCTGTCGACGCTATTCGAGTTGTTCCCCGGCGACCTGATTTTTACCGGCACGCCTGAAGGCGTCGGCGCGATTCAGAAGGGCGACCTGATGAAAGGCGGTGTCGATGGCATCGGAGAGTTCTCCGTGCGCGTGGTCTGACTATAAAAACGGAGGAGACCGATGAAGCTATACAGCTATTTTCGTAGCTCGGCGGCGTATCGCGTGCGGATCGCGCTGAATCTCAAAGGGCTTGCGTATGAATACGCGCCGATCCATCTCCTGCGCGACGGCGGGCAACAACTGAAGCCCGAGTATCGCGAGCTGAATCCCGACGGGATCGTGCCAACGTTTATCGACGGCGACCACGTGCTGACGCAGTCGCTCGCGATCATCGAATACCTGGAAGAGACGCACCCCGAACCGGCGTTGCTGCCGGGTACGCCACTGGATCGCGCGTTCATCCGGTCGATCGCGCTGCAGGTTGCGTGCGAGATTCATCCCGTCGACAACCTGCGCGTGCTGAAGTACCTGAAGCACACGCTGCAGGTCGGCGACGAAGCGAAAGACGAGTGGTACCGGCATTGGCTGGAGTCAGGTTTCGAATCGCTGGAGAAGCGTCTGGCGAACGATCCTCGCGTAGGCAAGCTGTGTTTCGGCAATACCCCGACGCTTGCGGATCTGTGCCTGGTGCCGCAGGTGTTCAACGCGCGGCGTTTTAATATCGATATGAGCCGTTATCCGACGATCGAACGTATCGCCGATCACGCCGCGCAAATCGATGCGTTCGCGCGCGCCGCGCCCGGGCAGCAACCGGACGCCGAATGACGACAGCCGTTTTTTTATCCGGCGCCGGGCTTGGCGCAAGTTTGATTATCGCGATTGGCGCCCAGAACGCGTTTGTATTGCGGCAAGGGCTGAAGCGGCGGCATGTGGGTTGGGTCGTTCTTATCTGCGCGTTGATCGATGTATTGCTCATCGGGTTTGGGATCGGCGGGATGGGGGCGCTGATCGCGCGAGCGCCGGTGCTGCTTGGGGTGATTCGCTGGGCGGGAGCGGTGTTTCTGTTTCTCTACGGCGTGCGGGCTTTTTACGCGGCTTGGAAAGGGCCAGGGCATTTACACGTCGAGAACGGCGAATCGCAGACGGTGTTGAGCGCGGTATCGACGGTGCTCGCTTTGTCGCTGCTTAACCCGCATGTTTATCTCGACACCGTCGTGTTGCTCGGCGGGATTGGAGCGCGGTATGGCTGGCCGGGGAACGCGTGGTTTGCCGCAGGGGCTATGTGTTCGTCGATCGTCTGGTTCACGGCGCTCGGGTTCGGCGCGCGATTGCTCCAGCCTCTGTTCGAGAAGGATCTCTCGTGGAGAGTGCTCGACGTGATCGTCGGGATTGTGATGTGGTGGATCGCCGGAGCGCTGGTCGTTTCCCGGTGATTTCGCCGCTGGTTGGCGGAATGCCAACCAGCGGCGCCGGTTTAATTGCCCAGCAACGCGTCCGCAAACTCGTCGGCGCTGAACGGCTGCAAGTCCTCGACCTTCTCGCCCACGCCGATGAAATACACCGGAATCGGCCGTTGACGCGCAATTGCCGCGAGAATGCCGCCCTTTGCGGTGCCGTCGAGCTTCGTCACGATCAAACCCGTCAAGCCAAGCGCATCGTCGAACGATTTCACCTGAGCGAGCGCGTTTTGACCCGTATTGGCGTCGATGACGAGCAGCACCTCGTGAGGCGCATCCGGCTGCGCCTTCGCAATCACACGCTTCACCTTGCGCAGTTCTTCCATCAAGTGAAGCTGCGTCGGCAGGCGGCCAGCGGTGTCGGCCATCATCACGTCGATCTTGCGTGCACGCGCGGCGCCGACCGCGTCGAAGATGACGGCGGCGGCATCGCCGCTTTCCTGCGATACAACCGTCACGTTGTTGCGCTCGCCCCAAACCGTGAGCTGTTCGCGCGCGGCAGCACGGAAGGTGTCACCGGCGGCGAGCAGCACGGACTGATCGAAACGCTGCAAATGCTTGGCCAACTTGCCGATGCTCGTGGTCTTGCCCGCGCCGTTCACGCCGGCGATCATCATCACCAGTGGTTGGGCACGGCCAAGCATCAGAGATTTCTCGAGCGGCCGCAGCAGGTCTGCGAGCAGCGAGCGCAATGCGGCCTTGACCTGCATCGAATCGGTAAGGCGTTCGCTGCGCACTTTTTCGCGCAGCGCTTCGAGCAGATATTCGGTGGCATCGACACCGGCGTCCGACATCAGCAATGCCGTTTCGAGTTCCTCGTACAAATCCTCATCGATCTTCGCCCCGATGAAAATTCCCGTCAGGCCCGTACTCGTCTTCGATAAACCGGTCTTCAGGCGCGTAAGCCAGGAACGCTTCGCACTCGGTTCAGGCTCCGGCGGAGGCACGATCACAACGGTTTCTTCAGGCGCCTTCCACTGCGATGCCGTGCGGCCTTGCCAGTAGGGTTTGGCTTCGGGGGGCGTATTCGCGGAGGGGGGAGTCGGCTGGGCCGGCGTGATGGGCGTGCTTGCCGCGGGAAGTGGCGTCGCGGCAGATCCAGCCGAGCCAGTTTGCGTACCCGATGCGGATGCGAGCGGGCTCGCCGGTTGAACTGGCGTGACCGGCGCGGTGGCGGTGTGAAGCGATGTTGCAGCCGAACCTGCTTGCGTATCTCCCGCAGGGGTGGCCGGGGCCGTGGGCTGCGCCGGCGTTGAAGGCGTCGTCACGGAATGAGGCGGCGACGCGGGCGTTTCTGCAGCCGCTACACCGCGCGCGTCCGCCCGCGACGGTTGAACCACCGAGTCCGCCGATTCAACTGGTTGTACGGACCCATCATGCGATTCCACCGTTTCGCTGGACGACCCGGTTGCCGCGGCCGGCTCCGCCGCAAACACATGTCTATTCGACTGCACCGGCGCACCAGCACCGACGTCCGCCTCGCGCGCTCGCGTTTCCGAAGTCCGAACCGCTGCCTCTCCACCTTCCTGCAAGGTTTCCACCGGCTGGGCCGGCATAACCGGCGTAGTCGCGTGCCGAAGCGCTTCAGCGCCTTCGGAACCTGAATCGGCGACGTCCTCGGTTTTGTTTTCCTCGGGCGTATCGGTCGATTTGCCTATTAATCGTTTGAAAAAGCTGAACATGGTCTGCAGTGGTGGGGGTGGCGCGTTTTATCGATGCCGTCGCAACCGCGCTCCTGCGTCGAACGTGCGCAAAAACGCAAATAACGCGCAAACGCAAAGGTGACGAGGGCCGCCGTGCCGCGAAAAGCCGCCGGAAACAGCGGTAAGAGCCGGGCGTGTGCGCAAAAAAGGCGAAAGACGCATATTTTATCAGCCGGCACCGATTGTAGTGGCCGGTCCGGCGGCGAACCCCTGCATCGGGCGCGGCGGGGCTGTGGTAACGTGCCCGCATCGGCGAGTGCGAATTCTTGCAAACCGACAACGTTCTCACCCGACCCACGCGATCATTGCGCCGCCTCAACCCACGCACGTCCATGTCCCGTTCCTCGATCACCCGCACACTAGGGCGAAATCCCGAACGCAGCCCGGAGCACACCGCCGAGCGCGCATCGAAAGTCCGCGAAGCAGCGCCATCGCGTGGTGGCAAGGCGCATTCCATCCGCATTATCGGCGGCGACTGGAAACGTACGCCGCTACCCGTCCTGAGCCTGGACGGCCTGCGTCCGACGCCGGACCGTGTGCGTGAAACGCTCTTCAACTGGCTCGGCCAGTCGCTCAATGGCAAGCGTTGCCTCGATCTTTTCGCCGGCAGCGGCGCATTAGGCTTTGAAGCAGCGTCGCGCGGTGCGGTACGCGTGCTGATGGTCGAACGCAGCGGTCGAGCAGTTGCGCAACTTAAGGCGAATCAAACGCGCCTGGCCGCGAAAAACATTGAAATCGTGGAAGCCGACGCATTGCGTCTCGCCGCGGGCCTCGCGCCGAATTCTTTCGATGTCGTTTTCCTCGATCCCCCTTTCGGCGATACCGCCATGCTCCAGCGCGCCATCGAATTGGCCGTGCCGCTGGTGTCGCCGGGCGGCGCGCTGTACGTCGAATCGGGTGAACCCGTCGATCTTGCGCAAACGCCTGCGCTGGCCGGCTGGGCAATTACCCGCGAAGGCAAGGCCGGCGCGGTCCGCTATCATTTGCTGCGGCGCGAAAATGAGGAATAATGCGTTCCAAAATGACGGCCTGGCGATGTCTGGCCGACGGTGGACGGGGCTTGGTGGACGTGATGGGCGGCGGGGTATCGGCGGGATTTTCGGGTCTTGTCTATACCGGCGGCGGCCCAATCTGTATCGAAAGACATACCAGAAGAAGGTTCAGAAGAGGAGATGCCCCATGGTTGTAGCCGTTTATCCCGGAACGTTCGACCCGCTCACGCGCGGTCACGAAGACCTCGTGCGACGTGCATCGAGTATTTTCGATACGCTTGTGGTTGGCGTGGCTGATAGCCGGAACAAGAAGCCGTTCTTCAGTCTGGCGGAACGGCTGGATATAGCCCACGACGTGCTTGGCCACTATCCGAACGTGCAGGTGATGAGTTTCAAGGGGCTGCTGAAGGATTTCGTGCGCAAGAACAACGCGCGCGTGATCGTGCGGGGTTTGCGTGCCGTCTCCGACTTCGAATACGAATTCCAGATGGCGGGTATGAACCGTTATTTACTGCCCGACGTCGAAACGATGTTCATGACGCCGTCGGATCAATATCAATTCATCTCGGGCACGATCGTGCGCGAGATCGCGCAGCTCGGCGGCGATGTCAGCAAGTTTGTTTTCCCCTCGGTGGAAAAGCGCTTGCAGGACAAAGTCGGTCCGATTGCGCCGGACCCCGCGGTGCCGTGAGCGCTTGAGCGTTCACTCATGTGCTCACCAAGCGCGCTCATTGAGAGCGCGCGGGCACCGAAAAAGCCGGCAGAGATGCCGGACGAAGAGAGTAAAGCATGGCCCTGTTCATTACCGACGAGTGCATCAACTGCGACGTGTGCGAGCCCGAGTGCCCGAACGACGCCATCTCGATGGGTATCGAGATCTACGTGATCGACCCGAACAAGTGCACCGAGTGCGTCGGCCACTTCGACGAACCGCAATGCCAGCAAGTGTGTCCCGTGGAATGCATTCCACGCGATCCGGCGCACGAGGAAAACGCCATCCAGTTGATGGCGAAATATCACGCGCTGATGAAGGCGAAGGGCGCTTGATTTAAACGTCAAGCTATAAGCGCCCTTGGGCGTTTCACAGCACCGCGCGCAACGCCGCTAGCAAGGCATCACACTCGGCATCGGTGCCAATCGTGATGCGCAGATGCTGATCGATTCGCGGCAGCTTGAAATGCCGCACGAAAATCTCCTTCTCCTTCAAGCGCGCGGCGAGCGTGGCGGCATCGTGTTCCGGATGGCGCGCGAATACGAAGTTCGCTGCCGACGGCACCACGTCAAAGCCCAACGTCTGCAACTCCACCGTCAGCCGTTCGCGGCTTGCCATTACCTTCGTACAGGTTTCGCGAAACCAGTCGTCGTCTTCGACGGCCGCGATTGCCGCCACTTGCGCCAGCCGGTCGAGCGGATAGGAGTTGAAGCTGTCTTTCACGCGCGTGAGCGCCTCGATCAGCGCTTCATGCCCCAACGCAAACCCCACACGCATCCCCGCCAGCGAACGCGCCTTCGATAACGTCTGCACGACCAGCAAATTCGGATTTTCATCGATAAGCGTCACCGCTGATTCCGCGCCGAAATCCACATACGCTTCATCGATCACCACAACCGAATCCGGATTCGCCGCGAGCAGTACCTTGATCTCGGCGAGCGGCAACGCGCGGCCTGTCGGCGCGTTCGGATTCGGCAGCAGCACGCCGCCATTGGGTGCGCGATAGTCGTCTACATCGATACCGAAATCCGCATTAAGCGGCACTGCGTCGAACGCTACGCCGTACAACTGCGCGTACACGGGATAAAAGCTGTAGGTGATATCGGGGAAACGAATTGGCTTGTCGTGCTTGAGCAGTGCCTGGAACGTGTGTGCGAGGACTTCGTCCGACCCATTGCCCACGAACACTTGCTCCACGCGCAGCCCATGATGTTGCGCGATGGTCGTGCGTAAAGCATGCGCTGTCGGATCCGGATACTTGCGCAGCGAATCGCCCTCCTCGCCGAGTTCGCGCCGGATCGCATCGACTACCCGCGGCGACGGCGCATAGGGGTTTTCGTTCGTATTGAGCTTCACGGGACGCGCGAGCGCGGGTTGTTCACCCGGCACATACGGCGTCAACTTATTAACGATGTCGCTCCAGAAACGGCTCACGTGTTGCTCCTTGTTTATCCAGCAGATTCACCGCCGCGCGCCGCGTTCAGCCGTTGCGATGCAGGTTCATCATCGCTCGCTCCATCTCGTCGTTGATCGCGAACGGCATCACGGCCAGCGCGCGTTCGATCGATGCATCGATCACGTCCTGCTCCTCGCGCCGCGGCGGTTTCAGCACAAAATTGGCTACATCCGGTTTCGCACCTGCGCGCGCGCCCTCGGGAATCAGATCACGCGGATGCCCGATGCCGATCCGCAACCGCCAATACTGTTGCACCGACAAATGCGCCGTAATGTCCTTCAGGCCGTTGTGACCACCGCTGCCGCCACCGAGCTTCAGCTTCACCGTACCAGGCGGCAAATCGAGTTCATCGTGCGCGACGAGAATCTCGTCCGGCAGGATCTTGAAGAACTGCGCAACGGCCACCACCGACTGACCCGATCGATTCATGAAGGTCTGTGGCTCGAGCAGATGAACCTCTTGACCATTGAGCCGGGCGCGTCCGTAGTGGCCGTGAAACCGGCGTTCATCACGTAGCGATGCACCCGCGTCGCGCGCCAGTTGATCGACGAACCAGAAGCCGGCGTTGTGACGCGTCGCGGTGTATTCGGCGCCCGGATTGCCGAGCCCGACGATCAGTTTGATCATGTTCAATCTTGGCGGCGTAGCGGCCCGTGGTTGCTCACAGCGCAACGACAGCACAACAACACAGGACACATCAACCGCACCAGAAAAAGGCCAAAAAAAACCCGCCGGAGCAGAGCAACGGCGGGTCACTTTGTCCGCTCTTCTGGGCGGACCCGAGCGGACTCAAGCGGACAGGCTTCAGCCAGACTTATGCAGCCGGCTTGTCGCCTTCGCTCGGAGCAGCAGCGCCACCCGAAGCTGCTTCGTCGGACACGACGGCAGCCGGGATGGTCGCCGAAGCGATCACCGGGTTTTCTGCGTCGAGGTGAGCGACCAGCGCTACGCCCTTCGGCAAAACGATGTCCTTCACGTGCAGTGCGTGACCGGCTTCAATCTTCGCCAGATCGAGCTCGACGAATTCCGGCAGATCGGCCGGAAGGCATTCGATTTCGACTTCGTTCAGAACGTGCGAGATCACCGCGCCACCAATCTTCACAGCCGGATTCGTTTCTTGATTCATGAAGTGCACCGGCACCTTGGTGTGCAGTTTCTTCTTCGAATCGACACGTTGGAAGTCAACGTGCAGAACCATTTGCTTGAACGGATGGTATTGCACGTCGCGCAGCAGAACCTGTTGCGACTTGCCGGCGATTTCCAGGTCGAGAATCGACGAATGGAACACTTCTTTCTTCAGCGCGTGCCAAAGTGCGTTGTGATCGAGCTCAACAGCTTGAGCTTCAGCATTTGCGCCATATACGATGCCCGGGGTCTTGCCCGAGTTACGCAGGCGGCGGCTCGCACCCGTACCTTGCAGATTGCGCTCAAAAGCGACTACTTTCATGATTCAACTCCATAATCTGCCCGCGACCAGGCAGTGAAAACGGGGCTGTCCGCAACAGCGTTCAGCCCCAGAGCAGCGGTTCAGGCCTTCGTTCGCCTGAACCGATTACGCAGTGTTGCAGAGTTTTGAACCTCCGCTAAACCGCTAATACTTTCAACCTTCTGCGAACAGCGACATCACCGAGTCGCCGCGCCGGATACGCGAGAACGTCTCGGCCAGCAATCCCGCGCTCGACAGCACGCGCACCTTCGTACATGCGCGCGCTTCGTCAGAGAGGGGAATGGTGTCGGTGACGACGAGTTCGTCGAGTTCCGACGCCGCAATCCGCTCGCCTGCGCCACCGGACAAAACCGGGTGCGTGGCATACGCGAACACTTTCGTCGCGCCGCGTTGCTTCAAAACCTGTGCTGCCTTGCAGAGCGTGCCTGCGGTGTCGACCATGTCGTCCATGATCACGCACGTGCGGCCTTCCACTTCACCGATGATGTTCATCACTTCAGCGACGTTCGCCTTCGGGCGACGCTTGTCGATGATCGCGAGATCGGTGTTCAGTTGCTTCGCCAAGGCCCGGGCGCGGATCACACCGCCCACATCCGGCGACACCACGAGCAGGTTCTCGTAGTTCTGCTTGCGCAGATCGCCGAGCAAGACAGGCGTGGCGTAGATGTTGTCGACCGGGATGTCGAAGAAACCTTGAATCTGGTCGGCGTGAAGATCCATCGTGATGACACGATCCACACCGGCAATTTCCAGCATGTTCGCCACGACTTTCGCCGAGATGGCGACGCGGGCCGAACGTGGCCGGCGATCCTGGCGGGCATAACCGAAGTACGGGATGGCTGCTGTGATCCGGCCAGCGGATGCGCGCTTGAGCGCATCGACCATGATCATGAGTTCCATCAGCGTGTCATTGGTCGGTGCACAGGTGGACTGCAGCACGAACACGTCCTTGCCCCGCACGTTTTCCTGGATCTCGACCATGATTTCGCCGTCGGAGAAACGGCTGACCATTGCCTTGCCAAGTGGGATTCCAAGGATTTTGACGACTTCCTGTGCAAGCGCGGGATTCGCGTTGCCAGTGAATACCATCAGGCCGTCACTGCTCATCGTGCACCTGTTCTGGCTGGAGGCGAGAGGAAAAACGCGAGAAATTTTGGCAGGGGAAGAAGGATTCGAACCTTCGCATGCTGGAATCAAAATCCAGTGCCTTAACCAGCTTGGCGACTCCCCTACACTAACTTTGAGTCCTGCCGGGTAGCGTAGGACAAACCCGGCAAAACGAAACTTTACGACGCGAAAGCAAAGAGAGGATGCGAATCCAGGCTTTCGGTCACTGTGCTCTTCCAGCTTGCCGGGAGTTTGGCTTGCGCCATCTCAGCTTCGGCCTTGCTACGAAAAGCGGCAAACACGCTCGCCCCAGATCCGGTCATTCGCGCAGGTGAAAGATCCGAAAACCACTCCAACACCTGAGCTACTTCCGCGTACTTCTCAACCACAACTGCCTGCATGTCATTTCGGCCAAAACTATCAGGCCAATCTGCGTCAGAACTATGTTGTGCAAGGAAGTCCGTTATTGTGAGGACTTTTGAGTCCCTTGTCAACGCTTTCTCTGAAAAAATCGCGGCAGTTGGGACATGCACCGCAGGACTCACCACGAGGAAAAACCGTTTCGGTAGATCGACGGCTTGCAGCGTTTCACCGACACCTTCCGCAAAAGCATTGTGCCCGAAGATAAAAAACGGCACATCGGCGCCGAGTTTCAACGCCAGATCCTGCAACGCTTCTCGCGACAAATCCACGCCCCACAAGCGATTCAGGACGAGCAACGTGGTCGCGGCGTCAGAACTGCCGCCGCCGAGACCGGCGCCCATGGGCAGTATTTTATCAATTTCTATGTTTACGCCAAGAGGGCTGCCCGTTGTCGACTGCAGCAGACGCGCAGCACGTACAACAAGGTCATCCGCTTCAGATACGCCCGGCACATCGGTTTTACGTGCGATGACGCCATCGTCGCGACGGGTGAAGTGCAGCAGATCGCCCCAGTCGAGCAACTGGAACACCGTCTGCAACGCGTGATAGCCATCTGGCCGACGGCCCGTGATGTGCAAAAACAGATTGAGCTTGGCCGGCGCGAGGCAATTGCGCAGGGACGCATCGGCCAGCGGGCGCGATGAGCCCCGCGATGAACCCGGTAAAGGTGACGGCATGCTGTTGAGCTAAAACGTTACTGGTCGAGGACGAGCTTGATGTCGAGCGGCGGTTCGTCGCGCGACAGATTCAGGCGCTTCACGCCGGTTGCAGGCGCGTCGGCGTAGGCCAGATAGTCGACGGTCCAGCCATCCTGCTTGATTTCCTTCAGGCGGCCGTTTTCAGACGACGAATCCATCGTTGTGCGCGCCCGCGAGGTCGGCGCTGGCGAGGGTTGCAGCCAGTACCGCAAGCCTTCCACCGGCAGCGCAAAACCCAGCGTGTTGCTCATCAGTTGGGAGACGTTATCGGCGGTCTGCGGCTCGCGGTTCGGCAATTCCAAGGTAGCCGAAGACGGCGAGGACGTCACGATAGCCAGTGTCTGCCCAAGCGGATTGCGCAATTGCAGCGTGACAGTGTCCCCGGTTTCCTGCCAGTCGAAGTTACCGTATGCGTTGCGCTGCTGGCCGTTCTGGTCGTTGTACTGGACAGAAAAACGGCCGTGATACGCGCGGGTGGTTTGCGCGGTGATCGCGGTCGCTGCATTCGATGTAGTCGGCACCCGCGGTTTGATCGCACACCCCGACACCACCACCACACCCGCTGCCATCAGCGCCAGCGCGCCACGACGCGCGCGCTGACTCCCCATGAAATTCGTAGCAATCAAGTTCAAAGGTCGTTCACCTGGAATCGTTTGAGCGTCTTCAAAAGTGTGTCATTGCCGGGTTCGAGCTTTTGCGCCTGACGCCATGTATTGCGCGCCTGGTCCTGCTGTCCCGACTTCCACTGCACTTCGCCGAGATGTGCGCCAATTTCGGCGTTCGGCTGCAGGTCGTAGGCCTTCTTCAGGATGCTCGCGGCTTCGGTCGCATTGCCCAGCCGATACTTTGCCCAGCCGAGACTGTCCATGATGAACGCGTCGTTTGGCGCAAGCGACACCGCCTTCTCGATCAGCTTCTCCGCCTCATCCAGGCGCTCGTTGCGATCGACGAGCGAATAGCCGAGCGCGTTATACGCTTGCGCATTGTCCGGCTGCTCTTTCATCAGCTTGCGCAGTTGCGCTTCCATCGTGTCGTAATGGCCATTCTTCTCGGCGGCCATGGCGTAGTCGTAGGCGATATCGGGATCATCAGGGAATGCAGTCGATGCCTTCGACAAAGCCGTTTCCGCTTCCGGATACCGTTGCGCCTGGAACAGCAACGCGGCGTCCGTGCGCGCGAGCAGCGCCAGATCGCGGGGATCGGATGTCTGCAGGCTGCCCAGCAACGCACGCGCTTCGTCGACTTTGCCGTGCGAGGCGAGGATTTGCGCGCGCGTGACTTGTGCCGGCAAATACTGTTGGCTCGAACGCGGAATCTTGTCGAGCCACTGGTTCGCGGCAACGTCGTCTTTTTTCTCCAGCGATAACTGCGCGAGATAGATGTACGCCTGGCCCGGGTCCGCGCCCGGCGTGCTCTCAGCGGCCGCTGCGTATTGCTTGAGATAGTCCTGCGCCTTGTCCGGTTGTTTCTTCTGAATATTGATCAACGCGAGCGCCATGAGCGGCGTCAAATCTTTCGCGTCGTTCTTGCGCATGATTTCGAACTGCTTCTGGGCGTCGTCGAGACGATCCGCCGATAGATACAGTTGCGCCAGCGCAAGCCGCGCGTCGTGCGATTTCGGATTCTTGTCGAGGTACTTCTCGAACGAAGCGATACCCTCGTTGCGTTCGTTCGGCCCCATGCGTGCGAGTGTCAACGCGGCAGGCAGATAGTCGGGCTTCAGTTGCAGCGCCTTTTCAAGCGACGCCTTCGCGCCCGGCAGGTCGTCGGCGGCAATTTCTTGCCGGGCGAGCGCCAGTTGTGTTTCCGGCCGGTCCATGTCGTTCTTGACCAGATCCTTCAGCACATTCAGTCCACCCACGCGATTCGGCCCGCGCGACAGCAGGACCTGCAGCGAGATGATCGCGTCGCCGCGTTGCTCCGCCGGTACTTTCGCGAGCTCGGTCGTGAGGATCGGCTTGGCGTCGTCGGGCTTGCCGGAGAGGATCAGCAGCGACGCGCTCAACTGCGCCGCGCGCTCCGAGTTCGGCGAGAATTGCTGCCAAAGCTGGACGGCCGTCAGTGCGTCGTTGGGACTTTGTGCGGCAATTGCAATCTCGGTCGCGCGCTGGGCAAAACGCGGATCGTGCGTGTCGCGGGCGAGGGCGAGATAGGTCTGATACGCCGGCGCAGCCTGATTGCGTTGCAACGCGACTTCGGCCGCGAGCACTTGGAACACGATCTGGCTGGACGCTGCGACGTTCGGCAAGTCCTGCGTTTCCTTGCCCGTCGGCGGCGCGGTGATCAGGTCCGCCGCGCTGATGGCCGCCTGATCGTCGTCCGGCGTGGGAAGTTGCGCGGGGCTCTGCGCGTAGGCAGGCGCGAGCGCGAACGCAGCCACCGCGAACGCAACTGCGGCCGCGAGCTTGCTCGGGTAGACCGGCTTACCGCGTGTAGCGCTCGTTTGAACGGTCGCTGCACGCTGCTTCGAAAACAACTTTACGAAGGACAAGTTCATGGAAATCCGATCAATGTTTCAGTCGATTGTAACGCGCTCGCTACAATACGCGCACATCCCACAGCAAGTTGCAGACCAGTAAAACATGCCAGAGTTGCCGGAAGTCGAAGTAACCCGACGCGGGATCGAACCGTTTGTTGCCGGACGCAGGGTGGAGCGCGTCGAGGTCCGCACGCCGGCGCTGCGCTGGCCGATTCCGCCGCATCTCGCGAAGACCATGAAGGCGCTGAAAATCGAAAAGGTTGAGCGGCGCGGCAAGTATCTGCTGTTCGAAACCTCCGAGGGTTGGCTGATCGTGCATCTCGGCATGACGGGGACGCTGCGCGTATTGCGCAACGTGCCGCGGCCGCCGGACGCGGCGAAGCATGATCATATAGATCTGATCTTCGACGAATTCATCCTGCGCTTTCGCGATCCGCGACGCTTTGGTGCTGTGCTCTGGCATTCGCGCGAAGACGGCGACGTGCTCGACCATCCGCTGCTCGCGGGCTTAGGCGTGGAACCGTTTACTGCTGAGTTTTCCGGCGCGCTGATGTACCGGCAGACGCGGGGGCGCAAGGTGTCGGTGAAGCAGGCGTTGCTTGCGGGCACGATGGTCGTCGGCGTGGGCAACATTTACGCGTCCGAGAGCCTGTTTCGCGCGGGTATCCGGCCAACGGTCGCCGCCGGGCGCGTCTCGCTCGTGCGCTACGACCTGCTCGCAGATGCCGTGCGCACGACGCTCGCCGCAGCGATCGAGAAGGGCGGCAGCACGTTGCGAGATTTCGTAGGTAGCAACGGTGAATCGGGCTATTTCCAGCTCGACTATTTCGTCTATGATCGCGCGGGCCAGCCGTGCCACGTGTGCGGAACGGCCATCAAACAAATCGTGCAGGGCCAGCGATCCACGTACTTTTGCCCGCGCTGCCAGCGCTAGCCGACATGCTCCAGCTCACCGATTTCTCCACGCGCCTGATCGCGTGGCAACGTGTTCACGGCCGTCACGATCTGCCGTGGCAAAACACACGCGATGCGTATCGGATCTGGTTGTCCGAAATCATGTTGCAGCAGACGCAGGTATCGACGGTGATTCCGTACTACGCGCGTTTTCTCGACCGTTTCCCCGATGTGAACGCACTCGCCGCCGCACCGCTTGACGACGTGATGGCGCTATGGGCCGGCCTTGGTTATTACTCGCGCGCGCGAAATCTGCATCGATGCGCGTGTGTTGTATCGATGGAGCATGGCGGCGAGTTCCCCCGCAGCGTAGACGAGCTTGCTGAACTGCCGGGTATCGGGCGTTCGACGGCGGCGGCAATCGCGTCGTTCGCGTTCGGCGCACGCGCGACAATTCTCGATGGCAACGTGAAGCGTGTGCTTGCGCGCGTGTTTGGCATCGACGGCTTTCCGGGCGAAAAACGCGTGGAAAACACGATGTGGACGCTGGCCGAATCGCTGCTTCCCGATGCCGCGCACAAGGACGAAGTCACCGCGTACACGCAGGGTTTGATGGATCTGGGTGCAACGCTGTGCGTGCGCGGCAAGCCGGATTGCGCGCGCTGCCCATTTGCCGCCGATTGCGTGGCGAACATGACTGGACGGCAAAAAGAACTGCCGGGCGCGCGGCCAAAGAAGACCGTGCCGACACGCAAGACCTGGATGCTGGTTTTGCAGGACGGCAATAGCGTGTTGCTGGAAAAGCGTCCGCCGACAGGCATTTGGGGCGGTTTATGGAGCCTGCCCGAAGCCGCCGATGAAAACGCGCTCGCGGCGGTCGCGCATAGCTTCGGCGGCACGGCTGAGCTTCAGCGGCTGAGCCCGTTCACGCACACGTTCACGCATTTCAAACTGGATATCGAGCCGCGTCTCGGTCGGGCGAACGGCGTGCCCGAAGCCGCCGATAACCAGACCGTGTGGGCACCGCTAGCGAATATCGACGCGTATGGCGTACCCGCGCCGGTTCGCAAACTCCTCGACGCGCTGCAGGGCTCGTTGATTTGATAAGGGCGCGTTGCTAAAGCCGCCTCACAGCAGTTGATGCTGCTGCATATAGTGATGCACGACATCGATCCGCGCGGCCGCGTCTTCGAGCTCCATCAACTTCTGCCGGGCGCGCATGGGGATCGGCAGGATCTCGGATAAACGATTGGATACCCAGGTCGGATCGTCGAGAAGGAAGGGTTCGGTGAACGGCAGGTCTTTGGCCTCGCGCGCCTTGATTGCATCGATGATCCGCTCCAGCACTTCCGCGCACGCGCCGAACTTCGCCAACGCTTCAGCGTCGTCCAGCGGCACGTCGTCCCCAATGGTTTCGGCCACGCCCACGAGCAAATTGCTCGGCTCCACGCGATGGGACAACAGCCGAAACCGGGTCGTCCCGCGTGCCTGGATGAGCAGCATGCCAAACGTGTCCACGTCGCATTGCGTGATCTCGGCCAGGCAACCGATGCTCTCGGGCACGGACGGGTCGCCCGGCGACGCAATCTCATTGCCGCTTTTCAACAGGCATACGCCGAACGGCGTGCCTTCGCGCAAACACTCGCGCGCCATGTCGAGATAGCGGGCTTCGAAGATTTTCAGGGGAAGATGGCCACCGGGAAACAGCACGGTGTGCAGCGGAAACAGCGGCAGGTCGGCGAGAAGGGGATTGGTGGACATCGCGCGCTTCTTTTAAAAAGACCGCCCGACGGCGATCAGGTTTGCAAGGGCGCGACGTGACCATCTACAGCGATGGGTGCGTCGCGATGCCGCACGATCACATTGGCCTTGTCCCCGAAGCGCGCGGCCAGCGCCTGGGCGATGAATACCGAACGATGCTGACCACCCGTGCAGCCGATCGCCACCGTCAGATAACTGCGGTTGTCGTCGCGAAATTGCGGCAGCCATTTGGCGATGAACGTGCCTACGTCATCGATCATCTGGTGGACCATCGGTTGGGCGGACAAAAAGTCGATAACCGGCTGGTCCAGGCCCGTCAGCGGCCGCAGTTCGTGATCGTAATAAGGATTCGGCAGCGTCCGGACGTCGAATACAAAATCGGCGTCGAGCGGCACACCGCGCTTGAACCCGAACGACTCGAACATCAGCGTGAGCCCGGCCGTTTCCTGCTCAATAAAACTCTTCACCCACGCGCGCAACACGTTCGCCCGCAGATTGCTCGTGTCGATCTGATGGCCGAACTCGGCAAGCCCCGAGACGAGTTCGCGCTCACGTTCGATCGCTTCGCCCAGCGAGGTGAGCAGCCCGACGTCGGCGTCGTGACCCGGTGAACCCGACAACGGATGACGGCGGCGCGTCTCGGAAAAGCGTTGAATCAGCGACTGCGTGCTGGCGTTGAGAAACAACACACGCAGATCGAACGACTGAGAAAGGTCTTTGATGATCGCGGGCACTTCGTCGAGCGAACGGCTCGAGCGTGCATCGATAGCGACAGCCAGACGCGGCTGCCCTTGTGTGTCGAGATATTTGGCGAGCTCGGGCAAAAAGCGCGGCGGCAGGTTGTCTACGCAATAGTAGCCGGCGTCTTCGAGCGCGTTCAGAGCGACCGATTTGCCGGAGCCGGAAATGCCGGTAATCAGAATGATGCGCATGAATAGGGACTCGTTCGCTCGAGGTAAAAACACGCAAAAACTTCGGGTCCGGGCGGCGGCTGGATGCTGGAGCCGCCGGTCTAGCCATATAAACCGATCAGATCAGTTTGCCGGGGAACTGGCTTTCGGGGTCCTGCATCGCAAGGCGCTGACGATCCATGAAGTCGCGCAGGGTATCGATACCCCGCAATTGCAGGATCGTGTTGCGCACCGCCGCTTCCACCAACACAGCCAGGTTTCGGCCGGCCGCCACCTGGATGGTGACCTTGCTGATCGGCAAGCCGAGCACGTCGACCGCCTGGCTTTCCAGCGGCAGGCGCTGGAATTCACCGTCTGGACGACGCACGAGCTGAACGATCAGCTTGAGTTTCATTTTCCGCCGAACCGCGGTTTCACCAAAGATGGTTTTGATATCCAGCAGGCCGAGGCCGCGCACTTCAAGCAGATTCTGCAGCAGCGGCGGGCATCTGCCTTCGACAAAATCCGGCCCGAGGCGCACGAAGTCTACGGCGTCGTCCGCGACAAGACCGTGACCGCGGCTGATGAGCTCCAGCCCGAGTTCGCTTTTCCCGAGCCCGGAGTCGCCGGTCAGCAGAACGCCCATGCCGAGGATGTCGAGGAACACGCCGTGCAGCGTGGCGCGAGGCGCGAGGATCCGCGACATATAGAGGCGCAGGCTGTCGATCACCGCCGCCGCTGACATCCGCGTGGTGAAGAGCGGGGTGGACGACCGGGTGCAGCGCAGAACCAGCTCAGGTGGTGCACCGACCTCGCCCGCGACCACCAGGAACGGTGGTTCCAGCGCGATCAGCTCGGCCATGTTACGCGAGCGGTCTTCGTCGGACTGGCGCTGGTAGTAGTTGATTTCGGCGTCGCCGAGTACCTGGATGCGGTTGGGGTGAATCAGGTTCAAGTGCCCCACGAGGTCGGCGCTCGACGTTGCATTGGCAACGGTTTCGGTCGAAAAGCCGCGCTCCCAGCCTTCGTGACCCGTCAGCCAACTAAGTTTCAGCGCGGCTGCGTTGTCGTCGAAAATGCTCTGGGCGTTGATGCTGGACGTATCCATGAGGCCGGAACTCCGTGAGAGGCCGCGAGCGTGAAGTGATTGAAGGGACCGGGAATGGTCTCTTTCAATGCTCCGCTCGATAGGACTAATTGTGCGCTAGAAGGGCCGCCGGCGCGAGAGGGCCGTTCGGCCTGGGTCTCGGCGCTGAGGCCGGCTTCAAGTCCAGCGCGAGACCCGGCTCAACAAGCTCAGGGCTGCCATTGCGTGAGGACCTGATGCAGCGCCTCACGGTTTTCTTCAGTATTCAGGCGTTCGCGTGCATCCCGGTCGGATAGCAATTGCGCTATCTCGGACAGGATTTCGAGGTGCTGTTGTGTGGCTTGTTCGGGAACGAGCAGAAAGATCAGCAGCGACACGGGCTGCCCATCCGGCGATTCGAAAGCGATCGGCTCAGCCAGGCGCACAAAGGCGGCGAGCGGATGCTTCAGGCCCTTGATGCGTCCATGGGGAATGGCGACACCTTCACCGAGACCGGTCGAGCCGAGGCGCTCGCGCGCAAAAAGATTGTCGGTGACGATACTGCGGCCAATGCCGTTCTGGTTCTCGAAGATCAGGCCCGCTTGCTCGAATACACGTTTCTTGCTGGTGACGGACAGTCCGAGGACGACATTTTCGAGGGGAAGAAATTTGGCTAAACGATTCATGTTGGCAGGCAGATGCGTGGCCTGAATTCTCCTCATCGTGGCGGCTGCAGAACCTGCACGAAACGCTCACGGCGATTTTGGTAAGGAATGCGCGGGAGACCAAGGTCTCGCTTCACTCCGATTAACAACCCCGGTACTAACCGGACCATTATAGAACAGCGCAATCAGCGATGGTGCGGCGCGCCATACGCTGCGTGCGTTTGTTGCGAATTACGCAACGGTTGCCGGTTGACCCAAACCCGCGGCAAAAAACGGCCCAAAACCGCGGGTGACAAAAAAAGCCGCCTGCTTTCAGGCGGCTCGTGCCGACTATCGGGCTCGGGTCTGGATTGCTCCGGAATCCGGCGCATCGAAAAATCATCCTGCCGATGCGCCGTCCAACCCATTTGAACCATTCCTCTAGCCGTTCACAACAACCGGAACTTCGCTCTCCTGCGGTTCGTGTCCGTACTTCATTGTGGCATGCGCATGGCCCTGGATCTTGTCCTTGTGGCGAAGCACTTGCCGGTCCAGTTTGTCGACCATCAGGTCGATAGCCGCGTACATATCAACGTCACAACTCTCGATGAAAATGTCCTTGCCCTTCAGATGCAGGTTGATTTCGACCTTTTGCCGCTTGTCCTTTTCCCTATGATTGTCGACCGAGAGGACCACACTGCCGTCGATCACCTGATCGAAGTGCCGTAGCACTCTATCCAGTTTGGTGATCACATATTCTCGCAACGCAGGCGTCAATTCGAGATGGTGTCCACTGATCTGCAGATTCATAGTTGCTCTCCAAGCTAATGGCCGCCTGGACGCTTTCACGCTGCTCAAACCGGTCGCTGCTTGCCCGTACATGCCCGTTCTGTTGAACGGTGGAACGGATCGGAATCGCATCGGCCGGCTCGTTCGCGCTTTCGCGACGCGGCCGGTAAAGGCCCGCCGCGACATGCAGCGGGCTACAGAGACTTTCGCAAGTTCACTGCCGGGATTTTCAGAGCTTCGCGATATTTGGCCACCGTGCGGCGCGCCACCACGAATCCCTGTTCTGCCAGCAACTCTGCGATGCGGCTGTCTGAAAGAGGAGATTTCGAGTCTTCGGCTCCTATCAGTTGCTTGATGAGTGCCCGGATCGCCGTAGACGATGCCGCGCCACCTGTGTCAGTTGAAACGTGCGATCCGAAGAAGTACTTAAATTCAAGCGTCCCGAATGGGGTCAGCATGTACTTACCGGTTGTCACACGTGAGACGGTGGATTCGTGTAAACCCAGCGTATCAGCAATCTCCCTCAAAACCAAGGGCCGCATTGCAATTTCGCCGTGCGCAAAAAAGTTCTTCTGACGCTCCACAATGGCTTGTGCAACGCGGAGAATCGTCTCGAATCTTTGTTGAATATTCTTGATCAGCCAGCGCGCTTCCTGAAGCTGCTGGCGCAACGAACCGCTGCCCGGATCGCCGCGATTGTTGCGCAAAATATTCGCGTAGAGGTGATTGATGCGAAGCCGCGGCACGATTTCAGGATTCAATTCTGCCGTCCAGCCACTGGACATCTTGCGCACCAGGATGTCGGGGACAACGTAATCCGCCTCGCTCTTGCCGAACGCGGCGCCCGGAAACGGTTCCAGCGAACGGATCAGCAAATGAGCATCACGCAGTGCGTCATCGGTGGCCTTGAGCTGCTTTCGCAAACGCGTGAAATCCCGCGCCGCCAGCAGCTCCAGATGGTGCATCACAATATCAAGCGCCAGCGTGCGAACAGGCGATGGCTCGAGCCGCAATAACTGCAGCTTCAGGCATTCGGACGCCGAACGGCCACCCACCCCCGGCGGATCGAAACTCTGCAGCAGGGCGAGCGCCGCACTGAGTTCGTCGACATCGACTTCGAGCTCGTCGGGCAAATCCGCCTTCACTTCCTCGAGCGACGACGTGAGATAACCGTCTTCGTCAAGCGATTCGATCAGGAACGTGATCAGCGCGCGATCGCGCTGATTCGCCTTCGTCATGCGCAGTTGCGACGTCAGGTGATCGCGCAGCGTAGTGGTGGATTCGTGGATTTGCAGCGGCGGCAGATCGTCGTCGTCCGAGCCGCTATTCGAGCGGCCGTAATCTTCCAGATTCCACGAACTCGAATCCGGCCCGTTATCCGACGAACTCAATCCGTTGTATTCGTCTACACCCTGAGGCTCGCCATTTTCGGAGCGGTCGGTCGTGGTCGTGCTACTGCTGCTGCCCGACGACGTGCCGTTGCTCATCATCGGGTCCGGCGCGCTCACCGAGGCCCCCGACGTGATCAGCGAGCCGTCCGCTGCCACGCGCAACGGGCTGGTGGTCCAGTCGTCCTCGTTCTCGAGCAGCGGATTTTGCGCGACAGCCATCGCGACTTCCTGCTGCAATTCGAGCGTCGACAACTGAAGCAGCCGGATGGACTGCTGCAGTTGTGGGGTCAGCGCAAGATGCTGCGACAGGCGAAGTTGGAGGCTAGCTTTCATGGCAAGGTTTTAATCATTGTAGAGAGTTTGCCACGGGCGCGACACCTCGCGGGGATCGACCAAAAACAAGCGTGCCGCCTCGAGGGCGGCACGTAAGATTTGCTGGCGGCACAGGACGCCGCCCACAACGGTGTTGCAAGGGCCGCCGGGCGTTGGTCCCTGCGCTCACATGCGGAAATGTTCGCCGAGATAGACGCGCCGCACGCTCTCATTTTCGATAATGTCGCTCGGCGCGCCTGCGGCGAGCACGCTCCCGTCGCTAATGATGTACGCGTGGTCGCAGATGCCGAGCGTCTCGCGCACGTTGTGGTCCGTAATCAGCACACCAATGTTGCGCTGCTTCAGGAATTTCACGATCTTCTGGATTTCGAGCACGGCGATCGGATCGACGCCGGCGAACGGTTCGTCCAGCAGGATAAACGCCGGATTGGTCGCGAGCGCACGGGCGATTTCCACGCGCCGCCGTTCGCCGCCGGAGAGCGATAACGCCGGGTTTTCACGCAAATGCGCGATCTGCAGTTCGTCGAGCAACGCTTCCGCGCGGTCCGTGATGCCCTGTTTGGAGAGCGGTTTTTCGCTCTCATCCATTTGCAGTTCTAGCACTGCGCGAATGTTCTGCTCGACCGTGAGCTTGCGGAACACGGAGGCTTCCTGCGGCAGATACGACAGTCCAAGGCGTGCCCGCTTGTGAATGGGCAGCAGGCTGATGGAGGTGCCGTCGAGCAGGATTTCGCCTGCATCGAGGGGCACCAGCCCGACGATCATATAAAACGACGTGGTCTTGCCCGCGCCGTTCGGCCCTAGCAGCCCGACCACTTCGCCGCTTTTCACGTCGAGCGAGACGTCTTTCACGACCGTGCGCGAGCCGTAGCGTTTCTTCAGGTTGCGGACGGTGAGCGAACTGCTCGTGCCGGCCGGCTTGCGATGGGGCATGGCGGGCGAATTCACGGCTGCTGCGTTCCTTGCATCTTGTTGGACGGCGTCAGGGTGGCCGGTGCGCCGGTGAGCGGCGCGGCGCCGCCGTTACGCGGCGCAAGCATGGCTCGTACGCGACCGGTCGGGTTGCCTGGACCGGCAACGTCCGGCCCGGCTTTCGCTGTATAGAAGTCTTTCTGGCCGTCGTAGGTAATCACGCTGCCGTGCACTTCGTCCTGAATCGTGGTGAGACCGACCAGGCGGCGCACGACGGCGCGCGTGGTCAGTGTGGTGAGATCCTGCTTGCCGTCGTAGTCGATCCGCACGGCATTGCCTTCGATATATTCGTCGAGGCCATCGCGTTTCTGGCGGAAATACGAGAGGTTGCCGCCGGTAGACGTGCCAGTTGCGTACTGGTACCCCTGAGGATCCTGGGTCACGTCCACACGATCCGCCCTGATGATGATCGTGCCTTTGGTGGCGACTACGTGACCCGTGAAGATGTTGACCTGCTTCAGGTCGTCGTAGGTCATGTTGTCCGCTTCAATATTCAGCGGCTTGTCGTTGTCGGCGCGTTCGGCGTGCGCGGCGGGCGCAAAGGCCGCCAGCGGCAACGCCACACAGGTTGCCGCGATCCCGAATTGCACGATGCGTGCGGCGCGGCGCGAAAATGCAGCGCGCGCTGCGCGCAGACGGCCGGATTCGGGTCGGAGAAACGGTTTGTTCATGCAGTCACACTTGAATGGAATAAGCGCAATTCGTCGGAACTGCCGGGGTTATTTGGACGAGGTGCCGAGGGTGTCGGACGCAGCGATCTGGCCGCGCACCTGTCCATAGAGCTTCATTACCCGGGTCGCGTTGTTGTAGTTCATGCCGTTGCCCGTCATCACCGACGGACCGCGCTGAAGTTTAACCGGCTTTTCCGTTTCGATGACATCGTCGTTCACAAGGATGCGAAAGTGCTCCGAATCCGCCGTCATCTGCGGGTCGCCATAACCGGCCACGCGCAGAATGTGAGCGTTTTCGTACAAGTCGACGATCGAGACGTCGCCGTTCACCGTACCGCGCTCGGACGTAGCCGTGACCGTTGGACGGAGCGGCTGGAACATGCGCATCGCGGGTTTCGTGAGGTCGCTGTTTTCGTCGTCTTCGTAATGCACCATCGAAATCGCGGTCAGGCGATATTGCGTCGTGCCGGTAGTGTCGAGTTCGGAGACCGAAAAATTCGTCGCGAAATAGTCGGGTGCGTGCTCTTTCGGGCGCTCCGGCGTCTGTGCCGGCGGCAGCGTCGCCTGCAGCAGCCAGTAGGTGATGCCCGCTAGCGCCGCCATCGCGACCAGCGGCAGCGCTGAAGTCAGTTTGGTGGGACGTGCCATGGGGTTCAGGCTCCGATAGCCGCGGCAAGCAGGCCGTCGTAGCGATTCTGGGCGCGCAGGATGGCGTCGCAGACTTCACGCACCGCGCCCTCGCCGCCGCGCTTGGTCGTGGCGACATGCACGCGTTGCAGCACTTCCTCATGCGCGTTGGCGGGCGCTGCAGCAAAGCCGCACAACCGCATCACGGCGAGATCCGGCCAGTCGTCGCCCATGTAGCCGCAGTCGGTGGCCGGGATACCCGTGGTTTGCAGCAATTCGGCGAGCGCGATGGTCTTATCGGCGACGCCTTGATGCAGGTGCGTAATGCCCAGCTCGCGCGCTCGTGCCGCGACAATGCCGGAGTTGCGCCCGGTGATGATCGCCGTCTGCACGCCCGCCACTTGCAGCATTTTCACGCCGTGGCCATCGAGCGAGTTGAAGGACTTCATGGCGTCACCGTCGGCGGTGAAAAACAGGCTGCCGTCGGTAAACACGCCGTCGATATCGAAAATCATCAGCTTCACGCGGCTTGCGCGGTCGTTCGCTTCGTCCGGCGTGGCAGACTTGTTCGGCATCAGATTACCTTCTTGGAAAAGAGGTCGTGCATGTTCAGGGCGCCGATCAGGATCGCGTTTTCATCGACGACCAGCATCTGATTGATGCGATAACGCTCCATCAGTTCCACCGCTTCCACCGCCAGATGGTCCGGACCGATCGTGCGCGGATTACGGGTCATGACGTCGATCAGCGGCAACGCGCGGAAATCGCCGTCGCGCTGAAGAATGCGGCGCAGGTCGCCGTCGGTGAAGATGCCTTCCACGTGACGCTTTTCATTGACCACGGCCGTCATGCCCATGCGCTTCGCGGTGATCTGGAAGAGGGCGTCGGAGACGGTGGCGTCGAGCGGCACTTCCGGCACTTCCGGCCCGACCCGCATCACGTCGCGTACGTACGTGAGCAGGCGCCGGCCGAGTGCGCCGCCCGGATGCGAGCGCGCGAAGTCGTCGGGACCAAAACCGCGGGCGTCGAGCACGGCGACCGCCAGCGCGTCGCTCAATGCGAGCACGGCGGTGGTGCTGGCTGTCGGTGAGAGATTCATCGGGCAGGCTTCTTTATCGACGTGCGCGTTCAGATGCACGTCGGCCAGTTTGGCGAGGCTCGATTCCGGCCGTCCGGTAATGGCGATCAGTTTTGCCCCGAGGCGCTTGATGATCGGCAGAATGGCGACGAGTTCAGAGGTTTCGCCTGAATTCGACATCGCGATGAACACGTCGTCGGCGGTAACCATGCCGAGATCGCCGTGGCTTGCTTCGGCGGGATGAACAAAGAAACCGGGCGTGCCGGTGCTCGCGAGCGTAGCCGCGAACTTGCGGGCGATATGCCCGGATTTACCGATGCCCGACACCACCACGCGGCCCTTGCATCCCAGCAGGAATTCGACGGCGCCGGTGAAGTTGTCGTCGAGTTGCGCGGACAGGCCGCGCACAGCGTCGGCTTCAATTTCGAGCACGGTGCGAGCCAGCGCGAGTGCCCGGTCGCCATTGATTTTCGCTATCATGCGCGAAGTATAACAAAGGCACATTTGCGCCGCGCCAGACACCGGACGGCCTGCAGCCGCTCATCCGCCCCCGAAAGGCCGTGTGTTTTGTTGCGCGCAACGCCCGCGCGCGTTAAAAAAACACAAGATCCGGATGCGCTCCCCAGAGCCACCATCCGCCGACAAACGAGGACGCTAGACGGATGACTTCCCCGCTTGAAATGACGTTGCTGTTGCTGCTGTGTTCAGTGGCAGGGGTCGTCGTATTCCGCTTTTTCAACCTGCCGCCCATGTTGGGTTATCTGGCCGTCGGGATCATTGTCGGGCCGCACGCTGCCGGCATCGCGCCGGATAGCGAACGCGCGCAGCATCTGGCTGAATTCGGCGTCGTGTTCCTGATGTTTTCGATCGGGCTCGAGTTCTCGTTATCGAAATTGCGTTCGATGCGCCGGATTGTGTTCGGCCTCGGTGCGAGTCAGGTGGCCGGGACGATTGCGCTGGCGCTGTTGTTCGGGTGGATCGCGAACTTCTGGACCGATATGTCGTGGGAGGCGAGCATCGCGCTGGGCGGCGCGTTGTCGATGTCGTCCACCGCCATCGTTTCGAAAATGCTTGCCGAGCGGCTCGAACTGGAATCCGAGCATGGCCGCAATATCTTCGGCGTGCTGCTGTTCCAGGACCTGGCCGTGGTGCCGCTGCTGATCATCATTGCCGCGTTCGGCAACGGCAATTCGAAGGAACTGGCGTTCTGGCTCGTGCTCGCTGCCGTGAAGATTGTGGTCGCGTTGACGGTGCTGCTGTTCCTCGGCCAGAAGTTCATGACGCGCTGGTTCAATATTGTCGCGCGCCGGCGCTCGCAAGAACTCTTCATGCTGAACCTGCTGCTGGTCACGCTGGGCGCCGCGTTCATCACCGATAAATTCGGCCTGTCGCTCGCGCTCGGCGCGTTTATCGCGGGCATGCTGATCGCGGAAACGCCGTATCGGCATCAGGTGGAAGAGGACATCAAGCCGTTCCGCGACGTGCTGCTCGGCCTGTTTTTCGTGACCACGGGCATGCTGCTGAATCCGCGCGTGATCTGGGAACATCCGTTGCTCGTGGCGGCGTTTTTTTTCCTGCCGATCCTGCTGAAAGCCGTGATGATTACCGGTCTCGCACGGCTGTTCGGCTCGCCGCCGGGCGTGGCGATGCGCACCGGCCTCAACCTCGCCCAGGCCGGCGAATTCGGTTTCGTGCTGCTGAATTTGATCCTCGATAAACATCTGGTCGAGCCGGTTCTGCTGCAAGCCATCCTTTCGTCGATGCTGCTTTCCATGCTGGCGGCGCCGTTCATTATCCAGAATGCCGACCGGGTCGTGCTGCGGCTTTCATCGACGGAATGGCTGCGGCAGTCGTTGCAAATGACGCGCATCGCGACGCAAAGCATCAAGCAGAGCGGTCACGTGATCATCTGCGGCTATGGCCGCGCCGGGCAGAACCTGGCGCGCATGCTGGAGCACGAAGGGTTGTCGTATGTCGCGCTGGACCTGGACCCGGATCGCGTGGCTGCAGCGGCGGCGGCCGGTGAAAGCGTGGTGTACGGCGACGCCGGGCGGCGTGAGGCACTGGTCGCGGCCGGCATACATCGCGCGGCCACGGTCGCGATCACCTTCGCGAACACGCCGTCCGCGTTGCGCGTACTGCATAGCATTCACGAACTCGAACCTACGCTGCCCACCATCGTGCGCACGGTCGACGACGCCGATCTGGAAAAGCTGATTGCGTCGGGCGCGACGGAAGTGATTCCGGAAATCGTGGAGGGAAGCTTGATGCTGGCGTCGCACACGCTCGTGCTGATGGGCGTGCCGATGCGGCGCGTCGTTCGGCGGGTGGAAGAAATGCGCGACGAGCGTTACAGCATGCTGCGAGGTTATTTTCACGGCGCGGACGAAGACGACGATGAGCGCCGCGAGCAGGTCCGGCTACAATCGGTTCCCGTCGATGAAAACGCCGACGCGGTCGGCCGAACGCTCGACGAACTCGGGCTGGTGGGCGACGGCGTGGAGGTGACGGCGATCCGCCGGCACGGGATTCGCGGCGTGGAGCCCGATCCCGACACCAAGCTGCGTGCGAGCGACATTGTGGTGCTGCGCGGTTTGCCCGAAGCGCTGCAGCAGGCGGAAGAACGGCTGTCGCGCAATCGCCGTGCGGGCGCGGTAGCCTGACGTTTTCCAGGAGACATCATTCATGTCTGAGTTCGCAGCGCCCTCAATACCCAATTTACCCAATCCCGCCAGTTTTATCCGGGAACGGATCCGCACCGTTCCGGACTGGCCGCAGCCTGGCGTGCAATTCCGCGATATCACGCCTGTGCTGCAAGACCGGCGCGCGTTGCGCACGCTGATCGATATGTTGGTGCAGCGCTATATAGATGCGCGAATCGATACGATCGCCGGACTCGATGCGCGTGGCTTTATCATCGGGCCGATTCTTGCGTACGAACTGAGCCTGGGTTTCGTGCCGATTCGCAAGAAAGGCAAGCTGCCGTTCAGGACGATTTCGCAATCCTATGAACTCGAATATGGCAGCGCGACTGTCGAAATTCACGAAGATGCGTGCAAGCCGGGCGAGCGCGTGGTGCTTGTCGATGACCTGATTGCCACCGGCGGCACGATGATGGCCGGCAAGATATTGCTCGAGCGGCTTGGCGCGGTGGTCGTGGAGGGTGCGGCGATCATCGATTTGCCGGAACTGGGTGGCTCGAAACTTCTGCGCGAGTCGGGGTTGCCGCTTTTCACGGTCTGCGAATTCAGCGGTCACTAATTTTTCTGAATTTCTCTGCGCCATGCCAAATTTCCTGTTGTTTCTCGCCGCTTCCATCGCGATTACCGTGGCGCCCGGCCCGGACAATCTGCAGGTGCTCGCGCGCGGCATTTCGCAGGGACGCGCGGCCGGCCTCGTTGCGGCACTCGGATTTGCCGCCGGGATTTCATTTCACACGACGCTCGCCGCGCTCGGGGTGGCGGCGTTGCTGAAGTCGTCGCCGACGGCGTTCGAAGCAGTCAAGCTGGCCGGCGCCGCGTATCTGGTCTGGATCGGCATCAAGGCAATTCGCAGCAAAGGGTTGTCGAGTGCACATGAGCGGCCGAGCCAGCCGCTCGCTGTCGTGTTCCGGCAAAGTGTGATCGGCAATTTGCTGAATCCGAAAGTGACGCTGTTTTTTATCGTGTTCCTGCCGCAGTTCGTGAATCCGCATGGCGGGCAAAGCGTCATGTTGCAGATGTTCGAGCTCGGCGGTGTGTTCATGCTGCAGACGGTGGCGGTGTTTTCGGTGTTTGGCGTCGCTGCCGGGATGATCGGTGCTTATTTGAAGCGGCGTCCGCGCGTGGGCGTGTGGCTTGACCGGCTGGCCGGGGCGACGTTTATCGGGCTGGGGATTCGCGTGGCGCTGAAGGATTAAGAGGGGGTTTTCGTTCGCACTAACCGACCCCGATCACCCGCAGTCAGAACCTCAAGTGCGAACGAAACCCACTGTACAATTTCCGGCTTTCCTCCGCCGGAGCCCCCCATGACCCTGCCTGCCATCGTTGCCGCGCGCCGTTTCGATGCGTCGGCGCACTTGCCGTTTTACATCGGAAGCGAGCGGGTCGGCTGGATTCGCCGCACCGACGCGCCCGCGCTGCAATCATGGCCGGATGTGTTTCACATCGATCAAACATCGATCCGTCTCGCCGATACCTTCTGCGACCTGAACGCCCGCAGCGCCGCGCTCGGCGCGGTAATCGGCATGCTGGCCGCTGATGGCCGCATCCCTGGCTGGCGCAACGAAACCTACGCAATCCGCAATAGTTTCGATGCCGAGCCGCTGGCGTTTATCGAACGGGCGGCGTCGCGGTTCTTCGGCACAATGACATACGCCGTGCATCTGAATGGCATCGTGGAAGAACCCGGCCGCGCGCCGCAACTCTGGATCGCGCGCCGCAGCGAGACGAAAGCGACCGATCCCGGCATGCTCGATAACGTGGTGGCGGGCGGTATCGGCTGGGGGATGGGGATCGAGGAAACGCTCGTGAAGGAGTGCTGGGAAGAGGCTGGCATGCCGCAGGAACTGGCTGTTAAAGCTGTACGTGGGCGCTTGTTCCATGTGCTGCAATCGCTGCCCGAAGGCACGCAGGCCGAGCAGATTTACGTGTTCGATCTGGCGTTGCCCGTTGATTTCGCGCCGCGCAATCAGGATGGCGAAGTGGGCGAACATCGGCTCGCGCGTATTGATGAAGTTGCGCGCTGGATTGAAGAAGGCGCGCTCACCGTCGATGCCAGCCTGGCCACGCTCGACTGCCTGCTGCGCCGTCGATGGATCGACGAAGACGCGTGCGAAGGCATGCAGGCAGTTTTCTCACCCCCCGCGCTGTGAACGCGAACAGACGTGTAGTTGAAACATCTCAAAGGAGTATCGGTTCATGTCGACCGAACATAGTTTTATCTTGAAGTTGTCGTGCCCGGATCGTCCCGGCATTGTCCATGCCGTGTCCGGATTCCTGTTCGATCTCGGCAGCAATATTCTCGATTCCGCGCAATTCGGCGACAGCCACACCGGCGAATTTTTCATGCGCGTGCATTTCCAGCAAGTCGGCGGCGACCCCGGCCTCGACGCGTTGCGCAAGTCGTTCACCACGCTCGCCGATGAGTTCGGCATGAAGTGGGAACTGCACGACGCGTCCGTCAAGCCGCGCGTGATGATCATGGTGTCGAAGATCGGGCATTGCCTGAACGACTTGCTGTTCCGATATCGCACGGGACAACTCGGGATCGAGATTCCGGCGATCGTTTCGAACCACCGGGATTTTTATCAGCTTGCCGCCAGTTACGACGTGCCGTTTCATCATCTGCCGTTGATTGCTTCAACGCCGGAAGGGAAGGCTTCGCAGGAAGCGCGCGTGCTGGAAATCGTCGATCAGCACAAGATCGATCTTGTCGTGCTCGCGCGCTATATGCAGATTTTGTCGCCGCAAATGTGCGCGGCGCTCAATGGCCGGGCGATCAACATTCACCACTCGTTTTTGCCGAGCTTCAAGGGCGCGAAGCCGTATTACCAGGCGTTCGATCGCGGCGTGAAGTTGATTGGCGCTACTGCGCATTACGTGACGACGGACCTGGATGAAGGGCCGATCATCGAGCAGGAAGTGGAGCGCGTGGATCACAGCATGGCGCCGGATCAGCTGACGGCTATTGGACGCGACGTGGAATGCGTGACGCTGGCGCGCGCCGTGCGTTGGCACGTGGAGCACCGGATCGTGTTGAACGGAAGCAAGACGGTGGTATTTCGGTGAGCTCAAACGCTGGCGGGCAGGGGCTTTGCAACCGACCCGCCAGTTGCCGCTCTCAAACCAGCCTTAAATAAACCAGCTCGCGTTTGATATAAGCGTAGAAAATCGGCGCCGCGATGACGCCGGGTAGCCCAAACGCGGCTTCCATCGCGAGCATCGCCAGCAGCAATTCCCAGGCGCGCGCCTCGATCTGCCCGCCAATGATGCGCGCATTCAAAAAGTACTCAAGCTTGTGAATGACAATCAGGAACACCAGCGAGGCCACGGCCGTCCCAAACGAAACCGACAATGAAATCGCGACAATGATCGCGTTCGAAATCAGGTTCCCGATCACCGGCAGCAACCCGACGATAAACGTGATCATCACCAGCGTCTTCGACATCGGCAGCTGTTCATGAAACACCGGCAGCGCGACGAGCAAATACAGCGCGGTGAATGCGGTGTTGATCGCGGAAATCTTGACCTGCGCAAAAACGATCCGGCGAAACGCCTCCGAGAAGCGTGTTACGCGCGTGACGAGCGCGGTAGAAAGCGGTAGCCGATGCGTCGTCCTCGGCACCCCCACCGCGATAATCGCTCCTACGATCATGCCGATCAGCACATGCCCGAAGCCCCGCGCAGCGTCCTTTCCGCCTTGCTGCAGCATCGCGGCGTGCTTTTGCATCAGTTCGGTCGCCTTGTCCTTCATCTGCTCGGAATCGACAGGAAGGTAGTTCGCAATCCAGTCGGGCACGCGCAGGCGAGCATGCGACGTGATCATCATGAGCTGATCGAGAAGCTTCTGAACGCTCGGCACATCGCGCTCAAAATGATTGATGAGCGCGACCGTCGCGCCCGCGAGCCCGCCCACGATGATCGCCGCGATAATCACAACCGAAACCCAGCGCGCGCGCCCGCTCGTCATGGTCTTTTCGATCAGCGGCGAGATCATATGCACGAGTTGGTACACGAGCATTCCCGCCAGCAGCGCGCCGAGCAATTGCAGATGCAGCACGAAGAACAGACCGGCGAACGCGGCAAGATAACTGCCGATTTCCACCGCTGACAACTTCGGCATGCTCATATCGCTCGTCAGCCGAACGGGCCGGACGACTGGCCTGGTTTCGGCCGCTTCGTTGCGCTTTGCCATGAATCCTTCAGTCTCCTGCCGCTAACGGGTTATTCACTGCCGGGTTATTGCCTGCCGCGGCCCGGACGGCGCGCGGCTCATAGTTGCGGTGTCGGCGAACCCGTCACGCCGCCGATCTCGGCCTTTGCAGCAAAGGCGCCAGATACCGGCCGGTAAAACTGGCCTTCGATTGCGCGACCTGCTCCGGCGTCCCCTGCGCGATGATCTGGCCGCCGCCGGCGCCACCTTCCGGACCGAGGTCGATGACCCAGTCCGCAGTCTTTATTACATCCAGATTATGCTCGATGATTACGACAGTATTACCTTGATCTCGCAGCCGGTGAATCACTTCGAGCAACAGTGCGATGTCGTGGAAGTGCAGCCCGGTGGTCGGTTCGTCGAGAATGTATAGCGTCCGACCCGTATCGCGCTTGCTCAGTTCCAGCGAAAGCTTGACGCGCTGCGCTTCGCCGCCCGACAGGGTGGTCGCCGACTGGCCAAGGCGGATATAGCCGAGACCCACGTCGAGCAAGGTTTTCAGCTTGCGCGCGACGATCGGCACCGGTTTGAAGAACTCGTACGCGGCTTCCACGGTGAGGTCGAGGACCTCGTGGATGTTCTTGCCCTTGTACTGGACGTCGAGCGTCTCGCGGTTGTAGCGCTTGCCGTGACACACGTCGCACGGCACGTAGACGTCGGGCAGAAAGTGCATTTCGACCTTGAGCACCCCGTCGCCCTGGCACGCTTCGCAGCGCCCGCCCTTCACGTTGAACGAGAACCGGCCAGGATCGTAACCCCGTTCCTTCGATGCCGGCACGCCCGCGAACAACTCGCGAATCGGTGTGAAGAGGCCGGTGTAAGTCGCGGGATTCGAGCGCGGCGTGCGGCCGATCGGCGATTGATCGACGTTGATCACCTTGTCGAAGTGTTCTAGCCCTTCGATCGCCTCGTAAGGCGCGGGTTCGGCGGACGAACCGTACAGATGCTGGGAGACCGCGTGGTACAGGGTGTCGTTGATGAGCGTGGACTTGCCCGAGCCGGACACGCCCGTCACGCAGGTCAGCAAACCGACCGGCAGATCGAGCGACACGTGCTTCAGATTGTTGCCGTAAGCCTCGATGATCCGCAGCCGGCGCTCGTCGGGCGCCGTGCGGTCGGTCGAATAGCTGATGCTCCGTTTGCCCGACAAATACTGTCCGGTCATCGAATTCGGGTCGTTCTCGACGTGCTTCGCCGTGCCTTGCGAGACGATTTCCCCGCCGTGGACGCCCGCGCCCGGGCCCATGTCGACCACGTAGTCGGCCATGCGGATCATGTCCTCGTCGTGTTCGACCACGATCACCGAGTTGCCGATGTCGCGCAGGTGCTTGAGCGTGGCGATGAGCCGGTCGTTGTCGCGCTGATGCAAGCCGATGGACGGTTCGTCGAGCACATACATGACGCCCGTCAAGCCTGAACCAATCTGCGATGCCAGCCGGATACGCTGCGCCTCGCCGCCGGAAAGCGTCTCGGCGCTGCGTTCCAGCGACAAATAATCCAGCCCGACGTTGTTCAGGAACGTGAGCCGCGCGACGATTTCCTTGATGACCCGATCGGCGATCTCACCCTTCGCGCCCTCCAGATGCAGCGTGTGAAAGTAACCGAGCGTCTCGCGCAGAGGCCAGCCGCTCACTTCGTAGATTGCGCGCGCGTTTTCGCCTGTGCCGAGCTTGACGTTGCGCGCTTCGGTCCGCAGCCGCGTACCCCCGCACGCCGGGCATGCCTGATTGTTCTGGTACTTCGCCAGTTCTTCGCGAACCGCTGCCGAATCGGTTTCCTTGTAGCGGCGTTCCAGACTCGGAATGATCCCTTCGAACGCGTGCTCGCGGACCGTCGTGCGGCCGCGCTCGTTGATGTACGAGAACGGAATGACCTCTTTGCCGGAACCGAACAGCAGGATCTTGCGCACCTTTTCGGGTAGATCGTCGAACGCGCCGTCGATATCGAATTCGTAGAACGACGCCAGGCTCTGCAGCATCTGGAAGTAAAACTGGTTGCGCCGGTCCCACCCCTTCACCGCACCCGCGGCCAAAGACAGCGACGGATGCGCGACCACGCGCTTCGGGTCGAAGAACGTAATCTGGCCGAGGCCATCGCATTCGGGGCACGCGCCCATGGGATTGTTGAACGAGAACAGGCGCGGCTCGAGTTCTTGCAGCGAGTACGAGCAGATCGGGCAAGCGAACTTCGAGCTATACAGATGCTCCTTCTCCGAATCCATTTCGAACGCGATCGCGCGGCCATCGGCGAGACGCAGTGCCGTTTCGAACGATTCCGCCAGCCGCTGCTTCATGTCCGGCCGCACTTTCAACCGGTCGATGACAACATCGATCGTGTGTTTGTCGTTCTTTTTCAGCTTCGGCAGCGACTCGATTTCATAGATCTTCGCGACGCCTTCATTCGCCGTCCCGCCGCCCGAGCGCACGCGGAACCGGATGAAACCCTGCGCTTGCATGGCTTCGAATAATTCGAGGTGCTCGCCCTTGCGATCCGCCACCACGGGCGCGAGGATCATCAGCTTCGTTTCCTCGGGCATGGCGAGCGCGGCGTCGACCATTTGCGACACGCTTTGCGCTTCGAGCGGAATGTGGTGGTCCGGACAGTGCGGCGTGCCGACGCGGGCAAACAGCAGCCGCAGGTAGTCGTGAATCTCGGTGACGGTGCCGACGGTGGAGCGCGGATTATGCGACGTCGCTTTCTGCTCGATCGAGATAGCCGGCGACAATCCTTCGATCAGGTCGACGTCCGGTTTCTCCATCAACTGCAGGAATTGACGCGCGTAGGCGGACAGACTTTCGACGTAGCGGCGTTGGCCCTCGGCGTAGAGCGTGTCGAACGCGAGCGACGATTTCCCCGAACCCGACAAGCCCGTAATCACGATCAGCTTGTGACGCGGCAAGTCGAGACTGATGTTCTTAAGGTTGTGGGTGCGAGCCCCACGAATACGAATTTCTTCCATGAACCGGGCGGAAAGTAAGGGGGCTAAACCTGCTACTATAACGACTTTTCGAGGGCGCGTTGCCCGCGCTCATCGGCGTCAATCAAGCGTGCGGCGGGGTTGCGAAGGGTGTTGGCGGATTACTGATGGTCCATTCCGGCAGCGCTCGGGCGACATTCGAGCGACTTTTGCGTGTCGTCCTGGCGCAGGTTTGAGGCGGGTCCAGACGCTTCAGCTACCCGTCCCATATAGTGCCGTTCCGGGCAACCACAAGGCGGCCGTGCTTGAGTTCCGCGTCCGCGCGCACGGCCAGACGCGTTTCCACATTACCTCGTCCCGATGTCCAATCCGTCTGCTACGTCCACACGTCTGAGCGCGCCCGAGTTGCGTGCGACCGTGTCGCTTGCCGCTATCTTCGCGCTGCGCATGCTCGGTCTCTTCATGATCATGCCGGTGTTTTCCATCTACGCGAAAACCATTCCCGGCGGCGACAACGTGCTGCTCGTCGGCATTGCGCTTGGCGCTTATGGCGTGACGCAATCGCTGTTGTATATCTTCTATGGCTGGGTCTCGGACAAGCTCGGGCGCAAGCCGGTGATTGCGTTCGGGCTGATCGTGTTCGCCATCGGCAGTTTCGTGGCGGCGATCGGGCACTCCATGACATGGATTATCGTCGGCCGCGTGATTCAGGGGATGGGGGCGGTATCGTCGGCGGTGATCGCGTTTATCGCCGATCTGACCGCTGAAGAAAATCGCACGAAAGCCATGGCGATGGTGGGCGGGAGCATCGGCGTTTCGTTCGCGGTGGCGATCGTGGGCGCGCCAATCGTGTTCGAGTGGGTCGGCATGAGCGGATTGTTCACGCTGATCGGCGTCTTGTCGATACTCGCCGTTGGTGTCGTGATCTGGGTCGTGCCTGACGCGCCCACACCGCCCGTGCACGTAAAAGCGCCCTTTGCCGAAGTGCTCCACAACGTGGAATTGCTGCGCCTGAATTTCGGCGTTCTCGTGTTGCATGCCACGCAAACGGCGCTGTTTCTCGTCGTGCCGCGTATTCTGGAAGCCGGCGGCCTGCCGGTCGCGGCGCACTGGAAAGTCTATTTGCCCGTTATGGGACTGGCGTTCGTGATGATGGTGCCGGCTATCATCGCCGCGGAAAAACGCGGGAAAATGAAGGCCGTGATGGTCAGCGCCATTGGTCTTATCCTGATTGGCCAGTTGTTACTCGGCGCCGCTCCGCATACTCTGTGGTCAGTGGCCGCGGTTTTGTTCGTGTACTTTCTAGGCTTCAACGTGCTGGAAGCATCGCAGCCGTCGCTCGTCTCCAAACTCGCGCCGGGCACGAGGAAGGGCGCGGCGGCAGGCGTCTACAACACGACGCAGTCGATTGGCCTCGCGATAGGCGGGGTGATTGGCGGCTGGCTGCTCAAAGTGGACGGCCAGAGCGCCGTATTTTTCGCGTGCTCAGGGTTGGTTTTTGCATGGCTGGTCGTGGCGGCGAACATGAAACCGCCGCCGCAGAAAGTCCGGCGCACGGCTTAGGCGGCTCGAGTGTCTGGCCGGGCGCGTCGCGAGCACACCGCATCAGATCGAATTGAATTGAATCAACAGGAGAAATCATGGCATCCGTCAACAAGGTCATTCTCGTCGGGAATCTCGGAGCCGATCCGGAAACCCGTTATCTGCCGAGCGGCGACGCCGTGGCCAACATCCGTCTTGCGACCACCGATCGTTTCAAGGACAAGACGTCCGGCGAGATGAAGGAGCTGACGGAATGGCATCGCGTGTCGTTTTTCGGCCGGCTGGCAGAGATCGTCAACGAATACTTGAAGAAGGGTTCGTCGGTATATATCGAGGGTCGGATCCGTACGCGCAAGTACACCGATCAGGCCGGCGTGGAAAAGTATGCGACCGAGATCGTCGCGGAACAGATGCAGATGCTGGGTGGACGCAGCGGTGCAGGCGGTGGCGGTGGAGGTGATGAAGGCTACAGCCGGGCACCGGCCGAGCGCAGTGGCGGCGGTGCGAGCCGTGGCAGCGCAGCGGCGAGCGGGCGTCCTGCAGGCGGAAGCACGGGTGGCGCAAGCCGTCCGAGCGCGCCGGCGGGCGGCGGCTTCGACGAAATGGACGACGATATTCCGTTCTAAAACAGACAAAGTGGTTTGTTTGTTGTTTGTTGTTTGTTTGTTTGTTGGTAGCAGCCCGCTCTCCCTTGCAGAGACGGGCTTTTGTTTATCAACATGCGTTTTCTAACTTTTTGCATGAGCGCCTAAACCATTACTAGACGGCAATTGTGGGTCCATGCCTTAAGCGGTGCTGCGAACGAAGGCGAGCAGCAACGTGTAGTCACCTTTATCCGCGGCACGCAGCGCGGTTAGATATAGCGCGCGAGCGTTGTCGGCTTCGACGAGCGTGCCTCCACCACCCCACGTAAAAGGAGACTCTTTCATGCTGCGCAAAAGCGCATCAGCCATCATCCGTGAGTGTCGGCCATTGCCGTTTGGAAAAGGGTGAATCCAGACCAGCTCACGATGAAATCGCGCGGCTATTTCATCCGGCGGGAAGATTTTATTCTCCATCCAGTAGCGCACATTGTCGAAAAGATTTCGCAGCTTGACGCTCACCTGCGTCCAATCACATCCGATGTTTTTGTCGGACTTCCGGAATGTACCGGCCCAAGCCCAAGTCTTGTCGAACATTCTTTTGTGCAGGGTGCGGCAGAAATCTTCACTGAGCACGTCTGGCTGACGGGCACGGCGAAGCCATGTCACCGCCGCCAGGATGTTCTCCTGCTCCCAGTCGTTAAGCTCACCCTTCGTGGCCAGGTGCGTTGGTTTTAGCCCGGCGATTTCGTCGGGGTCGAGAGGCGTTTGCCCCTCCTGCTCGTCAAAATTTATCGCCATAGTGCGGACCATCGGCCGCGAAGCAACTCTTCCGCGCGCTGCTCAACCTGTTTGCGGAGGCGCGCTGTAGCCGGGCGCTGGTCCTCCAAACTCATGGTGTGCGCTACCCCGCCGACCTCTTGCAGTGCAATGGCGTGCGCCCGCTCCATGACCACTTGCGTGAGTGGCTTCCGGGGCACCAAAGCATAGACCAGCTCGCAATCCAGCCCCTCTGCCAGCTTGCGCAATTGCCCAAGCGTGATTCGTTCATCCGCTTCCGCTTGCTCGGACTTGTGCAAAGTCGGCGCAGAGATACCCAGGCGCTCGGCCTGCTGCCGCTCAGTCAGGCCCAATGATTCTCGAATGAGCTTCAACCAGCCCCGAGGCGGCGCGCGGCGCTTCGCCAAATCGGCATACGCTTCAGCCGATTTCTGGACTTGTTCAAGCCGGAGTTGGTTCATCCTCGAATTCATTTGCTTGCCTACAGGCTAACGGAAAATCTTAATACGATAGCTTATAGGCAAGCACACTGCAATAGTTAGATAGCTTATGCTGCATCTGAAAGTTGTAATTTGCTGTCTTGTAAGCTATCAGGTAAATTCGTATTGGTAGCCTATAAGCAATCATTCGTTGACGGTTTGCTGCCCTATAAGCTATTGAAGAGAGGCAAGAAGAAGCCCTCCGAGGGGGCGCGTGAGTATTGTTGATGGCGTAAGGTTGTAGATATTCGGGTCTGCGTCACCGCTTCTAAATTGCAGAAAGTTTGACGTAGCAACGACACGGCGCATCACGGCACCCTTTCGCATTTCCGGGCCTGCATCGCTTACCCGGGTTCACGCGCGCAGGCTCGACACGCAAAATGCACTACCATGGCGCGTCGATGAGCCTGTGTTTATTCCTTTTTTCCTGCACGGCGATAAGCAGACGACTCGTCCACTCCTCAGTCATCCCGGAGAAAGCAAACATGGTCACGAAATTCAGTCTGCGTAACAGCGTGTTGAGTTTGAGCGTGGTGTTGATGTCGTCGGTAACATCCCTGGCGTCGAGTTCGGCGTTCGCCGATTCCGTCGCATTGCAAGCGAATCTGCAACCATCGAGCGAAGTGCCACCGCGTGTGAGCAAGGGGCACGGACAGTTGAAAGCCACCTTTGACACCACAACCAAGACGCTGCAGTGGACCGTGACGTACGCCGACTTGTCCGGCCCCGCGACCATGGCGCATTTCCACGGCCCGGCGCCCGTGGGCCAGAATGCCAAGGTGCAGGTTCCTATCGACAAGAACGCGCTGCCTAGCCCGATCACAGGTCAGGCCACGCTCTCCGAGGAACAGGCCAACGAGCTGATGGCCGGCCAGTACTACTTCAATATCCATACCGAGAAGAACCCGACCGGAGAGATTCGTGGTCAGGTGATGCCGGCGAACTAACGTAGCGTCTCATTGCAAGCCACGCACGGCGACCTTCTCTCCACACGCGGCCTCGTGAACGATCGTACTATTGGCGTTCATCGAAACGAGGAACGGTTATGAGTTGGCAAAGTGCGTTGGCCTGCTGGGTTTTACGTCGCCGGATGCGCCCTGAAACGGGCAAGCCTGCTATCGATGTGGCGCGGGCGCGGGCGTTGACGTCGAAGCGGGCGTGGTTGCCGAAAGTGCCCCCGGGCTGGCGTCTCGAGGAGCGATACGGCCAGGCCGATGCTCCGCTTCGCGGCGAGTGGCTTGTGCCCGATAAGCCGTCTGCGACCACGATCCTGTATCTGCATGGCGGCGGTTATTACTTTTGCTCGCCTGCGACGCATCGTGGGCTTGTCTTTCCCCTCGCGCGGCGTTCAGGCGCGCGCACCTTTTCCCTCGACTACCGGCTTGCGCCCGAAACCCCGTTTCCCGCGGCGCTGGACGACGCATTGGCCGCGTATCGAAAGCTGGTGGCTGATGGCACGCCGCCTGAGTCCATCGTAATAGCCGGCGATTCAGCCGGCGGAGGTCTCGCGCTCGCCACGTTATTGGCTTTACGCGATGCCGGTGACTTACTCCCCGCGGGCGCTGCAGTGTTCGCGCCGTGGACGGATCTGGCGGCCACCGGTGCGTCGATGAAAACCAACGATGGCCGCGATCCGATGTTCTACGGCAAAGCCTTCGCCCCTGCGGGCAAGCTCTATACGGGCGATGCCGATGTTCGTAACCCGTACGTATCACCGCTATATGGAAGGTTCGACGGTTTGCCGCCGCTGTTCATCCAGGTGGGCGATACCGAAGTGCTGCTCGACGATTCCACGCGTGTCGCGGAGAAAGCGCGTGCGTCGGGCGTGTCTGTGGATCTCGAGATCTGGCCGAAGATGCCACACGTTTTCCAGATTTTGGCGCCGTTCGTGCCGGAGGCGAACCAGGCGCTGGAGCGGGCGGCTGGTTTCGTGCGCCGGGTCACGATGCGGCAGGCCGAAACCGCGGAAGTGTCGTAGGCGCTTATCTGCCGCTACCTATATCGATTGTCTGAAAAGCACGCTCCACGGCCAGCTGCCCGTATTGGCGCTCCAGTCGGCGCACCGTGAAATGCCCGTGCGCCATCTGCTGGAAGTGGTCGATGAACACCGTGTTGACCATGGCCCCGAGCACCGCGCCGATCGCCGGAATCGACTTGGCGGCGACTTGCTCGCTGACCTGCACCGAAAACCGCGACGCCACCGTCTGCAAGAACTTGAGCAAGGCCGTCGAGCCGTGCCCGCTCAAGCCCTTCGCGGCAATCTCATTCGTCGCCTTCGATACCGACTGCGCCAAGGTCCCGCGCACGATGAAATAACCGATATCGGCGTTATCGTCGCTTGAACTCGGCCCGCCCATACCGAGCACCATCATGCATTGCAACTGGGTGTCGATGAGATGCACGTCTTCGCCCTCACTGCGCGCAATGTCGCATATTGAGCGAAACATCAACGTGGTCGTGACCGGCAATTCCACCGGCAACGCGAACAGCCCGAACGCACCGCCCGCCGCGCCCGTCGTCGCGACGGCCAGCTTATGCATCAGGTTGTGCGGTTTTTCGGGCGGCAGCACAACACCGTCGACCGTACTTTTGCTCAGCGTGCGTAGCGCGAGTTGCAGGCATTTCTTGAGCGCGGCCTGCGTCGCATCGTCGACTTTTTCCTGCGCGATGTTCGGCATCCGCGCCATCAGCTTTTCGATAGGCGAGCCAACCACGCTCGCGAGTTTCATCGTGAGCGATGGGCTTTCCAGCGCTTCCTTGGCGCGGCGCAAGGAAGCGAGATCCTCCTGCGAGAGGGGTGAAGCGGCGATGGGCGTCGGTTCCATGGCAAATTTCGAAAAGGTTGAGAGGGCGTCCGGTCTTGGATTAGAGCCTTTCACCGTGCTATGATTCCCGTTCTGTTGACATGTCAATCATTGCGGTATCAAAAAATGGCCGTTCATACTGCCGCGCACCACTCCGCGGGACAAGTGCTTCCGTTTCGCGAATCGCTGATGGCGATGTTGGGCATCTGTTTCGTGACCATGCTGGTCGCGCTCGATCAAACCGTGGTCGGCACGGCGTTGCCGACAATCGTCGCCGAACTCAGGGGCTTTGACCTGTACGCCTGGGTCGCCACGTCCTACTTGCTGACCTCTGTGATCACCGTACCTATTTTCGGCCGGCTCGGCGATTATTACGGCCGCAAACCGTTTGTGATTGCGTCAATTGTCGTGTTCACCGTCGCGTCCGCGCTCTGCGGCCTCGCCAACAACATGCTGTTTCTCGTACTCGCGCGCGGGCTTCAGGGCATTGGCGGCGGCATGCTGGTCGGGACCGCGTTTGCCTGCATCGCCGATCTGTTTCCTGACTCCGTCGTGCGCCTTCGCTGGCAGATAATGATGAGTTCGGCGTTCGGCATTGCGAACGCGGTCGGTCCGTCGCTTGGCGGGATTCTGACGCAATACTACGGCTGGCGCTCCGTGTTCTACGTCAATCTGCCGGTCGGCCTGCTGTCGGTGTTTTTCGTCTGGCGCTTCCTTCCGCATCTTCGACACGTCAAGCACGAGGACAAGATGCGGCTGGACTGGCAAGGCGCGGGCCTGATCGCGATTGCGCTCGGTTCGCTGCAATTATTCGTCGAAATGTTGCCGAAGCACGGGCTATCGGCGGGGTCGTGTACGTTGCTGGCCGCGAGCGTCGCGTCCGGCTTCGCGCTCTGGAAATGGGAGCGGAGTTGCAATTACGCCATTCTTCCCGTCGATATGTTCCGCAACAAGAGCCTCTCAGCGCTGTTCACGCTGTCGATACTCGGCGGTTTCACGATGTTTTCGCTGATGTTTTACGCGCCTCTGCTGTTTCAGGGCGGTTTTGGCATGTCGCCGAAAGACGCCGGCCTGATGATTACGCCGCTGGTCGTGTTCGTTACGATCGGCAGTATCGTGAATGGCCGGATCGTGACGCGCGTGAAGAATCCCAACGCAATGCTGTTTGTCGGTTTCGCGCTGTTGGCGCTAGCGTGTCTTGGCGTGGTGATCGCCACGCGCTCGATGCCGCGTCCGCTGTTGATGACGTTCATGGTGCTCGGCGGATTGGGGCTGGGTTTTGTCATGCCGAACCTGACCGTGTTCGCGCAACTGACGGCGGGGCGTGCGCATCTGGGGATTGCGACGGCGCTGCTGCAGTCGCTGCGCATGATTGGTGGGATGATCGGCACGGCGTTGACCGGTACGCTGGTCAGCCATCTGTACGCGAGCGGTGTGCGGCTTTCACTCGATAGAGACCGCGCCAGTCACTGGTTCAGCGACCTGAGCGATCCGCAGATCCTGATCAACCACGAAGCGCAAACCACGCTGCTTTCGCAACTCGCCACCGCCGGTCATAACGGCGCGATGTTGCTCGAATCGGCACGCGAGTCGCTGGTCGCGGCAATTCACATCGGCCTTGCGGTCGCGGCGGTTGTAGCCGTGCTGGCCTTCTGGCAAGCGCGTCGCGTGCCGCCGGTGCGTTTGAAGGGCGCGAAGGTCGAACCGGCGGTCATGGCCGAATGAAGCGTGATCGCGGAAAGTAACAGCACGATGAGCACCACGGATAGGCAGGACTTGGAAACACACAGCATCGAGGCAGTCAGCCGGGAACCAATCAGCATGGACGAAACGGAACGTATCGCCTTCATACAGCAGTTCGGACGCACTTATCGTGCGTTCATGCAGGCGTTCGAATCGCAGGTCGGCCAGCCGATGCCGCGCTGGCGCATCCTGCTCGCGCTGCATCAGCACGCGGGCGAGTTGTCGCAGAAGAGGTTGGTGGAGCGCCTGCGGGTGGACCCGGGCGCGCTCACGCGGCAGTTGAAAACGCTGGAGGCGCTGGGCTGGATTGCGCGCAGTGTCGATCAGCGTGATAACCGGGTATCGAACGTGATCCTCACCGATGCAGGCCGCGCGGTCACCGAAGCCGGCATGCCGCGCCGCAATGCGTTCCTGCACGATACGCTGTCGACGCTTCCCGACGACGCCGTGACAGCGCTCTCCGGTGCGTTGCGCGCGCTGGAGCAGCGCATCCAGGAAGTCGCCGCAGGAACCACTGAAGTGAACGACGCGAACGACCCGAACAATGCCGTTCCCGACGACGCCTAGAACGACGTTTCGATCACTTCCTTCACACGATACTTTGTGTCGACGACAAGAATCTGGCGCCATTTGTCGAAGGTCAGGCACGGGTGCGAGATGTCGAACGCGATCATGTCGCCGACCTTGATGTCGTCACCCGGTTTGATCCGCAGATACGCGTGCTGGTCCATCATGCCGAAGATTTCCCAGCCTTCGCCCGGCGCCACGTCACGCGGCCATTGCGTGCCGGGACGGAAGTGGCGAGCGGGTTCGGGCATGCCGGCGTCGAAGGCGGCATCGCGTTTTCCCAGACCGATGATCACGCGATCAGGCTCCGGAATCGACTGCACATAGGCCCACAATTGCAGCGCCGGTTTCAAGCCTTCGCCCATCTTCTTCGCGATCGGATTGCGCGCGAAAATCTCGTTCTGCGCTTTCTTGTACACACCCACGTCATGCGTCAGATAACAGCCCGGACGCAGGACCACTTCGATAGCATCGCTATTCGCTTTCGCGAATTCATCGGCGACCACGTCGTACCACGCCGAGCCCGCGCCCGACAGGATCGCCGGCTTGCGCTCGATCTTGCCGTCGGCGACCAGCGCGCGCGTCACGTCCACCGCGTTCTGCAGAAACGCCCGCACCTTCGATTCGTCCTGCAGCACGCCCTCGTATAACTCGACGCCGGTGAGCTTCACGGCGTCGGGCCAGCGTGCAATGGCGGCCAGCACCGCGTCGCGCTGCGCGTCGTCGCGAATACCCGTTCGGCCGCCCGCCACGCCTAGTTCCAGCAGCACGTTGATTTGCTTGTTCACAGCGCTGAAAAACGCGCCGAGCTGGTCGACGTTATCGGCCGAATCGACGAGGCAATGGAACTCGAAATTGGGATCGGAGAGCAATTCCGCGATCATGCCCATGTTGCGTTTGCCGACCAGCTGGTTCGCCATCAGCACGCGCTGCACGCCGCCGCGATACGCCGCGCGCACCTGATGCGCGGTGGCAAGCGTGATGCCCCACGCGCCGGCTTCCAGCTGGCGTCGAAACAGTTGCGGCGCCATGGTCGTCTTGCCGTGCGGCGCGAGCTTCACACCGTATTCCCCCATGAACGCCTGCATCCATTTCAAATTGTGTTCGATCCGGTCCGCATACAGCACCGCGGCCGGCAGGCTCACGTCCTCGTCCAGCAAATTCCAGTCGAGACGTGCAGCATCCACGAGATGCACGCTGACACCCGGCACCATGCCGAGACCCTTGCCAAAAGGGTCGATTGTCGCGCTTTGATAGTTTGTAACTTTCATGTATTGCTACTCCATCGTTCGTTTGTATAGAGTCGGGGCTTGTTTGGCTGTACTCGATTGATATCGAAGTTGACGCGACAATGGTACAGAAAGTACGATGCCCGAGACATTGTTATTTAGTACCAAGCAGGCCAAAAGGGTTTTCATGAACGTTTCGTCCGAACCGGCTGCCTTCGATGTCGTCGCCCGGATTGCCGAGCGCGCGCCAGAATTGCGCACGGCGGAGCGGAAGGTTGCGGCGCTTATTCTCGACGATTTGACCGGTGCGTCGCGCGCCAGCATTGGTGCGCTCGCGAAAAAAGCCGAGGTCAGCATTGCCACGGTGACGCGCTTTGCGAAGGCCGTCGGGTGTCAGGACGTGCGCGAACTGAAATTGCGGCTGGCGCAGGCGGCGGCCGTCGGCCAGCGGTTCTTGCGCGGCGGCCCCTACGAGGACAACGACGCCGGCGACCTCCCCGATTCGCTCGCTGCCCGTATTTTCGACGATATCCAGACCACGCTCGCCCACAATCGCGGCGCGTTGCGAGCCGCGCCTATCGCTGCCGCCGCCGACGCGCTCGCCGACGCACGGATGATCTACGTGTTTGGCATGGGCGGAGGTTCGACCGCTTTAGCCGACGAAATGCGTTTTCGCCTGGTCCGGCTGGGCCGGCCGGTGGCGTCGTATCAGGATGGTTTGCTGCAGCGCATGGTCGCCGCGACGCTGTCGCGCGAGCACGTGGTGGTGGCGTTATCGGTGACGGGGCAAACCCCCGAGATGGTGGAGAGTTGCCGGATCGCGCGCGAATACGGCGCGCGGGTGATTGCGCTGACTGCGCCCGTTTCGCCGCTGGCGCAACTAGCCGATTGGCTGATTCCGATCATCGCGAATGAAACGGATTTTATTTATAAGCCGTCGACGTCGCGATACGCCATGTTGATGGCGCTTGACCTGCTCGTCACCGAACTTGCCGTGAAGCAGGGCGATACGAGCCGTGAGCTTTTGCGGCGCATGAAACACGCGCTGGATGCGCACCGTGGCGGCAGCGACCAGCGTCAGCCTTTGGGCGACTGAGCACGCTCGGCCGACGCGTGAATTTTTAGGAGATGAAGCATGGCATCGGATGGTGAACACGTCGATACGCTGATCAAAGGTGCGCGGGTGATCGACGGAACGGGCGCGCCGGCGCTCGAGCGCGATGTGGCGGTGAAGGATGGCCGGATCGTGGCAATCGGCGCGCTCGATGGCTGGACGGCCGAGAACGTCGTTGCGGCCGAGGGGCGTGTGTTGGCGCCGGGTTTTATCGACGTCCATACGCACGATGACACCCACGTCATCCGCTCGCCGCAGATGTTGCCGAAGATATCGCAGGGCGTGACCACGGTGATCGTCGGCAATTGCGGGATCAGCGCGTCGCCGGTGACGTTGAAGGGCGATCCGCCCGATCCGATGAATTTGCTCGGCGCTCAGGGTGACTTTCAGTATCCAACCTTCGCCGCGTACATCGATGCCGTGAATCAGGCGCGTCCTGCGGTGAATGTGGGCGCGTTGATCGGGCACACGGCGCTGCGCAATAACCATATGGATCGGCTGGATCGCGGGGCTTCATCGGCGGAAATCGATGGCATGCGCGTGCAGCTCGAAGAGGCGTTGGCGCATGGCGCGCTCGGGTTGAGCAGCGGTCTTGCGTATGGCTCGGCGTTCAGTGCGCCGCCGGAAGAAGTGATGGCGCTGGCCGAACCTTTGGCTAAAGCCGGCGCGTTGTACACCACGCACATGCGAACCGAATTCGACGCCATTCTCGACGCGATGGATGAGGCCTATCGGGTCGGAAAACACGCGCGTATTCCCGTCGTGATTTCGCATTTGAAGTGCGCGGGGCCATCGAACTGGGGGCGCAGCACCGAGGTTTTGAAGTCGCTCGACAAGGTGCGCGACGGTCAGCCCGTGGGATGTGATTGTTATCCGTACAACCGGAGTTCATCCACGCTCGATGTGAAGCAGGTCACCGGCGATATCGACATCACGATTACATGGTCGACGCCGCATCCCGAAATGGCGGGCAAGTTGATTTCCGCGATTGCGGCTGAGTGGGACGTGACGCAGCAGGAGGCGGGCAAGCGCTTGCAGCCGGCGGGCGCGGTTTATCACAACATGTCGGAAGACGATGTGCGGCGGATCTTGTCGCATCCGGCGACGATGGTCGGCTCCGACGGCCTGCCGAACGATCCGTTGCCGCATCCGCGTTTGTGGGGCGCGTTTCCGCGGGTCCTGGGGCATTACGCACGCGACACGTTGCTGGTGCCGCTCGAAGAAGCGGTGCGCAAGATGACGGGATTATCGGCGCGGCGGTTTGGGTTGGTTGAGCGCGGCGAGGTGCGCGTGGGATATCACGCGGATCTGGTTCTCTTCGATGCCGACAAGATCCGCGATACCGCGACGTTTGCCGAGCCTCGGCAGGTGGCGGATGGTATCGATGCGGTTTGGGTGAACGGGGTGCTTTCGTATCTCGATGGCGCCGTGACGGGGTTAAGGGCGGGCCATTTTGTGGCGCGTGGCGAGGGTTCAAAACTCGACGCGCTTGGGCATTTTTAACTTGAGGTTTTGCAATGAAGCGATATGGCGTGGAAGGTGGGAAAGGGCAAGGCGGTGCGGTGATGCCGTTTTCGCGTGCTGTTGAAGCAGATGGCTGGTTGTTTGTTTCAGGCCAGACGCCGATGGAAAATGGCGAAGTGATCGAAGGCGGGATTGTGGCCCAGTCGCATAAGGCGATTCAGAATGTTTTCGCGATTTTGAAAGAAGCCGGGTATGGCGCGGAACATGTCGTGCGGTGCGGAGTCTGGCTCGATGACCCCCGCGACTTTGCTTCGTTTAATAAGGTATTCAAAGAGTATTTCGGTGAGCATCCGCCGGCACGCGCTTGCGTGGTTTCGTCGATGGTTATCGACTGTAAGGTCGAGGTTGATTGCGTGGCTTACAAGAAGGCTGGTGCTTAAGGGCGTTGATGTTGCTCGCGCGGGTGGGCACCCACCCGGCGCGAAAACTTTTACTGCCTCGCCAACCGCGCATTATCCGGCAACGGCAGATTGAAGTTGGTACGGAACGGATTGATATCCAATCCGCCGCGCCGGGTGTATCGCGCATAGACCGCTAGTCTTTCCGGCTTACATTCCCGCATGACGTCCATGAAAATCCGCTCGACGCATTGCTCATGAAACCCGGTGTGCTCGCGATAAGAAATGATATATCGCAGCAATCCAGCGTGATCGATCGGCGCGCCGACATAACGGATCTGAACGCTGCCCCAGTCTGGTTGCCCGGTAACGGGACAATTGGACTTCAGCAGGTTGGAGAACACCGTCTCATCAACAGGCGACTCGCCAAACGATGCGCGCAATAGTGACGGATCCGGTGAGTAAACCTCGGCATCCAGATCCAGGCGATCCAGCGACAACCCCTCAAACTCCTCCATCTTGAGCTTCAGCGCGAATTCGTAAGGCGCCACGAGCTGCACCGAAACATTCGCTCCGCATACCGCTGAAACATCCTTGCGAAGCGCCGCCCGCACTTCATCGATGGAATCAAACGCCGTCTGCGAAAAAGATCCCAGGTACAACTTGAACGACTTCGACTCGACAATATTCGGCGATTCCGCCGGCACGATGAACGTCGCCACCGCGATCTGCGGTTTGCCCTTGCGGTTGAGCCATGAAAGCTCGTAAGCATTCCAGATATCGGTGCCGAAGAACGGCAACTGCGCCGTCACGCCAATAGCCTCGCGCCCCGCGGCCCGGTCGATGGAGAAAAGCAGCGCCGGATCGTACCGTTCGGTGTACTGGACCGGCTTGCCAAGGGAAGATTGTTCGGGTGTGTTCATGATGCGTTCGATATGCCACTCGGTACGTGTCCTGTCGCGGTTACAACGCGGGCAGACTCGCAATGGCCAATTTGGTCGTCGAAGAAAAAATCGGGTTCGAACTTGGCCAAAAATGGGCCTTTGTCCAATCCACCGAGGAACATCGCTTCGTCGATTTCGATGTTCCAGTCCATCAACGTCCGTATCGCGCGCTCGTGCGCCGGCGCCGATCGCGCCGTGACAAGCGCGGTGCGAATGCGCATTCGCGTGGTGTCATGGCTGAGTTTTTGCAGCTTGTGCAGCGCTTCCAGCAACGGTTTCAACGGTCCGTTCGCCAAAGCCAGATCCTTCTTGCCGACCTCATGCTCCACAAACGCAGGCAAACCTTGCGCCTGGAACACTTGCTCGGCTTCGTCGGAGAAAAGCACGGCATCGCCGTCGAAAGCAATGCGAATTTCGTCAGGATACCGGCTCGCGGCAAGCGGTGCTCGCGGTACGACCGTTGCTGCGGGAAATCCGGCGGCGAGGGCGTCGCGGACATCGGCCGAATTGGCGGAGAGAAACAGCGAGGCCCGGAACGGCTCCAGATACCGGAATGGCGATTCACCGCGCGTAAAGACACCGCGCTCGATTGCCAAGCCATGTTCCTTGCACGAGCTGAACGCGCGCAAACCGCTAATGGGATCGCTGCGCGACAAAATCACCACCTCCACGCGCCGCTCGCCAGCTACGTTCAACGCAAGCAACTTCTCGATCAACGAAAACGCGATGCCGGGCGTCGCCGGAATCGTCAGCCGCGAACGCTGCAACGCCTCGTATTCACGCAAATCGCTGGTTTCGTAGACTTCGTTTTCTTCCTCGAAATCAAACAGCGCCCGCGACGAAATCGCGACCACGAGCTTGTCTTCCAGCGTGAAGGCCATGCGCGCGTCAGGCGAGGAACAGCTTGTAGACCGGGTTGGCGCCTTCGTCCCACCACTGATAACCCAAGGTGGCGAGGAATTGCTGGAACTCGGCGTTTTCCGACGCCGGCACTTGAATGCCGACGAGGATCGAACTCGTATCCGCGCCCTGGTTCCGGTAGTGGAACAGGCTGATATTCCAGTTCGGCGCCATTGATGACAGGAACTTCATCAGCGCGCCCGGGCGTTCGGGGAATTCGAAACGCAGCAGGCGTTCGTCCTGCGCAAGCGGGGAACGACCGCCAACCATATAGCGGATATGTTGCTTCGAGAGTTCGTCGTGACTGAGATCGACCGTGGCGAACCCATGTTCGATAAACGCATTCGCCATCTGCACGGCCTCGCCGCGCGTCTTGATCTGCACGCCGACGAAGATATGCGCGGCGTTGGCATCGGCGATGCGGTAGTTGAACTCGGTCACGTTGCGCGTGCCGACCAGCTCGCAAAAACGCCGGAAACTGCCGCGCTCTTCGGGAATCGTCACCGCGAATACGGCTTCCCGCGCTTCGCCCACTTCGGCCCGTTCCGCGACAAAACGCATGCGATCGAAGTTCATGTTCGCGCCGGACGTGACGGCGACCAATGTCTTGCCTTCGAGCGCTTCGCGCTCGGCGTACAGCTTGGCACCCGCTACAGCCAGCGATCCCGATGGTTCCAGCACGCTGCGCGTGTCCTGGAAAACGTCCTTGATGGCGGCGCAGAGCGCGTCGGTGTCCACCGTGACCACCTCGTCGAGCAATTCGCGGCACAGCCGGAACGTTTCCTCGCCGACGAGTTTCACCGCCGTGCCGTCGGCAAACAGGCCGACTTCGGCCAGCGTGACGCGCTCGCCTGCCTCGATCGATTGCTTCATCGCACACGAGTCGATGGCTTGCACGCCGATGACGCGGATCTCCGGCCGCACCGCCTTCACGTACGCCGCGACGCCTGCCGCAAGCCCGCCGCCGCCGATCGGGACGAAGATTGCGTGGATCGGTCCTTGATGCTGGCGCAGGATTTCCATGGCGACGGTGCCCTGGCCGGCGATGACGTCGGGGTCATCGAATGGATGGACGAAGGTCAGGCCGCGCTCTTCCTGCAACTTCACTGCGTGGCCGTACGCGTCGCTATAGGATTCGCCGTGCTGGACGATTTCCACGGTCGGCCCGCCGAATGCGCGCATGGCGTCGATCTTGACTTGCGGCGTGGTGACCGGCACCACAATGACGGCTTTGCAGCCGAGCCGGGTGGCCGAATAAGCGACGCCCTGAGCGTGATTCCCCGCCGATGCCGTAATCACGCCGCGCGCGAGGACATCGGTGGAAAGCTGCACCATCTTGTTGTAGGCGCCGCGAATCTTGAACGAGAACACCGGCTGGTTGTCTTCGCGCTTCAGGTAGACCGAGTTGCGAAGCCGCGCGGACAAGTTGCGGGCGTGTTCGAGTTCACTTTCGCGCGCGACATCGTAGACGCGAGCGGTCAGGATTTTCTTGAGGTAATCGGGGTGTGTCATTCCGGAGCCGTTCGCGCGCGGCTGCGCGCGCCAGTTTTTGAGAGCGAAAAGGTCAATAATAGCTCAGGGGCTCGCTGGCGCCTCCAAACCCCAAACCCATCCCCCAGCGAAAAAACCATCAAAAACCCGTCCAAAACTGGCAGGCACAAAGCCCTTCAACCCGCTAGCAAGTGCGAACGGCACTCCCCCCGATGGGTTAGAATTCCCTTTTCGATACAGGATCGGAAGATGCAACGGCAGTCCCGGACCGGCTTTTTGACGCATGTTCCCCGCGAATCGGGCGCGCTGCATTGCGCCGCCCACGCGGCGGCAGAGCGGCACGCGCGTCATACGCGATCGTGGCGCTGAGTCCGGTACCCGCGAAGGTTTTCGCCGTTCGCCACACTTCGCCGACGGCCGCCTTCACATAAAAAAGTTTCACTCGAAAATCTGCGCTTCCCCGCGCAATGCCGGCTATCTCGCTGCTTTTGATCTCATTGTCAGCACAGGCGCCGGCTCACCGAACTGTCGAATATGAACGCACCCCAAGCCTTCGATCCGAACGGCGCCGCGCATGCCGTGGCCCTGGATACCGAGCCGCGCCTGCGCGAAATTCCCTATAACTACACGTCGTTTTCCGATCGCGAAATCGTAATCCGCCTGCTGGGCGAGGAAGCCTGGGCCGCGCTCGCGGTCCTGCGCAGCGAGCGCCGCACCGGCCGCTCGGCACGCATGCTGTATGAAGTGCTCGGCGATATCTGGGTCGTGCGCCGCAATCCCTACCTGCAGGACGATCTGCTCGACAACCCGAAACGACGCGCATTGCTGATCGAAGCGCTGAACCATCGGCTGAGCGATATTGAGAAACGCCGGAAAGCGGATCTGTCACAGCATCAGGACGACGCCGGCCGGGGTCGCGCAGCGCGCGTGGAAGTGCTGATCAGCGCCGCCTGCCGCGCGGTCGAGGACTTCAAGAAAGAGTTCGAGCAGACCTACGATTTGCGCAAGAAGGCGTCGAAGGTACTTGGGCGCGTGACCGAAAAGGACAACATCAAGTTCGATGGTTTGTCCCGCGTGTCCCATGTGACCGATGCAACCGACTGGCGCGTGGAGTACCCGTTCGTCGTACTGACGCCGGATACCGAAGCCGAAATCGCCGGCATGATCAAGGCGTGTTTCGAACTCGGGCTGACCGTGATTCCACGTGGAGGCGGCACGGGTTACACCGGCGGCGCGATCCCTTTGACGCCGTTTGCGGCCGTCATCAACACCGAAAAACTCGAACAACTCGGCCCCGTCGAAATGACGGATCTGCCGGGCGTCGATCATAAGGTTGCGACTATTTTCTCGGGTGCGGGCGTCGTTACGCGCCGTGTAACGGAAGCCGCCGAGCAGGCCGGTTTCGTCTTCGCGGTGGATCCGACGTCGCTGGATGCATCGTGCGTCGGCGGCAATGTCGCGATGAACGCAGGCGGCAAGAAGGCCGTGCTGTGGGGCACGGCGCTCGATAACCTCGCCTGGTGGCGCATGGTCGATCCGCAAGGCAATTGGCTCGAAGTCACGCGTCTGGATCACAACTGCGGCAAGATTCACGACATCCCCGTAGCGCGTTTCCGGCTCGACTGGTTCGACGGCTCGCGTGCGCCGGGCGAGAAATTGCTGCGCACGGAATCGCTCGATATTTCCGGCAGCAAGTTCCGCAAGGAAGGGCTTGGCAAGGACGTGACGGATAAATTCCTGTCAGGTTTGCCCGGCGTGCAAAAGGAAGGCTGCGACGGTCTGATCACGTCGGCGCGCTGGATCCTGCACAAGATGCCCGCGCATACGCGCACGGTCTGCCTCGAATTCTTCGGCCAGGCGCGCGATGCGATTCCGAGCATCGTGGAAATTAAAGATTTCTTGTTCGAGACATCGAAGCAGGGCGGCGCGATTCTCGCCGGTCTGGAACATCTCGACGAACGTTATCTGCGCGCCGTCGGTTATGCGACCAAGAGCAAGCGCAACGCGTTTCCGAAGATGGTGCTGATCGGCGATATCGTCGGTAACGATCCGGATGCAGTGGCTCAGGCCACGTCCGAAGTCGTCCGCATGGCGAACGGCAAGAGCGGCGAAGGGTTTGTCGCGGTGAACGCCGAGGCGCGCAAGCGTTTCTGGCTCGATCGCTCGCGCACGGCCGCTATCGCAAAGCATACGAACGCGTTCAAGATCAATGAAGACGTGGTGATCCCGCTGAATCGCATGGGCGAGTACACGGACGGGATTGAGCGGATCAACATCGAGTTGTCGATCAAGAACAAGCTGCAACTCGTCGATGCCCTCGAAACGTTCTTCAAGAACGGCAAGCTGCCGCTCGGAAAGAGCGACGACGCCAACGAGATTCCAAGTGCCGAGTTGCTCGAAGATCGCGTGCAGCAAGCGCTCGATCTGTTGCAGCGAGTGCGTGAACGCTGGACGTTCGTCGGCGAAAAGCTCGATATGCCGTTGCGTGAAGCGCAGCACTATATGGTTCAGCTCGGCTACGAAGGCTTGGCCGAGAAGATGGCGGATCGGGTGGATTCGCAACCGGGCGTTCGCGTATTCGATGTCGCGCAGGACCGTACGATCCGTATCTCCTGGAAGCAGGAAATCCGCGCCGAACTGCGTCACATCTTCAACGGCGGCGAGTTCAAGCCCATCCTTGAAGAAGCGCAGAACATCCACAAGACGGTTCTGCGTGGCCGCGTGTTCGTCGCGCTCCACATGCACGCCGGCGATGGCAACGTCCACACCAACATTCCGGTCAACTCCGACAACTATGAGATGCTGCAGGACGCGCACGTCGCGGTTGCGCGCATCATGAAGCTCGCGCGCGATCTGGATGGCGTGATTTCCGGCGAACACGGCATCGGCATTACGAAGCTGGAATTCCTGACCGAAGACGAAATCGCGGAGTTCCGCGAGTACAAGCAGCGCGTCGATCCCAATGGCCGTTTCAACGCGGGCAAGCTGCTCGCGGGCGCCGATCTGCGCAACGCCTACACGCCGAGCTTCGGCTTGATGGGCTACGAGTCGCTGATCATGCAGCAGTCCGATATTGGCGCGATCGCGGATTCCATCAAGGACTGCCTGCGTTGCGGCAAATGCAAACCAGTCTGCGCGACGCACGTGCCGCGCGCCAATCTGCTTTACAGCCCGCGCAACAAGATTCTCGCGACATCGCTGCTGGTCGAGGCGTTCTTATATGAAGAGCAGACGCGCCGCGGCGTATCGATAAAACATTGGGACGAGTTCAACGACGTCGCCGATCACTGCACCGTCTGCCACAAGTGCGTGACGCCGTGCCCGGTGAAGATCGATTTCGGCGATGTCACCATGAACATGCGCAACCTGCTGCGCAAGATGGGTAAGAAGAAGTTCAACGCGGGCAACGCGGCCGGCATGTTCTTCCTTAACGCGACGAACCCGCAAACCATCAACCTGGCCCGCACGGCGATGATGGGCGTTGGCTACAAGGCGCAGCGGCTTGGCAACGACGTCTTGAAAAAGTTCACGAAGAAGCAGACGGCGAAACCACCGGCAACGGTCGGCAAACCGGCGGTCACGCAGCAGGTGATCCACTTCATGAACAAGAAGATGCCGGGCAACCTGCCGAAAAAGACGGCGCGGGCGTTGCTTGACATTGAAGACAACAAGATTGTTCCGATCATCCGCAATCCGAAGACGACTACGTCCGACACGGAAGCGGTTTTCTACTTCCCGGGCTGCGGCTCGGAGCGCTTGTTCTCGCAAGTCGGTTTAGCGACGCAAGCGATGTTGTGGGAAGCCGGCGTGCAAACAGTGTTGCCGCCGGGTTACCTGTGCTGCGGCTATCCGCAACGCGGGGCGGGACAGTTCGATAAAGCCGAGAAGATCGTCACGGATAACCGCGTGTTGTTCCATCGCGTGGCCAATACGCTGAATTATCTCGATATCAAGACGGTGGTGGTGTCGTGCGGGACTTGCTACGACCAACTGGCCGGATACGAATTCGAGAAGATTTTCCCGGGCTGCCGGATCATCGATATCCACGAATTCCTGCTCGAGAAGAACATCAAGCTGGAAGGCGTGACGGGCACGCGCTACATGTATCACGACCCATGCCACTCGCCGATCAAGACGATGGACCCGGTCAAGCTGGTGAACGAGCTCATGGGTTCGGCAAACGACGGCTACAAGATCGAGAAGAACGACCGATGCTGCGGCGAATCGGGAACGCTTGCCGTCACGCGACCGGATATATCGACGCAAGTCCGCTTCCGCAAGGAAGAGGAAATCCGCAAGGGAGCCGCGAAGCTGCGTGACATTCCGCTGCTCGCCGAAGCGGGCGCGAACGGCTCCAATCTGGCGAACGCGTCGGCGGGAACGGCGGGTGCTGCGCCGGGTTCGGTGCTAAAAGCGGGTGATGCCCAATCGACCGGAACCGACGTCAAGATCCTGACGAGCTGCCCGTCCTGCCTGCAAGGTTTGTCGCGCTATAACGAGGACGCGAACATCGAGGCGGACTATATCGTCGTGGAAATCGCCCGCAAGGTGCTCGGCGCGAGCTGGATGGAAGATTACGTCGCGCGCGCTAACGATGGCGGTATCGAGCGCGTGCTGGTGTAATAGCGGAATCGGGGTTTGTTTCGCTAGAGGAAAATGATGGACTGTGTCTTTTGCCGTGAAGACGGCGGCGAGGTCTTGTGGTCGGACGACGCAGTGCGCGTCGTCCTCGCCGACGAACCCGAGTGGCCGGGCTTTTGCCGCGTGATCTGGCATGCGCACGTGGCCGAGATGTCCGATCTCGACAACGCCGCCCGGCTCAAGATCATGGCGGCGGTGAATGGCGTGGAGCGCGCAATCAGGCGAGTGCTGGCGCCGGCCAAGGTGAATCTGGCGAGTCTTGGCAACCAGGTTCCACACGTCCACTGGCACGTCATTCCCCGCCATTCCAACGATTCCCGTTTCCCGCTGCCCATCTGGGCGCCGCGCCAGCGCACGGTGTCGCAAGCGCTGCTGTCGAATCGCCGTGCCCAGGCCACGTTGCTGCGCGAAGCGGTGCGTAGCGAGATGGCGCTGGCTTTCGGCTGATGCAGGTCGACGCGGGCTAACCTCATCACCTGATCTAAAGGCTCACCATGAGCGGACTGACCAAACAAACGCCGATTCCGACGGGTGTCGTCGTGCATTCGAAAACACGCGCCCTCGAGTTGCAATATCCGAACGATCAGACGTATCGCATACCGTTCGAGCTGTTGCGCGTATATTCGCCGTCGGCGGAGGTGCAGGGCCACGGTCCCGGACAAGAAACGCTGCAGACGGGCAAGCGCGACGTATTGATCCTCGCGGTCGAGCCGGTCGGCCATTACGCGCTGCAGCTCAATTTCTCCGATGGCCACAATACCGGCCTCTATTCCTGGGACATCTTGCATGATCTCGCGGTTCGTCAGGATGAACTCTGGGCCGACTATCTCGCCAGACTGGAAGCCGCGGGTATCGACCGCGATATGCCGATGACGCCGAAAGCGTCCGGCGGCCATTGCCACTGACCGATTTCTATCTCGCAGCGGCAATTTGCCGCGGCAACCGGCCCAAAGCCGACAGCAGGCTCGGGCCCACAACACGAACAAGACAAGGACGAACGCGATGAGCAAGACCCACTTCGGTTTTGAAACGGTCGACGAACAGGAAAAAGCGAAGAAGGTGGCGGGCGTTTTCGATTCGGTCGCGAGCAACTACGACTTGATGAACGACCTGATGTCGGGCGGCTTGCATCGCGCGTGGAAATTCTTCGCAATCGGGCAGGCGAAGGTCCGTCCGGGTTACAAAGTGCTCGATCTGGCAGGCGGGACGGGCGATCTGGCGAAAGCGTTCGCAAAACAGGCGGGCGAAAAAGGCGAGGTCTGGCACACGGATATCAATGAGTCGATGCTGCGCGTCGGGCGGGATCGCCTGATCGATCGAGGCGTGATCACACCCACGCTGATCTGTGACGCAGAGAAGATTCCGTTCCCGGATAATTATTTCGATGTAATTACAGTTGCCTTTGGGCTTCGTAATATGACGCACAAAGATGGTGCGTTGGCAGAAATGTATCGGGTTTTGAAGCCGGGTGGACGGGTGCTCGTGCTGGAGTTTTCGAAGGTATGGGAGCCGTTAAAGAAAGCCTACGATCTCTACAGTTTCAAGTTTTTGCCGTGGCTTGGCGACAAGTTCGCGAAAGATGCAGATAGCTACCGGTATCTCGCGGAGTCGATCCGGATGCATCCGGATCAGGAAACGCTGAAAATAATGATGGAACGCGCGGGATTGGATCGAGTCGAATATTACAATTTGTCAGGTGGCGTGGTAGCTTTACACGTCGGGACCAAATTTTAGTGTTCCACTTTTATAAGGATTCGAAATGTCCGATTCGCGCTTACCCCAAACTCGGGGTTTCCTGAAGTCGTTATTCAGGAAAGCCGGGGTCGTTGCGCTGGCTGGCGTAATCATGGCCGGTGCGTTGATCGCTGAAGATGCAGAGGCACGCCGCATGGGCGGCGGCCGCAGCTTGGGTCGTCAATCAACGACCGCAGCACAACAGAATCAAGCTACGCCGCCCTCGCAGTCCATGCAGTCGGGCCAGGCAGCTAACGCCCAGCGAGCAACACCGGCACCCGCACCGGCACCTGCCGCGCCGGCTGCACAGCCGGCGCGTAACCGCTGGATGGGACCGCTCGCCGGCCTGGCAGCGGGTCTCGGTATCGCCGCGCTGCTGTCTCACTTCGGCCTTGGCGGCGCGTTTGCTGGCGCAATGGCGAACATCATCATGATCGCGTTGATCGTGATGGCTGCCGTGATGATCTTCCGCTTCTTCATGAATCGCAGGAAGAACGCCAACACGCCGGCTTACGCAGGTGCCGGCGCGGGTTCGCCGTTTGGCGGCTCGGCGCGTACCGAGTTTAATCAACACGAACCCAGCTATGTGCCGCCATCGGCGCCGGGTGGTTATGGCCCGTCGGCCGCTGCGCTGAGCAGCGCGAACACCGTGGACGCTGCGCCGCAAGTCGAAGTGCCCGCAGGCTTTGACACTGAAGCATTCGTGCGTAACGCGAAGGTTTATTTCGTGCGCTTGCAGGACGCATGGGATCGCGGCAATTCCAACGACATCCGCGAATTCACCACGCCGGAAATGTTCGCGGAAGTGAAGCTGGACATCGATGCACGTGGCACGCAGCCAAATCGCACCGATGTCGTTCAGCTCAACGCCGACATTCTGGGCGTAGAGGATCGCGGCACGGAAAGTCTCGCCAGCGTGCGTTTCCACGGCCTGATTCGTGAAACGGAAGGCGCTGCTGCCGAGCCGTTCATCGAAATCTGGAACTTGTCGAAACAGAAGTACGGCAATGAAGGCTGGTTGCTCGCCGGGATTCAACAGGTCAGCTAATTGGGCTCATGAGCGGGCTGATGAGTGGGCTGATCGAGCCGGTCGTCCAGGCTTTGTCGGCTAGGTCTTATGGCTAACGTCAAGGTGTGGCGGCCAAGGGCCAAACGACAACGCCCGTTGCAAAGGTAGAATAGAAACCCGCGCGAGTGACCGCTTGCGCGGGTTTTTTCATCTCAGAGCCGATGACGCACGCAGACGAATTCGCCCACCCCGTAGCAACTTCTGCCTCCCAGGCCGCTGCCAGAACCGCGTCGAAAGCGTTCGCGGCCGCTGTGAACCACGTGCTCGCGCGCGAATCGTGGGCTCGCGAGCGGCTTACGCCATACGCCGGCAAAACCGCGCGGCTCGTGCTTTCACCGTTCGCGTTGTTGCTGATGGTCCAGCCGGACGGGTTGATTGCCGCCATCGACGAAACCGAAGCGCCGACTTTCGACGTGACCCTCTCTGTTCCCACTGAGGCCGTCCCTACGTTCCTGCAAGGCGGTCAGGCGGCCGTGATGAAACACGTGCGCATAGAAGGCGACGCTGAATTTGCGACCACCATTGCGAAGCTGGCCGAGCATCTGCGCTGGGAGCCAGAAGAAGATCTGGCGCGCGTGATTGGCGACGCTCCCGCTCACCGCATCGGCTCGACCGTGCGCAAGGTCGGTGAACAGGCGCGCCGTTCGGGACGCAATTTGCTCGAATCGGTGGCCGAATACCTGCTCGACGAACAACCTCAACTCGTGCGCCGTAGCGCTCTCGATACGTTCAATGCTGAGCTGTCGACTGCCCGGGACGCGCTCGCGCGCGTCGAAAAACGCATCGAGCGACTCGAACAAAAAGCCGAAGCCCGAGGCGCATCAGCGTCCGGCGCTGCCGCGTCAGCGCGCGGCACGAGCAAGTAATGGGCTGAACCATGCGTTTTCTGCGTTTCCTCAAGATTTTTTTCACGGTAGTGCGATTCGGGCTCGATGAACTGGTGCTGAGCGGCATCCAGGACCGGCGCGTTCGCGTGCTGATGCGCGTTACCACGTTCGGCCGCAAGTTCGAGGTCGAGCGCGGCGTGCGCTTGCGTCTTGCACTCGAAAGCCTCGGGCCGATCTTCGTGAAGTTCGGGCAGGTGCTATCTACACGGCGCGATCTGCTGCCTGTAGATATAGCGAATGAACTCGCCAAGCTGCAGGATCAGGTGCCGCCGTTCGATTCGGACGTGGCTATCGCGATCGTCGAAAAGTCGCTGGGCTCGCCCATCGACGTGTTGTTCGATGACTTCGAACGGGTGCCGGTGGCGAGTGCCTCGATTGCGCAGGTGCACTTCGCCCGGATCAAGACCGGCGCGCACGCGGGCAAGGCGGTGGCCGTGAAGGTGTTGCGGCCGAACATGCTGCCCGTGATCGACTCCGATCTCGCATTGCTGCGGGACATTGCATACTGGACCGAGCGGCTGTGGGCGGACGGCAAGCGGCTGAAACCGCGCGAGGTGGTCGCGGAGTTCGATAAATATCTCCACGACGAACTCGACCTGATGCGAGAGGCCGCGAACGGCAGCCAGTTGCGGCGCAATTTTGCGGGCCTCGATCTGCTGATGGTGCCCGAGATGTATTGGGATTATTCCGCGCCCACCGTGCTTGTGATGGAGCGCATGGTTGGCGTGCCGATCAGCCAGGTCGAGGTCTTGCGAGCGGCAGGCGTGGATATCCCGAAGCTGGCGCAGGAAGGCGTCGAGATCTTCTTCACGCAGGTATTCCGCGACGGCTTTTTTCACGCCGACATGCATCCCGGCAACATCCAGGTGAGTCTCGCGGAAGAGACGTTCGGGCGGTATATCGCGCTGGATTTCGGGATTGTCGGCGCGCTGTCAGACTTCGATAAAAACTATCTCGCGCAGAATTTCCTGGCGTTCTTCAAGCGCGACTATCACCGCGTGGCCACCCTGCATCTGGAGTCGGGCTGGGTGCCGCCGGATACGCGCGTCGAGGAATTGGAAAGCGCAATTCGCGCCGTCTGCGAGCCGTACTTCGATCGCGCGCTGAAGGACATTTCGCTTGGCCAGGTGCTGATGCGGCTGTTTTCCACCTCGCGTCGTTTCAATGTCGAGATTCAGCCGCAACTCGTGTTGCTGCAGAAAACCATGCTGAATGTGGAGGGCCTTGGCCGTTCGCTCGATCCTGAACTCGATCTGTGGAAAACGGCCAAGCCGTATCTCGAACGCTGGATGAACGAGCAGGTCGGCTGGCGCGGCTGGTACGAAAGGCTGAAACTGGAAGCGCCGCAATGGAGCAAGACGATGCCGCAGTTGCCGCGGCTGATCCATCAGCTGCTGGCTGACCGGCACGATCAGCCGCGCGGCGGCAACGACGAACTGATGCGCATGATCCTGGTCGAGCAGAAACGCACCAACCGGTTGTTGCAGGCATTGCTGATATTCGGGCTGGCCGTGGGCGCGGGCGCCGTGCTCGCCGAGTTCTGGCAGGTATTTGCGTACGGAGGTTGAGGGCACCATGACAGACACTCGCAAACCCGCCGCTCCCGCTATTCCTCTCACCTTCGAAACGCGCGACTCGAATTCCCCCGATTTCTGGAATGAACGCTTCGATCAGCACTTTACACCCTGGGATCAGGCCGGCGTACCCGAGGCGTTTCAGACGTTTGCTCTGGCACATCGCGACACGTTGCAGAACGTGCTGATTCCCGGCTGTGGCAGCGCGTACGAAGCACTTTGGCTTGCGCGCGAAAACTGGCCGGTGAAGGCTATCGATTTTTCACCCAGCGCCGTCGCGGCGGCGCGCGAGCAATTGGGCGAGCACGCGGGGGTTGTCGAACAGGCGGATTTCTTCGCGTATCGGCCGCCATTCGAAACGAACTGGATCTATGAGCGCGCGTTCTTGTGCGCGTTGCCGCGTGAGCGTTGGCAGGACTACGCCGTGCGCATGGCTGAATTGCTGCGGCCCGGCGCGCTGCTGGCCGGCTTCTATTTCCTCGGTGCGACGCCCAAGGGGCCGCCGTTCGGCATTGAGCGGAGCGCACTCGATGCACTGCTTACGCCATATTTCGAGCTGGTGGAGGAGCACGAGGTGACTGGTTCCATCGATGTCTTCGCGGGACGCGAACGCTGGCTCACCTGGCGGCGGCGCGCGCCGCAAGCCGGATCTGCCGCCTAACCGCGTTATTCCGGACATTGGCTGCACCGGGCAGCACACGCCCACTACACGCCGCACACCGGCGAATCCTCCTGCATCCACCTGTGTCGCGTTTCTACGAAAGAAACACGCGCAAACCTGCTCCATCACCTTGAAACCCGCGCCTGCGAGCCCAAAATTAAGGGGCCGCCGATGGTTTGCGGCTATAATTCAAGGCTTTGCAAGCGCCGAAACGTTAATCGTAGGAAGAGTGACATGCCGATCTACGCGTACCGCTGCGAGTCCTGCGGCTTCGAAAAAGACGCGCTCCAGAAAATGAGCGATGCGCCGCTCACCCACTGTCCGCAGTGCGGGAAAGACACATTCGTCAAGCAAGTTACCGCTGCGGGCTTTCAGTTGAAAGGCTCCGGCTGGTACGTAACCGACTTCCGCGGCGGCAACAATGGTGCGGCCGCCAAGAAGGACGATGGCGCCAAAGCCGCAACGAAGAGCGAAGGCGCGTCAGATTCGGGAAATTCGGGTAGTTCGGGTAGCGAGTCTTCGAAATCCGATTCGTCCACCGCAGGCGCGGCTGCATCGGATAGTTCGAAGAGCAGCACGGCGTCTGCACCCGCGGCATCGTCGAAACCGGCTGCTCCGGCGTCGAATTGACGCTGTCCGGTTCCCTGGAACGAAGCGCGAAGTCTGAAACGGAAACGAAGCTCGACCCGCGCCTCCACCGCGCTCAACCGCTCGATCTGTCCGATCGTACGCACGCAGATGTCCGCCCGAAACCCACGACGTAACATCGGGCGGCGAACCAGCCAAACCGCGAAATCCAAGCGGGGCGGCCTTCCGGCTGTGTAAATGACGACCAAAAAGACTACGTTGAAATCCGTGTTCGCGACCGGCCTGCTGGTGCTGGTGCCGCTCGCCATCACCTTATGGGTGATCGGGCTCGTGATCGGAACCATGGACCAGACGCTCCTGCTGCTGCCGGAATCCTGGCAGCCCGAGCGGCTCTTCGGCTTTCATCTGCCGGGCCTCGGCGCTGTGCTGACGCTGGCTTTCATTTTCGTCGTGGGCTTGCTCACGCAGAACTTCGTCGGCCAGAAACTGGTCGAGTGGTGGAATGTGATCGTGCGCCACATTCCCGTGGTTGGACCGCTGTATACCAGCGTCAAACAAGTGTCGGACACGTTGCTCTCCAGCAGCGGCAACGCGTTCCGCAAGGCACTGTTGATCCGGTACCCGCATTCGGGGTCGTACACCATCGGTTTCCTGACGGGCATTCCTGGCGGCGACGTAGTCAATCACCTGACCGAAGAACATGTGAGCGTCTACGTGCCGACCACGCCGAATCCCACCTCGGGCTTCTTCCTGATGGTGCCGAAAAGCGAAGTCATCGAGCTCGACATGTCTGTCGATGCTGCGTTGAAGTACATCGTGTCAATGGGAGTAGTCGCGCCGTCCATGCCGCAAGCGCAGGCCGCGCCGCGCCGCCCCGTCGATCCGCCGCTGTAATGCCGGCGTGCTGCGAACAGCGTTTTGAGCTTGTTCGCGCGCGCCGTTGATCAATGAATAACGAAAGACACAACATCATGTCGATGAGATCTGAATACTGCGGTCTGGTGACCGAAGCCTTGCTGGGCCAAAGCGTTTCGCTGTGCGGCTGGGTACATCGCCGGCGCGATCACGGCGGCGTCATTTTTATCGATCTGCGCGACCGCGAGGGCCTCGTGCAGGTCGTGTGCGATCCGGATCGCGCAGAAATGTTCAAGGTGGCCGAAGGCGTGCGCAACGAGTTTTGCGTGCAGGTGAAAGGCGTGGTGCGCAGCCGCCCGGAAGGCACGGCGAACGCCGGGCTGACCAGCGGCAAGATTGAAGTGCTGTGCCATGAGCTGAATGTGCTGAACGCGTCGGTGACGCCGCCGTTCCAGCTCGACGACGACAACCTTTCCGAAACCACGCGCCTTACGCACCGCGTGCTCGACCTGCGTCGTCCGCAGATGCAACAGAACTTGCGCTTGCGGTATCGCGTGGCTATTGAAGTGCGCAAGTACCTGGACGCGCAGGGTTTTATCGATATTGAAACGCCGATGCTCACCAAGAGCACGCCGGAAGGCGCGCGCGATTACCTGGTGCCGTCGCGTACCAACCCGGGCCAGTTCTTCGCGCTGCCGCAGTCGCCGCAATTGTTCAAGCAGCTGCTGATGGTGGCGAACTTCGATCGCTACTATCAGATCGTGAAATGTTTCCGCGACGAAGATTTGCGCGCCGATCGTCAGCCGGAATTCACCCAGATCGACTGCGAAACGTCGTTTTTGACGGAACAGGAAATCCGCGATCTGTTCGAAGCGATGATCCGTCACGTTTTCAAGGAAACGATCAACGTCTCGCTCGACGAGAAATTCCCGGTCATGCTGTATTCGGAAGCCATGCGCCGCTTTGGGTCGGACAAGCCGGACCTGCGCGTGAAGCTGGAATTCGCTGATCTGACGGACGCTGTTCGCGATGTCGACTTCAAGGTCTTCAGCACGCCGGCGAACTCGAAGGACGGCCGCGTGGCGGCGTTGCGCGTGCCGAAGGGCGCGGATCTGTCGCGTGGGGATATCGACGGGTACACGGAATTCGTGCGCATCTACGGCGCGAAGGGCTTGGCCTGGATCAAGGTCAACGACGTGACGAAGGGTCGTGACGGCCTGCAAAGCCCGATCGTGAAGAACCTGCACGAAGCCGCGATCGCCGCGATCATGGAACGTACGGGCGCGCAGGACGGCGACATCATTTTCTTCGCAGCGGATCGCGCGAAAGTGGTCAACGACAGCCTGGGCGCGTTGCGTCTGAAGATTGGTCATTCGGAGTTCGGCCGTGCGAACGGGCTGTTCGAATCGGGCTGGAAGCCGCTGTGGGTGACCGACTTCCCGATGTTCGAATTCGATGAAGAAGACAACCGCTACGTGGCCGCGCATCATCCGTTCACGAGCCCGAAGGACGAGCACCTGGAATATCTGGAAACGGATCCGGGCCGTTGTCTGGCCAAGGCCTACGACATGGTGCTGAACGGCTGGGAAATCGGCGGCGGATCGGTTCGGATCTATCAGGAAGAAGTGCAGAGCAAGGTGTTCCGCGCGCTCAAGATCAGCGCTGAAGAGGCACGGATCAAGTTCGGCTTCCTGCTCGACGCGCTGCAGTACGGCGCGCCGCCGCATGGTGGTATTGCGTTCGGGCTGGACCGGATCGTCACGATGATGGCGGGCGCCGATTCCATCCGCGACGTGATCGCCTTCCCGAAGACGCAGCGCGCGACCGACTTGCTGACGCAGGCGCCGAGCGAAGTGGACGAGAAGCAGTTGAAGGAACTGCATATTCGTTTGCGTGCGCCGGAGCAGAAGGTGCAGTAAGCGTAGCAAGTTGCAGCATCCGAAATGAAAAAGGCGCCTAGTGCGCCTTTTTCGTTTTTTAGGTTACATTCTTCGGCCAGCTTCCACGAATGGCCGCACCGTTTCCACCATGCCCAAGCCGCCGAAAATCCCCGAATCCGTCCTTGTCGTCATCCACACGCCCGAAATGGACGTGCTCGTCATCGAGCGCGCCGACCGGCCGGGTTTCTGGCAGTCCGTGACGGGCTCGAAAGATCACATCGATGAACCGATAGCCCTGACTGCCGCGCGCGAAGTGGCCGAGGAAACAGGGATCGTGATCGGCAGCCCAACCGTGCCGGAACGCTCGCTGATCGATTGGCATCATCAGATTGAATACGACATCTATCCCGAATGGCGGCATCGGTATGCCGAAGGCGTTGTGCGCAACGTAGAGCACCAGTTCAGCCTGCTCGTGCCGCATTGCCTGGAAGTGACCCTGGCGCCGCGCGAGCACACGGCATTTCTCTGGCTGCCGTTCCGGGAGGCGGCGGCGAAGTGTTTTTCATCGTCGAATCGTGAGGCGATCTTGCAATTGCCCGAGCGCCTCGCGGAGCACAACCGGTGATCGGTTTCGGCGCACCCAAACGCCGGTTCGCCAGACTCAAGCAAGCCCTGTTTCGCGGGCGTCGCCCGGGTCGGCTGTGCTTCACCATCCACAACACGGTGCGGCTGTTCAAAACAGGCCAGGAGTTTTTTCCGGCGCTGATCGAACGTATCGACGCCGCGAAGCTCGACGTCTCGCTCGAAACCTATATCTTCAGCGACGACGCCACCGGCCACGCCATTTCCACTGCATTGATGAACGCCGCCCGGCGCGGCGTGCACGTGCGGGTGATCACGGACGGCATCGGCACCGCGAAGCTTCCGCTCTTCGATGAATGGCTACAGGCGAACGTCGAACACCGGGTGTACAACCCGCATCTGTTCGGGCAGCTTGGATTCTCGCGCACGCACCGGAAGCTCGCGGTGATCGATCACCACATTGCGTTCTGCGGCGGCATCAATATTGTCGATGACTTCGAGCAGAATGGCGTACGCCTCGACTTTCCGCGCTGGGATTTCGCGATGGAAGCGCAAGGCCCGGTAGTGTCGGACGTGCGTGAAGCCTTCGATCTCCAATGGCAGCGGATTCGCCTCGGCGTAAAGCCGCGGGCATCGCGACCACCGGATCAGCCCGACGAGCCGGGGGCATCGGCGAGAACGAACTGGCGCGCCTTACGTACGCGTCTGCGAGTGCGGCGCGGCTTGATCCACGCGGTCGATCAACCGTGTGTGGCGTTCGTCGCCCGCGATAACCTCGTCAACCGGCGCGCAATCGAAAAGGCGTATCTCGCAGCGATTTCGCATGCGCAAAAGGAGGTGATGCTCGCGAACCCGTATTTCATGCCGGGGCGCAAGCTGCGCCGAGCGCTGGCCCGCGCTGCGCAGCGCGGCGTGCGCGTCACGCTGGTGATCGGAAGGAAGGAGTTTGTCGCGCTCGACTACGCCACGCCATTTTTGTATCGCAATCTGCTGAAGTACGGCGTGCGCATAGCGGAATATGAGAAAACGATCCTGCACGGCAAGGTGGCGGTGGTCGATTTGAACTGGGCGACGGTTGGATCGTCGAATCTGGACGCCTTGAGCCTCGTCCTGAATAACGAGGCAAACATGGTGCTGGTGAACCACGAGAACGAGATCGTGAAGTTGCGCGATGCGATCCTGGAGGCTTTCCACGACGGCCGGCCAATTACTGTCGAGCAATACGCGGCGCGTCCGGTTGGTGAGCGTCTGCTTAACTGGCTGGCCTACAACGCGTATCGCACGATGATGAAAATGCTCACCATCGGCCGCTACGATTGATGTGAGGAAGCGCCGCGCGGTCAAACCCGGGCAGCCCCGACTGGCCGCTCACCTATAAACCGGGACAAACTGAGACTCGTCCTATGGACGTTGCAAAAGTTAGACCCCGATTTCTAATAAAAAGCTTGTCTCATGAACGGCTACCTATAACAATAGTACGGCCGTTCGATTTTATTTCGACTACATGAAAACGGTAAAAATCATGCGAAAAGGCGAACAGACACGAGTCGCGATCCTCGACGCTGCGTTGGACCTGGCAAGCCGGGATGGACTCGAAGGCTTGACGATCGGCTTGCTGGCCGAACGGATGCAGATGAGCAAGAGCGGCGTGTTCGCGCATTTCGGCTCGCGCGAGGATCTTCAGGTGGAGGTGGTGAAGGAATATCACCGTCGCTTTGAAGACGAAGTGTTTTACCCGAGCCTGCGCGAAGCACGCGGTTTGCCGCGTTTGCGTTCAATGCTGGCGCGCTGGATGGAAAAGCGCATCGAGGAAGTGACAACGGGCTGTATCTACATCAGCGGCGCGGTGGAGTACGACGATCGCGCCGACAGTGCGGTCCGCGAGCAACTCGTGCACAGCGTGACGACCTGGCGGGCGGCGCTGACACGGGCGATTAAACAGGCGCAAGACGAAGGGCATTTGCGCGCGGATACGGATCCGGCGCTGATGCTGTTTGAACTCTATAGCTTCACGCTCGGCCTGCATCATGATGCGCGTTTCCTGCACTTGCCGGATGCCGTGCAACTGACGCGGGACGCGCTGGAAAAAACGATTGTTTCGTATCAAAGCAACGGCCGTTAGGCGTCGGACGAATCAGCAGATTTGGCGGCGAGCAAGGCCCAAGCTTCCTGGACACTTGGAGAAGAAAAATGGGACAGTACACAGCGCCGCTGCGTGACATGCAATTCGTCTTGCACGAACTGCTCAACGTGGAAGCCGAGGTCAAGAACATGCCGAAGCATGCGGATCTCGACGCCGACACCATCAATCAGGTTCTCGAAGAAGCCGGCAAGTTTTGCGCCGAGGTGCTTTTCCCGCTGAACCAGATTGGCGACCGCGAAGGCTGCACGTACGAAGGCGATGGCGTCGTGCGCACGCCGGCGGGTTTCAAGGAAGCCTACAAGCAATACGTGGAAGCGGGCTGGCCGGCGCTGGGTTGCGATCCGGAATACGGCGGCCAGGGCTTGCCTGCGTTCGTGAACAACGCGTTGTTCGAAATGCTGAATTCGGCGAATCAGGCCTGGACGATGTACCCGGGCCTGTCGCACGGCGCGTACGAATGCGTGCATGCGCACGGCGCGCCTGAGTTGCAAAAGACGTATCTGCCGAAACTCGTCGATGGCACCTGGACCGGCACCATGTGCCTGACCGAACCGCATTGCGGCACGGACTTGGGAATGCTGCGTACCAAGGCCGAGCCGAACAGCGATGGTTCCTACGCCATTAGCGGCACGAAGATTTTCATCTCCAGCGGTGAGCATGATCTGGCCGAGAACATCGTGCATCTGGTGCTGGCTCGTTTGCCGGGCGCGCCGACTGGCACGAAGGGTATTTCGCTTTTCATCGTGCCGAAGTTCATTCCTACGGACGCCGGCGCTCCGGGTGAGCGCAATGGCGTGAAGTGCGGTTCTATCGAACACAAGATGGGCATTCACGGCAATTCCACTTGCGTGATCAATCTGGATAGCGCGAAGGGCTGGCTTGTCGGCGAACCGAACAAGGGCTTGAACGCCATGTTCGTGATGATGAACGCGGCGCGTCTCGGCGTTGGCATGCAAGGGCTCGGGCTGACGGAAATCGCGTATCAGAACTCGCTCGTGTACGCGAAGGAGCGCCTGCAAATGCGTTCGCTGACCGGTCCGAAAGCGCCGGAGAAAGCCGCCGATCCGATCATCGTGCATCCGGATGTGCGTCGCATGCTGCTCACGCAAAAGGCCTACGCCGAAGCGGGCCGTGCGTTCACGTACTGGGCTGCGCTGAACATCGACAAGGAACTGTCCCACGCCGATGAATTTGCGCGTAAAGACGCCGCCGATCTCGTCGCGCTGCTCACGCCTGTCATCAAGGCGTTCCTCACGGACAACGCGTTCGAAGGCACTAACATGGGCATGCAGATTTACGGCGGCCACGGCTTCATCTCCGAATGGGGCATGGAGCAATACGTGCGCGATGCCCGCATCAACATGATCTACGAAGGCACGAATTCGATTCAGGCCTTGGATCTGCTCGGCCGCAAGATCCTCGGGGACATGGGCGCGAAGCTGAAGAAGTTCGGCAAGCTCGTGACGGATTTTGTCGAGCAGGAAGGCGTGAAGCCGGAGATGCAGGAGTTCATCAACCCGCTCGCGGATATCGGTGACAAGGTGCAGAAGTTGACCATGGAAATCGGCATGAAGGCGATGCAGAATCCGGACGAAGTCGGCGCTGCAGCCGTGCCTTATATGCGTACTGTCGGGCATCTGGTGTTCTCGTATTTCTGGGCGCGCATGGCACGTATTGCGCTGGATAAAGAAGCCGAAGGCGACCCGTTCTACAAGGCGAAGCTCGCTACCGCGCGTTTCTACTTCGCCAAGCTGCTGCCTGAAACGGCATCGACGATCCGCGCTGCGCGCGCTGGATCGAAGACGCTGATGGACTACGACGAAGCCTTGTTCTAGGCCTCTTTTGCACTGCGCCGCGTTTAGGTGGTTCAAAAAACGCGGCGCATCGTCTTACCGAATACCTCTCCCGGAGACACAACGTGAGCAATCTGAACATACGCAAGGTGGCTGTGCTCGGCGCCGGCGTGATGGGCGCGCAGATCGCTGCGCACCTGATCAACGCCCAGGTGCCGGTCCTGCTGTTCGACCTGCCGGCCAAGGAAGGTCCGAAGAACGGCATCGCGTTGAAAGCGATCGAGAATTTGAAGAAGCTGTCGCCCGCGCCATTCGGCGTGAAAGACGATGCGCAATACATTCAACCGGCGAATTACGACGACGACATCGAGAAGTTGAAGGACTGCGATCTCGTGATCGAAGCAATCGCCGAGCGCATGGACTGGAAGCACGACCTGTACAAGAAGGTGTCGCCGTATATCGGTGCGAAGGCGATTTTCGCGACCAATACGTCGGGGTTGTCGATCACGGAGTTGTCGAAGGGTTTCTCCGATGAACTCAAGGCGCGTTTCTGCGGCGTGCACTTTTTCAATCCGCCGCGCTACATGCACTTGGTCGAACTGATTCCCACCGATACCACCCAGCCGCAGATCCTCGATCAGCTCGAAACGTTCCTGACTAGCGTGGTGGGCAAGGGCGTCGTGCGCGCGAAGGACACGCCAAATTTCATCGCGAATCGCGTGGGTATTTTCTCGATTCTCGCGGTGATCGCGGAAGCGGAGAAGTTCGGACTGCGTTTCGATGAAGTCGATGACCTCACCGGCGCGCGTCTTGGCCGCGCTAAATCGGCGACATTCCGCACGGCGGACGTGGTCGGCCTCGACACGATGGCGCACGTCATCAAGACGATGCAGGACAACCTGCCCGACGATCCCTTCTTCCCGCTGTATGAAACGCCGGCGGTTCTTGCCGGCCTGGTGAAGAACGGCGCGCTGGGACAGAAGTCGGGCGCGGGGTTCTATAAGAAAGAAGGCAAAGCGATCAAGGTGCTGGATCCGAAGACGGGAACCTACGTTGATGGCGGCAGCAAGGCGGACGAACTCGTCGGCCGGATCTTGAAGCGCCCGCCGGCTGAACGCCTGAAGCTGCTGCGCGAATCGGAGCACCCACAAGCGCAGTTCCTCTGGTCCATCTTCCGCGATGTGTTCCATTACATCGGCGTGCATCTGGAATCCGTTGCAGACAATGCACGCGATATCGATCTCGCGATCCGCTGGGGTTTCGGCTGGAACGAAGGTCCGTTCGAAGGCTGGCAATCGGCTGGCTGGGTGCAAGTGGCGAAATGGGTGCAGGAAGATATCGATGCAGGCAAGGCGTTGTCGAAAGCGCCGTTGCCTTCATGGGTCTTCGACGCTCCGGTCGCGGAAAAGGGCGGTGTGCATACGGCTGAAGGATCGTGGTCGCCTGCATCGAAGAGTTTTGTGCCGCGCTCATCGCTCGATGTTTATAAGAAGCAGGTCTTCCGCGCGCCGCTGGCCGGCGAAACGGGCGTCGATCCGAAGACCTACGGCAAGACGCTGTTCGAAACCGACGCCGTGCGTGCATGGGTCGATGATCGCGCGGGCGAGGACGATGTCGTCATCGTGTCGTTCAAAAGCAAGATGAACGCGATCGGACCGTCGGTGCTCGATGGCTTGACGCAAGCGATCGAACTGGCCGAAGCCGATTACAAGGGCGTCGTGATCTGGCAAACGTCTGCACTGAAACTCGGTAATCCGGGAGGTGCGTTCTCGGCCGGCGCGAACCTGGAAGAGTCGATGCCCGCGTTCATGATGGGCGGCGCGAAGGGTATGGAGCCGTTCGTGAAGAAGTTCCAGCAAACCATGTTGCGCGTGAAGTACGCGAGCGTGCCGGTGGTTGCCGCTGTGTCGGGGATTGCGCTCGGCGGCGGGTGCGAACTCGCGTTGCATTCGGCCAAGCGTGTTGCGCATATCGAGAGCTACCTGGGCCTGGTGGAAGTCGGTATCGGTCTCGTGCCGGCGGGCGGCGGTCTGAAGGAAGCAGCGTTGCGTGCGGCGACGGCTGCAAGCGCCGTGAACGCAACCAGCGATCTGCTCAAGTTCCTCCAGAAATCGTTTGAGAACGCCGCGATGGCGAAGGTCTCCGCCTCCGCGTTGGAAGCACGCACGATGGGTTATCTCAAGCCATCGGACACGATCGTTTTCAACGTGCACGAATTGCTCGATATCGCGAAGAAGGAAGCACGTGCTTTGAGCGCTGCCGGTTATCGCGCGCCGTTGCGTGCCACGCAAATCCCAGTGGCAGGACGCTCAGCGATCTCGACTATCAAGGCGTCGCTGGTGAACATGCGCGATGGCCGTTTCATCAGCGATCACGATTTCCTGATCGCGAGCCGCATCGCGGAAGTGGTGTGCGGCGGCGACGTTGAAGCGGGCAGTCTCGTCGATGAAGAATGGCTGCTGGCGCTCGAACGTCGTGTGTTCATCGAGTTGCTCGGCACCGCCAAGACGCAGGAACGGATCATGGGCATGTTGCAGACCGGCAAGCCGGTTCGTAACTAACGCGCGCGGACATTAGGGGAGCTGCAAAATGAGCAAACAAGTGCAGGACGCATATATTGTCGCCGCGAGCCGGACGCCTATCGGCAAGGCGCCGCGTGGCATCTTCAAGAATACGCGCCCGGACGAGCTGTTGGTCCACGCGATTCGTTCGGCGGTGGCGCAAGTGCCGGGGCTGGATACGAAGCTGATTGAAGACGCGATCATCGGTTGCGCGATTCCCGAAGGCGAGCAAGGGCTGAACGTGGCGCGTATCGGCGCGTTGCTGGCCGGCTTGCCGAACTCGGTGGGCGGCGTGACGGTGAACCGGTTCTGCGCATCGGGCGTGACGGCGTTGGCGATGGCCGCCGACCGGATTCGCGTTGGTGAATCGGATGTGATGATTGCGGGCGGCTGCGAGTCGATGAGCATGGTGCCCATGATGGGTAACAAGCCGTCGCTGTCGCCGCATATCTTCGATCGTGACGAGAATATCGGGATTGCTTACGGCATGGGCTTGACGGCCGAACGCGTGGCCGAGCGCTGGAAGATCAGCCGCGAAGCGCAGGATGCGTTCTCGGTGGAATCGCATCGGCGTGCGTTGGAAGCACAACGCACCGGCGAGTTTAACGATGAAATCGCGGCGTTCACGCTGAACGAACGTTTCCCGGATCTGGCTACGGGCGAGATTCGCGTCAACGCACGCGAGATCAAGAACGACGAAGGTCCGCGCCAGGACACCACCATGGAAGGGCTCGCCAAGCTGCGTCCTGTCTTCGCCGCAAAGGGTTCGGTCACGGCGGGCAATAGCTCGCAGACGTCGGACGGCGCGGGTGCATTGATCGTGGTCTCCGAGAAGATCCTCAAGCAATTCAACCTGACGCCGCTCGCGCGTTTCGTGAGCTTCGCGGTGCGCGGCGTGCCGCCGGAAATCATGGGCATCGGTCCGAAGGAAGCGATTCCCGCAGCGTTGAAAGCAGCCGGTCTGACGCAGGACGATATCGACTGGATCGAACTCAACGAAGCGTTTGCGGCGCAATCGCTCGCGGTGATTCAGGACCTGGGGTTGGATCCGTCGAAGATCAATCCGCTCGGCGGCGCGATTGCGTTGGGCCATCCGCTCGGCGCAACGGGCGCTATCCGGGCCGCGACCGTGGTTCACGGCTTGCGCCGGCGCAACCTGAAGTACGGCATGGTGACCATGTGCGTGGGAACGGGCATGGGTGCGGCGGGCATTATCGAACGGATGTAAGCGGTAAAACCCGGCGTATCGCTAAACGTAGAACGACGGTTCGCGCGCCATCCGGTTCGCGAACCGTTTCTTCATTCAGGAGACGAAAATGGACATCATCACCGAACACGTTGACGGCGTGCTGAGCATCACGATGAACCGTCCGGCCCGCAAGAACGCGCTGACGGCCGCGATGTACCAAACCATGGCCGACGCTTTCTTCGATGCCGAAAATGATCCCGCCGTGCGCGTGGTGCTGATTCGCGCGGTCGGCGATACGTTCAGCGCAGGCAACGATATCGAAGACTTCATGAAGACACCGCCCGCGAATCAGGACGCGCCCGTGTTCCAGTTCCTGCGCCGCATCAGTTCCGCGCAGAAGCCTGTTGTGGCGGCGGTGGCGGGCGGGGCTGTAGGTATCGGTACGACGATGCTGCTGCATTGCGACCTGGTCTACGCGGCGTCGACGGCGAAGTTTGCGCTGCCCTTTGTGCAACTCGGGTTGTGTCCGGAGGCGGCGTCGAGCTTGCTGCTGCCGCGCATTGCCGGTTATCAGCGGGCGGCGGAGAAGCTGCTGCTGGGCGAAGCGTTCGATGCCGCCGAAGCCGCGAACATGGGGATTGTGAACCGGGTTTTATCGGCGCAAGAAGTGGGTGATTTCGCGTTCGCTCAGGCGAAAAAACTCGCGGCGTTGCCGCCGGCATCGCTTAAGGCCACCAAGGCTTTGATGAAGGGTGGTCAGGCGGGAGAAGTCAGCGCGCAGATGGACGCGGAAGCTGCGCACTTCGCGCGCATGCTGACTGCGCCCGAAGCGAAGGAAGCGTTCACGGCGTTCTTTGAGAAGCGGAAGCCGGACTTCAGCCGGTTTAACTGACAATCGGCTTCGCCGCAAACTTGCTTGGAACCGATGCCGCAAGCCGGTGCTTACGCCCGCTTGCGGGTCAGCTTTCAGCGTTGTCCACGCGGCCGTACTCCACAAATCCGTTCTCGCGCGCAAAACTAACCAGCCTCAGCCCCGCTTTTTCCGCGATGGAAATAGCCAGCGACGTCGGCGCCGAAATCGTCACCAGCATCGGCACGCCGACCCGCGCCGACTTGCGCACGAGCTCATAACTGGCCCGGCTTGAAAGGAATACGAAACCTTGCGTGGTATCGACGCGTTGCAGCACCAGATGGCCGATCAGCTTGTCGAGCGCGTTATGGCGACCCACGTCCTCGAACGCGTATTTCACCGCACCGCTTTCGTCGCACCAGGCGGCCGCGTGCAACCCGCCGGTCAGCTTCGACAACTGCTGATGCGCGGGCAATTCATGCGCGGCGTGCGCGATGGCGTTATCGGCTAGACGGCTCAGGAAGCCGGTATCGGGCACGCGTTCCGGCTGCAGATCCAGCAATTCGATACTTTCAATCCCGCACACCCCGCAGCCCGTGCGCCCGGCCAGCGCGCGGCGTTTGTCTTTCAACGCGACGAACGCCTGCTGCACGACCTGAACGTGCACCTCGGCGTGCGGCAATGTGCCGCCGGGGGTATCGTTATCGTAGAAAAATACCTCGATGTCGTGGATGTCACTGCCGCGCTCCACAATGCCTTCGGTCAGCGAAAATCCCACTGCGAAGGCTTCCAGGTCACGCGGCGTGCACATCATTACCGCGTGCGAGATGCCGTTGTACACGAGCGCGACGGGCCATTCCTGGCCGACGTCGTCGGCGGCGTCGCGTATTTCGCCGAGCCGGTGCCGCCGTACGGGGCGTTCTATGTAGCCGGGTTGATCGTCGATGTCTGTGTCATTCATGGCGTGGCTCACTTGCTGATAGCTTTCGATGTCGCGTTTTAGCCGCTTCCCATAAGCATTTACGAGATAAATTCGGGCATAACGCTTGCTGCTTTATGGAGCAGCGAACACACTACAAGCCGTTCAAGGCCCTACGATAACCTACCGCGGCCTCACTCGCTTTCCTTGTCCATCAAGCCAACGAGGCACCTGCCATGGCACTTTACGACGCTCCGCGCCTGTTCGGATTCGAACTGGAGTCGACTGAGAATCTGAGTTTCATTCCGCTCGTCGTGCGCTTTAACCTAGACCGCTTCGGCCAGCGCATTTCGCTCGATCAGTGGCGAAGACTGCCGCACGGCGACCGCGAGTTGCTCGCACGCTTTCCTGTTGAAGATGACGCCGCGATCGAACCCAATTTTGACCGGGCGCTCGCCGAGATGTTGCGAACTCACACCGACGCGGTGCCGGAGACATTTGCGCCCGACAGCGACCCGATATGGGCGCACACCGACGTCGTGCCCGAAACCGTGATTCGCCAGAGCAGTTTGTGCGGGATCGGCTTGCCGAGTCTTGGCCGGTGGTCGGAACTTTCGCCGTTCCAGCGCTATGCGCTGGCCAAGTTATCGCGAAAGAGCGAGGTGAATCACGACTTCGTTCCGGCGATGCGGGAGTTTGGCCTAGCCGATTAGAATTCCGCTCGCACGTGGACGGGCGGCCGAGGGACGCTGGGCGCCGGCAGAACCCTGCCTGCGTAAAGCCCAGGTGCGAGCAGTAGCCACTGCCGACGGCGACTAATGAAACTAACCCGTAAAGCGGACCGCTGCGCCTCACCAGTAACCCGCGATCGATGCCAGCCGGTCGCTGGCAGACGTAGCCTGTAAGACCGAAAGCAAATCCGCCCCGCCGCAGCTCCCGACCGACCTCTTTTTGTCGCCCCTTGCCTCCGTTGCGAGCAAGAAACCCTGCCAACAGGCACTTTTTAAGCGCCTACCCTAAATATCCCCCACCCCCTGCCGATAACTAGAGATCGATGCTCGGAAATCGATGCGAAGACTCGCGCCCAGTCTTCCCAGCCCCGCATGCCGGACGGCGATCGACACCATGAATTCATTCTTTTCCCGCCGCCTGCTGGTCAATCTCGCCGTCGTCCTGGTGGCCATGGGCGCGAACGCGTTCATCGCCTATGAGCAAATCGACCTCCAAAGCGATGCCGACGCCCGCACGCGCCGCTCACTCAGCCTGATGCGCGACCTCGATGCGTACCGCAGCGCTCTCGGCGAAATTCTCCCCGAAATCAGTTGGTACGAGGCAAGCGGCGTACTCAAGCCGGCCGACGTTCGCGAGGCGCGTGCAGCGCATATCAACGCGCTGGAAAGCGGCCTGCGCGCCCAGTTCGCTTACGAACCAGGCATGGAAGGCGCGTTCTACCTGCTCGGCGAAAGCGCGCGTATCGCGAAACGCGACGCTCAAGCGGCGTTCGAACGCGCGGCCGTGGACACGCCCGGCGCCGCCCGCGATTGGACCCGGCAAGCGGTGCGCCGGCTCGCCGAGGACCTGCTATCGCTCGATGTCGAACTGGCGGTGTTGCGCGCGCGAGAAGCCGATTCGCTCGCGGCGACGCTCAACGAATCCGCGCGGGCGTCCAGCCGCGCCGTGTTCCTGCTGATCCTCACCATGCTCGCCGGTGGCGGTGCGCTGATCTACACCTTCGCGAGCCACGAGAAGTCGGCGCGCGACAAGTTGCGCATTGCCCGGGCCATGCAGCGCAGCAACGAGCGTTTCCGCGATCTGTTCGACGCGCATCCCGTGCCCATGTGGATCGTCGATGCCGCGACGTATCGCTTTGTCGCAGTGAATCCGGCGGCGCTCGCGCATTACGGCTACAACGAGCTCGAATTCCTGTCGATGACCGTGCGCGACCTGCACGCCGACGACGATTTCGATCGCCTCGCCGCGCTGCTCGCGCGCTACACCAGCGATCAGCCGCGCCAGACGGGCCAGACAAGCGCGCAGCGGCGCGCGGGCGTATGGCGGCACAAGCGCCGCGACGGCGAGCAGGTCAGCGCCGACATCTCGTCTCACGCGCTGACCTATTCGGGATACCCGGGTATTTTCATGCTGGCGAACGACGTCACTGACCGCATCAATGCCGAGATCGAAGCACGGCGTTCGAAGCAGATGCTGGAATTGCTTATCGACAATATTCCGCAGCGGATCTTCTGGAAGGATCGCGAGTCGCGTTATCTGGGCTGCAATTCCGCCTTTGCCCGCGACGCCGGTCTCGCCAGCAAGGAACAAGTGGTCGGCATGACCGACGACGCGCTGCCCTGGGCGCATTCGGCCGCGGAGCTTCGTGACGGCGATTGCCAGGTCATCGCGACCGGCCAGCCGTTGATGAACCAGGAGCGCGACATCCACCGCAACGGCGAAGTGCGCACCTCCATCACCAGCAAGCTGCCGCTGCTGGATGGGGCGGGGCGCATTATCGGCGTGCTGGGTTCGTACGACGACACGACCGAGCGCAAGCGCGCGGAACTCGCGCTGCGCCTGCAAAGCCGGGCGCTGGATGCCTGCGTGAACGCCGTGCTGATCACTGGCACGACCGCCACGGGCAACGTGATCGAGTATGCGAATCCTGCGTTCAAGCGCATCACGGGCTACGATCCGGCCGATATCGTGGGCCGCGATTGCCGTTTCCTGCAACGCGACGACCTCGATCAGGAAGGCCTCAAGGCAATCCGCGAGGGCTTGGCCGCGAACCGCGAAGTCAGCGCGGTGCTGCGCAATTATCGTAAGGATGGCGTGCTGTTCTGGAACCAGCTATTCATCGCGCCTGTGCCGGACGCGCACGGGCATACGACACATCACATTGGCGTGATCAACGATGTCACCGAGGTGATCCGCTATCAGGAGCAGCTCGAATATCAGGCGAACTACGACACGCTCACGCGCCTGCCGAACCGCAATCTGCTGCGCAACCGGCTGCAGCACGCTATCGATAGAGCACGCCAGCAGGACACCACGGTGGCCGTGGTTTTCGTCGATCTCGATGGCTTCAAGAACGTCAACGACAGCCTTGGCCATAGCGTTGGCGACCGTTTGCTCGCGGTGGTCGCCGAGCGGCTGGCGCGTTGCGGGCGCTCCGGCGATACGATCGGGCGCCACGGTGGCGACGAGTTCGTGGTCGTGCTCCCCGACATGACCGGCGAAAGCGCGCTGATCGCATGGATGGAACGTGTGCGGACCGCCATCTCGGACCCGGTGTGGCTCGACGGCACGGAGATGTACGTGGGCTGCAGCATGGGCGCGAGCCTGTTCCCACAAGACGGCGACGATGCCGAAACCGTGCTCAAGAAAGCTGATCTCGCGATGTATCGCGCGAAGGACATGGGCCGCAACACGTACCAGTTCTACCAGCCGGAGATGAACGCCAGCGTGGGGGCGCGGATGGACGTCGAGCGGCGGTTGCGGCGTGCATTACGCGACGGCGAATTCCTGCTGCACTACCAGCCGCAAGTGGATCTGACGACGGGCGAGATCGTCGGCATGGAAGCGCTCGTGCGCTGGATGGACCCGGAGTTCGGGCTGGTCTTGCCGACTGCGTTTATTCCGGTGGCCGAAGAATGCGGGCTGATCGGGCCGCTGTCCGAATGGGTGCTGCGCGAAGCGTGCCGGCAAAACAAGGCGTGGCAGGATCAAGGGCTGCCGGCAGCGCGGATGTCGGTGAATTTGTCGGCGCGGCAGTTCCAGCAACGCGATATCCGCGTACTTGTTACGTCCGTGCTCGAAGAAACTGGCCTCGCGCCGCAGTACCTGGAAATCGAACTCACCGAAAGCGCGATCATGCGCAACGGCGAAGAGGCCGTTACCACCTTGTCGGAACTGGCGGCGCTGGGGATCAGTATTGCCATCGACGACTTCGGGACCGGGTATTCGAGCCTCAGTTATCTGAAGCGCTTTCCGGTTCACCGCTTGAAGATCGATCGCTCGTTTGTCGCGGATATCGGTTCGTCGGGAGGCAATGAAACGATTACTTCAGCGATCATCGCGCTCGCTCATTCGCTCGAGTTGCGGGTGATTGCGGAGGGCGTGGAGACGGCAGCACAACTGGATTTCCTGGTCGCCCGCGCCTGCGACGAGATGCAGGGCTTTTTCTTCTCGCAGCCGCTGCCAGGCGGCGATATTCCCGCGCTGTTGCTGAACAGCGGGACCAGCCGGTGGCTCGGCCCGCGTGAGAGTCAGTCCGATCAGTCCAGCGCGGGCAGTGCGCGCGGACGGCGGTCGCTGTCGGTCGCGACGTAGGTCAGCGTAGCTTCCGTTACCTTCACCACGTTTTCCGCGAGGCTCATGCGCTGCGCGTAGACCTCGACCGATACCGTCACCGACGTATTGCCCGTCTTCACGATATCCGTATAAAAGCTCAGCAGATCGCCGACAAACACCGGCTGCTTGAACACGAACGAATTCACGGAGATGGTCGCCACGCGCCCGTTCGCGCGCCGGCTTGCCGGAATCGATCCGGCGATATCCACTTGCGCCATGATCCATCCGCCGAAGACATCGCCGTGGACGTTGGCATCGGACGGTTGCGGCACCACGCGCAGCGCGACCGGTTTGTTCGGGAGTTGCAGGGATTGGCTCACGAGCGGATTTCCATGAAAGAGTGACAAAGACGGGATGCCGGCGGGCCAGCGCGCCGCGGCACCTTCTGCGACAATGCAACATTAAACGATGTTGCTTGGCGCTCCGAACGAGCTCGAACGATTTACAGCCACGATTCACAGCCGTCCAGCGTGCTTTTTACCGCGTTTGGCTGAGGCTCCGGCTGAGTGTCGCCCGCGCCGGGAAACATTGAATTGTACGGGAAAGCCCGCATTTTGAGATGGGTGCCCCGTCCCGCGATACCTCGCTTGTCCGACGCCGTTTCTCTATGCGGCGAGGACCTCTGCAGACCTTGAATCCATGCGCCGCAATTCTCCTTCCGAACCGGTTCCCGCCGCCAAAGGGCCGCGTAACGACTGGCAGACCATTCTCTCGCTGCTGCCGTACCTGACCACATACAAATGGCGCGTTGCGTTTGCGCTGACGTGCCTTATCGGTGCAAAAGTTGCGAATCTGGGTGTGCCGATCGTGATGAAAAAGGTCATCGACAGCCTGAGTTCCATCCAGCATCTGACCGCGCTCGGACGCGCGCAGGACTCCGCTGCGATCATCTTAGTGAGTGGCGTGGGCTTGCTCGTGGTGGCGTATGCGGTCGTGCGCTTGTCCACTTCGCTCTTTACCGAATTGCGCGAAATGCTGTTCGCGAAGGTCACCGAAAGCGCCGTGCGGCAACTCGCGCTCAAAGTGTTCCGGCATCTGCATTCGCTCTCGTTGCGGTTTCATCTGGAGCGGCAGACCGGCGGCATGTCGCGGGATATTGAACGAGGCACACGCGGCATTCAGCAACTCGTTTCGTATTCGCTCTACAGCATCCTGCCGACGCTCGTGGAAGTCGGCCTCGTGCTCGGGTTTTTCGTCGCGAAATACGAAGCGTATTACGCGATCGTCACGTTGATTGCGCTGGTGACGTACATCGTGTTCACGATCAAGCTCACCGAATGGCGCACGCACTTCCGGCGCACGATGAACGAGCTGGATTCGAAGGCCAATTCGCGTGCCATCGATTCTTTGTTGAACTACGAAACCGTCAAGTATTTCGGCAACGAGGAGTGGGAAGCGCAACGTTACGACGAGAACCTCAAGCGCTACAGGACGGCGGCGATTCGCTCGCAACGGTCGTTGTCGGTGCTTAACTTCGGGCAGCAATTCATTATTGGCACGGGATTGGTTTTTATCCTCTGGCGTGCGACGCAAGGCGTTGTTGCGGGGCATCTGACGCTCGGCGATCTCGTGCTGATCAACACGTTCATGCTGCAGTTGTATATCCCGCTGAATTTCCTGGGCGTGGTGTATCGCGAGCTTAAGCAAAGTCTCACCGATATGGACCGCATGTTCACCTTGCTCGGCGCCGGGCGTGAAGTGCCCGATGTGCCGAATGCGCCGCCGCTTGTCGTCAAGGGCGCGGAAGTGCGCTTCGAGAACGTGAGCTTTTCCTACGACCGCGCGCGGGCGATTTTGCATGGCATCGATTTCACGATTCCTGCCGGGACTACGACGGCGGTGGTCGGCCATAGCGGTTCGGGCAAGTCGACGCTCGGGCGTCTGCTCTTTCGTTTCTACGATCTCGACCGCGAGCAAGGCGGGCGGATTTTGCTGGACGGCCAGGATATCCGCGACGTCGCGCAGGATTCATTGCGCGCGGCGATCGGCATCGTGCCGCAGGACACGGTGCTCTTCAACGATTCGATCTACTACAACATCGCGTATGGCCTGCCATCGGCTTCACGCGACGAAGTGATCGCGGCGGCGCGTGCGGCGCATATCCACGAGTTCATCGAAAGTTTGCCGGCGGGGTACGAGACGCCTGTGGGTGAGCGCGGGTTGAAGTTGTCGGGCGGGGAGAAACAGCGCGTGGCGATTGCGCGGACATTGTTGAAGAACCCGCCCCTCCTGATCTTCGATGAAGCCACGTCCGCACTCGATTCGAAATCCGAACGGGCGATTCAGCATGAGCTGGATCTGATCGCGCGGGAGCGGACGACGCTGATCATTGCGCATCGGCTATCGACGGTGGTTCATGCGCAGCAGATTATCGTGATGGATCACGGAAGGATTGTGGAGCGGGGGACGCATGCGGAACTGGTGCGCGCCGGCGGATTGTTCTCGCAGATGTGGGCGCTGCAGCAGCAGAAAGCGCAGGAGCCGGAAGAGGGTGGGAGTGATGCGGGTGGGAGTGATGCGGTGGAAGTGGGGGAGTCGGCGCGGGCTTGAAACGCTGTGGCAGCCGGAAGGCGACGGCGGAAGCGTCCCGGATATGACCTGAAACTCGCAACAAAAAAGCGTCGATGCCGGCTGGCATCGACGCTTTTTTTACGGTGTAGCCGATACCCGCAGACCCAACAGCGATGCGCCTTGGCGCTGTACGAAGGCGCGCGGGAGCCGACGTTTCGCTCACTTGAACCCGATACCGCGCGCACTGCTATCGCTGCGACGCAGCACCGCGCGTGTGCGGGTCGCGTGAGAATGGTGCGAGGTAGTTCACGGATCCAGCCATCGCCAACGGAACGGTAAAATGCCGGAGCGTTCAGGGCGCATCCCCAATCAGGCCGAAGGAGCCGCATGGAACTGAAATGGCTCGAAGATTTCGTCTCGCTCGCAGAGACGCGCAGTTTCAGCCGTTCGGCTGAACTGCGGCACATCACGCAACCGGCTTTCTCGCGCCGTATCCAGGCGCTCGAAGCGTGGCTCGGTACGGATCTCATCGATCGCTCCGTCTACCCGACACGCCTCACTCAAGCCGGTCAGGTGTTCTACGAACAGGCGCTCGCGATGCTCTCCCAGTTTCACGAAGCACGCACGCTATTGCGAGGTCAGACCGGCGTGCCTGATGCAACCATCGACTTTGCGGTTCCTCACACGCTTTCGCTGACTTATTTTCCGCGATGGCTGCAACACATCGAAGCCCGGCTTGGGCGCATCAACACGCGCTTGCGTGCGCTGAATGTTCACGACGCCGTGTTGTCGCTGGTGGAAGGAGGCTGCGATCTGGTGATGGGTTATCACCATCCGAGTCATCCGGTCGCGCTCGATCCCGCGCGCTACGACATGCTCATGCTCGGGACCGAACCTATCAGCCCGTTCTCGTCGGTGAACAAGGGAGGCCGCGCGCGCTACACCTTGCCCGGCGCCGCCGATGCCCCCGTGCCCTATCTCTCGTACACGCCGAACGCTTACCTGGGCCGCATGACGGAGGTGATCATCGGGACATCGCCGGCGCGCCTTTATCTCGACAAGGTCTACGAAACCGACATGGCCGAAGGTCTCAAGGCGATGGCGCTGGCCGGTCATGGCGTGGCGTTCCTGCCGCACAGCGCAGTCGCCAAGGAAGTCGATGAAGGCAGCCTGATCCGGCTAGACCGGGGAACCCGCGGAACGCCTGCCGGTCAGTTCACGCTGACGATGGAAATTCGCTTGTACCGCGACAAGATGGCGTCGAAAGGTGACGATCCTCGTCAGGCCTTGATGCGTAATCTTTGGGAAGCAGTTGGCGAGGAGCTCTCACGACCCGTGGAAACCCAGTCCACATAAGCGTTCCAGGCGTTATGCATGAAAGACATAACGCAATGATGAAACGGCATTGGATTTCAATATCCGAATTTTCGACAATGAAGTCATTCCACACAACGCTGGGGCTTCGATGTCATCGCCGCAACAAGACCATTCGGTTTCCGCTGTTCAGCACGCCATTCCCTCCTATCTCGATTCCACCCACCTCGGCCCTTGGGGCAACTATCTTCAGCAGGTCGATCGCGTAGCGCCCTATCTCGGCTCGCTGTCGCGATGGGTCGAAACCCTCAAGCGCCCGAAGCGCATCCTGATTGTCGATTGCCCTATCGAACTCGATAACGGCACGGTCACGCACTTCGAAGGCTATCGGGTCCAGCACAACATGTCTCGTGGTCCGGGCAAGGGCGGCGTGCGGTATCACCAGGATGTGACGTTGTCGGAAGTGATGGCGCTGTCGGCGTGGATGTCGGTGAAAAACGCGGCCGTGAACGTGCCGTACGGCGGCGCGAAGGGAGGTATTCGCGTTGATCCGCGCACCTTGTCACGTGGCGAACTTGAGCGCCTGACGCGTCGATACACCAGCGAAATCGGCATCATCATCGGACCGAACCAGGACATCCCCGCGCCCGACGTCAACACGAATGAGCAGATCATGGCGTGGATGATGGACACGTACTCCATGAACCAGGGCCAGACGGCAACCGGCGTGGTCACCGGCAAGCCGATCTCGCTTGGGGGTTCGCTCGGCCGCAAGGAAGCGACCGGTCGCGGCGTGTTTGTGGTGGGTTCGGAAGCGGCGCGCCGGATTGGCTTCAATATTGAAGGCGCGCGCATCGCCGTGCAGGGTTTTGGTAACGTTGGCGGAATCGCGGCGCGGCTGTTCCAGGAAGCCGGCGCAAAAGTGGTGGCGGTGCAGGATCACACTGGCTCGCTGTACAAATCATCGGGTATTGATGCCGTCGCATTGCTCGAGCACGTCGCCAAACATGGTGGCGTAGGCGGCTTCGAAGGCGCGGACCCGGTCAGCAAGGACGAGTTCTGGACCATCGAAAGCGACATCCTGATTCCCGCTGCACTGGAAGGCCAGATCACGGAAGAAAACGCACCGAAGATCAAGACGAAGATCGTTGTGGAAGGCGCGAACGGCCCGACCACCACGGCGGCCGACGACATTCTCCACGACAAGGGTATTCTCGTGATCCCCGACGTGGTCGCGAATGCGGGCGGTGTCACGGTTTCATACTTCGAATGGGTGCAAGATTTCTCCAGCTTCTTCTGGACCGAAGACGAGATCAACCAGCGACTCGAGCGCGTCATGCGCGAAGCGTTCGCGGCCGTGTGGCAAGTAGCGAGCGAGCATGCGGTGTCCGTGCGCACGGCGGCGTTCATCGTCGCGTGTACGCGGATTCTGCAAGCGCGCGAAATGCGCGGCTTGTACCCGTGATTTCAGGAACAAGCAACGTTTGCGAGCGTAGGCCAGAATGAGGCGGCGCTAAAGCAAAAAGCATCAAGACGCCCGGCGGCGTCCTTCGGGACGACGACGGGCGTTTCGCGTGACAAGTACAAGAAAATTAGGGCGGAACCACGGCAGTTGAAGGCGCTCGAAAGCCCGCTCAGTCAGACATTGCAGCGGGTGTCTCAAAAATAAGCAACTGTGGACAACATTCATTCTTTCAGTTTTATTACCCTGCTAAAATTGCGCCGTTTTCGCCAAGGAGATCAAACTATGAAGTTTAAAAAAGCCGCGCTACTGCTCGCCGCACTGGGTATATTCGCCTCGGGTGCGCAAGCGCAAAACAACGATACGTTAAAGAAGATCAAGGATTCCGGGAACATCTACCTGGGTTTCCGCGAGTCGTCGATACCGTTCTCGTACTACGACGACAAGCAACAGGTCATTGGTTATTCGTATGAGTTTGCTTTGAAGGTGGTCGACGCCGTCAAGGAAAAGCTCAACATGCCGAACCTGAAGGTTCAGCAGAAGTCGGTTACGTCGCAAAACCGTTTGCTGCTCGTGACGGGTAATCAAATCGACCTCGAGTGCGGTTCGACCACGAACAACCTCGAACGTCAGCAACAAGTCGCGTTCTCCAACACCATCTTCGTGATCAGCACGCGCTTGATGACCAAGAAGGATTCGGGGATCAAGGACTTCGCCGACCTGAAAGGCAAGACCGTGGTGACGACCGCGGGCACCACGTCCGAGCGCCTGCTTCGCAAGATGAACCAGGACAAGAGCATGGGCATGAACATCATCAGCGCGAAGGATCACGGCGACTCGTTTTTGACGTTGTCGACGGGACGCGCCGTTGCGTTCATGATGGACGACGCGTTGCTCGCCGGCGAACGTGCGAAGTCGAGCAACCCGGGCGATTTCGTGATTGTCGGTACGCCGCAATCGCGTGAAGCTTATGGTTGCATGCTGCGCAAGAACGATCCGGAGTTCAAGAAGGTAGTCGACGACGCGATCGCCAAGGTAGAAACCTCGGGTGAAGGCGACAAGATCTACAAGAAGTGGTTTGAAAGTCCGATTCCGCCGAAGGGTCTTAACCTGAACTTCCCGGAAAGCGACGACATGAAGGCGCTTTTCAAGAACCCGAACGACAAGGCAATCGATTAATCCCGATGCTTCTGGATTGATGGAAACGGAAGGAGCGCTGCTTCTTCCGTTTTCTTTTGGAGGGAGTCCATGTCCTACCACTGGAATTGGGGCGTTTTCCTAAGCCCCGTATCGACCGGCGAGCCCACAACCTATCTCGGCTGGCTCATTTCCGGTTTCTGGGTGACCGTTACCGTGTCGCTCGCGTCATGGGTCCTGGCGCTCGTGGTCGGCTCGTTGTTCGGCATTCTTCGCACCGTGCCGAACCGCAAGCTGGCTGCCATCGGCACGGTTTATGTCGCCATCTTTCGTAATATTCCGCTGCTTGTGCAGTTCTTTATCTGGTACCTCGTGATACCGGAATTGCTGCCGCCTTCCATTGGTAACTGGTTCAAGCAGTTGCCGCCGAACGCGCAGTTCTATTCCTCATCCATCATCTGCCTCGGGTTATTCACCGGAGCACGCGTGTGCGAGCAAGTGCGCTCGGGCATTGCGGCCTTGCCGCGCGGACAACGCGCCGCCGGTCTCGCCATGGGTTTCACCGAATGGCAGACGTATCGATACATCTTGATGCCGGTCGCGTATCGCATCATCGTGCCGCCGCTGACGTCGGAATTCTTGAACGTGTTCAAGAACTCGGCGGTGGCGTCGACCATCGGTTTGCTCGAACTGTCGGCGCAGGCGCGGCAACTTGTGGATTACACCGCGCAGTCGTATGAGTCGTTCATTGCCGTGACGCTTGCCTACATGCTGATCAACCTGATCGTCATGCAACTGATGAAAGTGGTCGAAGCCAAGACTCGGCTGCCCGGCTACATTGGAGGCAAGTGATGCATCATTTCAACTGGAGCAGCGTGGTGAGCTCACTGCCCACGCTGTGGACCGGCGCCATCATCACCTTCAAGATCACGCTGCTCGCGCTCGTGTTCGGGATTTTGTGGGGCACCGTGCTCGCGCTGCTGCGCCTCTCGGGCGTCAAGCCGCTCGAATGGTTCGCGAAGGGATACGTCACGCTGTTTCGCTCGATCCCGCTTGTCATGGTGCTGCTGTGGTTCTTTTTGATCGTGCCGCAGTTCCTGCAGAATGTGCTGGGGTTATCGGCGGAAGTCGATATCCGTTTAGCGTCTGCCATGGTCGCGTTCTCGCTGTTTGAAGCTGCGTATTATTCGGAAATCATCCGCGCGGGCATTCAGGCGGTGTCGCGCGGACAGGTCAACGCGGCGTTCGCGCTTGGCATGACCTACATGCAGGCGATGAAGCTGATCATCCTGCCGCAGGCGTTTCGCGCGATGGTGCCGTTGCTGCTCACGCAGGCTATTGTTTTGTTCCAGGATACGTCGCTGGTGTATGTGATCAGCCTCGCGGACTTTTTCCGCACGGCCACGAATGTGGGCGATCGCGACGGTACGACCGTCGAAATGGTGTTGTTCGCCGGCGCCTGTTATTTCGTGGTGTGCCTGGTTGCATCCGGTCTCGTCAAAAGTCTTCAGAAAAAGGTCGCCCGATGATCTCACTCAAGAATGTTTCGAAATGGTATGGCCAGTTTCAAGTGCTGACCGATTGCACGACGGAAGTCAAAAAGGGCGAAGTGGTGGTGGTGTGTGGCCCGTCCGGTTCGGGCAAGTCGACGCTGATCAAAACCGTGAACGGACTCGAGCCGTTCCAGAAGGGCGAGATCACGATCAACGGTCAGTCGATCGGCGACAAGAAAACCAATCTGTCGAAGCTGCGCTCGAAGGTCGGCATGGTGTTCCAGCACTTCGAGCTGTTTCCGCATTTGACTATCGTGCAGAACCTGACGCTTGCTCAGATCAAGGTGCTCGGGCGCTCGAAGGACGAAGCCACCGCAAAGGGGTTGAAGCTGCTGGAGCGCGTAGGACTGAGCGCTCACGCCGATAAATTCCCCGGCCAGCTTTCCGGCGGGCAGCAGCAGCGGGTGGCGATTGCGCGGGCGTTATCGATGGACCCGATCGCCATGCTCTTCGACGAACCCACGTCCGCGCTCGATCCGGAAATGATCAACGAAGTGCTCGACGTGATGGTCGAACTGGCGCAGGAAGGCATGACCATGATGTGCGTCACGCACGAAATGGGCTTTGCGAAGAAGGTCGCGCACCGCGTGATCTTCATGGATCGCGGGTTGATCGTGGAAGACGACAAGAAGGAAGCGTTTTTCGAGAATCCGAAGTCGGATCGCGCGAAGGATTTTCTCGCGAAGATTCTGCACTGATGGGGGTGGCGGGCTGTTTCGGCTAGCGCCGGACAGCTACGTAGCCATCGCGCGTTGATCTAAAGAAGCGCGCGGCGTAAAAAAGGGCCGTCCAGCACATGCTGGACGGCCCTTTTCTTCTAACGCTAGTGGCTGGTTGACGCTGCCTTGGTGTTGTCTTGCGTCACGGCATCCGGAGCGTTTTTCTTCAGAGATTCAATCCCGGCATCGCGCGCCGCCGCGCTGCTGTATGCCTCGCTTACGCCTATAACCTCGTGATTGCCCGCCTTCAAATTGAAATAGGGTGCGCCGCTTTTGTCCGTCTTACGCTCATAGCGTTCGTCGATCAGCGCATTCGCCTTGACCGATGCAATGCCGTGTTCCGCCGATGCCCGCGTCACATACGTCTCGCTCTTGAGGATCGGTTCGCCGTTGGCTGCCCGCAGGTTGAAATAGAACTGGCCGTTGCGGGCTCGGTCGATGACGAACTTTCCTGACATGGCATGTGCTCCCTGGGTAGTGGAACGAGCGTGAGTTCAGGTGATCCTCAAAAATCGCGAAACTACTCGATGCCGAGTTCGGTCTCCACATCAGCGGTCGTCTCGATAGTCTCGACGCGCAGCACCGATTCAACGCAAACCTTGCACAGTGGTTCGCGCGCTTTCTCCGCGACATCGGCCGGTACCGGAACATTGACCGTCTTGAGCAATGCGCCATGCTGGAACAACGCGAGGTCGCCGGGTTCGAAGCGCGTCCAGATTTCGTCGTCGGTGAGCGGCGAGGTCGCGATCACCGCGACGCGATCTTCCGGCGTAGTGTATTTCGCGAAATCGATCGACATGTCTGCATCGATCAAATGCGCCGTGGAGAACGGCCAACTGCGCACAAGATAATACAGATGCGTGGAGCAATGCGAAAACAGCGCCTGGCCATTCGACATCAGGAAATTGAATACGCCGAATTGCGTGATTTCGCGCGTCAGCTTTTCCAGCGTCGCGAAAAGTTCGTCGAGCGGCGGCTGGCAGCCGGGGAATTCGCGCCGCAGACCCTGCAGCAATGTGCAGAACGCCAACTCGCTATCGGTCGTGCCGACCGGCTGATACTGCCCGTTCAGACAGGGTTTGAAATCTTTCAGATCGCCGTTGTGCGCGAAAATCCAATGCCTGCCCCACAATTCGCGCATGAACGGATGGCAGTTCTCAAGCAGGATGTGACCTTGCGTGGCCTTGCGAATATGCGCGATCGTATTTTTCGACTTGATCGGATAACGCTTCACCATTTCGGCGAGCGGAGAACTGGCCGACGACTGGTGATCGATGAAAAGGCGGCACGCCTTGTCTTCGAAGAACGCTATGCCCCAGCCGTCCGCGTGATGGTCGGTGACGCCGCCACGCGCCGCAAAACCGGTGAACGAGAAAGTCACGTCCGTGGGTTCCGCGCAGTTCATTCCGAGAAGTTGGCACATTGCTGGGGCTGCAGACTGGGTGAATGGAGCTAACCGTTACAATACGGGTTGCCAAAGCATAGCATCGACCAAACCGCCAAAAAATCGCGGCGTTCGACCGCGGGGTGGCATCGTGGTGGAATTTCCACGGTATGGGCGCGGCTCGCGCGAGGAAAACTGACCGATTGCTCCAGCGCGTCGCTGCGCACGCGGTGTTGGAGTGCGATTCGCTTATCCAGCCGGCGGATTTTCGTGGCGAACCTGCGCCCGTTGGGTTGAGGGGTTTTGCAGTGAACGCGTCGTTGCGGCGTGCTTCGGCCCGCCGATGTTCTGCGTGCGTGCTAATGTTTTTATCGTCACCGCTGTCCTTCTGTTTCCGTCATCCGATTATTTTCGCCGTTATCACGCCAATGTCCGCTTCCACGCCTGCTTCCGCCTCGTCCGCATCTTCCGTTGACTCCGTCACGCTCGCGCGTCCCGACGACTGGCATTTGCACGTGCGCGACGGCGCCGTGCTCGCGGCCGTCCTTCCGCACACGGCGCGCCAGTTCGGCCGCGCGATCATCATGCCGAACCTGCGGCCGCCGGTGACGACGACCGGGATGGCGGCGGCGTATCGCGAGCGGATTCTGGCGGCCTTGCCGAAGGATGGCCCGGCCGCGCGTTTCGAACCGCTGATGACGCTTTATCTCACCGACAACACCCCACCCGACGAAATTCGCCGCGCCCGTGAAAGCGGTTTTGTGCACGGGGTGAAGCTTTATCCCGCCGGTGCGACGACCAATTCCGATGCCGGTGTGACGAGCATCGCGAAATGCGCCAAAACGCTGGAGGCCATGCAGGAGCACAACCTGCCGCTGCTGGTGCATGGCGAAGTCACGGACGCGGCCGTCGATATGTTCGATCGGGAGAAGGTTTTTATCGATCGCGTGATGACGCCTTTGCGCCGTGATTTTCCCGCGCTGAAGGTGGTGTTCGAGCACATCACGACGAAGGACGCCGCCGATTATGTCCGCGATGCCGACGGTCCGACCGGTGCCACGCTGACCGCGCATCATTTGCTGTACAACCGGAATGCGCTGTTTGTCGGCGGGATTCGGCCGCATTACTACTGCTTGCCGGTGCTGAAACGCGAGACGCATCGCGTGGCGCTGGTGGCGGCGGCGACGTCGGGAAATCCTCGGTTTTTCCTCGGCACGGACAGCGCGCCGCACGCGAAGGGGCTGAAGGAGCACGCGTGCGGCTGTGCCGGTTGTTACACGGCGCTGCACGCGCTGGAGCTCTATACGCAAGCCTTCGATCAGGCTGGTGCGCTTGAGCGGCTTGAGGGTTTCGCGAGCTTTCACGGCGCGGACTTTTACGGTTTGCCGCGTGCGACGGAACGTGTGACGCTGCGCCGGGAACCGTGGACGCTACCCGCCGAATTCATGGCCGGCGGTGACGAAATCGTGCCGCTGGGCGGGGGAGAATCGATTGGCTGGCGCATGGAGTGACGGCTGCCGGGGCACGTCATGCGTATGCCTCGGCGTGCCGGATAATTAATTCCTGGACCTTAAAGCCCGTGCCTCTCTCTAGCTACTCGCATGTCCGACCGGGAAAATTCACCGAAGCCTGAATGCGCGGGATCATCGTCGGGGCTATCCGATGCCCGCGTGGCGGAGAGTTTTATGGGCATCGACTGGTCCAGCCCGTGGCTTGCGCCACTTGCCGAGCGCGGCGAACGCTGGCGCCAGGCCGCACTCGATAGCTACCCTGCCTATCTTTCCATCCTTAACGCCGATGCCCGCACCGACCCGCGTGTAACCGGACGTGGCAAGCCGCTGTCGTTCATCGCGCAGGACGAGTTGCCGGCGGGCGCCTCATATGAAGGGCATATCGCCGAGACTGGCTGCGTGCCGACGCGCTACAACCTGCACGATTTCTTCAACGGCACGATGTGGTTCCAGTACCCGCGCATCAAGGCGGCGCTGAACGCTCGCCAGGCCGCGGAAATCGATGTGCTCGGCATTGGTCCGACGCGAGGCGCGGCGCGCGACGCCCTGACGCTGTTCGACGAAAACGCCGTCCTTTTTGCGTGCGCCGACCCTTCGCTTGCCGCTGCGCTTCGCGCATTCGACTGGCACACGTTGCTCGTCGAACAACGCGATGCCTGGGGCTGCCGATGCGAGGCGCGCATCTTCGGCCACGCGCTGCTGGAAAAGCTGGTCGCGCCGTACAAGGCGTGCACGGGACACGCGTGGATCGTCGAGGTCGAGCCAGCCTATTTCTTCGCCACCGATGCCGAGCGCCGCGCCACCCTCGACAATGCTGTGTCCGAACGCTTAAAGAGCGAAGCCGTTTCCAGCCAATATTTCACGCCGTTGCCCGTGCTGGGCGTGCCGGGCTGGTGGCAGGGGAACGAAACTCCGTCCTTCTACGACGACTCCCAAGTTTTCCGATCCGGCCGCCGGCCGCGCGCTTAGCCAGCACAATGAGCCCGACGGCGAGGCTGCGCGCCCATGCTAAAATCAGTGCTGCAAAGCAGGCCAGGCAGTCGCGGCTTTTCCGGTTTCGGCCGGAGAGGGCGAGGAAAGTCCGGACTCCACCAGGCAGGGTGATGGCTAACGGCCATCCGTGGCGACACGCGGAACAGGGCAACAGAAAGCAAACCGCCGATGGCCCCGGGCGCAAGCCAGGGGATCAGGTAAGGGTGAAACGGTGCGGTAAGAGCGCACCGCGGCTGCTGCAAGGCAGACCGGCAAGGTAACCTCCACCCGGAGCAATTCCAAGTAGGCAGGCGCGCATCTTCGCGATGCAGGACGGTGCCTCCGTCTCGTCTGCGGGTAGGAAGCTTGAGCGCGTCAGTAATGGCGCGACTAGAGGAATGGCTGCCACGCGCCTCACGCTTTCGGGTGTGATGCGTGCACAGAATCCGGCTTATCGGCCTGCTTTGTGACTATTTAAAAAGAAAGCCGGCGTCAGTGATGACGCCGGCTTTTTTCGTCTTCGTATTTTCGATGCGCGCGGCGTCTAGCTCGCGACGATATCGAACGAATGCGTCAACTCAGCCGTCTTGGCAAGCATGATCGACGCGGAGCAGTATTTATCGTGTGACAGGTTGATCGCGCGCTCGACCGTCGCGGGATTCAGGTTCTTGCCCGTCACCGTGAAGTGGAAGTGGATCTTCGTGAACACTTTCGGATCCTCGCTAGCACGCTCGGCCTTGAGCGTCACCGAGCAGCCCGCGATTTCCTGACGGCTTTTCTTCAGGATCATCACGACGTCGTACGCGGTGCAGCCGCCCGTGCCGAGCAACACCATTTCCATCGGCCGTGGTGAAAGATTGCGGCCACCGCCTTCCGGCGCGCCGTCCATGGTGACCAGATGGCCGCTGCCCGTTTCCGCGGCAAACGCCATTCCGTCCTGTCCCATCCAGCTAACTTTGCATTCCATGAGAAAACTCCGGGTGCCGTAAGGGCACTTGTTTAATCGTGTTGATTGTAGCGTTTTAGCTGATTGTAGGAATCGAAGCCGTGTTTCTTTCCAAGCTTAGCCGCAGCGCATTGTTGCATTGCGATACGTAAGATGAATCCGCAATTTCCCTACTAGGGATAAGGGGTTTTGATGAGCGCCTACGCTTCCTGTGCTTTCTTGATCTATAGTAAGTTACTGATTATAAATACTAAATTTATGAGATCCTCGTTTCGTCATAATTTTGCATTATGAAACTCTATCCCATAATGCAAATTTACTTGCTTTGCACAAAAGCACTTCATATACTTGCTCTCACTGGTTGTCGCAGTCCGACAAACACACAGCGTCTCCTCCACCTCCTCCTAGGTGGATTCAGCCCGAGCCCAAGGCTCGGGCTTTTTTTCGTCTGCTTTTTCGTCGATTTCGGTCCTGACCTGGGGCACATTAGCTTGCTGAACAGGCAAGTTTTGACTTCACATCAAAATTTCCCTTATAATTCAAAGTTCTCTATCCGCACCATGCCCGCGGACGAGAAACAGGGAGAGCCCGCACGCGCCTCGATGCGCACTTACATACAAGCGGGACATCACAGGGCAGAATTATTTTTTGGATCGATCATGAAGACGTTTTCCGCAAAAGCCCATGAGGTGACGCGTGAATGGTACGTGATTGACGCGACGGATAAGGTTCTCGGACGTGTCGCCAGTGAAGTGGCCGCCCGACTTCGCGGCAAGCACAAACCCGAGTTCACCCCGCACGTCGACACTGGCGATTTCATCGTCATCATCAACGCCAGCAAGTTGCGCGTTACGGGCAACAAGGGTACTGACAAGAAGTACTACCGTCACTCGGGCTACCCGGGCGGCATCTACGAAACGACGTTCAACAAGATGCAAGAACGCTTCCCGGGCCGTGCGTTCGAGAAAGCGGTCAAGGGCATGTTGCCGAAAGGTCCGCTCGGCTACGCTATGATCAAGAAGCTCAAGGTCTACGCTGGCGCAACGCATCCGCACACGGCTCAACAGCCTAAAGCGCTCGAGATCTAAAGGGAGCCCATATGATCGGTAATTGGAATTACGGTACGGGCCGCCGCAAGAGCGCCACTGCCCGCGTGTTCATCAAGTCCGGCACGGGCGTGATCATCGTCAATGGCAAGCCCATTGCTGATTATTTCTCGCGCGAAACATCGCTGATGATCGTGCGCCAGCCGCTGGAGCTGACGAGCCACGCCACCACGTTCGACATCAAGGTCAACGTGAACGGCGGCGGTGAGACGGGTCAGGCAGGCGCAGTTCGCCATGGCATCACGCGTGCCCTGATGGACTACGACGCTACGCTGAAGCCCACGCTGTCGCAAGCCGGCTTCGTTACCCGCGACGCACGTGAAGTCGAACGTAAGAAAGTTGGTTTCCACAAGGCACGTCGCCGGAAACAATTCTCGAAGCGTTAAGCTGGTTGGCGGTTTCGTCGTTATTACGGCGAAATGGCTCGAAAAAGCCGCCTGCGTGTATGCGCTGGCGGCTTTTTTCGTGGCGGATGGTCGCGGATCGCGGCAATTCGTCAGCGGTGCCCTAGGCAGCCGCGGCAAATTCGGGATAGTGTGGAGTGATAGCCTATTGATTACATGGGCTTCCAGCACGATATTGAGATCAGCCCTACAATAGGCACTAGAAGCTTTTTTGGAGAGTTCGAATGAACGCTGTCACCGACACCCCCACGACCGAAATGCCGCTGCCGTTCGTTTTCACCGACGCAGCAGCTGACAAGGTCAAGCAACTGATTGACGAAGAAGGCAATCCGGAACTGAAGCTGCGCGTATTCGTGCAGGGCGGCGGTTGTTCGGGTTTCCAGTATGGTTTCACGTTTGACGAAGCCATCAACGAAGACGACACCGTGATGGACAAAGCTGGCGTCCAGCTCCTGATTGATTCGATGAGCTATCAATACCTCGTCGGCGCCGAGATCGACTACAAGGATGATCTGAACGGTGCGCAGTTCGTGATCAAGAATCCGAATGCAACCAGCACCTGCGGTTGCGGATCGTCGTTCTCGGCCTGATTCTGATCGGATTACGCGGTAGCAGTGCAGATGTGAAACGGAGCCTTCAGGCTCCGTTTTTGTTTTTGCGCGGGCGTACCGGGCTGTTCGTTGCGGGCGGCACTCAGCGCGGATAAATCGCCCCCAAAACCCGTTCTCCCGCGGCGCCCGTTACCGCCGGGACACTGCCCGGCTTACGCGCCACGCAACGCATGGCCAGCCATGCGAATGCCAATGCTTCGACCTGTTGGGGCGGCACGCCGAGCGCGTCGGTGGTCATTACGGGGACACCCGCCACGCCGGTCTCTCCAAGCGCCTGCTCGATCGCCTTCATCAGCACCGGATTACGGGCGCCGCCGCCGCACACATAGACCGCACGGCAATCGGATGCATGCCGCTCGATTTCTCGCGCGACGGTAATGGCTGTTAGCGCTACGAGCGTTGCTTGTACATCCTCGGGCGAAACCTTCTCAAAACCCACGAGTTTGGTGTCGAGCCACTCAGGATTGAACAAGTCGCGCCCGGTGCTTTTGGGTGGCTGCTGTTCGAAGAACGGTTCATCGAGCAAGACGTTCAACAGCGGTTGATGCACCTGGCCCTGCGCTGCGAAATGACCGCCTTCGTCGAAGGGGCGTTGCAGATGGCGATGCGCCCATTCGTCCAGCAATGCATTGGCTGGCCCGCAATCGAAACCGTGCACGCCGCCGTCGGCCGAGAGAATGGTGATATTGCTGATGCCGCCAAGATTGCAGACCACGCGCGTTTCGTTCTTGCTGCCGAAAATGGTCGCGTGGAACGCCGGGACGAGCGGTGCGCCTTGGCCGCCCGCGGCGACGTCGCGGCTACGAAAATCGGCGACGATGTCGATGTTGGTCATTTCAGCAAGCAGCGCAGGATTGTTGATTTGCCGCGTGTAACCCTTTTCCGGCCGATGCCGCACCGTCTGCCCGTGTACGCCGATCGCGCGGACTTTCGCAGACGAGTAACCGCTCATGCTCGCCAGTTCGTGACAACACACGGCGTAGCGCGTGGCGAGCGCGTTCGCCGCGAGGGCTTCGCGTTCCAGTTCATTGTCGCCTGGGGCCTGAAGGGCGAAAAGCGCGTCGCGCAGGCCTTGTGAGAACCCGACATGAGCCTCGCCAAGCACGACGGGTGGCTTGCCGGCCGTGAACTGGACGGCAATGCCGTCTACGCCATCCATGCTTGTGCCCGACATCAGCCCGAAATACACGCCGTCCGCCATGTCGCTTGTTTCCGTCGCCTCGGTCCGTCGCGCCACATTGCTCTCCTGTTCGATGCGGGTTCGCCGACGACCGCTGGTCGGGGCGCCATCGTAGAAATTCGTTTGGCCAAATCGGCCGCGATGGACCGATTATCCACGCATCGATGCAACTCGTTAAGCCGCTGGCCATTCAGCCATGTTTGGCGCAGGGTATCCCGAGCCGCAACGTCCGAAACATGGCCGAACGGCCAACGCGCGGGGAAAACGGGGCGAAGGCGCACGACATCACGTAAAATCCGTTGCCTGAACAAGCGAATGCCGCACGATTTTCCGCGTTCGAACGCGACTGTGAACGTGCCCGGAAACAGCGGCTATTGCCAGATACGCGCCCGTTAGCGCCCCGAATAAATCACCCGAAAAAGTTGCAAGCATGACCACTGAACCGAACGACTCTCCGGCTTCGGCTGCGAAAACCTTGCCCCTCACCGACGAAGTGCAGGCCGCGCTTGCTATCGCGAAACGGGGCTGTGACGAGTTGCTGATCGAAGCCGAGTTCGCGCAAAAGCTCGCTCGCAGCGCCGTGAACGGCAAACCGCTGCGCATCAAGCTTGGGCTCGACCCGACCGCGCCTGACATCCATATTGGCCATACGGTCGTCCTGAACAAGATGCGCCAGTTGCAGGATCTCGGCCACACGGTGATCTTCCTGATCGGCGACTTTACTTCGCTGATCGGCGATCCATCGGGGCGTAACGCCACGCGGCCGCCGCTTACGCGCGAGCAGATCGAGTCGAACGCGAAGACCTATTTCGAACAGGCTGCGCTCGTGCTGGATCGTGAGAAGACCGAGATTCGTTACAACAGCGAGTGGTCAATGCCGCTCGGCGCCGACGGCATGATCAAGCTCGCCTCGCGCTATACGGTTGCGCGAATTCTTGAACGCGAGGATTTCACGAAGCGCTATCAAGGCGGCGTGCCGATCTCGATCCATGAGTTGCTCTATCCGCTGATGCAGGGTTACGACTCGGTTGCGCTGAACGCCGATCTCGAACTCGGTGGCACGGACCAGAAGTTCAATCTGCTCGTGGGCCGCGAATTGCAAAAGCAATATGGCCAGGAGCAGCAATGCATCTTGACCATGCCGCTGCTGGAAGGGCTGGACGGCGTCGAAAAGATGTCGAAGTCGAAACACAACTACATCGGTATCAGTGAGAAGCCGACCGACATGTTCGGCAAGCTGATGAGCATCTCCGACACGCTCATGTGGCGCTATTTCGAGCTGCTGTCGTTTAGAAGTATCGAAGAGATTGCGCGGTTCAAGAGTGAAGCCGGGGGTGGTCGCAACCCGCGCGATTTCAAGGTGCTGCTGGGGCAGGAAATCGTCTCGCGTTTCCATTCGCCGGCCGACGCCGAACGGGCATTGGAAGACTTCAATCATCGTGCGAAGGGCGGTGTGCCGGATGAGATTCCGTCCGTGACGCTCAGCGGCGCACCGCTCGCTATCGGGCAATTGCTCAAGCAAGCCGGGCTGGTGCCTTCGACTAGCGAGGCGCTGCGCAATATCGAGCAGGGTGGCGTGAAGATCGATGGCGCGACGGTGTCGGACAAGGGCTTGAAGATCGAGGCGGGCGAGTTTGTCGTGCAGGTCGGCAAACGCCGCTTCGCGCGCGTCACGCTGGCGGCGTAAGCGCGTGATCGCACTCATTCAGCGCGTTTTGCGGGCCGACGTGCGCGTGGGTGACCGCGTGACGGGTGCGATCGATGCGGGCTTGCTGGCGCTTGTGTGCGCGGAGCGTGGTGACACGCCTGCGGTCGCCGACAAGTTGCTGGCAAAGATGCTGGCGTATCGCGTCTTCAGCGACGCCGCTGGCAAGATGAATCTGCCGGTGAGGGATATCGACGGTATGGGGCGTGCCGGCGGCGTGTTGCTGGTGTCGCAATTCACGCTCGCGGCGGATACCTCAAGCGGGCTGCGGCCAAGCTTCACGCCCGCCGCGCCGCCTGAGGAAGGCCGCAGGCTCTTCGAATACTTCGTTGCGCAGGCGCGCGCCGCGCATCCGATAGTCGAGACCGGCGAGTTCGGAGCGGACATGCAGGTGTCGCTGGTCAATGACGGGCCGGTCACTTTCTGGTTGCAAGTACGTCCCTGATGTTTTGTCACTGCGCCGGCTGACCAGGCGCGTCCTCTGGAATCCCCATGACCACGCAAGTCCTCTTCATCAGGCACGGCGAAACTGACTGGAATCGCATCAAGCGGATTCAGGGGCATATCGACATTCCGCTCGCCACAACCGGCATCGCGCAGGCAGGGCAGCTTGCCCAGCGTCTTTTGCGGGAGTCGAAGGAAGGCGCGCCGCTAGACGCGGTGTATTGCAGCGATCTGCTGCGTGCCCAGCAAACGGCAAAACCGTTTGCGAACGCACTCGGTTTGTCACTGAACCTGAATGAAGGTCTGCGCGAACGTTGGTACGGCGACTTCCAAGGTCACGACAGCGAAGAAATCCGCGCGAAGTATCCCGCTGAATATGCTGTCTGGCAGAGCCACGATCCGGATTTTGCTCCGCCCGGCGGCGAGTCGCAAAGGGCCTTCTCACAACGCGTGTTACGCGCCGTCGAGCCGATCGTGGCGACGCATCCGGATGGACGCGTCGCGTGTGTCGCGCACGGCGGCGTGCTGGATTGCATCTATCGGTTCGTGCGTGGAATTCCGCTCGACGCGCCGCGCGATTGGCCGTTGCTGAATTCGAGCATCAACGTGGTGGACTTCGAGAATGGTCAGGCGAAGGTCGTGTCGTGGGGCGATGTCGCGCATCTTTCGTCCCCCAGCAGCGACGACGACCTTAAGGAAGTGCCGCGCTAGCTTGATCGGACATCGGCTTGAGCTCAAGGCTGTTGAGGCTTACGTATCCAGATTTGCGTCCCACAGATCGCGAACGGGACCCGCGTCCGGGGCGGCGAGACCAAAGTGGCGATACGTGAGCAACGTGGCGACGCGTCCGCGTGGCGTGCGCTGCAAGTACCCCTGCTGGATCAAATAGGGCTCGAGTACGTCTTCAATGGTGTCGCGCTCTTCACCAATTGCCGCAGCCAGATTGTCGACCCCGACCGGGCCGCCATCGAACTTATGCAGGATGGCTTCCAGCAGTTTCCGGTCCATCAGGTCGAAGCCGACCGGATCGACGTCGAGCATTTTCAACGCGGCATCGGCCACTTCGGCCGTGATGTTGCCGTCCGCTCTGACCTCGGCATAATCGCGCACGCGGCGAAGCAGCCGGTTCGCAATCCGAGGTGTGCCGCGCGCCCGCTTTGCAATCTCCAGCGCACCTTCCGGCACGATATCCGCCTTGAGCAACGACGCTGAGCGCGTAACGATCCGCGCCAGTTCGCTCGCGGTGTAGAACTCCAGCCGCGACACAATGCCGAAGCGATCGCGCAACGGATTGGTCAGCATGCCAGCACGCGTGGTCGCGCCAACCAGCGTGAACGGCTGCAAATCCAGCTTCACGCTGCGCGCTGCAGGACCTTCGCCGATCATGATGTCGATCTGATAATCCTCAAGCGCCGGATACAGGATTTCCTCGACGACCGGCGACAGCCGGTGGATTTCGTCGATGAAAAGCACGTCGTTCTTTTCGAGGTTGGTCAGCAGCGCGGCGAGATCGCCGGCGCGTTCCAATACTGGCCCCGAGGTTTGCCGCAGATTCACGCCCATTTCCCGCGCGATGATGTGCGCGAGCGTGGTCTTGCCGAGACCCGGTGGCCCGAATAACAGAACGTGATCGAGCGCTTCAGAGCGCCGCCGTGCGGCCTCGATAAAGATCTGCAGCTGATCCCGGATCTTCTCCTGCCCGACGTATTCCTCGAGCTGACGCGGCCTCAGCGCCCGCTCGAACACTTCCTCGTTCGGCGAGACCGGAGTAGCCGAAATGATGCGTTCGGCGGCGAGTTTGTCGGTTTCTATCATGCGTCGATTGTACAGCGTCGCTAAAACGCCGAAAGCTGGCCGGTCGGCCGACTGTTGGCCGGATCAGTCGCATGGGAGACTGGCTTCAGCTCTTGGACAACGCCTTCAGGGCCAGTTTGATGCCCTCGGAGACGCCCGTGCCGGCTGGAACATTCTTGACCGCCATGAGCGCTTCTTTATCGGAGTAACCCAATGCCAGCAATGCATTCAGGATATCGCTCGCGTGATCCGGACCGGTCACGGCGCCCGCCGCCGTGCCCAGATCCGCACCCAGCTTGCCCTTCAATTCGAGCAAGAGGCGTTCGGCTGTTTTCTTGCCAATGCCAGGCGTACGCGTCAGGCGCGCAGCGTCCTGCATCGTCACCGCTTGCGCCAGTTCCTGAACGCTCATACCAGAGAGCACTGCCAGCGCCATACGCGCGCCGATCCCGCTGATCTTGAGCAACTCGCGGAAGGTCGTGCGTTCCTGCTGCGTGCCGAAGCCGTACAACAAATGCGCGTCTTCACGAACGATCAACTGAGTCAGCAGTACAACCTTTTCGCCGCTGTTCGGCAGGTTGTAGAAGGTGCTCATCGGCACGGCGATCTCATAACCGACGCCGCCGCAATCAACCAGCAAATACGGCGGGTTCTTTTCCAGCAAAACGCCTGCGATACGACCAATCATGGTGGAGAGCTTGTAATGGAGTTAGCCGACAAGGCGGCCGCGCCGTACGCGCAGGCCCTTTTTAGCCAGCGATGGCGCGATGCCGCCGAGTGCCGTCATCGCACCACCTGCATGCGCGTGACAGATGGCCATGCCGAGTGCGTCGGCGGCATCGGTGCCGGGCACGCCGGTGAGTGCGAGCAAGCGCACCACCATCTGCTGCATTTGTTCTTTCGTTGCACGGCCGTAGCCCACCACGGCTTGCTTTAACTGCAACGCGGTGTACTCGGCCACTGGCACGCCGTTCGCAACCAGGCCGCAAATAGCCGCGCCGCGGGCCTGGCCGAGCAGCAGCGTCGATTGCGGGTTGACGTTCACGAACACCTTCTCGATCGCGGACTGATCGGGCGCGTGCTGCCTGACGAGCGTCGAAATGCCTTCGAAGATCGTATGGAGACGCGACGGCAAATCGGCGTCGGCGGTTTTGATGACGCCGCTGGTCACGTAGGTGAGCGTTTGGCCGGTCTTGTCGATGACGCCGAAACCGGTCACGCGCAGGCCCGGGTCAATACCAAGAATTCTCATGGAGTGCCGTTGGAACGTAGTGCTTGCGATACTAACAGCGCGGCGCAGAAAGTAAAAAGCCCGGTGCGCCTGCCGGCCACCGGGCTTTCTGAAGGTGAAGCGTGCTTAGTGACGGAAGTGACGCGTTCCGGTGAGCACCATCGCGATGTTGTGCTCGTCGGCAGCGGCGATCACTTCGTCATCGCGCATGGAGCCGCCCGGCTGAATCGCGCAGGTCGCACCCGCATTCACGACGACGTCGAGGCCATCGCGGAACGGGAAAAACGCATCCGATGCCACAGCCGATCCCGCCAGCGACAACCCGGCGTTCTGCGCCTTGATGCTGGCAATGCGCGCCGAATCCACGCGGCTCATTTGCCCCGCGCCCACGCCGAGCGTCATGCCGCCGCCGCAGAACACGATAGCGTTCGACTTCACGTACTTGGCGACGCGCCAAGCGAACAGCAGATCGTCCATTTCCTTCGGTGTCGGATGACGCTTCGTGACCACGCGCAGCTCATGCTGCTGCACGTTCTTCGAATCCAGCGATTGGACGAGCAAGCCGCCGCCCACGCGCTTCAGATCGAACGCGTTGTGGCCATCGCCGAGATCGATCTGCAACAGACGCACGTTCTGCTTCGCCGCGAAAATCTGCTTTGCGGCTTCGCTGAACGAGGGCGCCATCAGCACTTCCACGAACTGTTTCGCAACGGCCTGCGCTGCCGCTTCATCCACTTCGCGATTGAACGCGATGATGCCGCCGAACGCCGACGTCGGATCGGTCTGGAACGCCTTCGAATACGCCTCGCGCGCATCCGCGCCAATCGCCACGCCGCACGGATTCGCGTGCTTGATGATCACGCAGGCCGGCACGTCGAAGGTCTTCACGCATTCCCACGCAGCATCGGAATCCGCGATGTTGTTGTACGACAGCTCCTTGCCCTGCAACTGCTCGTAGTTCGCCAGCGCGCCAGCCGGCGTCGTGAGATCACGATAAAACGCGGCGCTTTGATGCGGGTTCTCGCCGTAACGCAGATCTTGCACCTTGGTGAACGCGAGGTTGAACGTCGACGGGTAGGTGTTGCGGCTCTTGTGCTGCAACTCGTCGGTCAGGCTCGTCAGGTAGTTCGTGATCGCGCCGTCGTATTGCGCGGTGTGCGCGAAGACTTTGGTCGCGAGCTTGAAGTTCGTCGCGTAGCTGACGGTGTTTTTAGCCGAACGCATTTCGTCGAGGACCGTCGTGTAATCCGAAGGATCGACAATCACGGTCACATCGCGATGATTCTTGGCGGCCGAACGCAGCATGGTCGGGCCGCCGATATCGATGTTTTCGATCGCATCTTCCAGCGAGCATTCTTCCTTCGATACCGTCTGCACGAACGGATACAGGTTCACCACCAGCAAGTCGATGGTCGGAATGCTGTGTTGCTCGAGCGCGGCCATGTGTTCCGGCAAGTCGCGACGCGCCAGGATGCCGCCGTGAACCTTCGGGTGCAGCGTTTTTACGCGGCCGTCGAGCATCTCCGGGAAACCGGTGTAGTCGGCGACTTCGGTGACGGGCAGGCCGGCATCGGCGAGCAGTTTTGCGGTGCCGCCGGTCGAAAGCAGGCTGACGCCTAGCTCCGACAGCGATTTCGCAAATTCGACGATGCCAGACTTGTCGGAAACGGAAAGGAGCGCTTGCTTGATCATGATGGGAACGGCGGAAGCCGGTAGGGGAGTCGAGGGAATCAGGAAATTCGAGTCGACCGCCGTACGCCGCGACGGTCCGGATAAAACAGATGCGTCAAATCAGGCCGTGCTGTTGGAGCTTCTTGCGCAGCGTGTTGCGGTTGATGCCGAGAAACTCCGCCGCGAGCGACTGGTTGCCCTCGGCTTGCTTCAGTACAACTTCCAGCATCGGTTTTTCGACGCACGAAATCACCATCTCGTAGACGTCGTGCGGTTTCGAGCCGTCCAGGTCCTGGAAATAATTGTCCAGGCTCTGGCGGACGCATTGTTCTATGTGATGTCTACTCATGCGGCTAGTCGGTCTGTGTGGTTCTGCCCGTCGCACGATTCTTGCGCTTCGTCGTTGCCGCCGCGCTCGGCGTCCGCGCCGAGTTCCTCGACATAGACGAGGCGGTCGGACAACGCCTTTTGGGCGTCGAAGAATTCGTTCACGGCGAGCAATTGTTCTCGTGTGGAGTCCAGCGTGTTCATCCGATGTCTGAACGTGTTGGCGCCGGAAAGGCCGCGAGTGTACCAGCCGATGTGCTTGCGCGCTGTACGAACGCCCGTGAATTCGCCATAGAAATCATAGTGATCTTCGAGATGCTCATTCATCAGTAACTGGATCTCGTCGATACGCGGCGCCGGCAAATGTTCGCCCGTCGCCAGAAAGTGTTCGATCTCGCGAAAGAGCCACGGACGGCCCTGCGCGGCGCGGCCGATCATGATTGCATCCGCGCCGGTGATGGCGAGCACGTGACGCGCTTTTTCGGGCGTGGCAATGTCGCCGTTTGCTACCACCGGAATGCGCACGGAAGCTTTGACGGCCGCGATGGTCTCGTATTCCGCGTCGCCTTTGTACAGATCGGCGCGCGTGCGGCCATGCACGGTCAGCATCGAAATGCCTGCGTCCTGCGCGATGCGCGCAACGTTCAGCGCGTTTTTGTTCTCGCGATTCCAGCCCGTGCGGATTTTCAGCGTGACGGGCACGGCATCGGGACCAACGCCGACCGCGTTCACCACGGCCTGTACGATCTGCGCGACCAATGTTTCGTTTTGCAGCAATGCCGACCCAGCCGCCACATTGCAGACTTTTTTGGCTGGGCAGCCCATGTTGATGTCGATGATCTGCGCGCCGTTCGCGACGTTGTGACGCGCGGCTTCGGCGAGCATTGTCGGATCGGCGCCGGCGATCTGAACCGAGATCGGCTCCACTTCGCCGGCGTGATTCGCGCGACGCAGCGTTTTCTCGCTTTTCCACAATTGCGCATTCGACGCGACCATTTCGGACACCGCGTAACCCGCACCCATGCGCTTGCACAACTGCCGGAACGGCCGGTCCGTCACACCCGCCATGGGGGCGACGAACAAGTTGTTGCGCAAAATATGGGGGCCGATGGCCGGTGTGGAAATGGGCATGAAACTCGCGGCGTCCCGGATCGGAGGGACGCAAAAGCGCTTAAGGAAACGCGTATTTTAACGCGAACGCGCTGGGTCAATTAAGTCCAATCGACGGGCAAATTGTTAAATCCTCTATGAAACTTACGAACGTCATAGAGTAAAAGCACGACTTTGGGTAGATGAATGCCGTATCGGTAAGGCATGTGGTCATTCACCGCAAGCAAGCGCGCAACTTACGCGCCTGACTCGAGAAGAATCAGCGTCGCTGCCCGAACATCATCTGCCGTGCCAGCACGGTCTTAACCGGCGGGACAAATTCCAGCGCGCTCAATGCCAGTCCGCGCAGCGCTGCGAGCGGTGGGAAGTCGATGGTGAAAAGACGCGCGAGAGTGTCGGTGGCACCGATCGTCATGCGCCGGTCCAGCGCGCGTCGTTGAGCAAAAAGACTCAAGGCAACCGTTGACGGGCCATTCGTCGATAACGCGTCGCAAAGCGCGTGGGCATCGCGGAGACCGAGATTGAGCCCTTGTCCGGCGACCGGATGCAGCGTTTGCGCCGCGTTGCCGATAGCGACCGTGCGCCTGTCGACGAGCGCATTCAGCGCGTTTAGTCCGAGCGGGAACATGGCTCGTCCCGCGATTCGCGTGAAGCGGCCCAAGCGTTCGCCGAATGCCGCGCCTAGTTCGGCGAGGAACGCATCGTCAGGGAGTTGCGATCGGCGAGCCGCCTCTTCAGGATCGCAGCACCAGACGAGCGCGTAGTCCGCCTGACGCGCGCCGCCGCAGGGCAGCAGTGCGATCGGACCCTCGGGCGTGAAGCGTTCCCATGCGACGCCAGGTTGGGGCGACGACACGCTCACCGTCCCGACGATAGCCGTCTGACCATAATCGCGCGTGTTCTTGACGTCGGCTGAAAGAGCCGAAGAAGTGTCCGTTTCCTTATACAACCCGCCTTCAGCGTTCACCAGAATGCGCGCGCGGATCGTGCGGTCGCCGATTGCCGAATGGATCGGCAGCGTGACGCCGTCGTGATCGTGCAGGGGCGTCGATGCGGTGGTTTCCGTGAACCAATGCACGCCAGTTTTGCTCACGGCCTGCGCCAGCGTTGTAACAAGCGAGCCATAACGCACGACATATCCGAGCGCGGGCAAACCGTGCTCATCGTGATCGATCAGCGTGCGGCCGAATTGACCGCGTTGCGAAACGTGAATGCGTTTGATCGGCGTGGCATCGGCGGGAAAACCGAGCGACGATTCGAGCATCGCGCGGCTTCCATGCGAAACCGCGATGGCGCGTGGATCAGCCGACGCCGCGCCAGGTTCGCGCGCATCGATCAACGCCACCGATAAACGCGATGTCGCACTCCGCTTCGCCAGCCAGCCGGCAAGCGCAAGCCCGACGGGTCCCGCGCCGACAATCGCTATATCGAAGTGATAGTCGGCAGGCGGTGCATGGCCGATAGTTTCTGCAGTTTCAATTTGCATCTGGCGTTTGCGCGTCGCGCATCAAGGCTTCGATTTCGTTGGCATCGACGGGCACTTCGCGCGTCGTCAACTCGCAGCCATTGTCGGTGACGATGGCGTCGTCCTCGATCCGGATGCCGATGTTCGCATAACGTTCCGGCACGTCTTCGGCCGCGCGAATGTACAGGCCCGGCTCGATGGTCAGCGTCATGCCCGCCTTCAACGTGCGCCACGCGCGTGCGCCCTGGTCGTCGAGTTGCGCGTGCGCGTCGCGGTAATCGCCGGCATCGTGCACGTCCATGCCGAGCCAATGTCCCGTCCGATGCATATAAAAACGCTGATAAGCGCGCTCGGCGATGACATCGTCGACGGTTGCGAACTTGTTCTTGTCGACAATGCCCGTGTCCAGCAAACCCTGCGCCAACACACGCACCGCCGCTTCGTGCGGCGCGTCGAAACTGACGCCCGCGCGAGTCGCGTCGACGGCGGCGTATTGCGCGGCCAGCACGATGTCGTAGATTTCCCGTTGCGCCGATGTGAACCGCCCGCTCGCCGGAAACGTGCGCGTGATGTCGGACGCGTAGCCGTCGAGCTCGCACGCGGCGTCGATCAGGATCAGGTCGCCTTCGCGCACGATCGCGTTGCCTGCGGGGTAATGCAGCGTGCAGGCATTTGCGCCGGCTGCGACGATCGTGCCGTAGGCGGTCGCTTGCGCGCCGCGTCGGCGAAACGTGTAGAGCAACTCGGCTTCGATTTCGTATTCGTGCATCCCGGGGCGGCAGGTTTGCATTGCGCGCCGGTGTGCAACGGCTGAGATCGTCCCGGCGCGCCGCATGATCGCGAGTTCGTGCGCGTCTTTGATCAGACGCATTTCGTCGAGCATAGGCAGCAGGTCGTTTGCTCTCAATGGCGCTTTCACACCGATCCGGCTTTGCGCCCGAACCGCCGCGAGCCAGCCGCGCACTTGCGCGTCGAGCTCGGCGGAACTGCCGAGCGCGTAGTGCAACGCGGGTTTGTCGGCGAGCAGGCGCGGCATTTCTGCGTCGAGCTGATCGATCGGGAATGCCGCGTCGAAACCCAGCGCGAGACGCGCGCCTTCGGGACCGTACCGGAAACCGTCCCAGGTCTCCCGCTCGGCGTTTTTCTCGCGGCAGAACAGGATGGCGGCGGGCGCGTCGGCTTCAGCGCTGGCGTCGAGTACCAACGTCGCTTCGGGTTCGGTGAAACCCGTCAGGTAATAGAAGTAGCTGTCGTGGCGGAACGGATAATCGGCGTCGCGATTGCGCATGACTTCGCGCGCAGTCGGCACGATGGCGATGCCGCCGCCCGATTCACGCAGCGCCGCGAGGACGCGTTCACGGCGGCTGCGATAGACGTCGATGGCTAAGGATTGGGCTTCAGTCGATGAGTTCATGCAGCGATTGTAGCGCCGGGTTTGCGATGCTTCACTCGGTCGCTTCGGGCGACTGATCGGCGGCTGGGGCCGGTCGATTCCGCACGCTGCCGGCGATCAGATCGAAGCGGAACAAGCGGCATTCGAGCGCGCCGTTGAAGAGCGGCGTTTTCGTCGATTCACGCAGGCGCAACAAGCCCGGCAGTTTCCGGTCCGATGTCAACACATACGCGCGCCAGCCCGGAAAGCGCTGCTTCAGCGCGTTGCCAAAGGAGATGAAAAATTCCTGATCGGCCGGATCGGGTTGCGCGCGGATGAACGCTTCTTCGTCTTCGTCGCGACCGCGGTTTTTCGGTTCGCGAAGTTCGCCGCGCGGACCGCGTCCGCGTACTTCGATACGTTCGCCGTACGGCGGGTTCGCCACGAGAATTCCGGGGGTATCGGTCGGTGGTGTCATGTGGCGCGCATCGACTTGTTTAAGCGATAGTTCCGGCAAACCCGCACGTTCGAGATTCGCATACGCCTTGTCGAGCATGTCGCCAGAAATGTCGCTGCCGTAGATCTGAAGATCCGCACGCGATGACTGCGCGGCGCGTTTGGCGTCGACGGCTGCGCCCTTCAGCTTTTGCCACGCGTTCACGTCGTATTGCTTTAGCTTTTCGAAGCCGAAACGACGGTCGACACCCGGGGCGATGTTCAGCGCGACTTGCGCTGCTTCGGCGAGGAAGGTGCCGCTGCCGCACATCGGATCGAAAAGCGGTGTGCCGGGCGTCCAGCCGGTCAGACGTAAAATTCCCGCCGCGAGATTTTCACGCAAAGGGGCCGCGCCCTTGTCGAGCCGCCAGCCGCGTTTGAAGAGCGGATCGCCGGAAGTATCGATGTAAAGCGTGCATTCGTTCAGCGTGAGGAAGGCGAAGACGCGGACGTCGGGTTGCGCGGTATCGACGCTGGGACGGTTGCCCGTCAATTCACGCAAGCGATCGCAGACGGCGTCTTTTACGCGCAAGGTCGCGAATTCGAGGCTGCGTAAAGGCGATTTGATGGCGGTGATATCGACGCGAATGGTTTCATTCGGCGAGAACCACTTCTCCCATTGCTGCTGATACGCGAGTTCGTAAATGTCGTGTTCGCTGCGATACGGGCCTTGAGCAAGCTTCAGCAACACCCGGCTCGCGATGCGCGAATGCAGGTTCGCGGCCATGCCGGCCGCCCAGGAGCCACGGAAATGCACGCCGCCAGGGACTTCCTTGCCGGTCCGGAACTGCGAGCCATCCACATGCTTCGCTCCGATTTCGGCGAGTTCGGCCGCAAGCGGCGCCTCGAGACCGCGCGGGCAGGGGACAAACCAGTCGAAAAGGAAAGTAGTGGCCATGGGGCGGTGCTTGTAGGGGAGATTGAAGGCGATATTGTACGCGGGGGATGAGAAGCGAACGGGCTATACGCAGTCTGACGCAATGGATCAACAAAAACGCCGGTGTCTCATAGGAGCACACCGGCGTTCGTGACTCAAACCACAACCCCCCTCACTCCACCGCCTTCACCATATCCTCGATCACCTTCTTGGCGTCGCCGAAAACCATCATCGTCTTGTCCATATAGAACAGTTCGTTATCTAGCCCGGCATAACCCGCTGCCATAGACCGTTTATTCACGATAATCGTCTTCGCCCGATACGCTTCCAGAATCGGCATACCCGCAATCACCGATTTCGGGTCGGTTTTCGCCGCCGGGTTCACGACGTCATTGGCCCCGAGCACCAGCACCACGTCTGTTTGCTGAAACTCGCCGTTGATGTCCTCCATCTCATGGACCAACTCGTAGTCCACTTCGGCTTCCGCCAGCAACACATTCATATGCCCCGGCATACGACCGGCCACCGGGTGAATCGCGTACTTCACGTCGATGCCTTTCTCAATCAGCTTATCGGTGAGTTCCTTTAACGCGTGCTGCGCGCGCGCCACGGCCAGCCCATAACCCGGCACGATCACCACCGTTTCAGCGTTGCCGAGCATGAACGCAGCGTCATCGGCGGAACCGGATTTCACCGGGCGCTGCTCTTGTGCACCACCCGTTGCCGCCGCACCGCCTTCGTTACCGAATCCACCCAGCAGCACGTTGAAGAACGAGCGGTTCATCGCACGGCACATGATGTACGAGAGGATCGCACCCGATGACCCGACCAACGATCCCGCGATAATCAGCATCGGGTTATTCAACGAGAAGCCAATGCCCGCCGCCGCCCAGCCCGAATACGAATTGAGCATGGACACGACCACCGGCATGTCCGCCCCGCCGATCGGAATAATGATCAGCACGCCGAGCGCGAACGCGATCGCCGTCATGATCACGAACGGCAGCCACGCTTGCGTCAGCATGAAGATAATGCCAAACCCGAGCATCGCAAGTGCGAGCAGCAAGTTGATCATGTGCTGACCGCGATACACGACCGGCGCGCCCTTGAACAAGCGGAACTGATACTTGCCCGAGAGCTTCCCGAACGCAATCACCGAACCGGAGAACGTGATCGCACCCACAAACGTGCCGATAAACAACTCCACGCGATTGCCCACGGGAATCGGTTCACCCAACGGGGCAAGCCCGAACGCTGAGGGTTCCGAAACAACTGCGTAGGCAATACACACGGCCGCCAGACCGATCAGCGAGTGCATCGCGGCGACGAGTTCGGGCATCTTGGTCATCTCGACTTTCGCCGCGACGTACGCACCGATCGCGCCGCCGACCACGAGCGCGGCAAACAGCAAGCCCAAGCCCAGCGACAGATCCGACCCGAGCGCTGAAGCCTGCTTCACGATCAACGCGATGGTCGTCAGAATCGCGATCGCCATGCCAACCATGCCGAACGTATTGCCGATACGCGCCGTCTTCGGATTCGACAGCCCTTTGAGCGCCTGGATGAAACACACCGAGGCGATGAGATACAGGAGGGTAACGACGCTCATGCTCATTACGCGACCCCCTTCTTCGAAGAATCAGTGATCTGCTTGGGCGCTTTCTTCTTGAACATCTCGAGCATTCGCCGCGTTACCAGGAACCCGCCGAACACGTTGACCGCCGCGAGCAACACCGCAAGCGTGCCGAAGAACTTGCCGGCATCGCCAATCGTGAGACCCGCTGCAAGCATCGCGCCGACAATCACGATCGCGGAAATCGCGTTCGTGACGGCCATCAAAGGCGTGTGCAACGCGGGCGTGACGTTCCACACCACGTGATAGCCGACATAAATCGCCAGCACGAAGATGATGAGGTTGATGACCGTGTGATTAACCAGTTCCATGTCAGTCTCCTTTGATCCCGCGCGTCACCTGGCCGTCGCGGCACAGGAGCGTCGCAGCGACGATGTCGTCGGCCATATCGATATTCAACGCGCCTTCCTTCGTCACGATCAGCTTGATGAAATCGAGCAGGTTGCGGGCGTAGAGCGCGGAGGCATCGGCGGCGACCATCGATGCAAGGTTGGTGTAGCCGACCAGATGCACGCCATGTTTCGTCACGACCTGATCGACTTCGGTGAGCGGACAATTGCCGCCGCGCCGGCCTTCGTCTTCAGGACCGCGTCCCGCCGCGAGATCGACGATGACCGAACCCGGTTTCATCTGCTGGACGGTTTCCGCCGCGATCAACGTAGGCGCGGGGCGGCCGGGAATCAGCGCGGTCGCGATCACGATATCGGCTTGTTTTGCGCGCTCGGCGACGAGCACCGATTGACGCGCGAGCCAGCTTGGAGGCATCGGCCGCGCATAACCGCCGACACCAACTGCGGCTTCGCGTTCTTCATCGGTTTCGTAAGGAACGTCGAGAAACTTCGCGCCCAGCGATTCGATTTGTTCCTTCACCGCCGGACGTACATCGGATGCTTCGATCACCGCGCCGAGCCGCTTGGCCGTGGCAATCGCCTGCAAGCCTGCCACGCCCGCTCCCAGCACGAGCACGCGTGCCGCTTTCACAGTGCCGGCCGCGGTCATGAGCATTGGCATGAAGCGCTGATAAATATTGCTCGCGACCAGCACGGCCTTATACCCGGCGATATTCGCCTGCGATGACAACACGTCCAGACTCTGCGCACGCGTGGTGCGCGGGGCAGCTTCCAAAGCGAACGCGGTAATCCCGGCAGCGGCTAAACGCGCGTTGTTCTCGGCGTTGAACGGATCGAGCATCCCGGCTAAAACCGTACCGGGTTTCAGCAGCGGCAACTCGGCTTCATTTGGCGAATGAACCTTGAGGACGAGCTCGGCGGCGAACGCGGTGTTCGCGTCGACGAGCTCGGCGCCGGCAGCGGTAAACGCATCGTCGATATAACTCGCTGGCACGCCCGCGCCGCGCTGCACCGTGACCCGGTGACCCTGCGACACAAGCTTCTTGACCGTCTCCGGTGTGGCGGCGACTCGCGCCTCGTTCGCCCGCGTTTCGGCAGGCACTCCGATATGCATCTTCATCCTCCTCACGTTCTAGTTTTGATATGGCCGTGTTCAGTCGCTCGCGCTGTTGCCAGGGAGACGCCTGTGCACATGATTAAGCGGTTGTTTAAGCTGTTATTTGCGGCTGATCGTCACTGTAACCGAAACATTCGTGAAAAATGACTCGTTCCAGCAACATCGCGCGTTATGGCCGCGGGCGACGGAAAAACGCGCAAAACGGTAAAATACTGTCCCATGAAACCAGATCGTTGGACGCCGCGCGTGACCGTCGCGGCGATTGTGGAGCGGGACGGGCGCTTTCTCGTCATCGAGGAGCAAACGTCGGACGGGCTCAGGATTAATCAACCGGCCGGGCATCTGGAAGCGGGAGAAACGCTCGTCGATGCCGTCAAGCGCGAAACGCTCGAGGAAACGGCGCACCATTTTGAGCCGGAGGCGCTCGTCGGCACGTATCTGACGCACTTCGAGCGGCCGGGAAGGTCGGTCACGTACCTGCGGTTTACATTCTGCGGCACGACCTCAGGCGAGGTGCCGGGCATGGAACTCGATTCGGGTATCGTCCGTACCATGTGGCTTACCGCCGACGAACTGCGCGCATGCGCGGACCGGCATCGGTCGCCGGCAGTGCTGGAATGTCTCGATCATTACCTCGCTGGGCGGCGCGTGCCGCTCGACTTCATTCATACGCATTCGGTCGCGCCGGTGCGGGTTCAGGATTTGAATTCAGCTTCAGGCAAGTAATTCAGGCAAGTAACGCAGAGATCAAAATGAGCAAGGCCGGAAAACAGAAAGTCGTGGTGGGCATGTCGGGCGGCGTGGATTCGTCGGTAACCGCATGGCTGCTCAAGGAGCAGGGCTACGACGTGATCGGCCTGTTCATGAAGAACTGGGAAGATGACGACGACAGCGAATACTGCTCGACGCGGCAGGACTGGATCGACGTGGTGTCGGTGGCGGATCTGATCGGCATCGACGTGGAGGCGGTCAACTTCGCGGCCGAGTACAAGGATCGCGTGTTCGCGGAGTTCCTGCGGGAATATTCGGCTGGCCGCACGCCGAATCCGGATGTCCTGTGCAACGCTGAAATCAAGTTCAAAGCCTTCCTCGACCACGCAATGTCGCTTGGCGGCGAGACCATCGCGACCGGGCACTACGCTCGCGTGCGTGAGCGCGACGGGTTGTTCGAGCTGCTGAAAGCCACCGATTCGACCAAGGATCAGTCGTATTTCTTGCATCGGCTGAATCAGGCGCAGCTGTCGAAGACGCTGTTTCCTCTCGGAGAAATGCCGAAGACGAAGGTGCGTGAAATCGCCGCGCAGATCGGCTTGCCGAACGCGGCGAAGAAGGATTCAACGGGCATTTGTTTTATCGGCGAACGGCCGTTTCGCGAGTTCCTGAACCGCTATCTGCCAACGCAACCCGGTCCAATGAAAACACCCGATGGGAAGGTTATCGGCGAGCATGTCGGGCTGGCGTTCTATACGTTCGGGCAGCGCAAGGGCATTGGGCTCGGCGGCAGCAAGGACGGCAGCGGCGATCCGTGGTTCGTCGCGGGCAAGGACATGGCGTCGAACACGTTGTACGTGGTGCAGGGCCACGATCATCCCTGGCTGTTGTCACGCTCGCTCGTGGCAGGAAATACGAGCTGGGTGGCGGGCGCCGCGCCGGTCGAAGGCACCGTTTGTGCGGCCAAGACGCGGTATCGGCAGTCGGATGCGCCTTGTGTGATGGGGGCGTCGGGATCGTCGGATGGTCACTTCGACCTCCGTTTCAACGATGACCAATGGGCCGTCACGCCGGGACAATCGGCGGTGCTTTATCAGGGCGATGTTTGCCTGGGCGGCGGGATCATCGAATCGGCGGCAACCGCGCAAGCCATGCGCCGCGAAGCGGGAGCGGCGTTGCTTACGGCCAGGTAGACGGTCCTCGGTACATCGCGTTGGTTGAGAGCGGGCTGCGGCCCGCTTTTGTTTGTCGCTCAGTTCGCGGGAAAACGCGCACAAATCAGTAATTCACAAAAAATCGGTACATACCCGATGGGGTTTGTGCGTGCTGTGGGCTGCCCAGAGGGAAAAATATGGCCCGTGCAGTGGGAAATTTGTGTGAAATCCGTACAAAGTTTGTGGAAAACCTTGTGAGAAATCCTTGACTATCTATCTTCTAGTAGGTAAATTAGATGCATGGGCGTGAGTATGCGTATGAGTATGAGTGTGACTGATCGTGGATGCGGGCGATTCAAGGTTGAAGCGAACGGATTTGATCGCGATTGATGGCAACGACGCGACGACCCAACAACCAGGCAACACCAGCGCAACAATACTGTGTAAGCAGCGAGCCAAAACTGAAATGAACACCGACAAAACACCCGACAAAAATACTGTGCGTGAGCAATTGCTCGATCATGCACAGGCGTTGCTCATGACTCGCGGCTACAACGGCTTCAGTTATCGGGATCTGTCGGCGCTGGTCGGCGTGAAGACATCGAGCATTCACTATTACTTCCCGTCGAAGGAAGATTTGGTGCTCGAAGCGGTGAATACGTACAGCGCGGACGTCATGTCGTCTATTTACGCCATCGACAGCTCCGCTTCCGCCGAGAAAAAACTCGACCGGTATGTGAGGCTGTTCGGAAAAATCGTGGGAGAGGGCGATCAGGTTTGTCTTTGCGGCATGCTTGCTGCGGATATTGAATCGCTTCCTGAAGATGTCCGTCATGCAGTTCAGGCTTTTTTCAAGGCCAACGAAACCTGGCTGGCAAAGGTGTTGGCCGAAGGCGAGAAGCAGGAAACCTTGCGTGTGAACGGAAAGCCGGACGTGACGGCGCGCGCGCTGTTCGCGGCATATCAAGGGAGTTTGCTGGCGTGCCGATTATTTCACACCAAGGTTCGTTTGGATGAAGTAACTCAAACTGTGAAACGTTAATTCACAATGTGGATCAAAACGGCGATGTTTTAGTGCCGGGTTATCCGGGAACCGCTGCATTGAATCGAGTTGCAGCGCGGTGGTCTCTGAATAGTCAGGGCCGATGCAAGGCTAGGGCGTCGGAAAGAACGGTTTTATCGTGATGCTGGCGCCACTGCAGGGAATATTGTTAAGAATGGATAAACGTGTATCAAAAATAGCATGTATTAACTTATCTATCTTCAGGTAGGTAGATTTTGATTTCCGATTTTCGTTAGTTTTTGTCTCATTTCCTTCATAGGGAAGCTATTTTTTACTGATTGGTCCGACTTTTTTTATCGCGGCCGAAAAGGCGGCTATGCCGATACTGAGCGACTTGCGGCGTAGTGAGTGAATGAAGAATTGGGATCGACGTTTTATAGAGGCTTGGGCAATCAAGCCGGCTTGCACCGTATTGGAACCAACGGGGATTAAGTGATCAGATACTTGTCGGAATCTGCCATGCGTTGGCTCGCGTCCGTTTCGTTGTTCTTGTAATAACCAACAAAGAGGTTAGCGAAGTTTATCCAGTTTTATTCAGCTTCATCTAGTCATCTATCTACAAGTAGATGCACATTCGAGAAGTTTGATCCATGAATTCGAGTGGTTTTGAGTGCGTTTCAGCACTTTTGAGTCAGGCAGTTTGGTTTTACCCGCCTTACCGCAATCGCAGTGACCCGGTTCCTATGCCGGACCCTAACCCGCCGTCCCTTCACTAACAGGAGTGAAACATGTACAAGCTCAAGTCCTTCGCCGTTGTCTCCGCTGTCGCTGCATTGGTCGGTGCAAACGCCGCCGCGCAAGCCGCGCCGGTGCTCGAACCCGCGACGCAGCAGTTCATCGACGCGCTCACGGCGCAAAAAGGCCCGCCGATCTACACGCTGTCTCCGGCCGATGCCCGCAACGTCCTCGCTGGCGCCCAGTCGCAGCCGGTGTCGAAGGACGCGGCGCAGATCGAAGACCGCGTGATCGAGGCTGGCCCGACGGGCAAGATCGCGATCCGCATCGTGCGTCCTGCGCACGCGAAGGGCATGCTGCCCGTCATCATGTATTTCCACGGCGGCGGCTGGGTGCTCGGCGACAAGAACACGCACGATCGCCTGATTCGCGAGATCGCGAACGGCACGCAGGCAGCGGTGGTCTTCGTGGATTACGATCGCTCGCCCGAGACGAAATTCCCGGTGCCGACGGAAGAGGCCTACGCCGCCACGCGCTACGTGGCTGAGCATGCAAAACAGTTCAAGGTCGATGCTACGCGCATGGCCGTGGCGGGTGACAGTGTGGGCGGCAACATGGCTGCCGCGGTCACGTTGATGGCAAAGGAGCAGGGCGGCCCGGCGTTGCGTTATCAGGTGCTGTTCTATCCGGTCACCGATGCGAATTTCGACGACGGCTCGTACAACGAATTCGCCGACGGCCCGTGGCTCACCAAAAACGCGATGAAGTGGTTCTGGGATGCGTACGCGCCGAACGCCGCCGATCGGGAAAAGATCACGGCGTCGCCGCTGCGGGCATCGCTTGAGCAGTTGAAGGATTTGCCGCCGGCGCTCGTCATCACCGATGAAAACGATGTGCTGCGTGACGAAGGCGAAGCGTATGCCCGCAAGCTTTCACAGGCAGGCGTCCGGGTGACGGCGGTGCGCTACGAAGGCACGATCCACGACTTCGTGATGCTGAACGCGCTGGCTAAAACCCCGGCAACGCGTGCCGCGATTGAACAGGCGAACGCCGCGCTGAAAAAGGCGCTGGCGAAGTAAGCGGATTTCACCGCCACGAAAAAGCCCCACGCGCCGGAAGGCGCGCGGGGCTTCTGAATCATCGTAACTGCCGCGAAAAAAAGTTCGAAAACCTTCAGGTTGGCAGGGTATCGATGAAAGACTGACGCTGCGACAAACGCTGAAGATGTTTGTCCAGATTGGGATACTCGTCGCGCCAGTTCACCTCGGGCATCCGGAAATCGAGATAACCGAGCGCGCAGCCGCAGGCGATATCGGCGAGGGTGAAGTGATTCGCCGAGCACCAGTTCTTGGCGGCGAGCCCTTTGGACATGGCCTTGAGGCCGTCGTCGATCTTGCGCTGCTGACGCGCGACCCACGCGTCGTTGCGTTGCCCTTCCTCGCGCTGCGTGGTTTCGAGGCGAATCAGCACGGCGGCGTCGAGCATGCCGTCGGCGAGCGCTTCCCAGCATCGCACCTCCGTGCGCTCGCGGCGTTCCTGCGGCAGCAGCTTGCCCACGGGAGTGAGGGTATCGACGTATTCGCAAATCACGCGCGAATCGAAAACGGCTTCACCATCGTCCAGGATCAGGCACGGCACTTTGCCGAGCGGATTGAAACTATGGATTTTCGAATCGGATGCCCAGACGTTTTCGAGCACCAGTTCGCAGTCGATTTTCTTTTCTGCCATCACAATCCGCGTCTTGCGGACGTACGGGCTGTTGAGCGAACCGATCAGTTTCATCATCTGTGTTGTCGTTTCTGCAAAAGAGTAGTCACGGAGATGGATCTTAACCGCCCCGACGCGCGCCGACTCTAAATTCGAGACAGCGGCGTTGTGGTCGGGCTACAAAAAACCGGCGCACCTTTCGGTGCAACCGGATTGCTGTGTAGCGGTGCGAAGTCATGTCTGTGACAGGTGCTTCGGCTTACGCTTCACGTCCTCTCGAGATACGGAGCGCAAGCCTTTCAGCCAGCTTCACTGTGCCGGCGCGGCGGTCGCGGACATGGCCGCCGCGGGACAGGGAAGCACTGCTGGCGCGGGAGCTGGAAGCTTCGCCGCCTTGCCCGCTGCAGCTGACGTGGTTACTGGCATCCGCACGGAGCTCACTGTGCGCACGCCAGCGGAAATCTCGCTGGCGAGTTGATCGACGGCTCGCCGATGCCCTGCCACAAGCGCGTCATAACCGGCATCGACGGGTTGTTCGGCCAGTGTCCGGCACGTCAAAACCGCTTGATTGCTCACGCCGCGCACGCTCCATACGGCGTCGATCAACGCGCGCCGGCCCGGCGACGATTCGAAGCGCTGCACGTTCACCTTCACGCGATACACCGGCACACCCTCGGGGTGCGGCGTGCCGTAGACATCGATAGCACCCAGCCGCTGCGATAGATCCGCCGACAGCGCGCGCCGGACTTCATCGGCGGGCAGCGAAGCCCAGCGCTCGTCCTCGAGCACCCTGACCTGCGCCGCGCCGTCCTGCACGACCATCTGGTTCTTGGCGACTTGCGGCGGCATGTCCACCGGCGACACTTCCAGATAAAACGCGGCAGGCGCAGCCGTTCTCGTCGCGGCGTCGTTGCCGCCGAGCGTATAAAAACGGCTGACCGGCGAAGCGCTACACGCGGCGAGCGCGGCGACCAGACCCACTGCCGACACCCCGCCGACGGCCCTCAATACTCTCGCCAAGCTCATGGCTTATCTCCTGGTTTCCCGCGCACGAGCGATTCCGGATGACGTTCCAGATAATCGGCGAGCGCATTGAGCGATTGCAGCGTCCGCGTGAGTTCCTGCAGCGCCTGATGAACATCCGACTGCAGCGGCGAATCCTGTTGCAGCGTGTTTTGCGCCTCGCCGAAGGTTTTCTTCGCGGCGACGAGCGTGTCGCGCGCTTCCGGTACAACCTGCGTATCGAGCTGCTTGAAGAGGCTGTTCGCGTTCTTCAGCGCGCTGTTCAGGTTGTTGCCGATGTCGTCGAAGGGAATCTTGTCCAGCTTCTTCGCGATATCCGCCACCTGCAGTTGCAGTTCGTCGAGCGTATTGGGCACGGTCGGCAACTCGACCGGATCGGCGGTGACATTCACCGTGGCCTTCGCCGCCTTCGGGAAGATGTCCACCGCCACGTAAAGCTGTCCGGTCAGCAGGTTGCCGGTACGCAACTGTCCACGCAAGCCATTCGCGACCAGCTTCTGGAGCAGCTCCTGTCCGGCCACGGTGTTCGTGCGCGGCGCGGAATCCCGGAAGCGCTTGCCCAGCCGGTCCGGATAGATATTCATGGTCACCGGCATCTGGAAGCTGCGCGATTTCGGGTCGTATTCGATCCCGATGCCCGTCACGCTGCCCAGCAGGATGCCGCGGAAATCGATCGGTGCGCCTACCGACAACCCGCGCAGCGACTGGTTGAAATTCATGACTACGCGTATTGGCTGGCCGTCCGGATCGCGCATGGCGTCCGACTCGTCCGAACCGAGGCGGAAGGTCATGTTGTCCGGCGCCTGCTGTCCGGGTTCTTGGTTCGGCGGCGTCTGGAACGCGATACCACCGAGCACGACGGTCGCGAGCGACTGCGTGTTCAGCTTGAAGCCGCTTGCATCCAGCCGGAGATCGACGCCGCTTGCGTGCCACCAGCGTGAATTCGTGCCGACATACTGATCGTACGGCGCGTTCACGAACACCTGCATGGTGACGCCGGTGCCGTCCTTGTCGAGCGAAAAACCGACGACCTGGCCGACCTGCACGCGCCGGTAATAGATAGGCGAACCGATATCGATGGAACCCAGCGACTCGCCGCGCAGGGTGAACTGTCGCCCTTTTTGATCGCCGGTGACGGCGGGCGGCGTTTCGAGCCCCACAAAATGGGTCTCGTCCTCTTTGGATTTCCCGGCATCCACGCCGATATACGCACCGGACAACAACGTGCCAAGCCCGGTCACGCCGCTCGCGGCCACGCGCGGGCGCACAACCCAGAAGCGCGTGTCCTTCACCGCGAAGTCCTCGGCGACCTTGGTCAACTGAACTTCGACGAGCACCCGCGCGTGATCTTTCGACAGCGTGATGTTCTTGACCGTGCCGACATCGACGTCCTTGTATTTCAGCTTGGTCTTGCCGGTTTCCAGGCCTTCGGCGCTCACGAAGCTGATGGTGATCGTCGGTCCGCGTCCCGACACCGATTTCACCACCAGCGCAATTCCGATCAGGGCGGCGATCAGCGGAATCACCCAGACGAGCGAAGGGATCCAGCGGCTGCGCGGCTCGATCACCGGATCCGGAAGATTGGGCGGCAAGCCACCGCCTCCGCCCGCATTTCGCGAAGGCTCGTTCGGGCCCTTGACGGTGTTGTTCGAAGGACCTTGCGGGCTAGTCATGTTTCTTTCCTGAAGGTTCGATGTGATCCCACATCAGTCGCGGGTCGAATTGCATGGAGGCCAGCATGGTGAGCACCACCACGCAGCCGAACGCGAGCGCGCCCGGTCCTGGCGTGATGACGGCGAGTGAACCGAAGCGCACGAGCGCCACGGTGAGGGTGACGACAAAGACATCGAGCATTGACCATCGGCCGATTTTTTCGACGATCCGGTACAGCGTCGTGCGCTGGCGGGGGCGCCATTTAGAGCCCGATTGGGTGGCCCAGGTGAGAAACGCGAGCGTGCCGAGCTTGAGCATCGGCACGAGAATACTGGCGATAAAGATGACCGCGGCGAGCGGATAGTCGCCATCGTTCCAGAACATGGCCACACCGCTCATGATTGTGTCGTCTTCTGAACCGACGATCGACGATGTATGCAGCACCGGGTAAAGATTCGCCGGAATGTAGAGGATCGCGGCGGACAACAACAACGCCCAAGTGCGCGCGACCGAGTCGGGATTGCGCCTGTGCAGGGTCTCGCCGCAGCGCGTGCAACGCTGGCGTTTGACCGTCAACACGCGCTTTTGCACGCGGTTGCAAGCGTGGCAGGCGATCAGACCCGCTTCTCCGGCCGTGGTGTAGACCGGCTCGGGCGTCTCGGATGGGTCGGGCGCGTTGGCGGTATCGGGCTGGTCGTTCATGACTTTGTCTGTTGGGCGGCCGCGTCGGGTGGCGTTCCGGGCGTTGGCACGAACGGACGCAGCGGGTCGGATGGGGGACTGGCATGCAGGTCGGCTGAGTGAGCCGGCACCGGGCCCGAGCGCAGGCCACCGAAGGGCGAATACCGCAATGGTCCGCGACCCGCCAGCCGCTCGGCGATGTCCCACAGCGCGCGTGGATCGAAGGTCAGGATGACGGCGAACAAGAGGGTCAGCGCGCCGAATGCGAACAGCGCCGCCTCCGGAATCACGCGTGCGATGCTCACCATTTTCACCAGCGTCACCAGCACGCCGAGCATGAACACTTCGATCATTCCCCACGGCCGTACGAACTGGATCGCGCGCAGCACCTGGCTGAATCCCGCCGGAATAAAACCCGCGCGCAACGGCACGAGCAGATACAGCATTGCGATGAGTTCAGTGAGCGGAAAGAGGACGGTCGCCAAAAAGACCATCACGGCAATGATTTCCATGTTCTCGCCCCACAACGCGACGATTGCACCAATCAGGGTCGTTTGGGACGTAATGCCGTTCGTTTCGAGTTCCACAATAGGAAACGCCTGCGCGATCAAAAACGTGATCAGCGCGGCGAGCGTGATGGAGCAAAGCTTGTCCAGATTCGACGACACGCTCTGATAGAGCGTGGCGCCGCAGCGCGTGCATTTCGCCGAACTGCGGGAAGGCAGTGCGCGCTTATGAAACAGCGTATCGCACTCGTGGCATGCGATCAGATCGTCTTCTTCCATAGGCAGATGCTGGGCTCGTACTGGCGTGTTCTTTTAGTGTCTTGAAACGTCGTGATTCCGGGGCGGCGGCATAAAAGAGCAAGGGCCGGGCCAGCGGGCATGGTAACAAACGGCGAGGCGGTCACGCGGAAGGCACTTTGTCACCGAACCGGTAGCCCGTTTCACGATAGGGCTCTGCAGCGTGCGGGGCGGGTTGTGATCGGACCTTTGCACCGATGGAATGGTTCGCGTGCCTGGCTCGTTTAGCCTTAAGAGCCAAGCAACTGATACCAGATTTGTAGCGCGGGCGCAGATGAGTCGGCAACTATTTCTTTATGAAAAAGCCGGTTTTTACTTGTTCGGGTAGGATGGCGGCCTTGAGATCCTTATCCGGGTTTATCGCGGTACTTGCGCGATAAACCGGTGGGGTCAAGTCATCAATTCCGCACTCTTTCTGGTGGACCACGTATGGAACGCAGCCCGAATTTCGCCAGCTCCGAGCGCTACAGCCGGACCGCGATCGGCCTTCACTGGCTGATCGCGCTGCTGATTGTATGCGGCTTCTATCTCGGCTGGATCATGACCGATATTCCCGGTTTCACGCCAACCAAGCTCAAATACTTCTCGTGGCACAAATGGATCGGCGTGACGGTTTTCGCGCTCGCCGTTGTGCGCGTGCTCTGGCGCACAACGCACAAGGCGCCGTCCATGCCGCGGCGCATTCCCGCTTGGCAGAAGGGTGTTGCCCATATCACGCACTTTCTGCTCTATGCGCTGATGCTGGTGATTCCTGCCTCGGGATATCTCTATAGCTCGGCGGCCGGCATCCAGGTCGTGTATCTCGGGCTGGTGCCGCTGCCGACGATCATCGGACCGGATGCCGCGCTGAAAGTCACGCTGAAGATGGTTCATATTTATTTGAATTACACGCTGCTCGTGCTGGTTGTCATGCATGTTCTGGCGGCGTTGAAGCATCAATTCGTCGATCGTGACGGTTTGCTCGCCCGCATGATTCCGTTCCTTCGATAAGTACAACCGGGGTTTGCATTCAACGGTTTTGAGGTGTAATTGATTCCTTGTTGTTGATAGCCAGTTTCCTCCGTGCGGGTTGCGCTGGATTGCGTTTGACTTTTCAATAGCGGCTCAACCGGTTTTCCCGGTGGCCTTAGGACATACATGAAACACGCGATATTTTCCCGTTGGTTGCTTGCAGGCGTTTCCGCCGCGTCGCTGGTCGCGGCGGTTTCCGCGTTTGCCCAAGCCCAGGTCGATACGACTAAAAGCACGGTTACCGCGACATCGAAGCAAATGAACGTGCCGGTTGAAGGCAAGTTCAAGAAGTTCACGGCACAACTCGACTTCGACCCGGCTAAACCCACTGCAGGTAGCGCGAATCTCAGCATCGACACGGGAAGCTACGATCTCGGCGATGAAAGCTATAACAAGCAAGCCACGGACAAGGACTGGTTCGATACGGCGCATTTCCCGACGGCCACCTTTGTTTCAACGGCCATCGCGCCCGCCGGTGGCAGCAAGTTCAATGTCAGCGGCAAGTTGACCATCAAGGGCAAGTCGCAGAACGTCACCGTGCCGGTCACCGTCACGAGCCAGGGCACGACACAAACCTTCGATGGTTCATTGCCCATCAAACGCACGCAGTTCGATGTCGGCTCGGGTGAGTGGAAAGACACCTCGGTCGTCGCCGATGAAGTCGTCATCAAGTTTCACCTCGCCGCCGCCAAAAAGTAAGCGGTCATCGATCCTCAAATTCATCCAGGAAAACTCATGAAAAAGAACCTTCTGATTGCAGCAGCAGGCGCGCTGGTCGCGGTGGCATCGTTTAACGTCATGGCCGAGGAAGCTACGTATCAGCTCGACCCAAGCCACACGTCCCCGAGCTTTGAAGCTGACCACTTCGGCGGCCTCTCGGTCTGGCGCGGCAAGTTTTCCAAA
>NZ_AEJF01000174.1 GCF_001028175.1 Caballeronia mineralivorans PML1(12)
CTAGACGTCTTTTCTCGCTAGGTAAGAAAACCGCTTCGATCCGAAGCGGTTTTTTTTCGTCCCCGGTTTTGCGAGCATTTCGATCCGGATTTCGGCGTGGCACAGTCGGCAGCGTTTGCACTTTAGCCAACAGCCCGTCATACCGACATCAACCGGAGAAATGCATGAGCAGTACACCCGCAACAGTACCAATCAGCCGTCCAGCCGCGTGGCGCGCCGTAGTGGCGGCCTCGATAGGCAATGCGCTCGAATGGTTCGACCTCGTGGTCTACGGGTTCTTCGCGGTCGTCATCTCGAAGTTGTTCTTCCCTTCGGGCAACGATTCGGTGTCCATCCTGCTGACACTCGGTACGTTCGGCGTATCGTTTTTCATGCGGCCGCTTGGGGCGATCGTGCTCGGCGCGTATGCCGACCGCGCGGGGCGCAAGGCCGCGCTCACGCTGTCCATTCTGTTGATGATGATGGGTACGCTGATCATCGCCTTGTTGCCTACTTACTCGTCCATTGGAGTTGCCGCGCCGTTGGTGCTGGTGCTCGCGCGCCTGATGCAGGGTTTCTCGGCCGGCGGTGAGTTCGGCAGTGCGACGGCGTTTCTTGCCGAGCACGTTCCCGGCCGGCGCGGTTTCTTCGCGAGCTGGCAGGTCGCGAGCCAGGGGTTGACCACGCTCCTGGCGGCAATCTTCGGCGTGGTGCTCACCGGCAATCTCTCACCGGAACAGATGAGTTCATGGGGCTGGCGAGTGCCGTTCATCTTCGGCTTGCTGATCGGGCCGGTGGCGTACTACATCCGCACGCGCCTCGACGAAACACCGGAATTCCTCGCGGCCGTCACCACGACAACACCGTTGCGCGACACCTTCACGTCGAACAAGGAGCGTTTGCTGATCGCGATCGGGACGGTGGTGCTGGGCACGGTAGCGACTTACCTCGTGCTCTTCATGCCAACGTATGCGATCAGGCAACTGGGGCTCGCGCCGTCGGTGGCGTTCACCGCGATCCTGCTCACGGGCGCGATCCAGATGGTGCTCTCGCCCTTCGTAGGACATTTCTCCGATACCCACGGGCGCACGCGCATCATGCTGATCTCGGCGGTGCTGCTGCTCGTGCTGATCTATCCGCTGTTCACGTGGCTTGTCGGCCATCCGACATTCGGCACACTGCTGGTCGTTCAAGCCGTACTTGGCGTGTTGATGACAGGATATTTCGCGGCGTTGCCAGGGTTGTTATCGGAGATGTTTCCGGTGGCCACGCGAACGACCGGCATGTCGCTGGCTTATAACATTGCGGTGACGGTGTTCGGCGGATTCGGGCCGTTCATCATCACGTGGCTGATTGCATCGACGGGATCGAAAGCCGCGCCTAGCTTCTACCTGATTTTTGCCGCGGTGGTGAGTCTGGTGGCGTTGATGGCGGCGCGCAAGCGGCTGGGATTCAAGTGAGGGTCCTTGAGTAGAGGTTCATGCGCCTATAGCCGGTGCGCCGCCCCGTGGCCCTACGATTGCCGCTTCTGCTGCGCCTGCATGTAGGCGCGCAGAAGCTTGAAAAATGTTGCAAATGCCGCCTCAAAAGCAAAAAGGCCGACTCTCTCGAATCGGCCTTTCACACTTTCAAACCCTGAATCTCACATCTGCAAGCTTGTGATCAAACCTCTGCGCCTGCGTTCGGATCGGCGGGATCGAACTTTGGCTTCTTGTCCTTCACCAGATCTTCGCGCTTCACACCCAGCCACATAGCCAGCGCGGCTGCCACGAACACCGACGAGTAGATGCCGAACAAGATCCCGACCGTCAGCGCCAGCGCGAAGTAATGCAGCGTCGCACCGCCGAACAGGAACATGGACAGCACCATCATTTCCGTACAGCCGTGGGTGATGATGGTTCGCGACATCGTGCTGGTGATCGCGTGGTTGATTACTTCGATCACCGTCATCTTGCGCTGCTTGCGGAAGGTTTCGCGAATCCGGTCGAAGATAACGACCGACTCGTTCACCGAATAGCCGAGCACCGCGAGAATGGCCGCCAGCACGGAGAGCGAAAACTCCCACTGAAAGAACGCGAAGAAACCGAGAATGATCACCACGTCGTGCAAGTTGGCGATCACGCCCGCCACCGCATATTTCCATTCGAAGCGGAAGGACAGGTAGATCACAATGCCGATCACCACGCACGCCAGGGCAAGCAGGCCGTTGGTCACGAGCTCCTTACCGACCTGCGGACCGACGAACTCGACACGCTGCAACTGCGCTTGCGCGTCCTGGGTCTTCAGCGCGGCCATCACCTGATCGCTCTGTTGCGCCGACGTCAAACCCTGCTTCAACGGCAAGCGGATCAGTACGTCGCGTGACGTACCGAAGTTCTGCACCTGAGCGTCGGGATAACCGAGCTTGCTCATCGTGCTGCGCACCGGTTCAAGCGGCACCGCTTGCGGATATTGCACTTCCACCACGGTGCCGCCGGTGAATTCCACCGACAGATGCAGCCCGCGGTGCACGAGGAAAAACACAGCCGCGAGGAACGTGATGAGCGAGATTGCGTTGAAAATCAACGCACGCTGCATCAGCGGCAAGTCGCGGTGGATACGAAAGAATTCCATGATTTATTCTCCGGGACTCAGTTGGACGAGCCGGGTTTTTTCGGCTCGATGCCAGGACCCGAGCGACGCCGCGCGACCGGCTTGCCGGTCCGAACCGCCGGCGCGGCCTGCTTTTGCGAGCGTGCTGGAACCGGTGCTTTGGCGCGTGCGGCGGGCTGGACGATCTCATCGACGGGGGAATCGTCGCCGCGCTGATTCGCGAGGTAAGCGGCGGTGGCCGCTGCCGTGTCGCTGCCTGCGGGACGCCAGACCTGACCGATTGCCAGCGACTGCAACTTCTTCTTGCCGCCGTACCAGAGGTTCACCAGGCCGCGCGAGAAAAACACGGCCGAGAACATCGACGTCAGGATGCCGATACAGTGCACGACCGCGAAGCCGCGAACCGGCCCGGAGCCGAACGCGAGCAGCGCCAGACCTGCGATCAGCGTGGTCACGTTCGAGTCGACAATCGTGGCCCATGCATGCGCAAAACCGTTCTGGATGGCGAGCTGCGGCGGTGCGCCGTTACGCAGTTCCTCGCGGATCCGTTCGTTGATCAGCACGTTGGCGTCGATGGCCATACCGAGCGCAAGTGCGATAGCCGCAATACCCGGCAGCGTCAGGGTGGCCTGCAGCATCGACAGAATGGCGATCAGCAGCAACAGGTTCACCGACAGCGACAACATGGAGATCAGGCCGAACAGCATGTAGTACGCGATCATGAAGACGGCGATCGCGGCGAAACCGTACTGGACGGAATCGAAGCCCTTCCTGATGTTGTCGGCGCCAAGGCTCGGGCCGATCGTGCGTTCTTCGATGATGTCCATAGGGGCTGCGAGCGAACCCGCGCGCAGCAGCAGCGCCAGGTCGGCGGCGGCTTGCGGCGAAGGCTGGCCGGTGATCTGGAAGCGGTCGCCGAGTTCGGACTGGATGGTCGCGACCGTCAGCACTTCGCCCTTGCCCTTTTCGAACAGGATCATGGCCATCGGCTTGCCGATGTTGTCGCGCGACACGCTGCTCACCGCGCGGCCACCGGCCGCGTCGAGGCGAATGTTCACCGACGGACGCTGGTGTTCGTCGAATCCCGACGATGCGTCGATGATCCGGTCACCCGTGAAAATCACCTGCTTTCTCACGAGCGTCGGACCGGTATTGCCCTGCGTGAAGAGTTCGTCGCCGGGAGGAACCGGGTCGTTCGGACCGGGATGGGTGTTGGTCGGGTCGGCAAGACGGGCTTCCAGCGTTGCCGTCCGGCCAATGATGTCCTTCGCCTTCGCCGTGTCCTGCACGCCCGGCAATTCGACCACGATGCGGTCGGAGCCTTGTTGCTGGATCACCGGTTCGGACACGCCGAGTTCGTTTACACGATTGTGCAGCGTAACGATGTTCTGCTTGAGCGCGCTGTCTTCCGCGAGCTTCTGCGCCGCCGGCGTGAACGTGCCGACCACTTGGTAAGCGTCGCCGCCCTGACGCGTCGCCCATTGCAATTCGCTCAAGCCAGTCGACAGCGTCGTGCGCGCGGCATCGGCTGCGGCCTGATCGGCGAAATTGACCACGACCGACTGATTCACGCGATTTACGCCGCCATCGCGGATGTTTTTATCGCGTAACAGCGCACGGGCGTCGGCGGCGTTCGAATCGAGCTTCTTGTTCAGCGCACCCGCCATGTCCACTTGCAGCAGGAAGTGGACGCCACCGCGCAAGTCGAGGCCGAGGTACATCGGCAGCGCGTGCAACGCGGTCAGCCAGCGCGGAGAGGCTGCCTGCAGATTCAGCGCGACGATATATTGCGGATCGCTCGGGTCGCTGTTGAGCGTCTTTTGCAACAGGTCCTTCACGCGCAATTGCGTGTCCGTATCTTTCAGGCGCACGCGGATGTTGGCGTTGAGCGACGAATTGTCGAACGTCACTTCATCCGGCGTCACCTTGTCGGCGGCCAGCGCGTTTTCGACGTTGGCAAGCGTTGACGAGTCCAGCTTGACCGTTGCCTTGCCGCTCGATATCTGCACCGCCGGCGCTTCGCCGAAAAAATTGGGCAGTGTATAGACGAGGCCGATGACGAGCGCCACCAGCATCACGGCATATTTCCAAAGTGGGTAGCGATTCATGGGGATGGCCGAACAGGAGAGTTGGCGAGGAGGGGTAAGCGATGCGTCCGGCGATGAGCGGGCAACTGGCCGCGAAGGCCGCGCCGGACGCGAGAAAAGTTGGCCTTACAGCGATTTGATCGTGCCTTTCGGGAGGATGGTCGTCACGGCAGCTTTCTGGATGGTGATTTCCGTACCTTCCGCGATTTCAACGCCCACGTACGCGTCCGTCACCTTCGTCACCTTGCCGACGATACCGCCGTTCGTTACCACTTCGTCACCCTTCGCCATTGCAGCCAGCATGTTGCGATGTTCCTTCTGGCGCTTCATTTGCGGGCGAATCATGATGAAGTACAGCACAGCGAACATGAGAATCAAAGGCAGGAAACTCATGATGCTCGACTGCGCACCGTCTGCACCACTAGAAAAAAACGACACGTTGGTCTCTCCGTTATAACGATCAGAAAATTAGCCGGCTATTCTACCACTGGGCTACGTCGCGTAAGCGCGGAATGCGCTTTGTGATCAAGCTGTTAAAGCGTGACGTAAAGCAATTGTAATGTTTATTGCGCCGATTGCAGATCCAATGGCCGGACGTTAGCCATCCGGTCAGTCGATTCCGCGTGCCCGATTCTCTTGAAACTGCTTCACGAATGTGTCGAAGGTGTGATTTTCAATCGAATCGCGGATTTCCTGCATCAGTTGCAAGTAGTAATGCAGGTTGTGAATCGTGTTCAGTTGCGAGCCGAGGATTTCGCCCACCCGATGCAAGTGGTGCAGATAACCGCGCGTGAAATTGCGACAGGTGTAGCAGCCGCAGGTTTCATCGAGCGGCTTGAGCGAGTTCTTGTGCGCGGCGTTGCGGATCTTGACGTCGCCGAAACGCGTGAACAGCCAGCCGTTGCGCGCGTTGCGGGTGGGCATCACGCAGTCGAACATGTCGACGCCCGACGCCACGCCCGCCACCAGGTCTTCCGGCGTGCCAACGCCCATCAGGTAATGCGGTTTATCCGCCGGAAGCTTCGGGCCGATGTGTTCCAGCACGCGCATCATGTCTTCCTTCGGTTCGCCGACCGACAAACCGCCGATCGCGAAGCCATGGAAACCGATGTCGGCGAGACCGGCCAGCGATTCGTCGCGCAGATCCTCGAACATGCCGCCCTGGACGATGCCGAACAGTGCGTTCGGATTTTCACCTTTGGCGAATTCATCGACGGAGCGCTTGGCCCAGCGCATCGACATGCGCATGGAATCGGCCGCGTCCTGATGCGGCGTGGGCACGCCGTTGGTCGCGTACGGCGTGCACTCGTCGAACTGCATCACGATGTCCGAATTCAGCACCTTCTGGATCTGCATCGAGATTTCCGGCGATAAAAACAACTTGTCGCCGTTGATGGGTGACGCGAACGTGACGCCATCTTCGGTGATCTTGCGCAGATCGCCGAGGGAAAAGACCTGAAAACCGCCGGAATCGGTGAGGATTGGACGCTGCCAGTTCATGAACCGATGCAACCCGCCGTGTGCGGCGATGGTTTCCAGCCCGGGGCGCAGCCAGAGGTGGAAGGTGTTGCCGAGGATGATCTGTGCGTTCATTTCTTCGAGCTCGCGGGGTGCGACGGCTTTCACCGTGCCGTACGTGCCGACGGGCATGAAGATCGGTGTTTCGACCACCCCATGGTTCAACGTGACGCGGCCGCGGCGAGCTTTGCCGTCAGTGGTGATTAGCTCGAACTGGAGGCCGTTCGCGGGTTGGGCCGTTGTATCGATCGTATCGGCTGCGCTGCTTGCTTCGGTCATTCAAAAGCTCCTGTGCCACCGGAAGACAGTCCGGCGCAAATGGGTAAAGGGAATGTGAGGTATGTGCGTGCCACGGTTACGTGGCGGGTTCAATCGTTCTTGCGTTTGGGGCTGCGTAGCAGGCGGTGCTCTTTCAGGCCGCCGCTTGCCGCGTGAGCAGCATCGCGTCGCCGTAACTGAAAAATCGATACCGCTCTTCAATCGCGTGCGCGTACGCCGCACGGATCGCGTCCATGCCTGCGAACGCCGAGACCAGCATCATCAGCGTCGATTTAGGCAAATGGAAATTCGTCACGAGCCGGTCGACGACGCGAAATTCGTAGCCCGGCGTGATGAAAATGTCCGTTTCAGCGCTGGTTTCGGATAGCGGCCGGCCGGCTTTAGCCGCATCGCGGGCAGCCGCTTCGAGTGCTCGCAGCGAGGTTGTCCCGACCGCGATGACACGATTGCCCCGCGCTTTCGTCGCTACGATCTTGTCTGCGAGGGTCTGCGGCAGCCGATACCATTCACTATGCATCCGATGCTCCGCGAGATTCTCCACGCGCACCGGCTGGAACGTGCCCGCGCCAACATGCAGCGTCAGCGTCGCGCGCTCCACGCCGCGGGCGTCGAGCGCGGCGAAGAGCGCCGGGTCGAAGTGCAGGCCTGCCGTGGGTGCCGCGACCGCGCCGGGGTTCGCTGCATAGACCGTCTGGTAGCGGGTTTCATCGAAGGCGTCGGGATCGTGTTCTATATACGGCGGCAGCGGCAAGCGGCCATATTGCTCAATCAGCGTCAGGCAATCGGCGGGGAAATGCAGCGTGTAGAACGGCTCCACGCGCTCGCCGACGGTGACCTCGAAGGCCTCGGCGAGAACGAGCTTCGTGCCCGGCAACGGGCTTTTGCTCGCCCGGATCTGCGCGAGCGCGGTCGTCGCGCCGGTCAAACGCTCCACCAATACCTCGATGCGGCCGCCGCTCGCCTTCTGGCCGAGGAACCGCGCCTTCAGGACTTTGGTATCGTTGAATACGAGCAGATCGCCGGGTTCGAGCAGGCTGGGCAATTCGGTGAAATGGCGATCGGTAAAAGAGGCCGTCGCGGCGCGGTTATTCACGTCGAGCAAACGGCTCGCGCTGCGCTCGGTGAGCGCCGTTTGCGCGATCAGCTCGGGCGGCAGATTAAAATCGAAGTCGGAAAGCGTGAACATGGGGAAAGCAGGTCGATGCGCGATGATGCGCGCGTGATTTTGGCAAAAGCGCTTGGCCAGGCAGCGCGGGTGTGCGCTTCGTTCTTGAGCCGATGCAGTTTCGTCGCTCGGCTTTTGTTGATCGATACGCAGAATTCGAATACGACGTGGCCTCACGAAATCCAGTGCGTTGCTCGCAATTGTGCCTACGGAATGCATCGCGGAGCCGCGGAGCTTGCGGTTGCGTCAGTGGGCCGTGAGTGAGTAAAGAACCGCGTGAAGCTACCTAAAGCCGTCGCTCGCCGCGTCTCCGGGCGGCTGTAACGAACCCGCACATGGCGTGCGGCGTGCTGCTGTTATGGGCGCCGCCAAGCCGAACGAAGCCGATATTGTACTTTGAAGAGATTAGATGCCCTTGCCCGACCCCCGTTTGCTCGTTGCTCCCGATGCCGAAAACGCTCCTGAAGCAGCCGGAGAACCGGACGCGCCTATGCAAAAGCGCAAGCGTGCACGGGCGGGTGGCGCGAAAAAGCTCGCGGATCTGGAGATCGCGGACAAGGTCCAGCCGTTGAAACCCGCCGCCGCGCCGCCCAAACCCGTCGATAAACTCGCCAAGCTCGGCCTCAAATCCGATATCGATCTCGTCTTGCATCTGCCAATGCGCTACGAGGACGAAACCAGCATTACGCCCATCGGCCACCTGATTCCCGGCGACAACACGCAGACCGAAGGCGTTGTATTCGACAACGAAATTGCGTACCGCCCGCGCCGCCAGTTGCTCGTCAAGATCCACGACGACGCCGGCGATGAACTCACACTGCGTTTTCTCAATTTCTACGGCTCGCAGGTCAAGCAGATGGCGATCGGCGTGCGTCTGCGGGTTCGTGGCGACGTGCGCGGTGGCTTTTTCGGCATGGAGATGGTGCATCCGGCGGTGCGTCCCGTCGATGAAGACACGCCGCTGCCACAAGCGCTGACACCCGTGTATCCGAGCACGGCGGGGGTATCGCAGGCGTATTTGCGCAAGGCCATCGACAGCGCGTTGTCGCGGGTTCATCTGCCGGAGTTGCTGCCGGAGAAAATCGCCCGCGCGCATCTTCAGCCGCTGAACGTGCCCGCCTTGCTCGACGCTGTAAAAACGCTGCATCACCCGCACGCCGATTCCGATGAAAACGCGTTGATTGACGGTACGCATCCGGCGTGGACGCGCATCAAGTTCGAGGAATTGCTCGCGCAGCAGTTGTCGCTCAAACGCGCGCATGAAGAGCGCCGCACCCGTGCCGCGCCGGTGATGCCGCGTTTGTCGAACGCCCCCGAATCGCTGGTCTCGCGCTTTCTGCAGACGTTGCCATTCAAGCTGACCGGCGCGCAGGAACGCGTGTGTGCCGAGATATCGGGCGAACTCATGTTGCCGCATCCAATGCAGCGCCTGTTGCAGGGCGACGTGGGCAGCGGCAAGACCATCGTGGCCGCGCTCGCAGCGGCGCAAGCTATCGATGCCGGTTTTCAGGCCGCGTTGATGGCGCCAACCGAAATTCTCGCCGAACAGCACGCACGCAAGCTGCGCGGCTGGCTCGAACCGCTGGGCGTGACGGTCGCGTGGCTCGCCGGCAGCCTGAAAGCGAAGGAAAAACGCGCCGCGCTTGAAGCGGCGTCGTCGGGGGCGGCGCAGCTTGTTATCGGCACGCACGCGATCATTCAGGACGCGGTGGAGTTCGCTCGCCTCGGGTTTGTGATCGTCGATGAACAGCATCGTTTTGGCGTCGCTCAACGGCTCGCGTTGCGCGCCAAGGCGCACAAGGCGGCCGACGGCGTGCACAACTTCCAGCCGCATCAACTGATGATGTCGGCCACGCCGATTCCCCGCACGCTCGCCATGACGTATTACGCGGATCTGGACGTTTCGACCATCGACGAATTGCCGCCTGGGCGTACGCCCATCCTGACAAAACTCGTCGCCGATAACCGCCGTGAAGAGGTCATCGCCCGCGTGCGCGAAGCGGCCCTGACAGGGCGGCAAGTGTATTGGGTGTGCCCGCTGATCGAGGAAAGCGAGACGCTGCAGTTGCAGACAGCCGTGGAGACTTACGAAACGCTCGTCGCTGCGCTCCCGGAGTTGCGCATTGGACTTGTGCATGGGCGTTTGCCGCCAGCAGAAAAAGCCGCCGTCATGGACGCCTTCACGCGCGCCGACGTGCAGCTATTGGTGGCAACGACCGTCATCGAAGTGGGTGTGGATGTGCCCAATGCCTCGCTGATGGTGATCGAGCACGCCGAGCGTTTTGGTCTCGCGCAGCTTCACCAGTTGCGCGGCCGCGTGGGGCGGGGCAGCGCGGCTTCGGTGTGCGTGCTGATGTATGCCGGGCCGCTGTCCCAGACCGCGCGCGCGCGTTTGCAGACCATGCGCGAAACCACCGATGGCTTCGAAATCGCCCGTCGCGACCTGGAGATTCGTGGTCCCGGCGAATTCCTCGGTGCGCGCCAGTCGGGTGCGGCGATGCTGCGCTTCGCGAGCCTGGAAAACGACGGCTGGCTGATCGAACCGGCGCGGGCTGCAGCTGACCAGATGCTCGCGCAGTTCCCCGAGGCGGTCACGAATCACCTCGCGCGTTGGCTCGGAGCGCGCGAGCAATATCTGAAAGCTTGAACTTGGAGTCGTTTCGCCGGTCTGTGAGCCACTGCGTTCAGGCGCGGCGTGCCCCGGGTTGGCTAATTGCCTTGGCGGGTGTATAAGTCAAATCCTATCGATTCAATGACTCTGATTGGCCCCTAATGACCCTAACCGAATTGAAGTACATCGTTGCGGTGGCGCGCGAGCGGCATTTTGGCCGTGCGGCCGAGGCGTGTTTCGTGAGTCAGCCGACTTTGTCGGTGGCAATCAAGAAGCTGGAAGATGAGCTGAATGTGCAGATTTTCGAGCGCGGCACCAGCGAAGTCAGCGTCACGCCGATCGGCGAGCAGATCGTCACGCAAGCGCAGCGCGTTCTGGAACAAACCCTTGCCATCAAGGAAATCGCCAAGCAGGGCAAGGACCCGCTGGTCGGACCGTTGCGCCTCGGTGTGATCTACACCATCGGGCCGTATCTCCTGCCCACGCTCGTCAAGCAGATGATCAAGCGCGTTCCGCAGATGCCGCTGATGCTGCAGGAAAATTACACGCTCAAGCTGATTGAACTGCTGAAGCAGGGCGAAATCGATGTCGCCATCATGGCGCTGCCGTTTCCCGAAACGGGGCTGATGGTGCGCCCGCTGTTTGACGAACCCTTCGTTGTCGCCATGCCGGCCGGCCATCCGTGGGAGAACCGCGCCAAGATCAATGCTGACGACCTGAAACTGGAAACCATGCTGCTGCTGGGTAGCGGCCATTGTTTCCGCGATCACGTGCTCGGCGTCTGCCCCGAACTGATGCGCTTTTCGCAGAATGCCGACGGGATTCAGAAGACGTTCGAAGGATCGTCGCTGGAAACCATCCGGCACATGGTTGCTAGCGGCGTCGGGATTACGGTGCTGCCGCGGATGTCGGTGATGGAAGTGAAGCCGCATGCGGGCGGAGTGGATGCCGGTCTGCTGAGTTACGTTCCTTTCGACGACCCGATTCCAGACCGGCGCGTCGTGCTGGCCTGGCGCAAGAGTTTCACGCGGATGCCGGCTATCGAGGCTATCTGCGACGCCGTTGCTGCCTGCAATATTCCGGGCGTCACGCGGCTCGAGTTGCCCGCCGCCGTCAATTAACCGCCTCAAAGCCGTCTTTAGCTTGCACCGCGCCCCCGATGGGCGCGGATTCCGGCCCCATTTCCCCTTCTCCTCAAAATCAAGCGCACTTCAAATTTGCTTGGCCTATCGAATAGATTGAATTAATTGAATTCGACATTCGAATAGCTTTTGATATTCTTGCCTCCATGGGTCGGCCCCGATCCACCAGAACAAACCGGAGGAAGCCATGACGCTGATTGCCCGCCAAGCCACGCAACTCACTGCGACATATCGCGAAGCAAGAAGCGTTGTAGTGGACGTGCTAGCCAGTTTCGCCGGCACCTGCTGAAACTTCCCCGACATAACGTTTCGTCCCCAGACAAAATTCACGGAGTAATCGATGACCAATCGCTTCCTTACCACAGCAGCAGGCGCGCCTGTCGGCGATAACCAGAACTCGATCACCGCCGGCCCGCGCGGCCCGATCGCGCTGCAGGATTTCTGGCTGATCGAAAAGCTCGCGCATTTCGACCGTGAAGTGATTCCTGAGCGCCGTGTGCATGCCAAAGGATCGGGCGCGTTCGGCACGCTCACCGTTACGCACGATATTTCCCGCTTCACGAAAGCGAAAGTGTTCGCGGAAGTCGGCAAGCAGACGCCGTTGTTCATGCGCTTTTCGACGGTTGCCGGCGAGCGCGGCGCGGCTGACGCCGAGCGCGACGTGCGTGGTTTCTCGATCAAGTTCTATACGGAAGAAGGCAATTGGGACGTTGTCGGCAATAACACGCCGGTGTTTTTCATCCGCGATCCGCTGAAGTTCCCGGACTTCATCCATACGCAAAAGCGCGATCCGTACACCAACATGCGCAGCAACGTGGCGGCGTGGGATTTCTGGTCGCGGCATCCTGAGTCGTTGCATCAGGTCACCATCCTGATGAGCGATCGCGGGATTCCGAAGAGCTATCGGCAGATGCATGGTTTCGGCTCGCACACGTATTCGTTCATCAACGCGAACAACGAGCGCTTCTACGTGAAGTTCCACTTCAAGTCGCAACAGCCGCTCGAGAATTTCACCGATGCCGAGGCCTCAGCGGTCGTTGGCAGCGATCGGGAAAGTGCGCAACGCGATCTGGTGGACAACATCGATCACGGCAACTTCCCGAAGTGGAATTTCCGCATCCAGGTGATGACAGAAGCGGAAGCGGCGACGTACCGGATGAATCCGTTCGACATCACCAAAGTGTGGCCGCACAAGGATTTTCCGCTGATCGACGTGGGTACGCTCGAGTTGAATCGCAACGCGGGCAACTATTTTGCGGACGTCGAGCAGTCGGCCTTTACGCCGGCGAACGTAGTGCCAGGGATTGGCTTCTCGCCGGATCGCTTGCTGCAAGGGCGCTTGTTCTCGTATGGCGATGCGCATCGGTATCGTCTTGGTATCAATCACCATCAGATTCCGGTGAATGCGCCGAAGGCCGCCGTGCAGAACTCGTTTCATCGCGATGGCGCCATGCGCACCGACGGCAACAGCGGCGGCCGTGTGAACTACGAGCCGAACCGCTTTGGCGACTTCGCGCAGGACGCGAGCGTGAACGAGCCGGCGTTGGCAGCGGGTGCGGTGGAGCGTTACGACCATCGTGAAGACGAGGATTACTACAGCCAGCCGGGCGCGCTGTTCCGCCTTTTCGACGACGCGCAGAAGCAGCGTTTCTTTGGCAACATCGCGCGGCATATCCATGGCGTGCCGAACGAGATCGTCAAGGTGCAGATCGAGCATTTCCGCCGCGCCGATCCGGCGTATGCGGCGGGTGTCGTAGCTGCGTTGGCGGAACTGGGCCAGAAAGTTGAATCGGCTGACGCGGATATTGAAGCCGCGGTGAAGTAAGCAGGGCGGGGCACGTCAAGGCGTGTCCCGGTCGATTGAAACGCAGGACTCAAGGAGAACGACGATGACACAAGCGATCATGACACTCGAACGGGCAGTGAACGGCATTGAGGCGAAGAGCCTGAACGCGTCGCGCGGCCTACGGCTCGCGATCGGCTTTGGTATCGTCGCGGCGAGTTACGCGGTGGTGATTATCGGAGGATTGCACGGTTTGAGTTTCGCCGGATTGTCCTGAAGACGCGTCGTCACGACGCGCCCGATGACCCTTGCGGCCCGCCTCTATGGCGGGTCGCGCCGCGTTTCTAAGATAAACTGACGAACGCTTGGCGGCCCCGGCAGCAGCTTCAGCGGGGTCGTTCGCATTGTTCGTATCACTCTCACGGAGTCACTATGGCGAAGAAAATCGCATCACCGGCTGTGAACATCGGTATCAGCGACAAAGACCGCAAGAAGATCGCCGATGGTTTGTCGCATCTATTGGCCGATACGTACACGCTGTATCTGAAGACCCACAATTTCCACTGGAACGTGACGGGGCCGATGTTCAACACGCTCCACCTGATGTTCGAAGGGCAGTACACGGAACTGGCGCTGGCGGTTGATTCGATCGCAGAACGCATTCGGGCGCTGGGCGTGTACGCGCCGGGCAGCTATCGTGAATTCGCGAAGCTCTCGTCCATCCCGGAAGCGGATGGCATTCCGGCTGCTGAAGAAATGATTCGCCAACTGGTGGAAGGTCAGGAAGCGGTCGTGCGCACGGCGCGCGAGATTTTCCCGTTGACCGACAGCGCTAACGACGAACCGACGGCTGATCTGTTGACGCAGCGTATGCAGATTCATGAAAAGACTGCGTGGATGTTGCGCGCGATGCTGGCGCAGTAAGTTTTGGGTTTAAGTTTTAGTCGCTGCTGAATGAGCGTGGCGACTTTGGAACGGCCCCGTGCTTGGAAGAGCGCGGGGCTTTTCGTTTTTTTGGGCTTTTTTAGGCAGCGGCGGGCACCGGCGGCTGATAGGGCTACGTTGCCCGTCGGGGCGTCCAAGGCGCCAATCCGCCTTAAACGGCCATGCTTTCTCCGCTGCCTTAAAATGCGGTTATCGCTATTCGCCGTCGCCCAATCGCCATGCTCGCTCGCCTTCCGCTTTACCTTCGACTCGTCCGCATGGACAAGCCCATCGGCAGTTTGCTGTTGCTGTGGCCGACGCTCAACGCGCTGTGGATTGCATCGAGTGGCCATCCGTCGCCGATGCTCCTGGTGATCTTCGTTCTCGGCACGCTGCTCATGCGCTCGGCGGGGTGCGCAATCAACGACTACGCCGACCGCGACTTCGATAAACACGTAAAGCGCACCGAGAACCGGCCGATCACGTCTGGCAAGATCGCTGCGTGGGAAGCGGTGGCGTTGGCGGCGGCGTTATCGCTGATTGCGTTCTTGCTGATCCTGCCGCTCAACACGCTGACGAAAGAACTCTCTGTGTTCGCGCTATTTGTCGCGGGCAGTTACCCATTCACCAAGCGATTCTTCGCGATTCCTCAGGCGTATCTGGGCATCGCATTCGGGTTCGGCATTCCGATGGCTTTCGCCGCCGTGCAGGACCACGTACCGCCGCTCGCCTGGACCATGCTCGCCGCGAACGTGTTCTGGTCGATCGCCTACGACACTGAATACGCGATGGTCGATCGCGACGACGACATCAAGATCGGCATCCGCACGTCGGCGCTGACGTTTGGCCGCTTCGACGTGCTCGCGATCATGTTGTGCTACGCGGTAACGCTCGGGATCTACGTGTGGATCGGCGTGTCGTTGGCGTTTGGCGCGTTGTACTGGATCGGCTGGGCGGTGGCGGTGGCTTGCGCCGTGTATCACTACACCCTGATCAAGGACCGCGAGCGGATGCCGTGCTTCGCCGCGTTCAAACATAACAACTGGCTCGGGGGTCTTTTATTCGCGGGGATTGCGGCGCATTACGCGTTCATGCGGTAACGCAAATACCGGTCTTCGGAGCGGCCCTGTCTGCTCACATGACTTCGACGCTGCGTGTTACGGCGGCGAAGTCGCTTCCGCAGTCCCGTGGTAAACGCCATCGTTGTATCTGCCGTTAGCGGTTAGGCCGGAGGCATCTCTCCCACTTCTGGGGCGCTTCTCGCAAACGGTGTGGCGCTAACATTTCGCTATCCATAGTATTTAGGACTTTTCCGATATTTGAGCCTTGGGCAAACATTCAGAATTGTTTTGCAATTTGAAACGCCGAGAGGCAATCGAATGAGCATCGATTCAATAGAGGCGGTCAGCTTTTTTAAAGCAAAGCAAGGCCGCTTGAATATCACCCCCCCAGAGGCAATAAAAAAATGTCGAAAAATCTTAACGGTAGTCAGACGCTCATCGGTTCAGTAGGGGGCCGGCCGTACCGCCTGTACTTCCAGCACCGGGCCTCCTGGGTCTGTCCGAACATACCGCGGACGGAATCAATACCATCAGCGTGGGCGGCACAACGCAGGACGTACATCCTGTGCTCGTGTGCAATGCCATTGTCGGTGATACCTACACCTTGTACGACAGCGGCACGATGGTCGCCACCCAGGAGAATGTCGGCTGGACCTTGCCGACGCTTGCGAACGGCGCGCACAACCTGAGTCTGACGTACACAACAGGAACCGGCGTCAGTGCGCCGGTGACCATTGGTTTCAACGTGAACGCAACGCCATTCGCCCCTGTCATTACCAATCTGGTCGATGCAACAGGTCCGCACATGGGTAACGTTGCACCCGGTGGCATCGCGACAGATAGTCATCCCACCATCAATGGCACGGGTCATGCAGGCGACACCATCAACGTCTATGACAACACGACGTTGTTGGGCTCGACGCTGGTCGGCGCGGATGGTACGTGGCATTACCAGCCTGCTGCAGCATTGCCCAACGGCGCGCACAACGTTCACGCGACCAGTACCAATGCCGCCGGGACGAGCGATGTATCGAACGCCTATGCGTTCAGTACCACGCAGATCATGGTGACAGGCGTGTATAGCGACGGTGCTCTCGTATCGCAGGGTGGCACGGCCACGGGTACGCTGACGCTCACCGGATGGATTGCGGACCCGAGCCTTGCATCGAAGGGCATGGCGCTCTATATCTCCGGCGGCAATCAGGGAACGACCGTTCTATGGGACAACTCCGTCCAGGGGACCATGACTGTGAACGGCAACATCTTCACAGCCACCGTGGCGCAAAATCCTAATTTCCCGGTGAATTTGCCGCTCGAAAGTAGTACTTATCATATCGATGCCCGGGCTGTCGGTGCTTCAGGTCAGGTCACGACCGTGTCCAATCCCGCAATGGGCTGGACCTTCACTGACAACTTCAACGCGAAGCTTGCAACCGTTTCCGCAACGCACGTAGATGCATCGCCTGCAATCGACGACGCAGCAGTGCTTGCCGCTAATGCAAGCGTGAGTCCGGTTGCCTCGCAAGCCGGCCATCACGCCGCAGTTGGCGAGCACGACACGTTCAAGGGCACCACAGGCAATGCCACCGTGGACCTGAACGCTGATCCGGCTGCCTACTTCAAGGACGCCACGGCTCACATCGAGGGCGGCGCGGGCGGCGTCCATACGCCGCATTTGACGGGAGATCATCAGGCCCTGGATCTTACGTCGCTGACTGGCAAGACGGCAGCGGCGAAGGTATCGGGTATCGAAGCGATCGACCTGGGCGGCTCGCACAACATGCTGAAGCTGTCGCTGGTGGACGTATTGAACCTGACCGAACCGGACCTGTTCCAGAAGGACGGCAAGCAGCAGATGCTGGTCAACGGCTCAAATGGCGATTCGGTGGATTTGTCGAGTGCGCACATTGCGGGCGTGACCGACGGTCACTGGATGCAGGAAGGGACGGCCATTGTTGGCGGCGTGACGTACAACGTGTACGAACACTCCGGCGCTCACGCGGAACTGCTGGTCCAGCAAGGCGTGCAGATTGCAGTGCATGGGTAAGAACTGACCGATGGACTGCTGTTGAACTAGCAGACTGTTGGTGAAGTAAAAACGAAAATGCCGCTGCAGGAGTGATTCCGTAGCGGCATTTTTTTGCGTTGTCAGTACAAGTGCACGCGGACCAAGGCTGAGGGTCGCTGTCTCAGGCCTTGCCCAACTCCACACCCATCTCTTTCGCTCTTGCATCGGCCGCTAGTGCGCCACGGACGATGGCGTCTTTCACGCCCTGGGAATCGAAAGAAGCCAAAGCTGCAGCCGTCGTGCCACCCTTCGATGTCACCCGTTCCCGCAACACGCTCGCCGGTTCGCCCGATTGCGCGGCCAGTTGCGCTGCGCCGGTAAACGTAGCTACTGCCAACGCACGGCCTTGCTCCTCGTCCATCCCAAGCTGGCGAGCCGCTTCCTGCATGGCTTCGATGAAATAAAACACGTACGCCGGACCACTGCCGGAAATGGCCGTAACGGCGTCGATCTTGGCTTCGTCGTCGAACCAGACGGTTTCGCCCACCGCCTCAAGTACCTTCGATGCCAGCGCCTTCCCTGCATCGTCAACACCGGGCAGCGCAGCCAAACCTGTCACGCCCATGCCGATAAGCGCCGGCGTGTTCGGCATCGTGCGGACAATCTGCATATAGCCGCCGAGCCAGCGCGACAGATCGGCGGCGCGAATCCCAGCCGCGATACTGATCACTAATTGCTTCGATAACACCGGCTGCAACGCCGTGGCCACGTCCTTCAGCACTTGCGGTTTGACGGCAAGCAGGATCGCGTCGTAGCCGGCAAGTTTCGAATCGATCGACGTACCCGTCGCAACGCCAAACTGCTTTTCCGTGCGCTGCCGTGCTTCTTCCCCGGAGTCGACGACATAAAGATCCGCCGCCGCGACACCGCGCTTGATCAAACCGCCGATGAGCGCCGACGCCATGTTGCCGCCACCGATAAATGCAATTTTCATAGTGAGTTCAGATCAAAGGTTCAGTTGGAATAATCGCGTGCGCCGAAGATGGCTGTGCCGATGCGAACCATCGTCGCGCCTTCGAGAATTGCGGCTTCAATATCCGCCGACATGCCCATGGAAAGCGTATCGAGTTCAAGTCCGTCCGCGCGCAAGGTGTCCATGATTTCACGCAGACGCCGATGCGGCGCGCGTTGTTCGTCGAGTGTGCCGGCGGGTTCGGGGATGGCCATCAGGCCGCGCAACCGCAAAAAAGGAAGCGCCGCTATCTGGCGTGCGAGCGCCAAAGCTTCATCCGGCGCAACGCCGCTTTTCGATTCTTCGCCGCTCACGTTGACCTGCAGACACACGTTGAGCGGCGCCATGCCGTCGGGCCGCTGTTCGCTGAGACGCTGGGCGATCTTGAGTCGATCCACGGAATGCACCCAATCGACATTCTCTGCGACCACTTTCGTCTTGTTCGACTGCAACGGTCCGATGAAATGCCACTCGATCTCGCTGCGCAAATCCGCCAGTTCCGCAATCTTCGCCACCGCTTCCTGCACGTAGTTTTCGCCGAACGCGCGTTGCCCGGCGTCGAAGGCGGCACGAACATCCTCTGCAGGAAAGGTCTTCGATACCGCGAGTAACGCGACCGAAGACGCATCGCGCGAAGCATCAGCCGCGGCTTTCGCGATGCGCTGACGGACTTCGTCCAGGTGACGGGCTACAGGAGAGGAGGACATGGAATCGGACGCCGCATATCGAGTAAGCAGAGCCCCGATTATACGGACGCGGCGCCCTGGTTCTGCAGGCGCCGGCCGGCGTTAGCCATACAGCAGATGTTCGAGCAGTTGAATCCAGTGCACGACGGGCGTGGACGTGCCGCTCTGCAAGTGCGCAATACAGCCCACATTCGCCGATACGATCATCTGCGGTTCCAGCTTCTCGAGCTTGTCGAGTTTCTGGTCGCGCAATGCGTACGAGAGCTTCGGCTGGAGCACCGAGTACGTGCCCGCCGAGCCGCAGCACAGATGGCTATCGGCGGGAAGATGCACTTCTATGCCTAGCGCCGTCAGCAAATTCTCCACGTGGCCGCGAATCTGTTGACCATGCTGCAGCGTGCACGGCGGGTGAAACGCGACGGTGTGCACGGCGCGCCGCCTGACCATCGTCGTGAGTTCGTCCTCGTATAGCGGCAGGATTTCGGCGAGGTCGCGCGTCAGGTCCACAATCCGCGCGGCCTTCCCCGCATAGTCAGGGTCATTGCGCAGCAGGTGCGCATATTCCTTCACTGTCGCGCCGCAGCCCGAGGCGTTCATCACGATCGCCTCCACGCCGTTTTCCACGTACGGCCACCACGCGTCGATGTTATTGCGCACGTCGTCCAGCGCTTCCTCGTTGTAGCCCAGATGCAGACGGATCGCGCCACAACAGCCCGCGTCCGGCGCGGTCATTATCTGGATCCCCAACGCATCGAACACCCGCGCGGTCGCGATGTTCACGTTCGGCATCATCGCGGGCTGGACGCAGCCGGCGAGCATCAGCATCTTGCGTTCGTGCGTGCTGGTGGGCGGCACCAGGGGCCGCTGCGCAACCGGAATCTTCGTTCGCAAGGCTTTGGGCAACAGCGGCCGGAATTGCTGGCCGACCTTCATAGCGGGCGTGAAAAGCTTGCTGTTCGGCAGGAAGTTGGCGAGCAGCTTGCGTTGCACGCGCTGGCCGAACGGCCGCTCCACTTTCTCTTCCACGACCTTCCGGCCAATTTCCAGCAGCCGTCCGTATTGCACGCCCGATGGGCACGTGGTCTCGCAATTGCGGCATGTGAGGCAGCGATCAAGATGCAGTTGCGTGCTGCGCGTGACCGGCGCACCTTCCATCATCTGCTTGATCAGATAGATGCGGCCGCGCGGGCCGTCGAGCTCATCGCCGAGGATCTGGTACGTCGGGCACGTCGCCGTGCAGAATCCGCAATGCACGCACTTGCGCAGGATGGCCTCGGCTTCTTCGCCATCGGCCGTGTTGCGCATGAAGTCGGCGAGGTTGGTTTGCATTGCTTGTGTCTTCAGCTCAGAAGTCGGGATAGAGGCGGCCGCGATTGAAAATGCTCGCGGGATCGAATGCGGCTTTCAGGCCGCGATGAATCTTCATCATCGGTGCGGGCAGCGGCGTGAAGACGCCGGCGTTGCGGTCATACGCGGAGCCCGAGCGGAAGATGGTCGCGTGCCCGCCGGCCTGCTTGGCGCTGATGCGCACGGTTTGCGGATCGGCGTCGGTGATCCACCAGCGTTGCGCGCCGCCCCATTCCATCAGATGGGGACCGGGAAGGTGCATCGGTTCGGCAATCGATGGCAGCGAGAGCCGCCACAAAGCGCACTTCGGCGGCAGCACGGCGAAGAACGGATCGGATTGCTCACGCAAACCGTGCCAGAAACGCTCGGCTTCCACGGCGTCCACCACTTCGCCGCCCAACGATGTCCGCGCCGCTTTCACCGCCGCTTCCGCACCGCCTAGCCGCAGCGCCAGCGTGTGGTCGCGCCAGGCGCTGGCGGTCAGTGGCAACGGATGGCCGCTCCATTCGTTGAGCTTGCGCACGGCGTCGGTGTCGTTCATCTCGAACTTGAGCGTGGCTTCGGCAACGGGTTTCGGCAGGACTTTCACCGATACCTCCAGGATCAGCCCAAGCGTGCCGAGCGAGCCCGCGAGCAGGCGCGAGACGTCGTAGCCCGCGACGTTCTTCACCACCTGGCCGCCGAAATGCAGCACGTGGCCCT
>NZ_AEJF01000175.1 GCF_001028175.1 Caballeronia mineralivorans PML1(12)
CGGCGAGCCCGGCTGCAATGCAGCCGCCAAGCGTGGCGTTATGCCCGAAGTGCGGGGGCTCGAAGGGCAGCATCTGGCCACATTCATCCAGCTGCGCTTCGATCTCGCTGAGCGGCGTACCGGCCTTCGCGGTGATCACGAGCTCGGCCGGGTCATATTCGATAATTCCGCGATGCGCCCGGGTATCGACTATCTCGCCTTGCAGCGCCTGCCCGTACCAGTCCTTCGTGCCGCCGCCGCGAATCCGTAGTGGGGTGTTGCTCGCCGTCGCGGCGCGTACACGCTCGGACCAGCTCGCGACAATGTCTTCCTCTGTCATGATGTCCCGCGTTTTATGGCTCTTGGGTCAGTGTATCGGCGCGTTCCCGCACGGCCACTCGTATAAACGTGGATACGTGTCGGGGCCGAATGCCTGAAAACAACCGCCGATGCCTGAAAGGGACGTTTACCACCACGCAACGTTTAGAAGCGCCGCCTAAACACACCGCTTAAAAGCGTGGAATCTCGGGATGCGGCAGCAAGCCGCCGCGGATATGCATTTTTCCGTACTCGGCGCAACGCGCGCGTGTCGGGATGCCTTTGTCGGGATTGAGCAGGCCGGGGGGATCAAAGGCGCGCTTGATCGCGTGGAACGTGTCGCGTTCTTCGGGAGAAAACTGGACGCACATCGAGTTGATCTTTTCGATACCCACGCCATGCTCGCCCGTCACCGTCCCGCCTAGTTCCACACAGGTTTCCAGAATGTCACAGCCGAATGCTTCGGCCCGGTGCCATTCGTCCATATCGTTGCCGTTGAACAGGATCAGCGGATGCATGTTGCCGTCGCCGGCGTGAAACACGTTCATGCAACGCAGTGCATATTTGATCTCCATCTCTTCAATACGCGCGAGCAGCGGCCCGATCTGGCGGCGCGGCACGGTGCCGTCCATGCAGTAATAATCGGGAGATATACGTCCGGCGGCCGGAAATGCGTTCTTGCGTCCTGACCAGAATTTCAGCCGCTCAGCCTCGGAGCGCGAAATCTGGATGCGGTTCGCGCCGAATTCGCGCAGCACCGCCGTCATCCGCACGATTTCCTCCATGACTTCGTCGTGCGTTCCATCCGATTCGCACAGCAGGATCGCCTTGGCGTCGAGGTCATAGCCCGCTTTCACAAACTCTTCCACGGCGCGTGTGGCAGGTTTGTCCATCATTTCGAGTCCGGCAGGAATGATGCCGGCCGCGATGATCGCTGCAACGGCGTTGCCGCCTTTCACGACATCGTCGAAACTTGCCATGATCACTTGAGCCGTTTGCGGCTTGGGAATCAGCTTGACGGTGATTTCCGTGACGATGGCGAACATGCCCTCACTGCCGATTAGCACGGCCAGCAGATCGAGCCCCGGCGCATCGAGCCCGAGCGAACCGAACTCGAGGATCTCGCCTTCCATCGATACGGCCCGCACGCGCATCACGTTGTGACACGTCAGACCGTATTTGAGGCAGTGGACGCCGCCGGAATTCTCGCTGACATTGCCGCCGATGGTGCAGGCAATCTGCGATGACGGATCGGGCGCGTAATAGAGCCCATAAGGCGCGGCGGCCTCGGATATAGAGAGATTGCGCACACCCGGCTGGACCGTTGCCGTACGCGCGTACGGGTCGACTTCCACGATCTTGCGAAAGCGTGCGAGCGATAACACGATCCCATGCCGGATCGGCATGGCCCCGCCCGACAAGCCCGTGCCCGCGCCACGCGGGACGATAGGCACGTCGAGCCGCGCGCAGATTTGCACGACACGCTGAACCTGCGCTTCGGTTTCGGGCAGCGCGACCGCTAAAGGCAAGCGCCGATATGCCGCGAGCCCATCACATTCATACGCGGCCGTGTCTTCCTCGCGATACAGCAGACAATGCGTCGGCAGTACGGCCATCAACGCCTGGACCACTTCGCGCTGACGTTGCGCCAGCACTTCCGGCGAAAGCTCGGCGGGTGCGTTCATGTCTCCTCCCGGCGGTTTGTGCTCTGGAGTATTTCCAAAAAGCAGATCGTTGATCTTGCACCCGCGCGTCTCTGCCGTCGATTGGGCTAATTACGGGGACGGAGCCTCTTTTTAGTCCAGCGCGTTTGTGCACCGGACACCTCTAGCGAACGATCAAGCGTCGTACGAAAAGATCTTGCCCGGGTTCATCAGGTTTTTTGGATCGAGCGCATGTTTGATCGAGCGCATCACACTGATCGCGTCCTCGCCGTGCTCCTCGATCATGAAGCCCATTTTGTGCAGCCCGACGCCATGCTCGCCAGTACACGTTCCGCCCATGCGCAGCGCACGCTGCACAATGCGATGATTGATCCGCTCGGCTTCCTCGAATTCCTCGGGCTTGGTGGGATCGAGCAGCATGGCGACGTGAAAATTGCCATCTCCGACATGGCCGACGATCGGGCAGGGCAGCGTGCTTGCGTTCAAGTCCTGCTCCGTTTCGATCACGCATTCGGCGAGCCGTGAGATCGGCACGCAGACGTCCGTGGTCACGGCACGGCTACCCGGCTTCAGTTGCAGCATCGCGAAATAGGCGTTGTGACGCGCGTTCCAGAGACGGCTGCGGTCTTCGGGCCGAGTCGCCCATTCGAAATCGGCGCCCTTGTTTTGCGCGACGATTTCCTGAACCGTTTCCGCTTGTTCCTTCACGCTGCTTTCCGTGCCATGGAACTCAAAGAACAGCATGGGCGATTCGCGGAACGTGAGATTCGAATGGCGGTTGATGGCGCGCACCGCGAGCGAATCCAGGAACTCGACACGCGCCACCGGCACGCCCATCTGGATGGTTTCGATGGTGGCGCGCACCGCGTCGCCCATCGACGGAAACGCGCATGCCGCCGCCGATACCGCTTCCGGTTGCGGATAAAGCCGCACGGTGATCTCGACGATCACGCCAAGCGTGCCTTCCGAGCCGACGAACAAGCGCGTGAGGTCATATCCCGCCGACGATTTGCGCGCGCGGGTTCCGGTCTTGATGACGCGGCCATCGGCGAGCACGACGCTGAGGCCGAGCACGTTCTCGCGCATCGTGCCGTAGCGCACGGCGTTCGTGCCCGACGCTCGCGTGGCTGACATTCCGCCGATGCTCGCGTCCGCGCCCGGATCGATGGGGAAAAACAGACCGGTGTCCTTTAGCGCTTCGTTCAACTGCTTACGCGAAATGCCCGGCTGGACGGTGACCGTCAGGTCCTCGGCATCGATCGACAACACCTGGTTCAACCCGGACATGTCGATGGATACGCCGCCCTGAACCGCCAGCAAATGGCCTTCCAGCGACGAGCCATTGCCGTATGGAATCACCGGAACATTGTGTTCGGCGCAGAGCCGGACCACGGTCTGGACGTCTTCCGTACTGGTCACGAACACGACAGCGTCAGGCAGTTGCGGATCGAACGGCGATTCGTCGCGGCCGTGATGCTCGCGAACCGCGGCAGCAGTCGAGACACGCTCGCCGAACGCGGCTTTCAGCGCGTCGAGCAGGGCAGTGGGGAAGGTGCGGCGGACAGCGGGCGGCGGGACGGGATGATTCACGGCATGTCTCCGGACATCGGTGTAATGGGATGTTGGGATGCAGGAAACCTCGCATCGAAATGCGGGATTCATGCGTTTTATGAGCTTATTTTACGCTGATAGCCCGCATCGAGCCCGCGCCCGGGCGCTGCCTATAATGAGCGTGGACGCTGACCGGCGTTATGTGTCACCTGGAGAACATCATGGGCAATCGCCTGAGCAAGATATCGACGCGCACCGGCGACGACGGCACGACCGGCCTTGGCGATGGCAGCCGCGTGCAAAAGGACGACGCGCGGATAACCGCGATCGGCGATGTCGATGAACTCAATTCGCAGCTTGGCGTGCTGCTGTGCGAACCGCTCCCCGATGACCTGCGCACTGCGCTGTTCGCGATCCAGCACGATCTCTTCGATCTCGGCGGTGAGCTTTGCATTCCCGGGCATTCGATGATCGAGAAATCTCATCTTGCTCGTATCGATGAATGGATTGCCGAATACAACGCAACTCTGCCGCCGCTGAAGGAATTCATTCTGCCGGGCGGGTCGCGGGCGGCTTCCCTTGCACACGTTGGCAGGACGGTGTGCCGGCGCGCGGAGCGCTCGATTGTTGCGCTCGGGCGCGTGGACAAGATCAACGCGGCGCCGCGGCAGTATGTGAACCGGCTATCCGATTTGCTGTTCGTGCTGGCGCGAGTGTTGAATCGCGCCGATGGCGGCTCGGACGTGTTGTGGGACCACGAACGGAAGGTTTAGGACGGCCATGATAAAAAAGGCTGCGAGAATCCGCAGCCTTTATGTCGGTCAAACGCAATCAGTTCCCATTGCCCCGCGCCACACGCCGCTGCTTCACGGCGTCCGACAACCCTTCCAGCACGTTCAAGCTGTCTTCCCAGCCGATGCACGCATCGGTGACGCTTTGCCCGTAGGTCAGCTCGCAGCCTTCTTTCAGATCCTGCCGCCCGGCAACCAGATTCGATTCCACCATCACGCCGATGATCCGTTCATCGCCGCCTGCGATCTGCCGGCCGATATCGGCGCAAACCGGGATCTGGTTCTCGTGCTTCTTCGAACTGTTCGCGTGGCTCGCATCGATCATCAGGCGCGCAGCCAGTCCGGCCTTGCTGATGTCGTTGCACGCGGCGTTCACGCTCTCCGCGTCGTAGTTTGGCGTCTTGCCGCCGCGCAGGATGATGTGGCAGTCCTCGTTGCCGGCGGTCGACACGATGGCCGAATGGCCGCCCTTCGTCACCGAGAGGAAATGGTGCGGCTGCGACGCGGCCTTGATGGCGTCGACGGCAATCTTCACGTTTCCGTCCGTGCCGTTCTTGAAGCCGACCGGACACGACAACCCCGACGCCAACTCCCGATGCACTTGCGATTCCGTCGTCCGCGCGCCGATCGCACCCCACGAGATCAGGTCGGCGATGTACTGCGGGCTGATCATGTCGAGGTATTCGGTGCCGGCCGGCAGGCCCAGTTCGTTGATTCGCAACAGCAATTCGCGTGCGGTCCGCAGGCCGTCGTTGATCTTGAAACTGTTGTCCATATACGGGTCGTTGATCAAACCCTTCCAGCCGACCGTGGTTCGCGGTTTTTCGAAATACACCCGCATCACGATTTCAAGTTCACCGGCAAAACGCTGGCGTTGCTCGACGAGACGGCCTGCGTATTCCAAAGCAGCTTTGGTGTCGTGGATGGAACACGGCCCGACGATCACAATCAGACGGTCTTCCATGCCATGGAGGATGCGGTGCATCGACTGGCGCGAGTTGTAGATCAGGGTCGAAACCGGCTCAGCGCAGGCGAACTCGCGGATCAGGTGAGCGGGGGGCGTCAGTTCTTTCAATTCGCGGATTCGGACATCGTCGGTGTTGTGCGGGGGCATGCTGGTTCTCCAGGAACTCGTTTTTTGGTGCTGTGTTCGTTGGTCGTTACGTCCGACAGATCAAGGACAGTGCAAAAATCGTCAAAAAAGTGGGCATAAAAAAACCGCCAGACTGCGCTGGCGGTTTTTCGGGAAACTTGGGTTCTACAAAAACGACTCACCCCTCTCGATCCGCCAGCGGCTTGAGATGCCAAAAAAAGTAAAAATAAAACTTGGCGGACATGATGGTTTCGGTCGTTTGGAACTAGTTAAGCGTCTGGCTTTATAACCTTAAACACGCGCGGTTGGCAAGTTGTCAGCCTTCAAAATGCGGACAATCCGCGTGGTCGAGCTAAATTCTGCAGAAAATGTGAGCAATCCATGCGGTTTTCCCGCGCGACGCGCTCATATGTCTCATGAGGCGCGTCGCGGGAAAATCAGGGGTTACACGCTCAAACCGTGCCGCCCACCGTCATCTTTTCGATGCGCAAGGTCGGCTGACCGACGCCCACCGGCACGCTCTGGCCTTCCTTGCCGCACACCCCCACACCGCCGTCGAGCGCCATGTCGTTGCCGATCATGGTCACGTACTTGAGCGACTCCGGGCCGCTGCCGATCAGCGTTGCGCCCTTCACCGGATACGTGACCTTGCCGTTCTCGATCATGTACGCCTCGGACGCGGAGAACACGAACTTGCCGTTGGTGATGTCGACCTGACCGCCGCCGAAATTCACCGCATACAAGCCGTTTTTCACCGATGCCAGGATTTCAGCCGGGTCTTTATCGCCGTTGAGCATGTACGTGTTGGTCATGCGCGGCATGGGCAGGGCCGCGTACGACTCACGCCGCGCGTTGCCTGTCACGGGCATCTTCATGAGGCGTGCGTTCAGCGAATCCTGGATATAACCCTTGAGAATGCCGTCCTCGATCAAGGTGGTGCATTGGGTCGGATTGCCTTCGTCGTCGATATTCAGCGAGCCGCGCCGGTTCGGCAGCGTGCCGTCGTCGACCACCGTTACACCCTTCGCCGCCACCCGTTCGCCGATGCGCCCTGCGAATGCCGACGATCCCTTGCGGTTGAAATCACCCTCTAACCCATGGCCGATCGCTTCGTGCAGCAACACGCCCGGCCAGCCCGGTCCGAGCACAACAGTCATTGCGCCGGCAGGAGCCGGACGCGCATCGAGATTAACGAGCGCCGCGTGCACGGCCTGATCCACGTAGCTGGAGAGGATTTCGTCAGTGAAATAGGCGTAGTCGTAACGCCCGCCGCCGCCGCCGCTACCCATCTCGCGACGTCCGTCCTTTTCGGCGATCACCGTCACGGACACACGCACGAGCGGCCGGATGTCAGCAGCCAGCGCGCCGTCGCTTCGGGCGACCAGCACGACGTCGTATTCACCCGCGAGACCGGCCATGACCTGGACGATGCGCGGATCGCGGCCGCGCGCCATCTTCTCCACGCGTTCGAGCAATTTCACCTTCGCGGTGGCGTCGAGCGATGTGAGCGGATCGGACGGCAGGTATAGATCGCGACCGAACACGCCGGTTAGCGAGCTTGCCGACTTGATCTTGTGTTTGCCGCCGCCAGCCTTCGCAATGGCGCGTGTGGCAATAGCCGCCTGACGGATGGATTCCGGCGACAGGTCGTCCGAATACGCGAACGCCGTCCGGTCGCCCGACACGGCGCGCACGCCGACACCCTGATCGATGCTGAAGCTGCCCGATTTGACGATACCTTCTTCCAGGCTCCACGCTTCGCTGCGCGTGGACTGGAAATAGAGATCCGCGTAATCCACGCGGTGCGTGAAGATCTCGGCCAGCGTGCGCGTAATCGTGGATTCGTCGAGGCCGTAGGGCGTCAGAAGAATCTCTTTCGCGGTGGCGAGATTTCGGATGCCGGGTTCGATGATGTTCATTCGTTGCCTGTGGCGAAGTCTGTGGGGATTAAAAGCATTCTAACGTTCGAGTGTTCGTGCGACATCCTGACCAAATGGAGGGGGTCCTCCGTAAAACAAGCTAACCCGGACAAGCTAACCCAGCACGCGATGGCGATAAGCCGGCAGGCTTTGGCGGACCGACGCGATACGTGACGCATCAATCGTTCCGGCTACCACGCCCGCGCCTTCCGCCAGCACGGCCACGAGTTCGCCCCACGGGTCGATCAGCATGCTGTGGCCCCAGGTCCGGCGGCCGTTTTCGTGTTTTCCGCCTTGTGCGGCGGCGAGCACATAGCATTGGTTTTCGACCGCACGCGCCTTGAGCAGCGTTTCCCAGTGGGCCTCGCCGGTCGTGTAGGTGAACGCGGACGGCACGACCATCAACGCGCAATCGCCCATCTTCCTGTAAAGCTCGGGAAAACGCAGGTCGTAGCACACCGACAACCCCACGCGTCCAAACGGCGCCTCGAAGGTCTGCACTTCGCTGCCGGGACAGATCGTGCGTGCTTCGTCGAAGGATTCCGTGCCTTTCTCGAAGTTGAACAGATGAATCTTGTCGTAGCGGGCGACCTGCTTGCCGGTGGGATCGAAGACCAGCGTGGTATTGAGCACACGCGACGCTTCAGATGACTCTAGCGGCAAGGTCCCCCCGATCACCCATACGCGATGTTCGCGCGCCGCATCCGCCAGGAACTGCTGGATCGGGCCGTGGCCCGGCGTTTCGCGGATCGCGAGCTTGTCCGTATCCTTGAAACCCATATAACAGAAATATTCCGGCAGCAGCACAAGCTGCGCACCGTCGCGCGCGGCTTCGGCAATCAGCCGCCCGGCTTCCGCGATATTGCGCTCACGATCCGGCACGCTCACCATTTGCAGCGCGGCTACGCGGAACGTCCCGGGGGTGCTTTCGCTTGATCTTTCGCTCATGTCAGCCTGCTAGAAAGGGGGCGCGATGATGATCGAAATCGCCTGCCGCCAACCTTTAAACCGCTCAGTTGGGCACGGCTTCAGCGGGAATTTCGATCTTACCCTGATCGCCTTTCACCCGCTGAATGACAGGTTTCGACCACGAGCCCGTAATGGAATAGTCGATGGTGAACGCTTTTCCAATCGACTTCGACAGCAGTAGATCGGCCACCAGCGTGCCGAGCCCGAGCAAAGGATTGATCACCGCTGCGCCCAGTGCCACGGCGCCAGCGCTGACCGTCGGGATGATCTTGGCGTGCAGGTCCTGCGTTTCCTTCGGCAGATTGACCAGCCCCTTCAGCTCGACGCGCGCAGGCGCCGTAATCATCGTGAAATCGTTGGTGCGGCCGATGCCGTTCTGAACCACGCCCGAACCGGTGATCTTGTCGAACGGCAGCCCTTGGCCGACCACGTCCTGGAAATGCAGCGTGAGAAAGTGCGCCAGACTTTGCAGGCTGAGCACGCCGAGCAATTTCGCCGCGCCCGGATTGACCTTGAGAATCTGGCCGTGATGCAAATCGACGTCCACCCGGCCGTTGAGCGTGGGCAGATCCACTGCAGCGGGACTGCCATCCCAGCCAAGCTGGCCCGACACCGTCCCCTTGCCGCTTTTCACCGTACGCGGCAGGCCCAGCCGCTCGACTAGCGCGCCGGCATCGATGATGTCCAGCTTGAAATCGAGCGCGGTGCGGCGGGGGGCGTTGTCATCGGCGTCGGCCCGATAACCCACGGGACCGCTGATCGTGCGCCAGTTGGCCGTGGCAGAGAGCTTTGCGTCCGGGTTGGTCAGGTCCAGCTTGTCCAGATACCAGACCGGCACGTTGTCCTCCACGTCGTTGCGCGCGTCGACCTCCAGACGCCCAAGCGTGCGCCCGCGCACCACGAGCTCGTTCACGATCAGGTCGATCGACGGCATGTTGTTCGGCGGCTTGCGGATCATCTGCCCGACCAGATCGGCTTCCTCTTTGCTCGGAATCACGACTTTGCTGAATCGTGCCTGCAATGCACCCGGACTTTCCTTCGTCGCACCGGGCATCCACTCGGCATTCCCGGTTACCTGATCCGAGGCAATGTTCGCCTGCCACTTGCGGTCATCGCCACGATTGGCTCCGATCGATACATCTTCCCAGCGCCGGTTGAGCAGCTTGACCGTGGTGAAATGCAGCGCGAAGCGATTGGGCACGAACTGCTTCACGATCTGGGATTGAGTCTTCGGGTCGGGTTGCGGCATCGGCCCCAGTTCGGCGATGAGCTTGCGCCACGCATCGGCATCGAGTTCATCGATATCCACCGCGGCCGTCACGCCTTGCGCTGGCAGATCGGCCGGCTTGTTCACACCGATAGCACCACGCTCAACGGTCGGCGCCTCCTTGCCTACCCGCTTGAGCACATAGTGTGCATTCACCGGCCCGAGGGTGAGTTTCGCGTCGTGCTCCTGCGACGATCCGGCGACCGGCGCGAACGTGAAGGCGAACGGCATTGGCGTGCCTTCGCTCTTGTTGAAGGGCGCCGGGAAGTCCAGCCCGAGGCCGCTCAGATCGGAACTGGCCTCGACGCGCGGCAACGCGTTTTTCATCCCGCGCAGGTGCAGGTCGTACGGCGCGGTGCCGCTGATGTGCTTGAGAATGTGTGCAGCCTGCGCCTGATCGTGCGCGTTCAGGCCCTGGACAGCGTCGGCGCCTATGCGCCCGCTTACATCGAAGGCATAACTGCCGTCAGGTTTCACGTCGCCTGTGCCACGCACGTCGCCGCCCAGCAATTTCGCGGTGAGGCCATCGAGCGACACGGTCTTTTCGCCGAACCTCGCTCGCCCTTTGAGATTGGATAGCGGCGGAAATGCGCCGTATGCGAAGTCGTTGCCGTTGAACGTGAGCGCGCCTTTATAGCCTACGTGCTGCCGCATGCCCGGCGGCGGCGCGACACGCGGAATTAGCAGTTGCAACGCCAGCGCGGCGTTGCCGGTTGCCTGAATCTTCGTTGCCACGTGATGCGAGAGCGAGCCGAGCGAACTGTCTTCCACATAGCGCAGCATGTCGGTGACCGGACCGCGCGCGTCGGCGTCGATCACCAGCTTCGATTCGCGATTGCCCAGGTCCTCAATACGCCCCGTCGTCTTGACCACGCTCACGCCGAGATAACGGCCGCGTGAAATGTCGAAACCCAGCTTGTTTTCGGCGAGATGAAACGTCCCGTCGATACCATTGAACGCCGGCCACACATTCGGCGCTCCGTTCGCCATGGTCTTGGGCGGATAGGGCGTCGGCTCGAACTTGCCGCCGGTGAACGGTGCGACGATGCGGAACTGGCCGGCATCGGGGAACTTTGCGTAGGGAAATTTCGTGAGGTCGCCGTGAATCTCGATAGTGGCGTTGCGCGAGATGCCGGCTTGCAACGCGTGGCCCAAATACAGGCGCAATTTTTCGCTGATGCTCGTCGGCAGATAGTGCACAAGGCTCGTCACGTTCAGGCGCGCCGCCTTCGCCTTGAGATCGAGGGAACCTCGGCCTTCACCCTCGTTCCGATATTCCGCGGTGGCGCTTGCCTCGGTATCCGCGTTCCTCACGTGCAGCGTCTCCACGTGCGCGGCAATCGCCTTGTGCGGCTTGCCGGGTGCGTCGGTGAGGGTCCAGGTCACGCGGCCGTCGGCCTGGTCGAGCACGAGACGCGGGTTATCGAAGACGCCGGGCACGGTGATCGCGGTGTTCTTCGTATCGATGATCGCGCTGCCGTGATCCTGGTCGGCGTCAATACTGCCCCACAGGTTTTCCACGCCCGGAATCCCGGCCCGAGGATGGTTGTTGATCGTCAATCCCGGCGGCGGCTCCTGGGCCTGCACACTCACGCCGTGCAGGTCGCCCTTGACCGTGTAGCGCATCGGCGGTTCTGCGCCTGTCTGACGCTGAGCTCGTGCTTGTGCGTCGGTCGCGGGCCTGGGGCGTTCGGTTTCCAGTGTGTAATTCGCGATCTGGCCACGCGGGTTGAAGCGGATCAGATCGCTTTGCAACCTGGCCGGCAAAGGCAGCGTGCGCAAGAATTCTCCGAGGATGCCGAGATCGACGACATCGCCCGCCACGCCGAACATCTGCCCGCGCTTCAGGCTTGCCGCGCGGTATCGGCTGGTCAGCGAGTGAAAGGCGAGGAGGCGAGACACCGGCGTGCCGTCGGCCAGCGGTGGCTGGCCGAGTTCCGCGCGCAGGTTCTCGAGCTGCAGCGTGTATTCGTCGTCCTGCAGCGCGAGATTCCAGTTGAAGTTCGCGATCGGCACGTCGAGGCGCGGCTGTGTCGGACGCACGCGCAACGCGATGTCAGATCCGGTCAGGTTGCCGCCCGCCGTTTGCAGCTTGCCTCTCGCGAAGTCGAGCCAGATGCGGTTGTCGAAACGGCCGCCGTAGGTGGCGAACGGCATCGTCATGTAGCGCGAGAGCACGGGCAGATCGACGGGACCCGTCGACAGATACGCTTGGCCCGTCCAGTTCGCCGGCCGGCCGGGTACGCTGAAATGCGGCGTCCGGAAGTCCGCGCGAAAATCGAGTGGTCCGTGCAGCAAGTCGCCGTCGGGGGACGCCTGCAAAGCAACCCGGTGATGCGACCCGTCGTTGAGGATGGCGAGCTTGATGCGCTTGAGCGCAAGTTCCGGTGCGCTGCGCTCGCCGTCGTGCCAGCGCAGCGTGCCGTCGCGCAGCACGATGGCTTGCTGCCTCAGCAGCCAGGTCATGAACGCGTCGTTACCCGTGTGTTTCGCCTGGATCGGCACGCCGGCCACGCTGAACGCCCCGTCGGCGGCACGGGAGATGACGACATCGGGGCCATCGACGGTGAGATTCGAGAGCACAGGAGTGGGACCCAGCAGCGAACGCCACGCGACCGTGGCGCTGGCGTGCGGTACGGCGAGACCCGGCGTACCGTCAGCGGAGTCGATCCTGAGATTGTCGATATCGAACGAAGGCTGGATGCCGGACCACTTCGCGGTGATGCGTCCTATATGCAACTGTGCATGGATTTTCGACGACACCATCTGCTCGATGCGCGGCCTGAACGCATCGATCTGGGGAAGCACGGCATAACGCAGCGCGAGGTAGATGCCGGCGACCGCGAAATACACTACGGCGACCAGCACCAGAAGGACTTTCAGCGCCCGCGATAATGCGAGCTCGGCGCGACCACCTAGCTTCACAGGTACAGCTTCGGGTGGGTCGGCGAATTCCTTTCGGTCGGACATGCTGCGGCGGGTCGGCGATATGGTAGGTTTTCAAGATTTGACGTTGAAATGTAACACAGCGCGCAGTGCAAAAAACTGCGGGAAGACGCTACGATGCGGCCGCCAAGCCGCGCCAGATGGCGTTTTGCGCATCGCGCGCGCGTTTGCGCAAAAGCCCCGGCATACCGCCGGACTTGTATGTGAGCAATGACTGAACCCGACCTTTCATGACCGACGCCGTTTTGCTGAGTTCCAGCGCTTCCCACTACGCTGCGCGCATGTACGCCGCGCGTCCCGACTTGCCGGCGCAAGTGGCCGAATGGTCGAAAGCGCCTATTCGCCGAGCGTGGATCGAAGCGCGGTTGAACGCGTTGTGCGACGAATGTTCGGCGTCGTCTTCAGGGTCGTCTTTAGCCACCGGCCGGCTTGATGAAGCCGTGCTCAAGACCGCGCTTCGGCGGCTGCGCATTGAGGTCTTCTGCACGGTGATGGAACGCGATCTCGCTGGCCTCGCGCCTGTTGCCGAAGTCACGGGCGCAATGACCGATCTCGCCGAGCTGACCATCCAGCGCGCGCTTGCCGTGTTGTCGGCGGATCTGGAAGTCACGTTCGGCGAGCCGCGTGGGCCGGATGGGCAGCGTCTCACGCTGGGTGTGGTGGGAATGGGAAAACTCGGCGGGCGCGAGTTGAATGTGTCGTCGGATATCGATTTGATCTTCGTGTATGAAGAAGACGGTGAGACGGCTGGCGGCGAGCGCGCGGGGTTATCGACGCAGGAATATTTCACGCGGCTCGGCCGCAAGCTGATAGGCGCATTGGCCGAGGTGACGGAAGACGGTTATGTCTTTCGCGTCGATATGCGTTTGCGGCCGAACGGCGACGCCGGTCCGCTCGCGTGCGGGCTCGGCATGCTCGAAGAGTATTTCTATGTGCAGGGCCGCGAGTGGGAGCGGTATGCGTGGATCAAGGGGCGCCTCGTGTCGGAGAGCGAGAGCGAAGCGGCGCAACGGCTCGCGAAGCAACTCGATGCGCTCGCCAAGCCGTTTATCTACCGGCGCTATCTCGACTACGGCGTGATCAGCGCGATTCGTGCGCTGCATCTGCAGATCCGTCAGGAAGCGCAGCGGCGCGCGTCAATGCGTCCTGACAAAGCCGACGACATCAAGCTCGGCCGCGGCGGCATTCGGGAGATCGAGTTCAGCGCGCAAGTGTTTCAATTGATTCGTGGCGGCCAGATTGCCGACCTGCGGATTCGTCCGACCTTGTCCGTGCTGAATCGCGCGGCGGCGCACGGGTTGATATCGGCGACTGTGTGCAGCGAACTCAGCGAGGCCTACTTGTTTCTGCGCAAGCTCGAGCACCGCTTGCAGTATCGAAACGATGCCCAGACGCACGCGATGCCGGTCGCGCCGGACGATCGCGCGGTGCTCGCCGACACGATGGGTTTCGCCGACTACGCGGCGCTCACGGAGGCGCTGGAGGCGCATCGGGCGCGCGTGGAACATCAGTTCGACCAGATTTTCGCCGATAAGGTAAATGGCGATGGCGGTTGCGCGGTTGCGGAAGATTCGGCGGCGTCGTGGGTCTGGAGCAGCGCGCTCGCCGACGACAGCGCCGAAGAGCAGTTACTCGAACACGTGACGCAACTCGGTTTCACCGATGCCCCCGCCGTGCTGGCGCGCTTGCGCAGCGTGTGGACATCGACGCGGTATGAAGGTTTGCCCGAGCGCAGCCGTGAACGTTTCGATATCGTCGCGCAGCGCGCGCTCGAAGCCGCGCAGCGCGCCCAGCCGCCCGAACGGCGCGGCGACACCATCGCCCGGCTGTTCGACCTGCTCGAAGCGGTCAGCCGGCGCGGCGCTTATCTTGCCTTGCTGACCGAATATCCTACGGCGCTCGAGCGGGTATTGTCGGTGCTTGGTGCGTCGCGTTGGGCGGCGGGTTATTTGATTCGCCATCCGCAACTTCTCGATGAATTGCTCGACGACGAGGTGATCGCGAGCCCGTTCGACTGGTCGCAGTTCCGAGAGTCCTTGCGTGCGCAGATTGCCGCCGCCGATGGCGCCGAGCAGCAGATGAACTTGCTGCGGCACGCGCATCAGGCTGAGGTGTTTCGCATTCTGCTGATCGATCTGGGCGGCAAGCTCACCGTCGAACATGTGAGCGATTTGTTGTCGGCACTTGCCGATGCCGTGCTCGATGTCACTATCGAAACGGTGTGGTCGCAGTTTCCCAAGCGCCATCGCGAGGTGCCGCGGTTTTCTGTGATCGCTTACGGGAAGCTGGGCGGGAAGGAGCTTGGCTACGCGTCGGACCTGGATCTGATCTTTCTCCACGACGACCCCGATGAAGCCGCCTCCGATATCTACGCGATGTTCGCGCGCCGCCTTGTCACGTGGCTCACGACGGCTACGGGCGCGGGCACCTTATTCGATGTCGATTTGCGGTTGCGTCCGAATGGCGAATCGGGTTTGCTGGTGACGAGTCTGGAATCGTTCCGGCGTTATCAGATTCGTGAAGGCGATGCGGCGAATACGGCATGGGTCTGGGAGCATCAGGCGTTGTCGCGCGCGCGTTATTGCGCCGGCGATGCCGAGATTGGTGCACGTTTCGAAGAGATTCGCGCTCAGGTTCTCACGATGCCGCGAGATGCTGCTGCGCTGGCGCAAGAGATCGTCGCGATGCGTGATCGGGTGGATGCCGGGCATCCGAACCGGAGCAAGTTGTTCGACCTGAAGCACGACCGCGGCGGGATGGTGGACATCGAGTTCATCGTGCAGTTCTGGGTGTTACTGCACGCGCGGGAAGATGCTGAATTCGTGCGCAATATGGGCAATATTTCGCTGTTACGGAGGGCTGCGGAGTTTGGGTTGATTAGCGCCGATGAGGCTGAAACGGTGGCGGCTGCGTATAGGCGGTATCGGAAGTTGCAGCACACGTTGAGGCTCGACGGCATGGAGAAGGCGCGGGTCGAACCGGACGTGGTTGCTGCGGAGAGGGACGCGGTGACGTCGCTTTGGAAGCGAGTGTTTGGTTAGGTGTTTTGCACGCGGCCGGACGGACGGGCGTGCTTCTGTCGGTCGGTGACGTGGGACCTACCCCGCGCCACTGGTGCGAGCCTATGCAGCCAGCATTTCCTTCGCATGCTTGCGTGTGGTGGCCGTGATCTCCAGCCCGCCGAGCATTCGTGCGACTTCCTCCACGCGCTTCGATTTATCCAGTGGCGTAACGGTGCTGACCGTACCCCCGGCCGCATCGCCGGCTTTAGCCACCTGAAAATGATGATCGCCGCGCGCCGCAACCTGCGGCAAGTGCGTGACGCACAACACCTGCCGGTCGCGGCCCAGTTGATGCAGCAGACGCCCGACCACTTCGGCAACACCGCCGCCGATCCCGGTATCCACTTCGTCGAAGATCAACGTCGGCGTCGGGCTGGCCGTACTGGCAATCACCGCTAACGCCAGACTGATCCGCGCGAGTTCGCCGCCCGACGCGACTTTTGCTAGCGGCCGCAACGTCACGCCCGCATGACCGGCCACCCGGAATTCGATCTGTTCGAGCCCATTCGCGCCGCCCTCGGTGAGCGGCACGAGCGCGACTTCAAAACTCCCGCCGACCATCGATAATTCCTGCATACCCTGGGTGACGGCCTTGCCAAGCGCCTTCGCGGCTTTCCCGCGCGCCTTCGACAACACCGTCGCCTCCGCGAGATAAGCCTCTTTCGCCTTGGCCACCGCGGCGCGCAATGCATCGAGATCGGCGGCGGCATCGAGTGCGGCTAATTGCTTGCGCCGCTCGGCATGTTCCTCAGGCAAGGCTTCGGGCTGCATGCGGAACTTGCGCGCCGCCGAGTGCAATTGCTCCATCCGATGCTCGACCTGCGCCAGCCGGTTCGGATCGAGTTCAAGCCGCTGGGCGTAATGCGAGAGCGAATATGACGCTTCCTGCAATTGAATTTCGGCAGGTTCGAGCGAAGCCAGCACGTCGGCGAGCGCGGGATCGATATCAACCAGACTCCGTAGCTTCGACACGATCGCGGAAAGCTGCGTGATCATCGCTTCGTCCGATTCGGACAGCGCGTTCAGCGCACCCTGCACACCGTCGATCAAGCTAGCCGAATGCGACAGCCGATGATGCTCGGCGCTCACTTCTTCCCATTCGCCCGGCTGCGGCGCGAGCTTGTCGAGTTCGCTCAATTGCCACGCGAGACGCTCCCGCTCCAGCTGCAATTCGCGATCGCGGTTCTGCGCCAGCTCCACCGCATGCGTCGCGTCGCGCCATACTCGATGCGCTCGCGCTACTTTTTGCGCGCTGTCGAGCAGGCCGGCGTGGGTATCGAAGAGTTCTCGCTGGGCGTCCGGACGCATCAACAATTGATGCGCGTGCTGGCCGTGGATATCGACGAGCATTTCGCTCAACTCACGCAATTGCACGAGCGTGGCCGGTGTGCCGTTGATAAACGCCCGTGAACGTCCGCTCGAATCGACTACGCGCCGCAGCATCACGGTATCCGCGTCGCCGACGGCGAGCGCGTGCTCGTCCAGCCAGCGCGACACCTGCGCGTGAGTCGAAAACTCGGCCGTGATATCCGCGCGCGCCTCGCCGGTGCGCACGATGCTCGCGTCTGCGCGGGCGCCGAGCGTGAGCGCGAGGGCGTCGATGAGAATCGACTTGCCGGCGCCGGTTTCGCCCGAAAATACGGTGAAGCCGCGCTCGAACTCAAGGTCTAGCGCGGCGACAATGACGAAGTCGCGAATCGAGAGATGGCGGAGCATGGGCGTCTTAGAGTTTCGTGGCGTCTTCGTGCGAGGGATATTCGTTCCAATGCAGCTTCTTGCGCAGCGTAGCGTAATGGCTATAACCGATCGGATGCAGCACCGGCACGGTATGGCGCGAACGCCGCACTTCAATGGTGTCGTTCAGTTCGACAGCGGTAAAAGACTGCATGTCGAAATTCACGTTTACGTCGCGCCCGCCAATAATCTGAATATCGACTTGCGAGTCGTCGGGCAGAACGATCGGTCGGTTGGACAGCGAATGTGGCGCGATGGGCACAAGCACGAAACCCTGCAATTGCGGATGCAGGATCGGCCCGGACGAGGACAGTGCGTACGCGGTCGAACCCGTTGGCGTGGCGACGATCAGGCCGTCCGAGCGCTGGTTGTACATAAAACGCCCATCGACCGAGACGCGCAGTTCCGCCATGCCCGAAAAGCCGCTGCGATTCACCACGACGTCGTTGAACGCAAGCGCGTGATAGATCGGCACGCCGTCCCGGACAATGCGAGCCTCCAGCAAGGTCCGCTCTTCGCGCTCGAAACTGCCGGCCAGCATCTGCGGCACGAGTTCCTGCATTTCGGCCAGCGTGATGTCCGTGATGAAACCGAGCCGCCCGTGGTTTACACCGATCAGCGGCGTGCGATATGGCGCCAGCTGCCGGGCAATACCGAGCATGGTGCCGTCGCCGCCGAGCACGACCGCCGCGTCCGCGCGCGCGCCGATTTCGGGCGCGGTGAGCGCCGGGTAGTCGGTCACGCCGACGTCCTGCGCCGTTTCCGCTTCGAACACGACGTCGAAGCCGCGTTTCGCGATGCAAGCGGCGAGCGCCGTCAGCGGCTCCCTGATGCCGGGCGTATTGTTGCGCCCCACGAGCGCGACAGTCTTGAATTGGGTGCCAATTTCCATGCCGGCATTACACCATAGGTGAGTGTCGAAAAGAACCGCGAGCCGCGTCTGTCACGCCTGCGGGTTGTCTCGGGTTGCGTCCGGGGTGTCTTGGTACGCTAAGCCTCAGGCTTGACAGAGAATTGTCGTTAGAATGGTGCAGGTCATGAATTGATGACGGGTGAATGACAAAACAACGTCGGCCGTCATCGCAATAGTCGCTGCGCTCGCTGTTTCCTTACACGTTGAGCTAAAATTTCCCCATGCTAGACCCACGTGCCCAGACCCTCCTCAAGACGCTGATCGAGCGATATATCGCCGAAGGTCAGCCGGTCGGTTCCCGCACGCTGTCGCGTTATTCGGGACTCGAGCTCAGCCCGGCCACCATCCGCAACGTGATGTCGGATCTGGAGGACCTCGGGCTGGTGGTGAGCCCGCATACGTCGGCGGGGCGGATTCCCACGCCACGCGGCTACCGGCTGTTCGTGGACACCATGCTCACCGTCGAAACCACCGACGACGAAGCAATGACCTCCGCCGTCAAGATCAAGCTGCAAGGCGGCGAGCCGGCGAAGATCGTAGCTGCCGCCGCGAGCGTGCTGTCGAACCTGTCGCAGTTCGCGGGTGTCATACTCACGCCGCGCCGCAGCCACATGTTCAAGCAGATCGAGTTCATGCGCCTGTCCGACAAGCGCATCCTGCTGATCATCGTGACGCCGGAAGGCGACGTGCAGAACCGCATCATGGCGACCCAGCGCGACTATTCGCCGTCGCAGCTCACCGAAGCGTCGAACTATATCAACGCGAATTTTGCCGGTTTGTCCTTCGACGAAGTACGCCGCCGACTGCGCGAGGAAATTGACGCATTGCGCGGCGACATGACCTCGCTGATGCAGGCAGCGGTGGCCGCGAGTGTCGACGAAACGGATCAAGGCGACACCCTGCTGATTTCCGGCGAGCGCAACCTGCTGGAAGTCGCGGATCTTTCCTCCGACATGGCGCGGCTGCGCAAGCTTTTCGACGTGTTTGACCAAAAGACGAGTCTCCTTCAATTACTCGACGTATCGAGCCACGCGCAAGGCGTGCAGATTTTTATCGGCGGCGAGTCGAATCTCGTGCCGATCGAGGAAATGAGCGTGGTTACGGCGCCCTATGAAGTGAACGGGAAGATCGTAGGCACGCTGGGGGTGATCGGACCCACGCGGATGGCGTACAACCGCGTGATTCCCATTGTCGATATCACCGCGCGCCTATTGTCCCTCTCGCTCAGTCAGCAATAAGTCTTAATCGGCCGCAATCAAGCCGGCCGCCGGGCGAGTTCGCAAAAAGCCTGCAACAAGCCAGCAAAAAGTCCGCGAACCCCCGGCAGACAACTCATCTTGCCCTGTCCAAGACCTGTTCACCACTAGGCCGTCCGGCCGTGTTGCGTTCCGAAACGCGCCGCTATAATGGGTTTCACTGACTTACGCGGGCTTCACGGACCCTTTCCTTTATGCGCTACGACCTCGAGTTGCCTTCGCAGCCTTCCGCTTCGCATCGCGTTGCTGTGCTGCTGATCAATCTCGGCACGCCGGACGCGCCCACGCCAAAAGCCGTGCGCAAGTACCTTGCACAGTTCCTGTCGGATCCGCGCGTGGTGGAGATTCCGGCGTTCGTGTGGCAAGTGATTCTGCGGCTCGCAATCCTGCCGTTTCGCGGTCCGGCATCCGCTAAGAAATATGCCCAGGTATGGTTGCCCGAAGGCTCGCCGCTGCGGGTCTACACGGAAAAGCAGGTCGAGGGTTTGAGGCGCCTGTTCGTGGTGAACGACTATCACGTGATAGTCGACTACGCGATGCGCTATGGCACGCCCGGCATTCCGGCCATGATGAATCAACTCAAGCTGGAAGGCGCCGAGCGTGTGCTGCTCGTGCCTATGTATCCGCAATACTCGTCGTCAACCACGGCCACCGCTTTCGACGATGCATTCAACGCCCTGCGGCGCGTGCGCAATCAGCCTGAACTGCGCACCATCCGCCATTACGCCGACCATCCGGCCTATATTGGCGCGCTGGCCGAGCAGGTCCGGGACTATTGGCGGCAGCATGGCCAGCCTGACTTCGCATCGGGCGACCGGCTGGTGCTGAGTTTTCACGGCGTGCCCAAGCGCACCATGGATCTTGGCGATCCGTATCACGATCAGTGTCAGCAGACAGGTTCGTTGCTCATGGCGGCGCTTGGGCTGTCGCCGGTCGAATGCCGGGTGACGTTTCAATCGCGTTTTGGCCGGGCCGAATGGCTGCAGCCTTATACCGCGCCCTCGCTCGCCGAACTTGGCGCTGCGGGCGTGAAGCGGGTGGACGTGTTCTGCCCGGGTTTCACGTCGGATTGCCTGGAGACCATTGAGGAAATCGGCATTGAAGTGCGTGATGAATTCCTGCACGCCGGCGGCAAGGAGTTCCACCGGATTCCCTGTTTGAACGCATCGCCGGCCTGGATCAAGGCACTGGGCGAAATTGTCGCGCAACACCTGCAAGGCTGGCCGGTGCAGGCGCCGCAAGCGCTGAGCGCAGCCGCATAGACCATACGTCAATGAACTACCAGATCTCGACCGATTCCAGCGCGCGCCTTCGTATCGATAAATGGCTGTGGGCGGCGCGCTTTTTCAAAACGCGCTCAATGGCGAGCGACGCGGTTGAAAAGGGCCGCGTGCGAATTGGCGGTGCGAACGTGAAGCCGTCGAAGGATGTGCGTGTCGGCGATCTCGTGGAGATCGAGATTGAACACGTGCTTTGGCAGGTGAACGTGCTGGGAATCTGCGAAGTGCGCGGTCCTGCACCGATCGCGCAGAGCCTCTACGCGGAAACTGACGCCGGACGGGAAAAACGCGTGGCTGAGAGTGAGCGGAGGAAGACGTATCGCGAGCCGGCGGCCGCATTGCAGGGTCGCCCGACCAAGCGCGACCGGCGCATTATCGACAAACTTTCAGGTTCGGACTGAAAAAATGTTCCATGGTGGCCGACACGCCGCCGTACTCGGTTGTGCGGTCGTTCACCGCGCCAGACATGCAGATGGTCGTGGTGCCGCCAACGAGTACCAATGCGACGATCGCAATGGCAATGGTCAGTTTCATGGGCACCCCCTGTGACAACACAACGGATCAGAAAACAGGCGCTAGAGCTGACTTGATGCGAGCTTTAGCGATTAAAAGGCTGGAAATCGGGCATTCGTAAGATTAGGGTTAACTAGTGCCTCCGAAGACATGTTCGAAGTGTAGGCGAGCAAATCACCCGGCTCAATCTGAATCTGATGACATGCTTAAAATGGTTGTAACCGCCCGTTTCCTGAGCCTAGAAATGGCCCCGGAAAGCACGTGCAACCCCTTGAAAACGCTCAACTGAGCCTCAAATGCGTTTCTCAGGACGAACACAGGACGTCCCTCGCTTTACTCGCGCTGTCAGCAGTTGCGGCAGTTGTGTTTTTGCAACGTTGAGTTCGCGGTTATCATCGGCAGCTTTTTGATGGGCCGAAACCGCAACGTTGCTCCCGATTTCATCCGTTTTCACCCATAGCAAAATCTCAAGCGACATGGAAAACACGCAAGATAACTCCGCGAGCCAGAACCCCACGCCCGCCGACGAAACCACGGCGGCTCAAACCATTCAGCGGCCTGACGCGCCGGACGGGACTTCCGCACCGGAAACCGTAGACGCGAACGAAACCGAAGCATTGCTCGCCGAAGCGCAAGCACGGGCGACGTCGTTGCAGGAAGAGTTCTTGCGCGCGAAAGCCGAGACGGAGAATGTGCGGCGCCGGGCGCAGGAAGATGTGCAGAAGGCGCACAAATTCGCGATCGAGAACTTCGCGGAGAACCTGCTGCCGGTGCTCGACAGCCTGGAAGCCGCGCTGACGCATTCATCCACCGACCTGGCAAAAGTGCGCGAAGGTGTTGAACTGACGTTGCGCCAACTGACCGCCGCGCTCGAAAAGGGCCGCGTGGTCGAGGTGAATCCGCTTGGCGAGAAGTTCGATCCGCACCGCCATCAGGCCATTTCGATGGTGCCGGCCGAGCAGGACGCCAACACCGTCGTGTCGGTGTTGCAAAAGGGCTATGTGATCGCCGACCGTGTTTTGCGTCCGGCGCTGGTCACCGTCGCGGCGCCTAAATAACGTCGAGCAACGTATTCGCGAAACCGCCGTTGTCATGGCCAATATCCCCGTCGACGCCACAGCGTTTGCCGCTTTCGCCATGCAGGAATTGAGCGCTGAGACGTTCGATGCCGGCCTCGAGTCGGCGGCAGGCGAACTGGCCGTCGTTTTTTTCTGGGGTTTCGAGTGCTTCAACTGCGAAATCGCGAAGAAGGCGATGCTTGCAAAACCGGACGAGATCCGAGCACTCGGGCTGAAGTGGTTTCACAGCAACGTCTACGAGCACCGCGATCTCGGCCGGCGTTTCATGCTGCATGGCGTGCCAACGTGGTTCTTCTTCCACCGCGGCAACCGCCTTGGGCGAGCGACCGGCTGGCATGGGCTCAGCCAGTTCGAAGCCGCCGTTGGCGCCGCCCGCGAGAAAATCCGGGCGCTCGAAGCGAAGGCATGAGCCGGTTTCGCGAAAAAAGTTTCAAATCGGCTGAAAAAAAGCGGGATCTCGTCAGTTTTTGATCTTGAAAACGATGCGAACGCTCTTATTTGGCGTACAGGGTTAAATTTTGGGCGTCCGGCTAGCTGATTCGACCGTAAAACACGTCGAAAACGCAAAAGCGGACCCGCTGCAATCAAAGTCAGGAGAGTGATAAAAATGGGCAGAATCATTGGTATCGATCTGGGCACGACGAACTCGTGCGTCGCGATCATGGAAGGCAACACGGTCAAAGTGATCGAAAACGCGGAAGGCACGCGCACCACGCCGTCGATCATTGCTTACGTTGACGACAACGAAATCCTCGTCGGCGCACCGGCGAAGCGCCAGTCGGTCACGAACCCGAAGAACACGCTGTACGCAGTCAAACGGCTGATTGGCCGCCGTTTCGACGAAAAAGAAGTGCAAAAGGACATCGCACTGATGCCCTACAAGATCGTGCGCGCCGATAACGGCGACGCCTGGGTTGAAGCCCGCGATCAAAAACTGGCACCGCCGCAAATCTCGGCTGAAGTGCTGCGCAAGATGAAGAAGACCGCTGAAGACTATCTCGGCGAAGAAGTGACGGAAGCCGTGATCACGGTTCCGGCGTACTTCAACGACAGCCAGCGTCAGGCTACGAAAGACGCGGGCCGTATTGCCGGCCTGGACGTGAAGCGCATCATCAACGAACCGACCGCAGCCGCGCTCGCGTTCGGTCTGGACAAGAACGAAAAGGGCGACCGCAAGATTGCCGTGTACGACTTGGGCGGCGGCACGTTCGACGTCTCGATCATCGAGATCGCGGACGTTGACGGTGAGAAGCAGTTCGAAGTGCTCTCCACGAACGGCGATACGTTCCTCGGCGGTGAAGATTTTGACCAGCGCATCATCGAATACATCATCGGCGAGTTCAAGAAGGAACAAGGCGTCGATTTGAGCAAGGACGTGCTCGCGCTGCAACGCCTGAAGGAAGCGGCGGAAAAGGCGAAGATCGAGCTGTCGTCAGCTGCCCAGACCGAAATCAACCTGCCGTACATCACGGCGGACGCGTCGGGTCCGAAGCACTTGAACCTGAAAATTACGCGTGCGAAGCTGGAGTCGCTGGTCGAAGACCTGATCGAGCGCACGATGGAACCGTGCCGTATCGCTATTAAAGATGCAGGCGTGAAGGTCGGCGAAATCGACGACATCATCCTGGTCGGCGGTATGACGCGTATGCCGAAGGTGCAGGAAAAGGTTAAGGAGTTCTTCGGCAAGGAACCGCGTCGCGACGTGAACCCGGACGAAGCCGTGGCCGTTGGCGCTGCGATTCAAGGCCAGGTTCTGTCGGGTGATCGCAAGGACGTGTTGCTGCTGGACGTGACGCCGTTGTCGCTGGGTATTGAAACCCTCGGCGGCGTGATGACGAAGATGATCAACAAGAACACGACCATCCCGACGAAGCACGCGCAGGTCTATTCGACCGCCGACGACAACCAGAGCGCCGTGACAATCAAGGTGTTCCAGGGCGAGCGCGAAATGGCAGCGGGCAACAAGCTGCTGGGCGAGTTCAACCTTGAAGGCATTCCGCCGGCAGCACGCGGCACGCCGCAGATCGAAGTGAGCTTCGATATCGACGCGAACGGCATTCTGCACGTCGGTGCGAAGGACAAGGCGACCGGCAAGGAAAACAAGATCGTCATCAAGGCGAACTCGGGTCTGTCGGACGCCGAGATCGACAAGATGGTGAAGGACGCTGAAGCGAACGCCGAAGAAGATCATCGTCTGCGTGAACTGGCCGACTCGCGCAATCAGGGCGACGCGCTGGTGCACAGCACGAAGAAGGCGGTGGCCGAATACGGCGACAAGGTCGAAGCGGCTGAGAAGGAAAAGATCGAAGCGGCGTTGAAGGACTTGGAAGAAGCGCTGAAGAGCAGCACGGCTGACAAGGCTTCGATTGACGCAAAGATCGAAACGCTGGCAACGGCGTCGCAGAAGCTCGGCGAAAAGATGTATGCCGACATGGCTGCAGCGCAAGGTGCAGCTGGCGCGGCAGGTGCAGCGGGCGCAACAGGCGGCCCGGGTGCACAGGCAGCACCGGAGCAGCACGACGATGTCGTCGATGCCGACTTCAAGGAAGTGAAGAAGGACTGAGTCGATTGAACCGCATCAGCGATTCGTCGATGAAGGAACCGGCCCCGTGCAGCTTCGGCTTTGCACGGGACCGCGACGAAAGACGTCTTGCGCGCGGTTGAGCGTATGGACGAAGAACGCGCCTGGCGAGCCAAATGGCTTCCCGGGCACGTTGTTTTTTTAGAGGGCGCTGCGCTTTGCACGGGTTGATTACGTGCCGGTCACCTTATTGATCGCGCGAATCACGCATGAAGGCCAGGCGTAGACGAACCACATGAGTCGCGAGACTCCAGGCATCCAAGAGGGAGCCGTCGGGCTTGATCAGTTTGATCGGGCGCGGTGGCGCTGAACCGATATGGCGAAACGGGATTACTACGAGGTTATGGGCGTCGCGAAGAATGCGAGCGACGACGAAATCAAGAAGGCTTATCGCAAGCTTGCGATGAAGCATCACCCCGACCGCAATCCGGATAACAAGGATTCGGAAGCGCATTTCAAGGAGGTCAAAGAGGCCTACGAAATGCTCTCGGATCCTCAAAAGCGCGCAGCCTACGATCAGTATGGGCATGCAGGCGTCGATCCGAACATGGCTGGTGCAGGCCAGCAAGGTTTTGGCGGTTTCGCCGATGCGTTCGGCGACATTTTCGGCGACATCTTCGGCCAGGCGGCCGGCGGTGGTGCTGCGGGCGCTCGCGGGCGCGCGGGTCCGCAGGTTTATCGTGGCGCGGATTTGCGCTACAGCATGGAAATTTCGCTCGAGCAGGCAGCGCACGGCTACGACACGCAAATTCGCGTGCCGAGCTGGGTGAATTGCGAGATCTGCAAGGGCTCGGGCGCGAAGCCCGGCACGAAGCCGGAAACCTGTCCGACGTGTCAGGGACAAGGCACCGTGCGGATGTCGCAGGGCTTTTTCAGTATCCAGCAGACTTGCCCGAAGTGTCATGGCACCGGCACCTATATTCCTGAGCCGTGCGGTCATTGCCACGGTGCCGGCAAGGTGAAGGAAACGAAGACGCTGGAAGTGAAGATTCCGGCAGGCATAGACGACGGCATGCGGATTCGCTCGTCGGGCAACGGCGAGCCGGGTATCAACGGTGGTCCTAGCGGTGACTTGTACGTCGAGATTCATATCAAGCAGCACTCGGTGTTCGAACGCGACGGAGATGATCTTCATTGCCAGATGCCGATTCCGTTCACCACGGCAGCGCTTGGCGGCGAAATTGAAGTGCCCACGCTGGCTGGCCGCGCAAGTTTCACCGTGCCGGAAGGCACGCAGTCGGGCAAGACTTTCCGGCTGCGTAGCAAGGGTATCAAGGGATTGCGCTCGAGCATCGCGGGAGACCTATATGTGCATGTACAGGTCGAAACGCCGGTCAAGCTCACTGAGCAGCAACGCGATCTGCTCAAGCAGTTCGAGCGGTCGCTGACGGAAGGCGGTGCGCGTCACAGTCCGCAGAGCAAGAGCTGGTTTGATCGAGTGAAGAGTTTCTTCGATTGAGGCAATAATCATGCAGCAACGCAGCGAGGTTTTCGCGCTGCTAGACGATTGCGACTCGACCGCCGAAAGGCGGTCGAGTCGCCTGTACGCCAGCTTCGTGCACGAACGGTCGTGTCACGACGCGGCCCAGCTCGATGAAGTTTGCGCGAGCGTTCAGCAAGACCTGCGCGACGGTTTGCACGCCGTCGTTCTCGCGGACTATGAATTTGGCCGCAACCTTCAGTTAGCGCAGCCCGGCGATGCCGCGCTGCGCTTTTTGTTGTTCCGCGAATGCACGTTGTTATCGCGTGAAGAAGCCGAGGGCTGGCTTGCTGCGCGCGATAACGGAGTGGCCGATCGGCCGTCGGTGGCGGGTGTGGCCAACATCGAATCGAGCGTGACGCGCGACGCGTTCGAGCAGGCCATCGCGGGCGTTCAGGACGCGTTGCAAGCGGGCGACTCCTATCAGATCAACTATACGTTCCGTCTTGCCTTCGATGTCTTCGGCTCCGCCGTTGGCTTGTATCGAAGGCTGCGGGAGCGGCAGCCGGTTCGTTATGGCGCGCTGATCGCGTTGCCCGATGGCCGCAACGTGTTGTCGTGCTCACCCGAGTTGTTCATCCAGCGTGAAGGCGACCTGCTGCGCGCGCGGCCGATGAAGGGCACCGCGCCTCGCAGCGCGGACCCCGAATGGCTGCGGCTCGATCCGAAGAATCGCGCGGAAAACGTGATGATCGTGGACTTGCTGCGCAACGACATGTCGCGCGTTGCGGTTACCGGAAGCGTGAAGGTGCCGCACTTGTTCTCGGTCGAGGCGTACAAGTCGGTGTGGCAGATGACATCGACGGTGGAAGCACGGCTGCGTCCCAACACTGCCTTCGCCGATATCCTCCGGGCACTGTTGCCGTGCGGTTCAATCACGGGCGCGCCGAAGCACAAGACGATGCAGTTGATCGACGCGCTCGAAAGCACGCCGCGCGGTATTTATACGGGCGCGATCGGCTGGCTGGATAAGAGCCGGGACTTCTGTTTGTCCGTGCCGATTCGCACGCTGGAAATCCAGCACGGCAGAGGCAAGATGGGTATCGGCGCGGGCATTGTGCTGGATAGCATTGCCGCCGATGAATTCGAGGAGTGCCAATTGAAGGCGCGATTCCTGACCGGTTCCGATCCCGGTTTCCAGCTCTTCGAGACGACTTTTGCGACGCGGGACGAAGGCGTTCGCCATGCAGATCGGCATCTCGCAAGGCTCGCTGCCAGCGCCGAATGGTGCGGTTTTCCGCTCGATCGGGTGAAGCTGCAGGATCGTATCGACAAGACCTGCGCGGGTTTTGAAGCGAAGGCGGGTTATCGGTTGCGGATCGCGTTGAGCAAGAGCGGTGAGATTGCTGTGACTAGCGCGCCGCTCGTGCCGTTGGCACATTCGACGGTGGACGTCTTGCTTGCATCGGAACATGGTTTTGCGGCCCGATCGGCGGACGATCCGTTGTTACGCCACAAGACGACGTTTCGTGAGGATTACGATCGTGCGTGGCGCGAGGCCGAAGCGCAAGGCGCGTTCGACATGCTGTTTTTCAACGAGCGCGGGGAGCTCACGGAAGGCGGGCGATCGAACGTGTTTGTCAGACTCGATGGCCGTTGGAGCACGCCGCCGCTCGACGCCGGATTGTTGCCGGGCGTGATGCGCGGTGTGTTGATAGAAGAACTGGACGCTGAGGAGCGCACGCTGACGCGCGAAGATCTGGACCGTGCGGAGTCGCTGATGATCTGCAACGCGCTGCGCGGTGCGGTGCCGGCGCGGCTCAAACGGATGAGCTAGAAGAATAACCAAGGAATTTACCGCCGCCACGCTGAGTGGCTCCGATCTTCGCCAAAGCGCGAAAAGCGACTTCAGCGAAGATGGACGCGAACAAGAAGGCCGCCTCGGACAGCGCAGTCCAAAAACCCCTTAAAACGTATGCTCCGGCCCGGGAAAACTCTTCTCCCGAACGGCGCGAACATAAGCCTCCACGGCGGCAAAAATACTCGGCTGCCCCTGCATAAAGTCTTTAACGAAGCGCGGCCGTTTACCGGGAAAAATCCCCAGCATGTCGTGCAGCACCAGCACTTGGCCCGAACAATCGATCCCGGCTCCGATGCCAATCGTAGGGATGGCCAACTGCTCCGTCACCTCACGAGCGAGCAGCGTAGGCACCGCTTCAATCACGAGCAATTGCGCACCGGCATCCTGGAGCGCCAAAGCATCGCGTCGCATCTGCTCGGCACCGGCGTCGGTTTTCCCTTGCACCTTGAACCCACCAAACGCGTGCACCGATTGTGGCGTCAACCCGACATGACCACAAACGGGGATGGCTCTTTCAACGAGAAACCGGACTGTATCGGCGACCCATTCACCGCCTTCGATCTTGACCATCTGCGCACCGGCACGCATCAACTGCACGGCGTTCGCATACGTTTCCTCGCGTGAGCTGACCGTACCAAACGGCATATCGGCGACGATCAGCGCGTTCTTGTTGCCTCGCGCAACCGCAGCCGTGTGATACGCAATATCGGCGAGCGTCACGGGCAACGTCGTGCCATGCCCTTGCAGCACATTCCCAAGCGAATCGCCGATCAGCATCACATCTACGCCGGCGCGATCCAGCAACGCGGAAAAACTCGCGTCGTAACACGTCAGCATCGTGATTTTTTCGCCGGCTTCGCGCATCGTCCGAAGCTTCGGGACGGTGATCGCGGAGCGGCTGGTTTCCTGCAAATACGCCATGGCAATTTCCACATCGACTAGATAAGAGACGGCGCGCCGGCGCGCAAGCCGGACGGACTTAAAGCGACGTGCCTTTGACAAAGAATTCCTTGCGCCCACGCATGGTTTCAATCCGGTCTACCAGCAGCGCCAGATCGGCGTCCGATTCCAGCGGATTCAAATGCTCGGCGTTCACCGTCAACAGCGGCGTGGCGTCGTAGTGATAAAAGAAATCATTGTAGGCGTCGCAGAGGGCGCGCAGAAACGCGTCGGGAATCTGCAGTTCCATCGGCAATGCGCGCTTTTGAATGCGCGCGAACAACACCTCGGGACTGGCCTGCAAATACACAACCAGATCGGGCGCGGGCGCTGAGGTATCAATGCGCTTGGCGATTTCCCGGAACAGTTCGAATTCGTCGTCGGGGAGCGTAAGACGCGCGAACAGTGCGGTTTTTTCGGTGATGAAATCGGTGATGAGCGGCGCGTTTGCGCCTTGCCCCGGATGCCCCGGCGCGCCCAGAAGCGCCGTCACGATTTCCTGCGTTTGATGCGTGCGCTGCAACGCGAACTGCAATTGCATGGGCAGCGCGTAACGCGTGTTGTCGCGATAAAACCGCTCGAGAAATTGATTTTCCTGCGGACGCTCGAAGAGGGTGCGCATCGACCAGCGTTCTGCGAGCAGCCGTGCCAGCGTGGTCTTGCCCACGCCAATGGGCCCTTCTATCGCGATATATCGGTGCGGCGGGCGCAACTGCGGTGCGGTGACGGTGAGGGGCGTGATGCTCATGGGCTATTCACCTTTCAGGCTTCGCGGGACGAAATTCAGGCTTCGCGACGCGAAGTACAGCGAGAAGCGAACAGCGGACACTGATGCGTCGCTACTTTTTCAATACGTTGATCCTGGACTGAAGCGAGAAACGCATCGGCGCGGCCGCGTTGCGCAATGACCACATCGCGATCGAGTTCGACCAGCGGCACGAGCGTAAACGCGCGCTCGGTGAGACGCGGATGTGGCACGACGAGATCGGCTTCCTCGATGCAGGAATCGCCGTACAGGAGGATGTCGATATCGAGCGTACGCGGCGCGTTTCTATACGGCCGCTCACGCCCGAAATGGATTTCTATGGTGTGGCACAGCTGCAGCAACTGGCGTGCGGGGAGCGTGGTATCGATCTTGACGACGCAATTGAAGTAGTCGTCGCCACCGGCGTCGATGGGCGCGGTGCGATAGAGGCTCGATTTCGCGAGCACGGTGATCGTGTGTTGCTGGGCAAGACACACCACTGTGTCTTTCAGGGTCTGGCGCGCGTCACCGAGGTTTGCGCCCAGGCCCAGATAAGCTACCGTCATGGCATGAATCCTACGACTGTCGTTTGGCGTTACACGACTCAAACGCGTTGGCTAGAACGCGCGGTCCGTGTCAATCGTCGCGCTGGCCACCGCTTTCGTCGCCATACCGCACATCACGCACGTCACGCTCTTCGCGATTGTCGCGAGCTGACCCTTCTACGGTGCTCGCGCCGCCCTCCATTCCGTCACCCGGCCTGCGGCTTTTGGCGTTGCTGCTACGCCGCCGTCGTTTCTTGGGTGCCCGGTCCTTCCCGCCTTGCGAAAGCAGAGACTCTCGCGCGGCAGCGTCCCCTTCAATGAAATCCGTCCACCATTGGCCAACCGATGCATCCAGTTCGCCGGATTCACATCGCAGCAGGAGGAAATCATAACCCGCTCTAAACCTTTGGTGTTCCAGCAGCTTCATCGCGGTTCTGCCGGAGCGTTTTTCGAGCCGATGTTGCAGACCCCAAATCTCCCGCATATCCGATGAAAAGCGCTTGTGGATAGCGAGCTTTTCGGTCTGCATGTCGAGCACGTCGTCCATGGCGCGATGCAACGCGGGCACGGGGAATTCGCCGGCCAGCGTGTATTGCTGCCAGCGCGTCTGCATGTCGTTCCAGAGCAGCGTGGCGAACAGGAAGCCCGGCGAAACACCCTTGCCGGCGCGCACGCGCTCGTCGGTATTGGTCAGCGCGAGCGTGATGAATTTTTCGCCGTGCTGCGATTCGAAAATCACGTCGAGCAGCGGCAATACGCCGTGATGCAAACCTTCCGCGCGCAGCCGCGTCAGGCACGCGAGCGCGTGACCTGAAAGCAGCAGCTTGAGCATTTCATCGAAGAGGCGGGCTGCGGGGACGTTGCTGATCAGATCGGCGAGTTCCGCGATTGGCGCGCGCGTGGCCGGCTCGATCTCGAAGCCGAGCTTCGCCGCGAAACGCACCACGCGCAGCATCCGCACCGGATCTTCACGATATCGCGTGGCGGGGTCTCCGATCATGCGCAGCAAACGCGCGCGGATGTCAGCCATGCCGTCGTGGTAATCCAGCACGGTTTGCGTGGCCGGATCGTAATACATGGCGTTGATGGTGAAGTCGCGGCGCGTGGCGTCTTCGTGCTGCTCGCCCCACACGTTGTCGCGCAGCACGCGGCCGCTTGCATCCACAGCATGCGTGCGGGTGTCCATCTCGCCGCGTCTCAGGCGCGGCGGCGGCGGCGAGGGTGGCGCGTCAGCGGGGGTATCGACGAGTGCGCGGAAGGTCGATGTCTCGATGATGTCCTGCCCGAACTGCACGTGCACGATCTGGAACCGCCGGCCGATGATGCGCGCGCGGCGGAACAGCTTCTGCACCTGATCGGGCGTGGCGTCGGTTGCAACGTCGAAATCTTTTGGCGCCACGTTCAGCAGCAGGTCGCGCACTGCGCCGCCCACGATAAACGCACGATGCCCGCCTTGCTGCAGACCGTCGGTGACGCGAATCGCGTTCTTCGAGATCAGCGCAGGGTCGATGCCATGCACATCCGCCGACAAGATCACCGGCACGTTGGGATCACGCTTCGCCGCGGCCGGCGCGGCCTTCTTGCGCGTGCTCTTGCGGGCGGGTTTTACCTCGTCGGAGAGCGGGGCGGTAGCCGGGGCGTCTTCTTTGACGCTTTCCTGGCCGAACAGCTTGCGGATGAGTTTTTTAATCACGTGGGGAGAAGATTTCCAGGATGCGCCAGCCGCGGGCTTGCGCATGCGCGCGCAAGGTGTCGTCGGGATTGGTCGCGATCGGGTCGGTGACTTTCTCGAGAAGAGGAATGTCGTTGTGCGAGTCGCTGTAGAAATAGCTGTGTTCGAAGTCGCCCAGGCTTTTGCCCATTGACGCGAGCCACGCTTCGGTGCGCACGATCTTGCCCTCGCGGTAGCTCGGCGTGCCCGTCGCGCGGCCGGTCAGGTCGCCCTCAGGCACATTGTCGACCGTTTCGACCTCACATGCGATCAGCGCTTCAATACCGAACGCCCGGCCGATCGGCGCCGTGATGAACGCGTTCGTGGCGGTGACGAGGCAGCACAGGTCGCCGGCCTGCTGGTGCTTGCGCACGAGTTCGAGGGCGGCGGGCGCGATGGCCGGCGTGATGATTTCGCGCATGAATTGCGCGTGCCAGTCGTCCAGTTGGGCGCGCGGATGCTTGGCGAGCGGCGAAAGCTGGGCGTTCAGGTACGCGTGGATGTCGAGCGTGCCGGCTTTGTAATCTTCGTAGAACGCGTCGTTTTGCTTCGCGAACTTCTCGGCGTCGACAATGCCGAGCTTCGCCATGAAGCGACCCCATTCGTGGTCGCTATCCGTCGGGATGAGAGTGTGATCGAGGTCAAAAAGGGCTAGGTTCATGGGAGCGCATTTTACTTGAAGCGGGTGGAAGCGGTCGCTGGCTGCTCGCGGCGGGGCAATGGGCTTGAAATCGGGCTAGAAAAGCCCGGGCTGAGGACGAGGTGCATCGTCTTCTTTTGCGGCGAGCATCGTGCGTAATAACGGCAGCGTCACGGCGCGCTTTTGTTCCAGCGAAAAGCGGTCGAGCTCGTCGAGCAAGGTCATCAGGCTTGGCATATCGCGGCGAAAATGCGTGAGCAGATAGGCAGGGACGTCGTCGGCGAGGGCAATGCCGCGTTCGCGCGCTGCGTGTTTCAGCGCGCCGGCCTTGCTTTCGTCGGAGAGCGGGGTGAGCTGGAACACCAGTCCCCAGCCGAGGCGCGTACGCAGATCTTCTCTCACCGATAACCCCAGCGGCGCCACATTGCCCGTTGCCACCAGCGCGCTTGCCGGATGCGCGCGCACCTCGTTGAAGAGGTTGAAGAGCGCGATTTGCTGTGCACCGGACAGCCGCTCGCAGTCGTCGATGGCGTAGATGCTCGCTGTGGGGTCGAAGGTGAACGCGGCCAGCGGCGCTTGCGGGCTCAGAAAACGCGCGCGGCCGTTCGCTTCGTGCACCACCGCCTGCAGCAGATGGCTGCGGCCGCTGCCCGCTTCGCCCCAGACGTAGAAGGTCCGGTCGGCCACGGGGCCGGCTGCGAGCGCACCTTCGAGTTCGCGCAGACGCGTGACCAGCTCGTGGTTGCCGGCGGCGAAAAAATTATCGAAGGTGGCGAGCGGCGGCGTGCCGAGATCGAGCGTCAGTTGGCGTTGCACGGGCAATCGGTTCCGTCAGGGCGTGTCTTGAAAAGCGGCGCGCTCAGGGCGCCGATGCCGGGTTTGTGCCGTGGCGAAAGGCGTTGAGCGCAGGGTCGAGTTTCCAGCCGGATGGGCGCGAGTCTCGAAAAGGGTTTGGAGCGGTCTTTCGGAGTCAGGGTCGCGAACTGCGAGAAATCCGGCCGGGCGGCTGGCATCGGTTAAAATCTCATTTTACCGACCTTCTCGCCGATCCCCCATGAATCAACCGAAATCCGCCCCAGACGCCCAAGGTTTGTCCTATCGCGACGCGGGCGTGGACATCGATGCCGGCGACGCGCTTGTCGACCGGATCAAGCCCTTTGCCAAGAAAACCATGCGTGACGGCGTGTTGGGGGGAATCGGCGGATTCGGCGCGCTGTTTGAAGTGCCCAAGCGATACAAAGAGCCGGTGCTGGTATCTGGCACTGACGGCGTGGGCACGAAGCTGCGTCTCGCTTTCCAATTGAACAAGCACGATACCGTCGGCCAGGATCTGGTCGCCATGAGCGTCAACGACATTCTCGTGCAGGGCGCCGAGCCGCTGTTTTTCCTCGATTATTTCGCTTGCGGCAAGCTGGACGTGGATACGGCTGCAACCGTCGTGCAGGGTATTGCACAGGGTTGCGAGCTGGCCGGGTGCGCGTTGATTGGCGGTGAAACCGCTGAAATGCCGGGCATGTATCCCGATGGTGAGTACGATCTGGCCGGCTTTGCGGTGGGTGCGGTTGAGAAGAGCAAGATTATCGATGGTTCGACCATCAAGCCCGGCGATGTCGTTTTGGGCCTCGCTTCTTCGGGCATTCATTCGAACGGATACTCGCTGGTGCGCAAGATTATCGAGCGCGCCCAGCCTGATTTGAACGCCGATTTCGATGGCCGTTCGCTCGCCGACGCGTTGATGGCGCCCACGCATATTTACGTGAAGCCGCTGTTGTCGCTGATGTCGCAGATGACCGTGAAGGGCATGGCGCATATCACCGGCGGTGGACTGGTTGAGAATATCCCGCGGGTTTTGCGCGATGGCCTGACGGTCGAGCTGGATCATCAGGCGTGGCCGTTGCCGCCGTTGTTCTCGTGGCTGCAGACGCATGGCGGTGTTGCTGATGCAGAGATGCATCGGGTCTTTAATTGCGGAATCGGGATGGTCGTTGTGGTCGCTGCTGCGGACGCTGAAGCCGCGACAGCGCTTTTGTCGGCGGCTGGCGAGCAGGTCTGGTCAATCGGACATGTGCGCGATTCGCTTCCCGGCGAAGCTCAGACTGTAGTGGTTTAAATTTTTGCTCGCGCCGGCAGGACCAGAACTTGGTCACCGGCGCGAGCAAAATCAGCCGGCCAGCATCTCCGGCATCGGCGCCAGCAAAGCCTCAATATCCTCGGCAGAAAACTTCGCCGCACCCGCTTTGTCCTCACGCAAAATACTATCGGCGAGAGCGGCCTTGCGGTCCTGCATCGCGACAATGCGCTCTTCAATACTCCCCGCCACGATCAGCTTATAAACAAACACGGGCTTCAATTGCCCTATCCGATGCGCCCGGTCCGTCGCCTGGTTCTCAGCTGCCGGATTCCACCACGGGTCGTAGTGAATCACGGTATCGGCGGCAGTCAGATTCAAGCCCACGCCGCCCGCCTTCAAACTGATCAGGAACAGCGGCACCTCACCGTCCTGGAAGCGCTTTACAGGCATAACCCGATCAGTGGTATCTCCAGTCAAGGTGACATACGGGAGCCCGGCTTTATCGAGCGCGGCGGCAATGATCGCGAGCATCCCCGTGAACTGCGAAAACAACAGCACCCGACGCCCCTCCTCAAGCAGCTCCGGCAACATATCGAGTAATAAATCGAGCTTCGCCGATTCCTCGACACGCCCAGCCCGCGCGAGCTTCACCAACGCCGGATCGCAGCAAACTTGCCGCAACTTCAGCAGCGCCTCGAGCACGACAATATGGCTGCGCGCCAAACCCTGGTCCGCCACCGCCATACGCACTTTTTCCTGCATCGCGATCCGCACTGTCTCGTACAAATCACGCTGCGCACCCTCGAGCGCGACCGTTCGCACGATCGTGGTTTTCTGCGGCAATTCCTTTGCGACTTCGTCCTTTCTTCGACGCAACATGAACGGCCGAATCCGCCGCACAAGCAAATCGCGCCGCACGGGATCGTCGTATTTTTCAATCGGCGTGCGCCAGCGTTTCGTGAAGTCTTTCTGTGAACCGAGGAAACCAGGCAGCAGAAAGTCGAACTGTGCCCACAACTCGCCAAGGTGATTTTCCAGCGGCGTACCCGTCAGACACAACCGATGCCGCGCGCGTAAATCTCGAATCCCCTTCGCTGCCTTGGTCGCGACGTTCTTCACGATCTGCGCTTCATCCAGGATCAACAGGTGGTACTCGTGCAGCGACAACATCGCCTGATCGCGCCACAGCAGCGGGTACGTAGTCAGCACGAGATCGTGCTCGCCGATCTGATCGAAACGTTCCTTACGTTGCGGGCCATGCAGATCCAGCACCCGAAGCGCAGGCGCAAACTTGCGCGCTTCCTCGCGCCAGTTGTGAATCAGCGTGGTGGGCAGCACGACCAGCGCCGGCCGGTCGAGGCGTCCCGACTCCTTTTCGACCAGGATGTGCGCGAGCGTCTGCACGGTCTTGCCGAGGCCCATGTCATCGGCGAGAACACCCGACAGATTGCGCTCGCGCAAGTACTGCATCCAGTTGAGCCCTTCACGCTGATACACGCGAAGCTCCGCCTGCAGGCCGTGCGGCACGGGCACTTCCCGCAGCCCCGGCCCTTCCTGCAAACGCTGCGCAAGCTCGCGAATGGAGACGTCGCCGTGAAACTGCCAGCGACCTGTGTCGCTCAGTGCTTCCAGCCGCCCGGCATCCTGTTCGGAGACACGCAGCGGATGGGAACCGATGGTATCGAAGAGATCGATCAGTACCCGCACCACCGGCTTGATTCGTGCCGCGCGCACCCGCAGCCGCTCGCCGAGATCGGTCTTGAGCTCGATGCCTTCGTCGTCAGGTATCGAATCGATGGCGCCCGCCAGCCAGCGCCGGTCGCGCTGAAACAGGTCGGCCAGAAGCGGTTCAAGCCGGACGCTCCGCTCGCCCACGACAATGCCAAGCTCCAGGTCGAACCAGCCGTCAGCCGCCTGACGCGCGGTGCCCTGGATGTCGTCGATCTCGATGAAGTCGAAGCGGAATTCTGGCGACATGCTCACGCGCCAGCCGTCCTCGCGCAACGCGGGCAGTGCGTCGTTGGTGAACGAGGCCCAGGCAGCGGGCGCGGGCAAGCCGATCACGCCGTTCGGAATGGGCTTGGGGCCAAAGCGTTGATGCGAGGGGATCTGGCGGAAGCCGAGATCGTAAAGCGAGGCGAGGTAACGCGCTTCCACGTCGTGGCGGCGATTCACTTGAACCATTTCGCCGGACGCGGCGCGCATGACCGTGGTAGCGCGCGTGGGGTCGATGCTGAAGCCGTCGTAATCGAAGCTCACCAGGGCGAAATCGAGCACGTTGGCGGCCGTGCGCTCGTCGCGTGGCCGCCAACTGCCGTTGACGGGCCGCGTATCGAGCACGAGCACCGGCACCGGCTCGGTATCGACAACATGCAGATTCAGCGTTTCCTGCTCCGGCGGCGGGGGCAAGTCGGATGCAACTTCGCGCAGCATCGCGCTGACCAGCGGCGCTTCGGCAAGTGAGATAGGCGGCATCGACAAATAGTCGGCCAGTTGCCGCGCGGGTTGCGGCATATCCACGATGCCCGCTTCACGCGTTTCCGCATCGGCGAACCAGAGCGGTTCGGTGGGAATGATCAACGTGGCTGCGGGCTCGGTTTGCAGCACGGGCCGCACGCGGTCGTCCAGATCCGGCGTCCACTCGATTCGTCCCGGCCGCATCGCGCCTTCGCCTAGCGGCCGGCGGGGCTCCGCAACGTCCTGGGAGGTAGGCATGGCGCTGAAGAGCCGGCCCGTTGCCATCATTCGATGCAGAAGATCCGCGCCTTCTTCGCCGTGCAACCCAAAACCGCCGAAATCGTTGCGGGTGCGTCCAATCACGAGCGCCCGCACGATCGTCATGTCTTCGTCGCTGACAAACTTTGGCTGCTTCACGAGCGCGGCGTCCAGATTGGTCCACGGCCGGTCGAGCGTCTGGAACGAACCGTCTGGACTGAGCCGTACTTTATGCAACGCGACCTCGGCGGTGCGCATGATGCGCGACGCGCCCAAAACATAAACAAGCCCGAGCGCGCCATTCGCCTCACCGGGCTTTTTTGCGGAGGCGTTGCGAGTGGATGCAAAGCGCGAGCGGAATCCTTCAAGCCAGCCTGCCACTTCGGGGCGCACGGCTTCGGACTCTCGCGGTCTGTCCGAGGCGCTCGCAAGCAACACGGCGGCGGCGTGCTTGCAGCCGAATCCGACCGGGCACGAACAATGGCCTTGCGCGGACAGCAAGCCGTGGTGGTCGTGAAACATGACTTCGACGGTATAGGGCCGGCGTTGCGTCCCTTGAACATTGGCGCGGAGTACGTCTTCGTCCCAGTGCAGACGCGTCACTTCGTCCACATAGGTACGCGCCTTGGCCACGGTATGCGAGCCGAGCCACTTGATGATCTGAGCCGTGTCGTACGCAAACGCCGGCATCAGCAAACCCGTCCGTGCATGGCCGTTCCCGTCTCAGCCTGTGTTGCCGCCATCCGCTTGATCACCGTTCCCTTCTGTCCAGTAGTTCCAGCAAACCGCGCAATGCATGCGCGGCTGCCTGGATACGAATCTGCTCGCGATCGCCCTTGAATTGCTGCGTTTCCACCGCCGTGTGCAAGCGGTTGCTCCACGCAAACGACACCATGCCGACGGGCTTGGTTTCCGTGCCACCGCCCGGGCCGGCCACGCCGGTAATAGAAAGCGATACCTGTGCCCGGCTATTCCTCAGCGCGCCTTCGGCCATGGCCCGGGCAACGGGTTCACTCACCGCGCCATGGCGCTCGATCATGTCGGCCGGCACGCCGATCATCTCGGTCTTCGCCAGGTTCGAATAGGTGACAAAACCGCGCTCGAACCACGCGCTGCTGCCGGAAATATCGGTCATGGCGGCGGCGACCAGACCGCCGGTGCAGGACTCCGCGGTCGCGAGCATCAGCCGCTCGTCGCGCAGTTTGTTGCCGGCACGGATAGCGAGCTGGTGGACGACTTTATCGGTGGCCATGGCGGAGACTCGGTTGGGCTGGTCGGAGGTGAGGGATAAGCCGGAGCATCAGATCGTCATGCGCCACAGCGCGATCACGAGCAACGTGAAGAACGCAGCGGCGATATCGTCGAACATGATGCCGAAACCGCCTTTCAACTGGCGGTCGAAATAACGGATGGGCGGGGGTTTCACCATATCGAAGAAACGAAACACGATGAACGCCCACAACTGCCCGGTGAACGTGGCCGGCGTGACGAACAGCAACACCAGCCAGAACGCAACGATCTCGTCCCACACCACCGGCGATGGATCGGCAATGCCCATTTTCTTCGCCGTGAAACCGCAGAACCAGCAGCCGGCCACGAAGCCGACGGCGATCAGCACGGCCCATTCGGCGACCGTCAGGTGCGGGTTGAACACCACGAACGACACCCACGCGAACAAGGTGCCGACGGTGCCCGGCGCGATGGGGGACAAGCCGCTGCCGAAGCCCAGCGACAGGATATGCAGCGGGTGCGACAGCATGAAGCGCGCGCTCGTCCGGCGCGGGGGCTTGGGTGGCGGTGTGTCGTCGAGTGTGTCGATGGTCGGATCAGTCTGCATGAAAATGGTCGAAGCCCGTGTCGAGGAAAGAAACCGGACCAGTGTTGTCGCGCCAGTCGATGGCCGGCAGGTCGTTGGGCGTACCAGACGGGGCCAATGACGCGGGAGCCAAGGACGCGGCCAGACCCTCGATTGTACCGATGCGCGTCAGCAAAACTTTCTGAGCCTTCCCGATCCGGTCGATTTTGGCGCGCGCGTTCGCGGGCGCGGTGAAGCAGAGTTCGTAGTCGTCGCCGCCGGCCAGGATGCTGCGCACCTGCGCGGCCGGGGGCAGGGCGGCGATTACGCCCGAGCGCGGCACCTGATCGATATTCACCGTCGCGCGCACCTTCGAGCGCTTCAATATATGGAGCAGGTCGCCGGCGAGGCCGTCCGACAGATCGAGCGCGGCATGCGCGATCCCCCGCAACGCGATGCCGAGCGCCACGCGCGGTTCCGGCTGCTCGAGCGCCTTGATTGCGATGGCTTCGTCGGCGGGGTTTTTCATCGACCATTCGCCGCGGCGGATGCCCAGCCCAGCGCGCGCGCCGCCGAGCACGCCGGATACCCAGATGTCGTCGCCGGGGCGCGCGGCATCGCGTCGCAGCGCACGAGCCGCCGGGACGTCGCCGAAGATGGTGATGCTGATGCTCACGTGCGGTCCGCCGGTCGTATCGCCGCCGATCAGCTCGCAGCCGTATTGCTTCGCGATATGGAAAAGGCCTTCGCTGAAGGCTTCGAGCCAGCTTTCATCGGCTTTCGGCATCGATAGCGCGAGGGTGAACGCGCGCGGTTTCGCGCCCATCGCAGCGAGGTCCGACAGGTTCACCGCCAGCGCCTTGTAACCGAGCGCCCACGGCGAGACATCGGGGAAAAAATGGCGGCCCGACACCAGCATGTCGGTGGAAATCGCCAGGTGCTGGCCGCGCTTCGCAGCGAGCAGCGCGCAATCGTCGCCGATACCGAGCGTCGCCTTCGGTCCATGCTCCGTTGACGGAAACGCGGCGGCGGGCTGGGAAAAATATCGTTCGATCAGGGAAAACTCTGAGAGCATCGGCGGTCCGGCAATGTCGAGGGAGAGTTGGGGACGATGCGCGCCTGTTGACGCGCGTTTCATCTCAATAAGGGAAATTAGCGGCGTGAAGCGGCTGCCGGCATGCGGTTTACGCTGTTTTTCCAAGCCTTGTCCGTATGGGCTATCAGCCGCGAATTGCCGGTATTGCCATCCGGAGAGCCCGTTGATTGGCGCTACAATGCGTTCGAACTTCTATTCTAATCTTGCCCTTAGCCCGACGCCTCATGACCACTCCTGCCGATAGCGCCAAAGCCAAACTCCGCGAAGCCGCGCTCGATTACCACGAGTTTCCCACCCCCGGCAAAATCGCGATTGCTCCGACCAAGCAGATGATCAACCAGCGCGATCTCGCGCTGGCGTATTCACCGGGCGTGGCTTTCGCGTGCGAGGAAATCGTCGCCAATCCGCTGAACGCCGCGCGTTTCACCGCGCGCAGCAACCTGGTCGGCGTCGTGACGAACGGTACGGCGGTGCTCGGGCTCGGTAATATCGGGCCACTCGCGTCGAAGCCGGTCATGGAAGGCAAGGCGGTGTTGTTCAAGAAGTTCGCAGGCATCGACGTGTTCGACATCGAGTTGAACGAGATGGACCCGCACAAGCTTGTCGACGTGATCTGCGCGCTCGAACCTACGTTCGGCGGCATCAACCTGGAAGACATCAAGGCGCCGGATTGCTTCATCGTGGAACGGGAATGCCGCAAGCGCATGAAGATCCCGGTGTTCCATGACGACCAGCACGGCACGGCGATCGTGGTCGCGGCTGCCATCACCAACGGCCTGGTGGTGGTCGGCAAGAAGATTGAAGAGGTGAAGCTGGTCGCCTCCGGTGCGGGCGCGGCGGCGCTCGCCTGTCTGGACCTGTTGGTCGAACTCGGCATGAAGCTCGAGAACATCTTCGTGACGGATCTGGCCGGCGTGGTCTACAAGGGCCGCGTGGAATTGATGGACCCGGACAAGGAGCGTTTTGCGCGCGAAACCTCGGCGCGTACGCTGGCTGACGTGATGGAAGGCGCAGACGTATTCCTCGGGCTGTCCGCTGGTGGTGTGTTGAAGCAGGAAATGGTCAAGGGCATGGCGCAAAAGCCGCTGATTCTCGCGCTCGCCAACCCGACGCCGGAAATCCTGCCGGAACTCGCGCTGGAAGTTCGCCCGGATGCGGTGCTTGCCACCGGCCGCACGGACTACCCGAATCAGGTCAACAACGTGCTGTGCTTCCCGTTCATCTTCCGCGGTGCGCTGGATGCGGGCGCGAGCACGATCACGCGCGAGATGGAAATTGCCGCGGTGAACGCGATCGCGGATCTGGCGCGGCAGGAACAAAGCGATATCGTCGCGACGGCTTACGGCATCCAGGATTTGTCGTTTGGTCCCGAGTACCTGATTCCGAAACCCTTCGACCCGCGTTTGATCGTGAAGATCGCGCCGGCCGTGGCCAAGGCCGCGATGGATTCAGGCGTGGCAACGCGTCCTATCGAAGACATGGATGCGTACGAACAGCATTTGCAGCAGTTCGTGTATCACAGCGGCACGACCATGAAGCCCGTGTTCCAGCTCGCACGCAGTGTGGAGCCGGACAAGAAACGCATTGTGTTCGCCGAGGGTGAAGAAGAGCGCGTGCTGCGCGCCGTGCAGATCGCGGTGGACGAGAAGATCGCCAAGCCGATCCTGATCGGACGCCCGGCTGTGATCGCGCAGCGGATCACGAAGTACGGTTTGCGGTTGACGGCGGGCGTGGACTTCACCGTTGTCGATACCGATCACGACGAGCGGTATCGCGATTTCTGGCAGACCTATCACAAGATGATGGCTCGCAAGGGCATCAGCGAGCAGATGGCAAAGCTGGAAATGCGCCGCCGCACAACGCTGATCGGCTCCATGCTGGTGAAAAAGGGCGAAGCGGACGGCATGATCTGCGGCACGATCAGCACGACGCACCGGCACCTGCATTTCGTCGATCAGGTGATCGGCAAGAAGGAAGGCTGCAGCGTTTACGCCGCAATGAATGCGCTCGTGCTGCCGGGCCGGCAGATCTTCATTGTCGACACCCACGTGAACGTGGACCCCACGCCCGAACAGCTCTGCGAAATCACGATCATGGCGGCGGAAGAAGTGCGCCGCTTTGGCATCGTGCCAAAGATCGCGCTGCTCTCGCATTCGAACTTCGGCACGAGCAACGCGCCGACGGCCATCAAGATGCGCGACACGCTGGCGTTGCTCCGCGAACGTGCGCCGGACCTGGACGTAGACGGCGAAATGCATGGTGACGTGGCGCTGGATGCCAATCTGCGTCGCGAAATCCTGCCGGAATCGACCTTGGTTGGCGATGCGAATTTGCTCGTACTGCCGAATATCGATGCCGCGAATATTTCGTACAACCTGCTGAAGACGGCGGCCGGTAACAACATTGCCATTGGCCCGATCCTGCTGGGCGCGGCTCAACCGGTGCATGTGCTGACGGCGTCGGCTACGGTGCGCCGGATCGTCAATATGACGGCGTTGCTGGTGGCGGACGCAACGGCTATCGCGCGATAAGGTTTTTTTAAGCCCACGCAGGACTGGCGGGTTTGGGCAGAAGTTTGAGTAGAAGTTCGAAAAGAGGGATGGCGACGGAGGGTCGCCATCCCTCTTTTTCATTTCGGCGACGTTTGCGTCGCCAAGATGCAGCGCTTGGCTGCCGGATTCCTGATATTTCCGCCGCGTCCCAAACGAAAAAAACGTGCCAGATGATCCGGCACGCTACGAGGTATGCAAGGGGATTTGCTTTGTCCTCCAAACAGCGATGGCGCCGGCTTTTACACCGTGGGAGCTTCGCGAGAGAGGCGACGCTGGTTCCACTCCCCAAACCATGCATGAACCTATTATTAACTCAATCAAGATAAAAATATCTCAGTTTTATCCTAAATATGATCCGCCCCGATTTTTTCGATCATCAACGGAAAATCACCGGCAGACCGCATGCAATGGTCCTATAAGCCGTAAAAAGCGCCCAAAAAACCGGCATCTTCCGAACCAACATTGATTCCGAGTGTCATTAGCGATACCCTTACGTCTTTCATGGTCGTCATATTTTTGGGTTCAAAGCGGGGACGGGTTTCGTGAAGCGCGCATGGTTTTGTGGATTCATCGTGGCGCTTTCTCTGGTGTTCAGCGGCTGCGGGAAAAGCGGGCCGGATTCCCAGAGTCCGGCCGCGAACACCTCGGCATTAGCGTCGCAAGCCGAGCCGCCGCACGTGTTGCAAGACAGGGACAAGCTGCAAAGCGATCCGCGCGCAGAGAGCTGGCGCGATACCGCACCAGCGGGTTCGGGGCCGTCGCAGACCACCGTCGATGCATCGCAATTGCCAAAACAGGCCATTGTGACGCTGCGGCGGATTGAGGCTGGCGGGCCCTTCCCGTTTGAGAAAGACGGCATCGTGTTTGGCAATCGCGAGCGTTTGCTGCCGCCGCACCCGCGCGGTTTTTACCACGAATACACCGTTCCTACGCCGCGCGCCCGCGATCGCGGCGCACGCCGGATTGTATGTGGCGGGCCCCGTCGGCAGATCGACAACTGCTTCTACAGCGACGACCATTACGTGAGTTTTAAACGCATTGCGGGATTAACTTCGGGATGAATGGCATGAGCGACAACATCTACGCGCACGACAACGGTGTCGCGGGTGATCTTTTCGCCGGCGATGGCAACATGTTCCAGCGAGTTTTGCGACTCCGCACGACAGACGAAAATCGACCCGACGACGAACAGAGCGCGGCGCTGTCATCATTGAACGAGGGGTCTATGAGTCTTTTCAAGACGGTACGATCGAACATCGTGCAGTCGATCCGCGCTTTCAGGGTCCAGGATCTCGCCGACGAAGCGAGCAAGCTGGGCCAGCATTTTCTCTACGCGTATTGCGGCCAGGCCCAGAGCAAGCAGGAAGTGCTCGAAACCATCGCCACGTCGTTTTTGTTTCCTAAACACTTTGGAAAGAACTACGACGCGCTGTACGACAGTCTTACCGACCTCGTGCACAAAGCCGGTTCGCAGCCGGGTTTCGTGATCGTGCTGGAAGCGCTGCCCGTTGCGCAGAAATTTGACAAAGAAGGGCGCGAGACCTTGCTTGACGTGTTTCGCGAAGCCGCGGAATTCTGGGCGGAACGGCGTGTGGCGTTCAGGGTGTTTTACTCGTTCGCCTGAACGCCTGCGTTCGGACGTAGTAGATAGTTCTGCCTGCCAGGGGCTTCGTTTTTTCGGCGCAAAGAGCTAAATAAAGCCGGTCGTCGTCTGTTGAACACAGGCGCCGACCGGCTTTTTTGCGTTTCATTCGCGGTGTGGTTACTGCGGCTGGATCACCACCCGCCCCAGCGCGCCGCGAGCGCCGCCAGGACCGCGATGCCAGCCGTTTCGGTGCGCAAGACTCGCGGTCCCAGGCCGAGCGTGACAAAACCGGCATCGACTATTGATGCTTCCTCTGCCGGCGAAAATCCGGCTTCCGGGCCAATCACGACTGTCACCGGCGCAGCGGGTGCGCTCGCCGGCAGGGACGCGAAACCAAGCTGCGCCCGCGGCGACAGCAACAGCCGCAACTCGCCGTCCTGAGCGGGCGGCAGGCTGTCCAGCCATTTATCCAGATCCTGAGGCGCCGCTACGTCCGGCACCCGATTTCTTCCGCATTGCTCGCACGCGGCCCGCACCAGGGCCTGCCAATGCACTTGCCGACGCGACGCGCGGTCTCCCGACAGCCGCACCACGCCGCGCTCGGCGGTGAGCGGAACGACGGACGATACGCCCAGTTCCACCGCCTTCTCGATCAGCCAATCCATCTTGTCGCCGCCCGCCACACCCTGCGCGAGCGTCACGCGATACGGCGGCTCTGCCTCGCTGTCGGTGAATTGATCGAGTTGCACGGTCGCTGCGCGCTTGCCGATCTCGACCAGACGCCCGCGATATTCACCGCCCAGGCCATTGAAGAGGTGGACAGTATCGTCGGTTTGCAGGCGCAGGACGTGGATATGACGGACGACATCGTCCGGCAAGGGCATGATTTCGCCCGCGACGAGCGGACCGGCAACGAAAAAGCGTGGCATGAAGTAACTCGCCCGGACACCGTGAAGCGCGCGGGCAGGGAAGTGGATCGGTGTTTGAGCGTTGATCAATCGAATCGATGTGAAACGCGACGGCGCCCAGCCTAGTTCAAATGCCGGGCGATTGCCCAGCGATACCCATCCGGGTCTTCGAACTGCGCAAATCGATCGCCCCAGTACTGGTCTTGCGGCTCGATCAGCGGCTTTGCGCCAACCGCGACCGCGCGCGCGAATGCGGCGTCTACATCGTCGACGTATAGATAAAACGACTGCGGCGCCATCAAGCCGGTGCTTTTCGGTGTCTTCGCGTGCGAGCCGTATGCGCCTTCCGGCGCAAACATCAGGATCAACTGTCCGCGATACGTCATTTCCACATGGATCACGGCGCCGTCGTCGTTGACGCTGTCACGCACCGCAAAACCTAGCGCCTGTTCGTAGAAGCCGGTGCTGACACGGGCATCGCGAACAGTCAGGTACGGGGTAAGCCACGGCACATCGGCGGGGCGGGGGTCGGTCATAAGGGCTTCTCCTCGAGCTCGGCTGATGGGTGCATTGTGCCATGGCGCCCTTTGGCATAAGGGGCGGGCGGTTTTTTGGCCGCGCCGTCAGGTCGCACGAGCGGAGGTATCCGTGCAGGGAGCGTGCCCGCACAAAGGGTTCGCTACGATTTCCCCTTGCCGCCTGAGCGATCCTCCCGGGCACCGCCTGCCGCCGCCCGGTTCCCCGCCATGGGCGCGCCAGTGCCCCAAAGTCGTCTGTTAGAATAATCGCCTTCCGATCCTCTTCGTTTCTCGTCGCTCCGGGTGCTGAAAACGTGGTTTCATCGTTCGCCCCGGTGCGTCGCCCAGAATCATCCCAGGATCTTTTCAGGACCTACCGGACTCGACATGACGACCCCGACTTCCAGCCAGAGCACCCTGATGGCCAACGCAATCCGTGCGCTGGCAATGGACGCCGTTCAACAAGCCAACTCCGGCCATCCGGGCATGCCAATGGGCATGGCGGAAATCGGTGTCGCGCTCTGGTCGCGTCACCTGAAGCACAACCCGGGCAATCCGCACTGGGCCGACCGCGATCGTTTTGTGTTGTCAAACGGCCATGGCTCCATGCTGCTGTATTCGCTGCTGCACCTGACCGGCTATGACCTGCCGATCAACGAACTGAAGAGCTTCCGCCAACTGCATTCGAAGACGCCGGGACATCCGGAATACGGCATCACGCCGGGCGTGGAAACGACGACCGGTCCGCTCGGCCAAGGTCTCGCGAACGCAGTCGGCATGGCGCTCGCCGAAGCGCTGCTGGCGGCGGAGTTCAACAAGGACGGCGCGAAGATCGTCGACCACCATACGTACGTGTTCCTCGGCGACGGCTGCATGATGGAAGGCATCTCGCACGAAGCCTGTTCGTTCGCCGGTACGCTCAAGCTGAACAAGCTGATCGCGCTGTACGACGACAATGGCATCTCCATCGACGGTCACGTTGAGCACTGGTTCCACGACGACACCCCGAAGCGTTTCGAAGCCTACGGCTGGAACGTCATCCGCGCGGTGGACGGCCACAACGTGGAGGCTGTGGACGCGGCAATCGCACAGGCGAAAACCTCGGACAAGCCCACGCTGATCTGCTGCCGTACGACCATCGGCAAGGGTGCGCCGACGAAGCAAGGCAGCCACGATTCGCACGGCGCGCCGCTCGGCGCCAAAGAAATTGCCGATGCCCGTGCCGGTATGGGCTGGACTTGGGAACCGTTCGTGATTCCGCAGGAAGTCTATGCCGCGTGGGACGCGAAGGAAGAGGGCGCGCGCGCGGAAGCGGAGTGGAACAAGCAATTCGATGCATACCGTGTGAAGTATTCGGCCGAAGCCGCTGAATTCGTGCGCCGGATGAACGGCGAACTGCCGGCGAAGTGGGCGCAGGACGCGAAGGACATTATCGAGGCGGCGAATCAGAAGGGCGAAACCATTGCCACGCGCAAGGCGTCGCAGCAAACGCTCGACGGCCTTGCCGCCGCGCTGCCTGAACTGCTCGGCGGTTCCGCCGACCTGACGGGTTCGAATTTGACGAACTGGAAGGCATCGAAGCCGGTGCGCGCCGGTGAAGGCACGAACCAGATCCAGTGGGGCAACCATATCAACTACGGCGTGCGCGAATTCGGCATGAGCGCGGCCATCAACGGCATCGTGCTGCATGGCGGATATCGGCCGTTCGGCGGCACGTTCCTGACGTTCTCGGACTACAGCCGCAACGCACTGCGCGTGGCGGCACTGATGAAGGCGCCGTCCATCTTCGTGTTCACGCACGATTCGATCGGCCTCGGCGAAGACGGCCCGACGCACCAGTCGGTGGAACAAACGTCGAGCTTGCGGCTGATTCCGCACTTACAGGTGTGGCGTCCGGCGGATACCGTCGAGACCGCTGTGGCATGGACGTACGCTATTGAGCACAAAGGGCCGTCGGCGCTGATTTTCACGCGTCAGAACCTGCTGTTCTCGCCGCGTAACGACGTGCAGATCGCGAACATTTCGAAGGGCGGCTACGTGCTGCGCGACTGGAACGACGACATTCCCGCACGCAAGATCATCTTGATCGCGACGGGTTCGGAAGTCGAACTGGCGCTCAAAGCCGGCGAGAAACTGGCGCAGGAAGGCATTGGCGCGCGTATCGTTTCCATGCCTTGTACGAACGCGTTCGATCTGCAAGACCAGGAATATCGCGACCGCGTGTTGCCCAAGGGCGTCGTGCGCGTGGCGATCGAGGCCGGCGTGACCGATTTCTGGCGTAAGTACGTGGGTCTCGAAGGCGGCGTGGTGGGCATCGATTCGTTCGGCGAATCCGCACCCGCCGGCGAGCTTTTCAAGTATTTCGGCTTCACCGTCGAGCATGTCGTGGAGACGGCAAAAGCTGCGCTCGCGGGCTGATCGGGCGCTTTGTAAAAAGCGAACCCGGCAGCGGCGAACTGGAATTTTTTTCAGCCATCAGGAGATAGACCATGACGATTCGCGTTGCAATCAACGGCTACGGCCGGATCGGCCGCAATACGCTGCGCGCCTTCTATGAAAACGGCAAGAAGCACGACATCGAGATCGTTGCCATCAACGACCTTGGCGATGCCAACACGAACGCACACCTGACGCAGTACGACACGGCGCACGGCAAGTTCCCAGGCGAAGTGTCGGTGGACGGCGATTACCTCGTGGTCAACGGCGACCGGATCCGCGTGCTGGCGAACCGCAACCCGGCCGAATTGCCCTGGGGCGAGCTGAACGTCGACGTGGTGATGGAATGCACGGGCTTTTTCACGACGAAGGAAAAGGCCAGCGCGCACATCAAGGGCGGTGCGAAGAAGGTCATCATCTCGGCGCCGGGCGGTAAGGATGTGGATGCGACCATCGTTTATGGCGTGAATCACCATGTGCTGAAGGCGTCGGATACGGTCATCTCGAATGCATCGTGCACGACGAACTGCCTGGCACCGCTCGTCAAGCCGCTCAACGACAAGATCGGCCTGGTGAACGGTCTGATGACTACGATCCACGCCTACACGAACGACCAGGTGCTGACGGACGTGTATCACGAAGATCTGCGCCGCGCGCGCTCGGCCACGCACAGCCAGATTCCGACGAAGACGGGTGCTGCGTCGGCGGTGGGTCTGGTGTTGCCGGAACTGAACGGCAAGCTGGATGGTTACGCGATTCGCGTGCCGACCATCAATGTGTCGATCGTCGACCTGTCGTTCATCGCTGCACGCGACACGACGGTGGATGAAGTGAATTCGATCATGAAGGAAGCATCGGAAGGCGCGTTGAAGGGCATCCTGGGCTATAACACTGCACCGCTGGTCTCGATCGACTTCAACCACAACCCGGCTTCGTCCACCTTCGACGCTACGCTCACGAAGGTCTCGGGCCGTCTGGTGAAGGTGTCGAGCTGGTACGACAACGAGTGGGGCTTCTCGAACCGCATGCTGGATACGGCCGTGGCGCTGGCGAATGCGAAGTAAAGCCGCGAAGTAAAGCTGCCAAGTAACGCAGTGAAATCAAGCTGAAAAAAAGCCGCCGGTTTGCAAGAACCGGTGGCTTTTTCACACCTGGCGCGCCAACGTCACGCGCATGAACGGGCCGTCGAAATCAGTTCTTCCTGTGGGGACAGTGCTCCTTCGTGCAGGTGCCATACAGCGCGAGCGCGTGTTCGTGCAGCTTGAAGCCACGCTCCTTGGCAATATCCTGCTGACGGCTTTCGATCTCGGCGTCGAAAAACTCTTCCACCATGCCGCAGTCAAGACACACCAGATGGTCGTGGTGGGTCCCTTCGTTGAGTTCGAACACGGCTTTGCCCGACTCGAAGTTACTGCGTGACAGTAGGCCCGCTTGCTCGAACTGCGTGAGCACGCGGTACACGGTCGCCAGACCGATGTCGAGTTCTTCGTGCAACAGGTTTCTATACACGTCTTCTGCAGTCAGGTGACGCACAGGGCTATGCTGGAAAATCTCAAGTATCTTGAGCCGGGGCAAGGTCGCCTTCAGCCCGATATTTTTCAGATCGGCGGGATTGGTCATCGCTAGGCATCCCTAGAGTACAATTCAAGGTTCTCATAGTAATGCGTTTTTACCGTTCCGGTCACCATCCGAACGAAATGGCGCGATCTCCGAAAGACTCCGAAACTTCTTGCGCCCCCACGGGCGATGGGCCAGGCGAAGGGTGAAATGAAGGGTGAAATGTTTCTAAAATCTTTATTGAATAGCCGGGAGAGCCGTCGTATGCGCGGATCCTTGATCGCCGCCGCGACTATGACCGTCCTGGCCGGTTGTTCCACTTACGATAGCGTTACGCAGAGCATCGCGCAGCGCATCACACCGTACCGGATCACGGTCGTGCAAGGGAATTTCGTTTCGCAGGAAGCAGCGAGCCAGTTGAAAGTCGGCATGTCGCGCGACCAGGTGAAGGCGCTGCTCGGCACGCCGTTGCTCGCGGACATGTTCCATGCGGATCGCTGGGACTACATCTTCTACTTCAAGCGCGGTTCTACGTCGGTCGTGCAGCAGCGTGACTTCGTCGTGCTGTTCGCGGGCGATCGCGTGGCGAGCTGGTCGGGCGGCGAGAATTTGCCGTCGAATCTAGAGTTGCTGGCGGAAATCGATGGCGACAAGGGCCGTAAGCTCCCCGTCGCTCCGGCTGCGGCGAGCGGGGCCAGCTCAGCTGCTGCGGCAGCCGCGTCGTCCAGCGGTACTGCGGTCGCTGCGGCAGCGAGTGCGCCGGGTGTCCAGCCAGACGCATCGAGTGCAGCGAATGCGTTCGCCGGCGACGCCAACCAGCAAGCCGCGCAAGCCGCCAATCGCGCGACCACCGCTGTGCAGGCGCCTACCGGACGGGTCCGCTCGTCGGCCATGCCGAACGTGCCGGGCAGCCCGGGCTTGCCGAACGCCAACAACACCACAGGCAACGCGCAGATCCAGTTGCAGCGTCGTCCAGATACGGTGACGGTCCCGGACAGCAGCGCCGTCGGTCCGCAAGGCACGTCGCCGAGCCCAGCGAACACGACAGGTCAAGGCACCTCCGTGCCGTCGACGAGTACCAACTAAGCAAAGCGGCGGGCTTGGTCCCGCTCGTTTTGCCTGGTTTCGTCCGGTTCCACTGTGTTCGGGCGGTCGCGCGCCAAGCGTCGGCCGCATCGCTTCGACGCTTCTGACTTGATAGCCCCAACTCACGCGAGATACGCCATGAAAATCGCCATTGCCGGCGCATCGGGCCGCATGGGCCGCATGCTGATTGAAACCGTTCTCAAGGACCCCAACGCCACGCTGGCCGGCGCGCTCGGCAGAACCGGATCGCCGCAGCTCGGCCAGGACGCAGGCGCGTTCCTCGGACAAGAGACGGGCGTTATTCTGACGGACGATATCGAACGTGTATTCGCCAACGCCGACGTGCTGATCGACTTCACGCGTCCCGAAGGCACGCTCGTGCATCTGGAAGCCGCGTTGCGGCATAACGTGAAGATGGTCATCGGCACGACGGGTTTCGACGATGACCAGAAAGCCCAATTACGCGCTGCCGGCGATCGAATCGGCATCGTGTTCGCACCGAACATGAGCGTTGGCGTGAATGTAACGCTCAAGCTGCTTGAGTTCGCGGCGCGGCATTTCGCCGAAGGCTACGACATCGAAATCATCGAAGCACATCACCGGCACAAGGTCGACGCGCCGTCAGGCACCGCGCTTGCAATGGGTGAAACCATCGCTCATGCGCTTGGTCGTGAACTGAAGGATTGCGCCGTGTATGGCCGCGAAGGTGTCACGGGCGAACGTGATCCGTCGACTATCGGGTTTGCGGCAATTCGCGGCGGTGACATCGTCGGCGATCACACGGTGTTGTTCGCGGGCATCGGCGAGCGGATCGAGATCACGCACAAATCGGCCAACCGGCTGTCCTATGCACAGGGCTCGTTGCGCGCCGCCCACTTTCTCGCGGGCCGCGAGCGCGGTTTGTTCGACATGCAGGACGTGCTCGGTTTGCGCTGAGCCGCTCACCCCGAGGTCTTTGTCCGATGGCTACAACCGGCATCATCCATTATCTGCAAAGCAGCGACGGCATCACGCATGGCGTCGCGGGCGTGCTTCTGGCCATGTCGGTGGCGAGCTGGTGTTTTCTGATCGTGAAGGCGTGGGTGCTGGTGCGCGCGAAGCGTCAGGGACCGCGCGCCGTGCAGCGGTTCTGGCAGGCGCCGACGCTCGCCGAGGGCATCGCGGAGTTGCGCAAAGCCGATAAGGAGCGCGTGTACCTGCCGCTTGCGATCGCCGCGTGGCGGGCGTCAGAGGCGGAAATGCCCGGTGCGCTGATCGCGCATGTGGAGCCCGGCGAGCGCGTGTTGCGCGCGCTGCGGCATGCGTTGCTGGCATCGCAAAGGCGGCTTGAGTTCGGGCAGGTTTTGCTGGCGTCGGTGGGCAGTACGGCACCGTTCGTCGGTTTGCTCGGCACCGTGTGGGGCATTTATCACGCGCTGGGCAGCATCGCGGCGAGCGGGCAGGCGATGATCGAGAATGTGGCGGGTCCGGTTGGCGAGGCGCTGATCATGACGGCGTTCGGACTGGTCGTCGCGATCCCGGCAGTGCTTGCGTACAACGTGCTGGGGCGGCTGGTGCGGCAGATATCTGAAGAACTCGACGGCTTTGCGCACGACCTGCACGCGTACACGAGCGGCGTGGCGCCGCGCCGCGTCAAGAGCACACCGGTTCAAGACCGCGTGGTTTAAGGCACCGACCCTTCAATACCACGCACCGGGCGAGCACATCATGGCATTCGGCGGACTGGACAAGAAATCGAACGGCGCTCCCATGGCGGAGATCAACATGACGCCGTTGATCGACGTCATGCTGGTGTTGCTGGTGATTTTCATCATCACGGCGCCGTTGTTCACGCATGCTATCCGGCTGGATTTGCCGAAGGTGGCGTCGCAAGTCGTGCGCGAGACGCCGGAGACCATCACGCTTTCCATCGACGATACCGGCAAGCTCTACTGGAACGACAAGCCGATTACGCTCGAGCAGATGCGTGCGCAGTTCGCGGCTGAAGGTAAGCGTGCAGCACCGCCGGAGATTCACCTGAGGGCGTCGCGTGCGACGCGTTACGAGGTGATCGCGCAAGTCATGGGCGCGGCGCAGAGCGCAGGGCTGGACAAGATTGGCTTCGTGACGGATCAGGTGAAGCCGGCGCGGTAGAAAAGCCTGCGGCCCCGCGTGGCAATCGCCGCCGCTTCAAGGCACCCAGCGTCGCCCCGCGGTCACAGCCGGTATAATCGCGTTTTGCCCGGCTGACACGTCCACCGGGCCCAAAACCTCTATACGCGATCATGAGCGCCAGGTCCGGCGAACGCTGAACGCCCGCACTAGCCGAAGAAAGCCAAAAACCACCATGCAAGATAAATACGTACCCGCCGACGTCGAATCCGCAGCGCAAGGCGACTGGCGCGCGAAAGATGTCTACCGGTCGACCGAAACCAGCGACAAGCCCAAGTTCTACTGCGTGTCCATGCTGCCGTACCCGTCGGGCAAGCTGCACATGGGCCACGTGCGCAACTACACCATCAACGACGTGATGTACCGTTTCCTGCGCATGAACGGCCACAACGTGCTGATGCCCATGGGCTGGGACGCGTTCGGCATGCCCGCGGAAAACGCCGCGATGGCGAACAACGTGCCGCCGGCGAAGTGGACGTACGACAACATCGACTACATGAAGAAGCAGATGCAGTCGATGGGGCTGGCTATCGACTGGTCGCGAGAAATTGCGTCGTGCAAACCCGAGTACTACAAATGGAACCAGTGGCTGTTCCTGAAGATGCTGGAAAAGGGCATCGTCTATAAGAAGACCGGGACGGTGAACTGGGACCCGGAAGACCAGACCGTGCTCGCCAACGAGCAGGTGATCGACGGGCGTGGCTGGCGCTCGGGCGCGCTGGTGGAAAAGCGCGAGATCCCGATGTACTACATGCGCATCACGGATTACGCGGACCAACTGCTCGGCGACCTGGACGGCCTCGGCTGGCCCGAGCGCGTGAAGGTGATGCAGCAGAACTGGATCGGCAAGAGCTTTGGCGTGAATTTCGGTTTCCCCTACGAGATCGACGGCGAAAGCAAGCTGCTGCGCGTGTTCACTACGCGCGCCGACACCATCATGGGCGTGACCTTCGCCGCCGTTGCCGCTGAGCATCCGCTGGCAACGCGTCTTGCTCGCGATAACGCGGGCCTGCAGGCGTTTATCGAAGAATGCAAACGCGGCGGTGTGGCTGAAGCCGATGTCGCGACAATGGAAAAAAAGGGCATGCCCACGGGCTTCTTCGTCACGCATCCGCTGACGCAGGAGAAGGTCGAAGTCTGGGTCGGCAACTACGTGCTGATGAGCTACGGCGAAGGCGCGGTGATGGGCGTGCCGTCCCACGACGAACGCGACTTCGCGTTCGCGAAGAAATACGCGCTGCCGATCAAGCAAGTGGTCGCGATGCAAGGCAGGACTTACAGCACCGACGCGTGGGAAGAGTGGTACGCAGAAAAGGGCACGGGCACGCTGATCAACAGCGGCAAGTATGATGGCCTCGGCTTCGAAGAGGCGATCAATGCGATCGCCGCGGACCTGAAAGCGAAGAATCTGGGCGACAAGCAAGTCACCTGGCGTCTGCGCGACTGGGGCATTTCCCGCCAGCGCTATTGGGGCACCCCGATTCCGATCATCCACTGTGCTACGTGCGGCGACGTGCCGGTGCCGGAAGCGGATTTGCCGGTCGTGTTGCCGGAAGACCTCGTGCCGGACGGCACGGGCAACCCGCTCGCCAAATCCGAAGCCTTCGTCAATTGCACGTGCCCGAAGTGCGGCGCGCCGGCAAAGCGTGAAACGGACACCATGGACACGTTCGTCGATTCGTCCTGGTATTTCTCGCGTTACGCCGCGCCAGACGCGACGACGATGGTCGACGAGCGCACCGATTACTGGATGCCGATGGATCAGTACATCGGCGGGATCGAGCACGCGATTCTTCACCTGCTGTACTCGCGTTTCTGGACCAAGGTGATGCGCGATCTGGGCTTGGTGAAGTTCGGCGAACCGGCGAAGAACCTGCTCACGCAGGGCATGGTGCTGAACGAAACCTACTTCCGCGAAGACGCGGCGGGCAAGAAGACCTGGATCAATCCCGCCGACGTAACCGTCTCGCATGACGACAAAGGCCGGCCGGTCGGCGCGGTGCTGAACGCCGACGGCCAGCCGGTGGTGATCGGCGGCGTGGAGAAGATGTCGAAGTCGAAGAACAACGGCGTGGATCCGCAATCGCTGATCGATGCCTACGGTGCGGATACCGCTCGTCTGTTCGTGATGTTCGCGGCTCCCCCCGAGCAGTCGCTCGAATGGTCGGGCACGGGCGTCGAAGGTGCGAGCCGCTTCTTGCGTCGCGTATGGCAACTCGCGCATGGTCGTGCCGGTGTGCTTAAAACACACGCAAAGCTCGATACATCGAAGCTGAACGATTCCGACCGCACGCTGCGCCGCGAGATCTACAGCATCCTGAAGCAAGCCGATTTCGACTACGGCCGCTTGCAGTACAACACGGTCGTTTCGGCAGCCATGAAGATGCTGAACGCCGTGGACAGCGCGAAAGACGCAACGCCGGCCGTTCTTAACGAAACCTTCGGCGTATTGCTACGTGTCCTGTATCCGGTCGTGCCGCACATCACGTTCCAGCTGTGGCAGGAACTCGGTTACGCGGATCTGCATGGCAGTTTGCTCGACGCAGCCTGGCCGAAGGTGGACGAAGCCGCGCTCGAGCAGGCTGAAATTGAACTCGTGCTCCAGGTCAACGGCAAGGTGCGCGGAGCGCTCACCATGGCGAAGGATGCGTCGCGCGAGGACATCGAAAAGGCGGCGGTTGCGCACGAGATGTTCGAGAAATTCTCGGAAGGGCGCGCGCCGAAGAAGGTCGTCGTGGTGCCGGGCCGACTGGTGAACGTGGTCGTATGAGCCGGAGATCGCGCGCGGTGAAAATCCTGGAGGACGTTGTGAGCAGGAAAGCTGTCAGCCCAAGTTCGACCGATACGAAGACGAAGCGCACGATCAGCCGGCGCTCGATCCTGGCGCTTGCGTGCGGAGCGTTGTTGCTATCCGCGTGCGGTTTCCAGTTGCGTGGTCAGCAGGACTACGCGTTCAAGCGCCTGGCGATTGCGGGCGGCACGCCGGAAATGCTCGGACGACTGCAGCGTGTGGTGGAAGGCGGCAGCGACACCGTGATCGTCAAGGCAACCGAAAAGCCCGACGCTATCCTCACGCTCACCGGTGGCAACGGCATGAAGACCTTGAGTCTGAATGCACAAGGCGTCGTGCAGGAATACGAACTTGACTACAACCTGAATTACTCGATGGCGGGCGCTGACGGAACGGTGCTCATCCCGCCGAGCGTGATTTCGCTGAACCGGGCGCTCACGTATAGCGACCAGTTCACGCTGGCGAAAGGTATCGAAGCGCAGACGCTGTACCGTGACATGCAGTTCGACGCTGTGGACCAGTTGACGCGCCGGCTTGCCGTCGTGCGTTCGCTGCATCCGACGCCGAGCGAAGCTTTGCCGGGCATCGCGCCGCGTGCGCCGTTGCCGGTGCCGCCACTTTAAGCCGGGCGCTCGAAGCCATGCAGTTGAAGCTCGACGCGCTCGACGCGCACCTCGCGAAAGGGCTGAAAGGCCTGTACGTCGTCTACGGCGACGAGCATCTGCTCGCGCAGGAAGCGTGCGACAAGATTCGCGCGAGCGCACGGGCGCAGGGGTTCACGGACCGCTCGGTGTTTGTCGTCGATCGTTATTTCGACTGGAGTTCGCTGCTGGGCGCGAGCCAGTCGATGTCGCTCTTCGGCGATCGCCAACTGGTCGAGTTGCGCATTCCCACCGGCAAGCCCGGCAAGGAAGGCGGTGAAGCACTGAAAACTCTCGCTGCCTCCGATAACCCCGACACCCTCACGCTCATCACCTTGCCACGGCTCGACGCCGCCACGCAGAAGTCCGCGTGGTTCACGGCGCTGAGCGGTCCGGGCGTGATGATGAAGATCGATCCGGTTGAACGCGGGCAGTTGCCGATGTGGATCGGCCAGCGCCTGAGCTTGCAAAACCAGCGGGTAGCGCCGGGCGAGGACGGACGGCGGGCACTGGTGTTTATCGCGGAACGGGTGGAGGGTAATCTGCTCGCCGCACATCAGGAAATCCTGAAGCTGGGTTTGCTGTATCCGGCGGGTGTGCTCACGTTCGAACAGATTCACGACGCTGTGCTAAACGTCGCACGTTACGACGTATTCAAGCTGAACGAAGCCATGCTCACCGGCGATGTCGGCCGCCTGACGCGCATGCTCGACGGCCTGAAGGGCGAAGGCGAAGCCGGCACGCTCGTGATCTGGGCGCTCGTGGAAGAAATACGCACGCTGCTGCGGATGAAACGCGGCGTGGCTGCCGGTAAGCCGCTCGCCACGCTGCTGCGCGAAAACCGCGTTTGGGGGCCACGCGAACGGTTGATCGGGCCCGCGCTCACGCGAGTGAGCGAAGCGGCGCTGGAAAAAGCGTTGTCGCTGGCGGCGAAGCTGGATCGGCAAGTCAAAGGCTTGTCAGGCGGCACTGGCCCGCGAGGCAGCGCGAACCCGGGCGATCCGCCGCCTGATCCGTGGGACGGCATGTTCGAACTCGCAATGACCGTCGCGTCGTCGGGTAGTCCGCTGCAACGCAGCGTGCCAGCCGCGCCAACGGCAAAGCGCCCAGCCTGACATCAGCATAAAATCGGGCTAATCGCCGTCTTTTCGCGCTTTTAGCGTACCGAGAAGAAGACCGCCGAATACCTAAGCGTCGACCAATACCCAAGAGAATGACGATGAACGACATCGACGAATACATGACCGAACTCGGCCGCCGTGCGCGCCGGGCTTCGCGCGCGATGGCGCGTGCATCGACGGCGGCGAAGAACGCCGCGCTCGGAGCCGTAGCGGACGCGATCGAACGCGAACGCGCCGCACTGAAGGAAGCGAACGCGCGAGATCTCGCCCGCGCTCGCGACAAAGGCCACGACGCTGCGTTTATCGATCGCCTGACGCTTTCCGAGAAAGCGCTCGGCACCATGGTCGAAGGCTTGCGGCAAGTCGCCGCGCTGCCGGATCCGATCGGTGAAATCAGCGGGTTGAAATTTCGGCCCAGTGGCATTCAGGTCGGCCAGATGCGCGTGCCGCTTGGCGTGATCGGGATCATTTATGAATCGCGGCCGAATGTGACTATCGATGCTGCTGCTTTGTGCCTCAAGTCGGGCAATGCCACCATTCTGCGTGGCGGGTCCGAGGCGCTGGAATGCAATACGGCGCTGGCGCGGCTGATCGGCGAGGCCCTTGAAGAGACTGGCTTGCCGCAGGACGCGGTGCAAGTCGTCGCGACGGCGGATCGCGCGGCGGTGGGCAAGCTGATCACCATGACCGAGTACGTCGACGTGATCGTGCCGCGCGGCGGCAAGAGCCTGATCGCACGCTTGATGGCCGAAGCACGCGTGCCCATGATCAAGCACCTGGACGGCATCTGCCATGTGTATGTGGATGACCGCGCAGATTTGAAGAAGGCGCTCAACGTCTGCGATAACGCCAAAACGCATCGGTACGGTACCTGCAACACGATGGAAACACTGCTCGTGGCGCGCGCAATCGCGGCTGAGGCATTGCCCATGCTGGCGAATACGTTCCGGGAAAGAGAGGTTGAGCTGCGCGTGGATGCAGCCAGTCGCGCCGTGTTGAACGAAGCACGCTTCGACGGCCCGCTGATCGACGCCACCGAAGCGGACTGGAGCACGGAGTATCTCGCGCCCATTCTCTCGATCAAGCTGGTGGACGATCTGGACGAAGCTATCGATCACATCAACACCTACAGCTCGCATCACACCGACGCCATCGTCACCGAAGACCACGACCGCGCCATGCGGTTCCTGCGCGAAGTGGATTCGGCGAGCGTGATGGTCAATGCATCCACGCGTTTCGCCGATGGCTTCGAGTTCGGGCTAGGAGCGGAAATCGGCATCTCGAACGACAAGCTCCATGCACGTGGACCGGTTGGCCTGGACGGTTTGACATCGCTGAAATACGTCGTGCTCGGTCACGGCGAAATACGCCAATAAGCGAGACCGCCATTCCAATGCTCTGGATCAAATCGCTGCATATTGTATTGGTCGCGTCGTGGTTCGCGGGCTTGTTCTACTTGCCGCGCATCTTCGTTAATCTCGCGATGGAAACCGAGCTCGCAGCTACGGCTCGTTTGCTGATCATGGCGCGCAAGCTGTTCCGCTTCATGACGTTCATTGCGGTGCCGGCGCTCGCGTGTGGGCTGTGGCTGCTGCTGGTGGTGGGTATCGGGCAGGGACAGGGCTGGATGCACGCCAAGCTGGGCATTGTGGCGCTGATCATTCTGTACCACGCTTATTGCGGCGTTCTTCTGCGCCGCTTTCAGCGCGGCGAGAACACACGCTCTGATAAGTGGTACCGAATGTTTAACGAGCTGCCGGTGCTTGGGCTGCTTGGCGCGACGCTTTTGGTGGTGATCAAGCCGTTTTAAGCATCAAGCGTGTTGCAGTAAAAGAAACGCCGGCGAAAGTGCCGGCGTTTTGTTTTTGGACGGTCTCTCATGTCAATCTGCCGTCCTGTGTGGTCTGTGCTGCGAGCGAGAGTGTCGCGGGTCAGTCATCGTGCTGGTGCCTATCCCAGTTCTCACTCACTCACTTGCTCGAGCGATGATCTGTTTCACCAGCTCAGCCGAAGTCTCCACAATCGCATATTCATCCTGCCCCGGACCGCCCATCTTGACGCGTTCATTGCGATAGCGCATGCCGCTGGCAAAGGGCGCGCGTCCAGAGGTGTGATATTCGACGCAACCGGTTTCATCGATCAATTGCGCAATATTGTTGAGCCGCACGCCCGCGCCGGGCATGACGACGAGCCTCTCCCCGGCGGCTTCACGCAGTTTGCCAATCAGTGCGGCGCCTTCCAGCGCACTGGCTTCCTGGCCTGAGGTGAGAAGGCGGTTGCATCCCGTGGCGATGACGTCTTCCAGCGCCCTGAACGGATCGCGCGCTACGTCGAACGCGCGGTGGAAGGTGACCGGCAAAGGCGCGGCCAGTTCAACCAGACGTTGGGTACGCGGCACGTCGATATCGCCGTCGGCGGTGAGCAGTCCGATCACCACGCCGTCCACGCCGAGCGTTTGGCAGGCGAGTATGTCGCGCTCCATGACTTCGAATTCGAGATCCGAGTACAGGAAGTCGCCGCCGCGCGGGCGGATGATCACGTTCAACTGTATGCGCAACTTGTTTCGCGCACAGGCGATGGCGCCGTATGACGGCGTAGTCCCGCCTTCCAGCAGGTTGTCGCAAAATTCGACGCGCTCAGCGCCGCCTTCCTGCGCCGCCAGGCACGAAGTAACAGAACCGGCACAGATCTCCAGCAGAATAGGTGGCTTGGACATGGAGCATTTCGCTGGTTAAGACCTAGCCTCGCAGCTTAAAGCACGCGTGGCCGGATTGGTTGCTGCACGTATCGGTAACGGTGGCGTTCTGCGGGATGGATGCGTCTCCGCCGTTCCCGCACTTCGTACGAGTGGTAAGTTAGTTCCGCGAGGCGCCTCGATCCGCAAGGGTCGAGGTTCCAAACGGGTTAGCCTTCGCAGGCTGATGTAAATGTTTTAGTTTTAAGTTTCATTGAAAAGCGGGTTCTTCTTCGGAGGAATCCGCTTTTTTTATTGGCAGTCGCGTTCCGCGTGGATCTAGTTTTTCACGCGACGCCTGTCCAGCACGTCCTTCGCCTCCGCCAGCCTTTCCGCAAACTCCGGCCCGCGCGCCAGCGCTACGCCCACCGCCAGAATGTCGCCTATCGCCAGATGCGATACGCGCGATGTCATCGGCGAAAAAATGTCCGTGTCCTCATCTACGTTCGCAAACAAACCCACGCTCGCCATGCGCGCCAGCGGCGAATTGCCGTGCGTGATTGCAATGACCTTGGCCCCGCCGTCCAGCGCCGATTTCACGGCGTCCAGGATGTCGCGTGTGCGTCCCGTATTCGATATCGCTACGACCACATCGCCCGCGCCCAGCAACGCCGCTGACGTGGTGTACGTGTGCGGGTCCGAGTACGCCACGCTCGGCACGCCCAGCTTGAAGAACTTGTGCTGCACATCGAGCGCTGCGATGCCCGAACCGCCCGCACCGTAGAACTCGATACGCCGCGCATCGGCGAGCAACGCAATCGCCGCGGCCACGCTGTCCGACGACAAGCTGTTCCGTACCTGCAGCAGCGCACCAATCGTCCGGTCCAATACCTTCGCCGCCACGCCGGCCGCGGGTTCATCGGCGCGCACATCGCGGTATACAGCCGGCGCGGGAACATCGGACGCAATGCTCTGCGCCAGCCGGATCTTGAACTCGCGAAATCCCGAAAATCCCAGCGCCCGGCAAAACCGCGCGATGGTCGGCTGACTCACGCCGGCACGCGCCGCGAAGTCGGTCATCGCGAGATCCAGCACCTCGCGCGGCGCCTCGATGACGTAATCAGCCAGCTTGCGCTCGGAGGGGCGCAACTGCTCGCGCATTGCTTCAACTTGAGACAGCAACATCGGGAATCTCGCCTATGCTGGAAATGCGTGGACTATAGCCGATTGGCGAAAATGTACAAAAACTACAAGAATAATAGCCATCCGGAACGCTTCGATAAAAATTACTTATACCTATCCCAAGCCGTAACATAAGACATCTAGCGAAACTAAGGGTTTTCCAGATGGAAGTCGTGTAGTTTTTCTACTAGAATTCTATTCGCGACACGGGAACGTCTCAAAAACAAAACCGCCCGTTCCCCGCGACCGTTCAACCCCGGCGTCAACCGCCCGCTCGCCACCCGAGGCGAAGGAGTTTCGATGGTTTCCCCGCATTCGCATCTGAAAAAAGTCACCCAGCGCGTGATCGAGCGCAGCAAGCCGACGCGCGCGGCCTATCTGGCGCGCATCGACGGCGCCCAGGGTCATTTTCCTGCGCGCGGCGCGCTGTCGTGCGCGAACCTTGCGCACGGTTTCGCCGGCCTGGAAGGTCAGGAAAAAATCGCGATCAAGGCGGTCCGCGAGCCGAACATCGGCATCGTTTCGTCTTATAACGAGATGCTCTCGGCCCACGCGCCGTTCAAGAATTACCCCGACATCATCAAGCACGCCGCGCGCGAAGCGGGCGGCGTTGCGCAATTCGCGGGCGGCGTGCCGGCCATGTGCGACGGTGTCACGCAAGGCAACGCGGGCATGGAGTTGTCGCTGTTTTCGCGCGAAGTGATCGCCATGAGCACGGCGGTCGCGCTGACGCACAACATGTTCGATGCCGCGCTGTGTCTCGGCATATGCGACAAGATCGTGCCGGGCTTGCTGATTGGCGCGTTGCAATTCGGTCATCTGCCGACCATTTTCGTACCGGCCGGCCCGATGACAAGCGGCCTCACCAACGACGACAAAGCCAAGGTCCGCCAGCAATTCGCCACCGGTGCGTGTGACCGCGACGCGCTGCTCGAAGCCGAAGCCGCCGCATACCACGGCCACGGCACGTGCACCTTCTACGGCACGGCAAACAGTAATCAGATGCTGATGGAAGTAATGGGCCTGCATCTCCCCGGTTCGGCGTTCATCCATCCGCACACGCCGCTAAGAGATGCGCTCACGGCCGAAGCCGCGAAGCGCGTGCTTGCGTTGACCGTGGAGCGCGGCCATTACACGCCGGTCGGCCATGTCGTGGATGAAAAGGCGATCGTGAACGGCATCGTTGCATTGCTCGCGACGGGCGGGTCCACCAATCACACGCTGCATCTGGTGGCGATTGCGCGGGCGGCGGGCATTGTGATCGACTGGAACGACTTCGATGAACTCTCGCAAGCCGTGCCGCTCACCGCGCGCATCTATCCGAACGGCAAGGCCGATGTGAACCATTTCCACGCGGCGGGCGGCGTTGCGTATCTGGTGCGCGATTTACTGGAAGCGGGGTTGCTGCACGAAGACGTGAAAACCGTCGCCGGCGAGGGCCTGAAACACTACACCCGCGAACCGAAACTGATCGATGGAAAGCTCCAATGGGTCGACGGTTCCCACACCAGCCACGACACGAAAGTCCTGCGCAGCCACAAAGAACCGTTCGCACCCGATGGCGGTTTGCGCCTGATGCAAGGCAAACTCGGCCGCGGCGTGATCAAGATATCGGCGGTGGCGCAAGAGCATCGGCATGTGAAAGCGCCGGCTATCGTGTTTGAGTCGCAAGAGGAAGTGCAGGAAGCCTTCGATAACGGCGAGCTCAAGCGCGATTTCGTCGCGATCGTGCGGTTCCAGGGCGCGCGGGCGAACGGCATGCCGGAGTTGCACCGGTTGACGCCGCTTCTTGGCGTGTTGCAGGATCAGGGCTTCCATGTCGCGCTGGTGACAGACGGGCGCATGTCGGGCGCGTCGGGCAAGGTGCCCGCGGTGATCCACATTTCGCCGGAAGCATTGCTACATGGGCCGATTGGCAAGGTGCGTACGGGCGACACGATTGTCATCGATGCGAACAAGGGCGTGCTCGACGTCGAGATGGACGAGAAGCAGTGGGCCGCGCGCGAGGTCGAGCAGCCGAAGCATCAGGCGGGTAATGAAGTCGGATTCGGGCGTGAGCTGTTCGGCGTGTTCCGCAGTGCGGCAATGCCGGCGGAACTGGGTGCGTCGGTATTCGGTCCGATGGTCGGCGAAGCCAGCTAAGCGTTACGAAAGCCACGACAACACAAACAGGAGCAGCAAATGAAAACGGTAAGTGAAATCGTGCGTCTGGGCCCGGTGATTCCGGTCCTCGCATTCGATTCGGTCGAACAAGGCGAAAACGTCTCGCGTGCGCTGCATGCGGGCGGCGTCAAGGTGCTCGAGATCACGCTGCGCACGGCCGCGGGGCTTGCGGCTATCGAGCGGGCGAGCCAGCTTGCGGACGATATTGTCGTGGGTGTGGGCACGATCACCAAACCCGAACATTGTGCGCAGGCGAAGAAGGCGGGCGCGCAATTCGGCGTATCGCCGGGTTTGACGAAGGAGATTCACCAGGCGTCGCTGGATGCGGGTCTGCCCTTGCTGCCCGGCGTGATGACACCGACCGACATCATCCAGGCGATGGAATTCGGCTATGAAATCGTGAAGCTTTTCCCGGCGCAGCAAGCTGGCGGTGTGTCGATGCTGCAAGCGCTCAACGGCCCGTTTCCCGGCCTGAAGTTCTGCCCGACGGGCGGCATCACCGCCGAAACCGCGCCGAATTTCCTGGCGCTGCCGAATGTGGTGTGTGTCGGTGGCTCGTGGCTGACGCCGAAAGCGGCGCTCGCCGCGCAAAACTGGGCAGAAGTGACGCGTCTTGCGCGTGCGGCCAGCGAATTGGCGCCGCACAAGCAATAAGCCGCACCGTAGCAAAACAGCAAAAAACAAAAGCCTCTGCGACGCGCCGACCAGCGCGACGCAGAGGCTTTTTCACAATAGGGAATACTCGCTGCACAGGTTTCGGGCGCTGCAAGTAAAATTCCGTGTCAATCACTCGCCGGCTGCGTGTGCGCTTGGCCGGACGCCTGAATCAACTGATTACATATCAAGCGACGGCAAACGCACCCGCAGGCTAAAAAAACGTCAACAACTGAAGGGAGGCGCTTCATGGACCCAGTCCACGGCAGCATGCTGCTGGTGTACGCGGTTATCGCCATTGCGTTGCTGATCTTGCTGATCACGCGCTACAAGGTTTACCCGTTTCTCGTCCTGATCATCGTTTCATTGCTGCTGGGGCTGGCCGTCGGCATGCCGATGGACAAGATCGTCAAGGCGTTCGAAACCGGCAACGGCAACACGCTCGGTCATATAGCGATCGTGGTCGGGCTGGGCACCATGCTCGGCAAGATGATGGCCGAATCGGGCGGGGCGGAACGCATTGCGAATACGCTGATAGCCTGGTTTGGCGAGAAACACATTCACTGGGCCATGATGTTCGTTGCGATCATCGTTGGCTTGCCGGTGTTTTTTGAAGTCGGTTTCGTGCTGCTGATTCCGATTGCGTTCAACGTCGCGAAACGCACTAAGAAGTCGCTGCTGCTGATCGGCTTGCCAATGGTGGCCGGACTCTCGGTCGTGCACGGATTGATTCCGCCGCACCCGGCCGCGCTGCTCGCTGTGCAGGCGTATCACGCGGACATCGGCCGCACGATCATGTACGGGTTGATCGTGGGCGTGCCGACAGCCATTGTTGCCGGTCCGCTGTTCGCGTTGCTGATCCACAAATACATCAAGTTGCCGGAGAACAATCCGCTGGCGGCGCAATTCACTGAATCGCATAAGGAAGGTCCGACACGCGAGTTGCCGGGCTTCGGGATCACGCTGTTCAGCATCCTGCTGCCGGTGATCCTGATGCTGATCGGCAGTTGGGCCGATCTGTTCACCGCGCCGAAATCGCTTGCCAATAACTTGTTGCACTTTGTTGGCAACTCGGACGTGGCGTTGCTGACCGCGGTGTTGTTCAGCTTCTGGAGTTTCGGGGCATCGCGTGGTTTCGATCGTGCGCAGATCCAGAAGTTCTGCGGCGAATGCCTCGCGCCTATCGCGGGGATCACGCTGATCGTGGGCGCGGGCGGCGGCTTCGGCAACGTGCTGCGTGAGAGCGGTATTTCGCAGGAATTGGTGAACACGGCATCGGCTGCGCATTTATCGCCGTTGCTACTCGGCTGGTTCGTGGCCGCGCTCATTCGCCTCGCGACCGGTTCGGCGACCGTGGCCATGACCACCGCGTGCGGGATCGTCGCGCCGATCGCAGCAGCGGCCGGTAGTAGCGTGAGTCCCGAGCTTCTGGTGTTAGCAACCGGCTCCGGTTCGCTGATCTTCTCGCACGTGAACGACGGCGGTTTCTGGCTGATCAAGGAGTATTTCGGGATGACCGTGGGGCAGACGTTCAAGACCTGGTCGTTGTGCGAAACGATAATTTCGGTGATGGGTTTAGGTTTGACTTTCGCGCTTGCGACGGTCGTGTAAGGAGATTTCGATGATATTAATTGCGATGGGTGTATCGGGTTGTGGCAAGACCACGATAGGTGAAATGCTGGCCGAGCGGCTGCATTGCGATTTCGCCGATGCCGACAGTTTCCACAGTCAGGCGAACAAGGAGAAGATGCACAATGGCATTCCGTTGACCGACGAAGACAGGTGGCCGTGGCTGAACGCGATCCGTGCGTCGATTGTGGAAAAGCAGGCGAGTGGCACGGTGCATGTGTACGCGTGCTCGGCGCTGAAACGTGTGTATCGCGACATTCTGCGCGATGGCGACAAGGACGTGACCTTTGTCTATTTAAAGGGAACGCCGGAATTGTTGAGGGAGCGGATCAAGACGCGCAAAGGCCATTTCTTCGATCCCGCGCTGCTGCAAAGCCAGTTGGATACGCTGGAGCCGCCCGGTCCGGATGAAGCGATTGAAGTGGATATCGCGTTGTCGCCGGAGGAGATTGTGGACAAAGTGTTGCAGGAAGTGAAAGCACGTTAATCGCGTTAGTTGGCGAGAAACACAAAGCCGTTACGGGAGTGATCCTGTAACGGTTTTTTTTCGCGTGCGTTTTCCTGAGCGTACGGCGACCGGTTGAGAAACGGCGACCAAGGGCGGCGAAACCAGCACAGCCTCAAGAACTGAGTGCCTTGATCCCTCCATGTCAACCGGTGTAAGTCACAGGCGTGCAAAGACCAGTGAAATTATTTCGCAATGCAAATTGGTAAATAAACCACTTCAGCATTCTGCGCAGACCGTTTCAGCGTTCTGCTGGACCGGTTCCGTGCCGTTGTATATCGTCGATCCCTCAAAAATTGTCTTGAAATAGCTGTTGTTCGTTGGCCTTATCGAGATGGTCGCCGATGAGGTTTTTTATCCAATCGCACAATTTTGCCGCGTCGCTCGGCTCTTTTCGGATCTTTCCTGTATGCGCGCTCACGCTCGATAGTCAGACTCGCAAATCGCGTGTTGGAAACTTGCCGTCATTGCATTTATCCGATTCGTTAACCGGGGTTTGGCTGTTTGATGCTTATCCGCACAGCTCAGCTTTACGCCCCTTTGATCTCTCAGCAACAAGGTTCAAGACATGGCGCTCCAAACTAAAAATCCCATTCAGGCCGTCATTTCGTCTGTAGGCGCGGCGGCAAACGGTGGCACGGCAAACAGCACCAAACCGGTGATCACCGGCACCGGCGACGCTGGTAATGCGAACAACGTGAAGCTGTCATTGATCGACGTGCTGAACCTGGGCGAAGCCGACCTGTTCCAGAAGGACGGCAAGCAGCAGATGATGGTGACGGGTTCGGACGGCGATACGATGGACTTGTCGAACACGCATATTGCTGGCGTGGCGGATGGCCAGTGGGAGCAGCACGGCACCACGCAAGTAGGCGATGTCACGTATAACGTGTACGAGCATTCGAGCGCGAATGTCGAATTGCTGATTGAGCCGGTTATACGAATCGACATGCGTTGAGCGACTCAACGTCTTCACTGGCAACAATCACAAAGGCCGTTCGTGAATTTAGTCCCGAACGGCCTTTGTGTTGCGCTTAGCGCCTCGTGCTGCGCATGGATTATTGAATCCGCTGCGCCAGTTCTACCGCTTTACCCACATACGATCCCGGCGTCATGGCCAGGAGGAGTTGTTTGGCGTCGTCCGGAATGGCGAGTCCATTGATAAAAGTCTGCAAGCCTTCGCGCGTGATGCCTTTGCCGCGCGTCAATTCCTTTAACTGCTCGTACGGGTTTTCGACGCCATACCGGCGCATGACGGTTTGAATCGGTTCGGCAAGCACTTCCCAGCAATTATCCAGATCTTCATTCAACCGCGCCGCATTCACTTCGAGCTTATCGAGTCCGCGAATCAGCGAATCGTACGACAGCAGCGAATAACCAAACGCCACGCCGATATTGCGCAGCACGGTGGAATCCGTCAGGTCTCGTTGCCAGCGCGAGATGGGGAGTTTATCGGCGAGATGGCGCAGCGTTGCATTCGCCAGCCCGAGATTGCCTTCCGAGTTTTCAAAGTCGATGGGATTGACCTTATGCGGCATAGTCGATGACCCGATCTCGCCCGCCTTCGTGCGCTGCTTGAAGTAACCGACGGAGATATAACCCCACACATCGCGATCCAGATCGAGCAGGATCGTGTTGGCACGCGCGATGGCATCGAAGAGCTCTGCCATGTAATCGTGCGGTTCAATCTGGATGGTGTACGGATTGAACGTGAGATTCAGCCGCTCTTCCACGACTGTTTTCGAGAAAGTTTCCCAATCGAATTCCGGATACGCCGACAGATGCGCGTTGAAGTTACCCACGGCGCCATTCATCTTGCCGAGCAGCGGCACTTCCGCGATCCGTTCAATAGCGCGCTTCAACCGCGCCGCCACGTTCGCCAGTTCCTTGCCGAGCGTGGTCGGGCTGGCGGGCTGGCCGTGCGTGCGCGAGAGCATGGGTTGGGCGGCGTGCGCGTGTGCGAGCTTGACGAGGCGTTCGTGGACCGAGCGCAGCGCCGGGAGCAGCACGTGTTCGCGTGCGCCGGCGAGCATCATGCCGTGCGAGGTGTTGTTGATATCTTCCGACGTGCACGCAAAGTGGATGAATTCGCTGGCGCGTTCGAGTTCCGGCTGGCCTTTGACGGATTCCTTGAGCCAGTATTCGACCGCTTTGACGTCGTGGTTCGTGACCTTTTCGATGTCCTTGATGCGCGCGGCGTCGTGAGCGGTGAAGCGTTCGGCCAGTTGCAGGAGGAACGCTTCGGACGCAGCGGAGAATGTCGGGACTTCGTCGAAACCGGCTTGCGACAGGGCGATGAGCCAATGAATCTCGACCTTCACGCGATGTTTCATGAACGCGTATTCCGATAGCCACTCGCGCAGCGCTTCGGTTTTGGCGGCGTAGCGGCCATCGAGCGGCGAAAGCGCGGTGAGGGCGAAAAGGGTTTCGGAGGAGGTATCGGACATGGTGGCAGCCGCGCAGTGAGACGAAAGGAGAAGCGGATTTTACCATTTGACCAGCGGTTGGCTGGCGGGCGCGCGGATCGAGCAAATCGAGCGCTATCTGGAAGAATGAGGTGCGTCATAGGCTGCGTTTATCAGTGTGACCTGCACCGGTTGCCTGGTTATACAAAAATTTGTATAATTCACATCATCATCGATGCAAAACCAATAAAGTTCTGCGGAAGCTCCTTGGATGACTTACGCGAGTTTCCACTGTTGGCACGGCGTGACGCCGGCCATCAACTCGATCAAGTTCAGCGCGGACGGGAACCCGACGACTGGAAGCCAATGAACACGGTCGGCCAAGGGGTGCGGGAGATTCGGATTCGGGACACAAGTGGCGCGTTCCGGATTGTTTACTTGGCGAAGTTAGCCGATGCGGTTTATGTGCTTCATTGTTTCCAGAAAAAGACTCAGAGGACCAGCAAGGCAGATCTCGATTTAGCCACCAAGCGCTACCGTGAATTGAAAGAGGTGAAGCGATGAGTAACCAAACATTCTTGAGCGTGTGGGACGCCATAGAGGACACGCCGGAACAAGCCGAAAACATGAAGCTTCGGTCGGTATTGATGATGGCGATCAAGGACCATATCGTTCGTACTGAAATGAGCCAGGCACAGGCCGCAAAGCGTTTCGGCGTCACCCAGCCGCGCGTGTCCGACCTTATGCGCGGCAAGATCAATCTGTTCGCGCTTGACGCATTGGTAAATATGGCGGCGGCGGCGAACATGCGTATCGAGATGCGCGTATTGGCAGCGCCTGTTAAACGCAGTGCTGGCACCACGAGCGTCAAGACGGCGGCAGGCAAGAAGCAGACAGCAAAGGCTAAAAAGCCGACGGCGGTGGACAAGTCGGCAACAAAGGCCCCCGCGCGGCGCAGTAAGGGTGGAGTCGCAGCGGCGGTCCATGCGCGCTAGTCGAAAGGCCCATTGCGCTCATCAGTTGGGTAGGATCCCGGCCCTGTTTGATGGAGCGATTCTGCGCACTGGGGCGGCGAGTGCGAACGACATCAGGGGTTTCGGTAGTCGTGTCCATCAGCGCTTCGCTACCTTGGCCGACCGGGAGCTGGCGCTCCCGGATCGGGCCGAACGGCCGCGAGCAGCCAGATTGCGAGAATGATTATTCCGGATACGGATTTCGCATCGGATTAATGCGTTCTCACTTGCCCCGCAGCACTTGATCCAGCTCTTCCAACTGCTTCGGCGTTCCAACATTCTCCCATCGCCCTTCAAACAACTCGCCCGTAGCACGCCCGGCCGCAATCGTCTCGCGGTAATACGGCGTCAGCGCGCGCCGCGTGGCGGGGGCGAGATCGCGGAACATGCGCGTATCGTATAAGCCGATATTGCCGAAGGTAAAACGTGGCGAGTCGTCGAGGGAAAGCATGCCTTGCTGATCGAGCGCGAAATCGCCGATGGAATGAAACGGCGGATTCGGCACCATGACCAGATGCATCGCGGGTTCGTCTTGCAGCGCCATCTTCGCGGCGCGCTCGTGCAGCCGTGCGTAGTCGAATTCGCAGAACACGTCGCCGCTCACCGCTGCGAAAACGGTGGCTTCGCCATGCTCTTCGAGCAGCGGCAACGCCTGCGCAATACCACCAGCCGTTTCCAGCGCATGAGTCTCGGCCGAATAGCGCAATTGAACGCGCCAGCGCGAGCCATCGCCGAGCTTGGATTGAAACATCTGTCCAAGCCACGCGTGATTAATGACAATCGTCTTGAAACCCGCGGCAGCCAGTCGTTCAATTTGCCAGACGATCAGCGGTTTCCCGCCAACTTTAAGCAAAGGCTTCGGGCATGAATCCGTCAGCGGACGCATGCGCTCGCCGCGCCCGGCGGCGAAGATCATCGCTGTGTTCAAGGCGCTCAAAACGTATAACCCACGTCCACCGCGCGCCCTTCCAGCGTATCGAGCAAGCGCGCAAAAGGCCGCAACGGCCGATATCGCTCGGAGACCTTACGCGCATAGCCAATAAACCGTGGCAGATCAGCGAGATAGACCGGCTTGCCATCGCGGTGATAAATCCGCGCAAACAGCCCGAGCACCTTGATGTGACGCTGCAATCCCATCCACTCGATCTGTCGGTAAAACTCGCCGAAGTCGGCATCCACGGGCAATCCGGCCTTGCGGGCGCCTTCCCAGTAGTAGACGAAGCAATCGAGTTCGAACGCTTCTTCCCAACTGATGAACGCATCCCGCAGCAACGAAGCGATGTCGTACGTCAACGGTCCGTACACCGCATCCTGAAAATCGAGTACACCGGGATTCGGCTCGCTGACCATCAGGTTGCGCGGCATGAAATCGCGCAGCATGAAGACTTGAGGCTGAGCCAACGCGCTTTGAGCGAGGACCGAAAACGTGTCATCCAGCACCTTACGTTCGGCAGCGTCCAGCGTATGACTCAAATGCCGCGCCACGAACCACTCGGGCATCAGTTCCATTTCGCGGCGCAGGAATGCTTCATCGAACAAAGGCAGCACGCCTTCGCGCGACGTGACCTGAAACTTGATCAACGTATCAATAGCCGAGCGCATCAACGGCCGGGCGTTCTTTTCATCGAGGACGGAAAGATACGTGGTCGTGCCAAGATCCGTCACCAGCATGAAGCCGGCATCGAAATCCGTTTCCAGAATCTGCGGCACATGCACGCCGGCATCACGCAGCAACCCGGCCACCTGCACGAACTCGCGGCACTTCTCGGGCGGCGGGGCGTCGACTGCGATCAGCGTCTTGCCAAGATCGCTGTCGGCGGCCAGCCGGAAATATCGCCGGAAACTGGCGTCGGCCGAAGCGGGGGCAAGCGTGGAAAGATCCAGCCGATACCGCTCAGCCAACGTTTGCAGCCAGTCATGAAGCTGGGTAAGGCGAAAATCCGGGGGATTGGGCGTCATAAACTCGAGGGGTGAAACGTCTTGCCATATAATACCCCACGACTTTTTTAAGCATTCCGTTTGCGCCCGGCGCGAAGCCTTTGGCAGGCCACAACGGCATCGTTGGCTTCCAAAGGGCACGACAGCCGCCCGTATCATCCATCGATCGATTCATTTTCGTTCGCAGCGAACCGACAACTCCGGTGGCGCGAGTTCCGGTGGCTGTGCCCGGGCGCTCTCGTCGAGCGCCGAGCGTGACGCGATTGAACAGCACTCAAACATGCCGCCACGACAGTTTTCCAAACCAGTTACATTGCGCGAAGCGCGGCCACGCAGGCGGCGGCTGTTCGCGGCACTGATCGCCGTGCCCGGCCTCATGCCGGCGCTCGCGC